>JBBCGM010000008.1:0-37035 GCA_037201605.1 Candidatus Moraniibacteriota bacterium | reverse complement strand
ATATTTTTCTTACTGCTTAAGAGCTACTCTGAAAGAGCACGTTTCAGTATAGGCGTTTTTTATACCTCGGTCAAAGACCGCCTACCGGAGTGAACGATAGCCGCCCGGGACGCCGCGTTTAGAAAGTACAATCTGCCAGAGTTGATTCTTGCGCGCCCGGAACGATCCGGCACAAGCTAGCAAATAGTATTCCCACATGCGTTTGAAGCGCTCGCCGTACTTTGGGGCGAGCGTGGGCCAGGCCGCCTGGAAGTTGGCGTGCCACGCCATGAGCGTCTTGTCATAGTCGGCTCCGAAGTTGTGCCAGTCTTCCATAACGAATACGTCCTCGAGAGACGCGCCGATCTGCTTGATAGAGGGCAGCATCCCGTTCGGGAATATGTAGCGGTCGATCCAGGGATCCGTACGCACTTCTGAGCGGTTCCCGCCGATGGTATGGAGAAGGAACAACCCTTCCTCTTTGAGGAGCGAGGCCGCCTTTCGCATGAATACCTCGTAGTTCTTGTAGCCCACTTGCTCGAACATGCCGATGGAAACGATGTGATCGAACGAGCCCTTGGTATCACGGTAGTCTTCTAGGCGGATTTCGACCGGTAAGCCTTCGCAGCGTTTGCGGGCAAGCACCACCTGCTCTTTGGAAACCGTGGTGCCGACGACTTTCGCTCCGTAGCGCTCGGCTGCAAACTTCGCAAAGCTCGCCCAGCCGCAGCCGATATCGAGCACGGTCTGGCCTTTCCGGAGGTCGATCTTGCGGCAGATGAGGTCCATCTTAGCGATTTGCGCTTCCTCAAGGGTTTTGGCGTCCTTCCAGTAGCCGCAGGTATAGGCAAGCGTCGGATCGAGCATCGCCTCGTAGAGATCGTTTCCCAGGTCGTAATGCTCTTCGCCCACTTGGAAGGCGCGAGCGAATGATTGGCGATTGGTGAGGGTGGCAAGCGTGGTCAGTAGCCATTTCTGCAGCCAAGGCTCTCGCCGATTGATCCTGGTGCGAAGTAGATGATCGAAGAATTGATCGAGTGCCTCTGCGTCCCACCAGCCGTCCATGTAGGCTTCTCCTAGGCCGATGGACCCTTGGCGCAATATACGTGAATAGAGGCGAGGATTGCCCACCTGCATGTCCCATGGCTGATTGCCGCCAATTTCGATATCCGCCTTGCCGAGTATTTGTCTCGCCTTTTGCTCAAATACGCTCATAGCTCTCCAAGAAGGGAAAAGGATGCTTTTATTATGAAACAGGGAACTTTCCTTGTACAGAGGTCTCAAGGAGATGATATACTAAAGCAGTGCTAAATTGAAAAATACCGTTCCATGCCTCTTTACACCGGTGGCTGCCACTGCGGCCACGTGAAAGTCAAAGTCGAGACCGATATCCGTGAAGTCCTGGAATGCAACTGTTCCTACTGTGCGAAAAAGGGCCTGCTCTTAGTTTTCGTGCCTCGTGAAAGCCTTGAGGTCCTCTCGGGAGCCGATAGTCAATCGGAATACCGGTTCAACAAAAAGGCCATCCGCCATCTCTTTTGTCCCACCTGCGGCGTTCAAGTCTATTCGGAAGCTGAAGGAGCCGAAGGGAAACTGATGAGTGCCGTGAACGTCCGTGCGCTCGAAGACATTGATGTCGAACGCCTAGCAATCAAGAAATTTCATGGGAAAGATTTTTAATCATAAGTAATAAGTCGTATGGCTACCTATGTAGACGGATTCGTACTCTCGGTGTCTAAGAAGCTCTTGCCGGCCTATCGCCAAATGGCCAAAGAGGGAGCCGTTGTCTGGCGCAAGCACGGGGCGCTCGAATACAAAGAGTGCGTCTTGGAAGACAAGAAGCCAAAATGGATTACCTTTACTTTCCCAAAGATGGCCAAGACGAAGCCGAGCGAGGTGGTCATTTTCTCTTATATCGTTTACAAGTCCCGTAAGCATCGCGATCAGGTGAATGCCAAAGTCATGAAAGAAATGGATGAAACGATGGCCAAGTACAAGGACAAGCCTATGCCGTTTGATATGAAACGCATGGCCTATGGCGGCTTTGAAGTGATTGTGGAAGCGTAAGCCTTGTTGGATAAAAACAGAAAACCCGCCAAAGCAGATTTTCCGCTGGCAGGTTGGTTATTCTAGCCATATTGACCAATAGTCTCCTCAAATGGAAGCATCAGATCGAAGAGTGTAAGAAAGAGTTTTTGAAGTATATCCCAGGCCTCTAACTGAGCAATCACGGTAATAGTATGATGCGCAATTGAGATAAAGAATAAATTCTGCAGAAGGACGGGTTCTTTACCAATAGCGCCCAAAAACCGGCGAATACCGATGTCTGCATCCCAGAGATTGTTCACCACTTCATCTGAAGGTTCCTTCACAAAACTGATGGCAAAGACGGGACCTTTATGGATCACTTCGTCGAAGTGAAATGTTCGAGCTTGACGTGTTTCGAGGGTTGTAGGTCCAATTTCAATTTCACGAGGTTGAACTCCCATGGCGACTTCTCCAAAGATGGAAATGAACTAGAACAAATAAAAATAGCCCCAAAGGGGCTACAGGTCAATAGTTGGGCCGGCAGGATTCGAACCTGCGCATGACGGGACCAAAACCCGTTGCCTTACCGCTTGGCGACGGCCCAGAGTCTCTAGGATGCGGCGATGCGTCCGCCGAGAAGCGAGAGCGCTTGATCTACCAGGGGATTATTGCTTTTCGCTTTCTCTGTCACTTGCTCCGTCTCGAGCACAATCTCGAGGCGCATTTTTGACCCGAGAATCCTATCAAAGGCTTCCTGGAGAGTCAATTGGTTAGCCGGGTCGTCGAGGCGCTCCTTGTGAAAGGGGTAGCGTACCGCGATGCGGATGGTGTCCTCCTCGATGGCGAAGGGGCGGGCGGTCGAGAGGGCAAGCGAGAGCGAAGCGTTCAATTCCCGGGCAGTGGCCAGAATGTCATTCCAAGCGTCGTGCACGCGCGAGAGGTCAAAACCGAGGATTTTCGGCACAATTTCTTTTTGCAACTCAGTTGCATTTACAGCAGACGCTTCTTTGGTTGCCTGAGGCGTTTGCACTACTTCGACGGGCTTGGACTTCTCGGTAGGAGTGTGACTCGATGGTGCACTGGGCGGTAATGGCGCGTTATCGTCCGGCTTTGAGAGAGATGCCGTTTCGGGCTGGAAAAGAGTGAAAATTTTGACCAGTGCGAGTTCCAGCGGCAGTTCGGCAATGAGCGCGCTTTTGCTGCGCGTCAGGGCTTCTTGGAGGATTTCGAGTACTCCAACCCATATGCCGGGTTGGTAGCGCTGGGCAAGCTGTTTGGCCTGCTCGAGCGCTTCAGGGGTAAAAGCGTTTTGACTTGCCAGAGCCTCTTCTTCTCCGCCGGCAGAGAGCATGAGGAGATCGCGTCCGTAGTGGAGGAAGCCGAGGAGAAACGCGGAAAAGTCACGACCGTCCTGAGCCAGGGTATTTACGGTGCTGAGCGCTTCCGAGAGCTTGCCGTTATGCAGGAGCGCCAAGAGTCCGTAAAAACTTTCGTGTTCGCCGCTCCCAAGCACTTCGCTTACCTGCTCTGCGGTGATCTTGGTATCTGAGAGGGAGCTTATCTGAGCAAGAAGCGATTCGGCATCGCGCATGCCGCCCTCGGAGGCTCCTGCAATCAAGTGAAGGGCTTCTGGTTCGATCTTGATCTTTTCTGCCTTGACGATCGCGGCGAGCTTTTTTTCGATAACGGTCTCAGGGAAACGCGACAAGTCGAAGCGCTGGCAGCGCGACTGGACCGTATCAGGTACCTTGTGGAGGGCGGTGGTGGCGAGAATGAAGATGGCGTGAGCCGGAGGCTCCTCGAGGGTTTTGAGAAGTGCGTTAAAAGCCCCCGAGGAGAGCATGTGCACCTCGTCGATGATGAAGATCTTGTAGGGGCCGACGGCCGGCGGCAAAGAGATGGTATCGCGCAGTTCGCGAATGTTGTCGACGCCCGTGTGCGAGGCGGCATCGATTTCCATGATATCGAGTGAGCGCCCCTCTTGAACCAGAATACAGTGGCGGCATTTTCCGCAGGGTTCGGAGCCTTTGCGGTCCAGGCAGTTGGCCGCCTTGGCGAACAGGCGCGCGAGCGTGGTCTTGCCAGTGCCGCGCGGACCGGTAAAAAGATAGGCGTGGCCGATGTTGCCAAGCCGCAGGGCATTCGTAAGCGTCGTCACGACAGCGGTCTGACCCACTACTTCAGAGAAAAGCTGCGGGCGGTATTTGCGGTAGAGGGCGGTGGTCATAGCGGATCAAACAAGAAGGCAGTAGATTGCAGTATAGCTTTTTTGGACCAAGAAAAAAAGCGCCTTGGACGCCCAGGGCGCTTTCGGAAAAGACTCTATTTCTTGAAGACGAAGAACTTGTAGCCGATGAAGTTCCAGATAAGCGAGCCCACGCTGCCGCAGGCGGCACCGATCAGTCCCCACTGCGCTACCGAGAACAAACCGTTCGAACCGAAAGAGGTGAAAATGGCTGATGCCACCACGACGTTTACGGCAAAGCCGATGATGCTGACCAGGAAGAACTGGAGAAATTGGGTAGAGGCTTTCTCTGTTTCGCGGCTGTGGAAGGTCCAGTGTTTGTTCCAGAAATAGCTATTGATGTTCGCGATGATAAACGAGATACCCTTGTAGAGCGAGTAATAGGTAACGACGAGGGTGGCTGCGGTAAACCAGGTGTGATCTGACGAAAGGGTGGCGCCTGCGGTCACAGCCGTGATAAAAGCCAAAACGCCCAGATCGACCAAGGTGTTCATAGCGCCGATGACCAGGAATTTGGCCAGCTGCCAGACGAGCGACACAAAACGAGCGATCCAGGAAGCGACAATGAGTCCGATGGGTACGCCAAGCGCGAAGAAGGGTACGACAAAAATCCAGAGACGCTCATACAGCGCAGGCTGCGCGCTTTTGAGGATAGGGAGACACAAGAGTCCGATAATAAGCCCGGCCACCAGGCCCAAGAGATAATCTTTCTTACTGCCAAGAGCACGAGGCGCGGCGGGAGCGCTTGAGTAATCCATAGGATTTTTTATTGCTTTTTAATTTCTTTTTCAATTTCCTCCATATCGCGCACCCAGGCATCCAGGAGGGCTGAACGATCCTCTTTCGAAGCATCGGTTGCATGGACGGAAACTTCGCCTGGCTGGGCGGGCGCTGCTTCTTCATCCAGGGTGAGATCTTTCTTCCAGCTGTTGACCACGCTGTTTTCTTCGACGGCCTGGGCATAGCTCTTGGCCCAGTCGGAATCGGCCCCTTTCTGAATAATGTTTTCGATAGCCGCCCAGGAAGCCTCCAGGTCCCGTGGCAAGACAATGGCCACCTCGTCGCCGGGAGTCGCTTTAAAATAGGTGATGGAGGCGAGCAGAATGCGGTAGGGGCGTCCGTCGGCTACGACATAATAATTGCCGCTCTCATCTTGGGAAACAATGCCGATAGCGTGCTTGCGCTCGAGCGGGCCGATCTGCTTGTAGAGAAATGTGCCTTCCGGCGTGATGGTCAGCTTCAGATGGTCGCCTTCAACGAGTTTGGATTTCGAAGCGTAGTTGGCCGGGACCGGATACTGTTTGCCGTCCGTACCGAACATGAGCTGTCCGTCAAAGGTGCCCTCTATCACGCGCTCGCCTTCGGAAGCATCGCTTTTTTTCGGCCGGCCCAGTTTTTTCTTGCCCTCGAGCTGTAACAGCATGGCTTTGGCGCTTTGAATCGTGCGCTCGGCACTCAGCACCATGTCTCGGAGCGCCTGGATCTTCTGGGTGCGGTCGGCTTCGTTTTCGATAGGGTCCGTAGGGGACAATGTAGGATCGGAAGAATGCATATTTGTATTTCTGGCTGCCAATACGGCAGCACATTAAAAGTATAGTAAAAAAAAACTTGACAAGCAACAGGAGGCATATTCTGGTGTGCTCTGGCTGGATAAAAAAGCTCCCAAATACCGCTCGGCCCCAACCTCTTGACAAAAAGGCATAATGTGCGGTAGTATGGCTTAATCCTCCGGGAGAACTATTTGTCCTAAAAACCTCGTAATCCTATGGCCAAGTCCGTCGCTACCAAGAAGTCCGAAAAGGTACATGTTTCCGAGCCTTCTTTCTCGGTCCTTTTGGAGCATTTTTTCCAGGGTATCCCCGAGCGCTCTCGCGAGATCTTGGGTGCCCGCTATGGTTTCACAACCGATGCGCCTCAAACCCTCGAAGAGATCGGGAAGCTCTACGGTATTACGCGCGAGCGTGTGCGCCAGGTAATCTCGAGCGCTCTCGGGCAGCTTACCAAGGCGCTTGAAAAGAGTACGGACCTGGAGCCTGCTGGACGCTTGGTAGAAGCCGCGCTCAAAAAGCACAATGGCCTCATGCGCGCCGATCACTTGGTCAGTCACTTGACGGCTGAGCAGGGGAAGAAGGAAGAAGGGGCGCTGCTCGTTTTCCTGGACGCTTTGAACAATATTATTCCCGAAAAACCCGGCGAACACACCGAACGTCTCTATCGTCTGAAGAGCGCTTCTCTCGATAAGCTGGAAGCGGTGAAGCAGGCGGCCGAACAGGTGCTCGCTGACGCCCGCGAAGTGCTGCCCGGTGAAGACCTCTACCAGCGTTCTCAGGAAAAAATCGAGTTTCCGATTACCGAAGAAGACTTTTTCCACTACCTCTCTGCCGCTCGCGGCATTCGCCAGAACGTCTACTCCAAGTGGGGGTTGGATCATTGGAATGACGTGCGTCCGCGTGGTACTCGCGAGAAGGCGTACCTGGTTCTGAAGACTATTGGCAAACCGCTGCATTTCCGCGAGATCGCCAAGCTGATCGACGAGCATGGTCTGCACGGCAAGAAATCCAAGAAGAGCCATCCGCAAACGGTGCATAACGAGCTCATCAAGGACGATCGCTTTGTGCTTGTAGGCCGCGGTATGTACGCACTCGCCGACTGGGGTTACAAGCGTGGCACCGTCAAAGATGTCATCCGTGAAATCCTGACGCGCGCCGGCGAGCCGATGACCAAGGACGCTATCGTTGACGAAGTGCTCAAGGTGCGCCAGGTCAAGAAGTCCACTATCATTATCAACTTGAACTCCTTCTTCACGCGTGTCGGTCGCAATACCTATACGCTCAAGAAATAAATCCCGAGCCGCCCGCTTTCCCGCTAGGCGGCTTTCGGTATAGAATAGAAGAGTCTGGACCCCTCAGTCCCGCTTTCTCCAAGGTCAACGAACCTGATCCCCATGAATACCCTGAGTCTTTTACAAGAGAGCCTTTCCAATGCGCTGGCGGCCTTTGGCGGCGTTTTTTGGTTTTTCTCTTTTTTCTGGTTTCTCATACTGCCGCCGCTCTTCTATTTCATTTTCAAACTGCTGTGGTATCCGCATGTCTGGAACAAATACGCTTCCGGACTCCAGTTCGTACTCTTGGAACTTATTCCGCCGCGCGAGATTGAGGCCAGTCCTTTGCCGATGGAATCGGTTTTTGCGGGTATTGCGGGTGCCAAGCAAAGCGCTACCACCGTCGAGCACGTCATCAAGGGCCACTATCAGGCTACCTTTTCCTTGGAAGTGGCGAGCCTTGAAGGCCAAGTGCATTTTTACATCCGTACGCAGAAATCATTCCGCAATCTAGTCGAAGCGCAGTTCTATGCCCAGTACCCGACTATGGAGATCGTCGAGGTCGAGGACTATATGGACCGTATTCCGCGCACGGCACCCAATAAAGACTGGAACGTGTGGGGGACGGATTTTGAATTCGTGAAGCCTGATGCCTATCCGATCCGTACCTATAAGTACTTCGAAGAATCGGTGACCGGCAAAATGGTTGACCCGCTGTCGGCGCTTATCGAGACTATGAGTAAGGCTGGCCCGGGCCAGTACATGCTGCTTCAGTACATCATCGCGCCGGAAGAGGAAAGCTGGTACAAGACCGGGATGCAGGCAGTAGATGAGCTCTTGGGCAGGGAAAAGCCGCACAGCCCGGGGATATTGGAACATTTGCTCGATGGGTTTGTGAACCTCCTCTTTTTCATCATCAATCTGGGTCAGAGCAGCGAAGAGGCCAAGAAGGAAGAAAAGAAAAATGAGCAGCCGCTGGAATTCAAGCTGACCCTCGGCCAGCGCGAGATACTCAAGGCGATCGAGGCCAATATGAGCAAGATTATGTTCCGCGCCAAGATGCGTTACGTCTACGTGGGGCGCAACGAGGGGTTTGCAAAATCCACTGGAGTTTCTTCGATTATCGGTGCTATCAAGCAGTTTAATGACCAAAGCCTAAACAGTGTCAAACTCTATAATCCTACCAAGACCGAAGCTCATTACGTGCTGGTCGGTCCGCGCCTGCGCTACATGCAGCGTCGTATTCTGAACCGCTTCCGTCTGCGGAGCACCTATCCCGCCGAAAATGTTCTCCACTTCAGCATTGAAGAACTGGCCACCATATTCCATATCCCTGACATGGCGATCGTAGCCCCGTCCCTTTCGCGCGTGGCGGCCAAGCGCGGCGGCGCTCCGAGCAACCTGCCTATCGAGTAACGTACTATGGAAGATCCAAACGAAATCACTTTTTTTGCCAAGACCAACTACCGCAATCAGGAGCGGGTTTTCGGTATCAAGACCGATGATCGAAGGCGCCACATGTACGTTATCGGCAAGACCGGCATGGGCAAGACGAACATGCTGGAAAACCTGGCTATCCAGGATATCCAAAAGGGCCACGGCATCGCCTTTGTAGATCCGCACGGCGACACGGCTGAGAAGCTCATCAAGGCCATTCCTGCTTCGCGTATTAACGACGTCATCTATTTTAATCCGGCGGACCAGGAGTTCCCGGTTGCTTTTAACGTGATGGAAAAAGTGGACACGCAGTATCGCCACCTGGTGGCTTCCGGTCTGGTCGGCGTGTTCAAGAAGATCTGGGCGGATTCCTGGGGTCCGCGCCTCGAATATATCCTGCGCAACGCCATTCTGGCACTCCTGGAATATCCGGGCTCAACCCTTCTGGGAGTCACACGCATCTTGGTCGACAAGTCCTACCGCGAGCGCGTCGTGGAAAAAATTACCGATCCGGTAGTGCGCAGTTTCTGGGTGGATGAATTCACCCAGTGGAACGATCGCGTATTGCAGGAAGTCATCTCGCCAATTCAGAACAAAGTCGGCCAGTTCCTTTCGAGCGCCCTCATTCGCAACATCGTCGGCCAGCCGGTTTCTTCATTCGATGTGCGCAAACTCATGGATGAGCGCAAGATTCTCATCATGAACCTCTCAAAAGGGCGCATGGGTGAAGACAACAGCGCTCTTTTGGGCGCCATGATGATTACCAAGATTCAGCTCGCTGCCATGGCCCGCGTGGATATCGAGGAAGAAACGCGCAAAGACTTTTATCTCTATGTCGACGAGTTTCAGAACTTCGCGACTGAGTCGTTTGCCAATATCCTTTCAGAGGCCCGCAAATACCGCCTGAACCTCACCCTTGCCAACCAGTACGTTACCCAGATCGATGAGCGGGTGCGAGATGCTATTTTCGGTAACGCCGGCAGTATCGTAACGTTCCGCGTGGGCGCCATGGACGCCGAATTTCTGGAAAAAGAATTCGAGCCGGTCTTCGTCGCCAATGACCTGGTCAATCTGCCGAAGTACCAGATTTATCTCAAGCTCATGATCGACGGCATCGCGGGGGATGCTTTTAGCGCTACGACGCTCCCGCCTATTAAGCTCGAAGACGCCGGCAATGATGACAAGATCATTGCCGTTTCGCGTGAACGCTACGCTTCGAGTAAGCAGGATGTGGAAGACAAGATCCGCCGCTGGAGCGGCATGCTCTCGCCGGAAGAGTTGGAGGCACTGGCCAAGAAACCGGTACAGCGCTTTGGTAACGAAAACGAAGCGAAAAGCCCGCGTCCTCCCAAGCCGCCCGTGAGGCGTGAAAATCCGCAGACTGCTCAGAAGCCGCAAAGAACAGCTGCTCCAAAACCCCGCCCGGCAGCAGAGTCACCGATCTCTCCATCTGATGCAGAAGCGATTGTTCAGGAAAAGCCGGTGGTTTCAGCGGAAGAAAAGCAGGAAGAGCGCAAGCTGTACGCGGCCGAGTGCGCTACCTGTGGTACGGCTATCGAGGTGCCTTTCAAGCCGGATGGAACCCGTCCGACGTTTTGTAAGGATTGTCTACGCGATTATCAGCGAGCGGACCGCGAAGGAAAAACTGCGGTTGGAAGGGCGGGCCGAAAACAATACGCAAAAATCCTCTTCGCATACCCATGTGCCGCAGCCCAGGCGCATGCAGCCGGCGGCCTACGCTTCAGAAGAGGCTCCGATGTCCCTTTCACAGGTACGTAATATTGAACCCAAGAAATTCAAGCCTCTGCGTAAGCGTCCCGATGTGAATGTGACCGAATTGCGCGAACTGATCAAAAAGGCAGTGCCGCAACGCGCCGAGGAGTAATGTTCTGGATTGTAGAGCGCGCGCTCATTTGCTAGAATACGCTTATGAGCTTCAACAAATGGCATAAGCGCGCCTCAAAAATTTGGGTAGTCATTTCTGTTCTCGTGGTTCTTTCCATGATTGCTTTTCTGTTTGCTCCTTTCTTCCTCTATTAATAAGGGATCAGAGCGTATGAAGAAAAAGAAGCGGCTGACGCTTTTGCTGCTCTTGCTCTTTCTCGCGGTGCTGGTGGGAGCGAGCGGCTATGCTTCTTTCCGCCAATTCCAGCGCAACGAGCGCATCAAGTCAGATATTGCCGTGCTTCAGGAACAGGCCAGTCTCATTCGCCAGGAGAATGAGACCCTCTCGGAGCACGTGACCTACTATTCTTCCCAGGAATATCAGGAGCAGGAAGCCAAGGACAAGCTGGATCTCCGGAAGGCGGGCGAGACGGTACTGGGAGTCAAAGAATCTCTCCAGCGTCCGGTCGAGTCGGCGGGACCGGCAGTAGAAAATACCGATTCCCCAGGGGGACCTCCCTATCTATCAGAAGTGGTGGAATCTCTTCTTCTCCAATCGCTAACCAAAAGGTACGTATGCGTTTCACACAATCTTTCAGAAATCTTTTTCGGAAAAGCACGCTGCCTCGCGTCCCATGGAAGGCCGCCTTCTGGGGACTTTTGGCCCTCATCGTTTTGCTCTTTACGGTGAGCCTCGTGCTCTTCTATGCGGTACCGCGTGGTCATTCAGCGCGCTTCGATAAGTCGATGGAGCGCTTTCCCTACCCGGTTGCGCTGATCGGTCTGCGCGGCGGAGTAATCACGGAACGCGAGCTCATAGAAAATGTCGTGGCCGTCCGCCGTTTTTATGAAACTCAGGACTTTTCCCAGATCGGCCTCCGAGTGGATTTCTCGACTGCGGATGGCGAGAAACGTCTGAAGGTAAAAGAAAAAGAGATTTTCAATAAGATGATTGAGGACAAAGCGAGTGTGGCGCTTGGCCGACAATACGGCATCCGCGTGACGCCCGATGAAGCGCATCAGGGCGTGGAACGTACCCTTGCTGAATACGGGACGAAGGACACAGTTACATCCGATCTTGGCCGTCTGTATGGCTGGAGCCTAGCCGATTTTGAAGAAAAGGTAGTCGCGCCGAGCCTGTATCAGGAAAAGCTGCAGGCAGTATTTAAGCAGGAGACGCAAGGAGCGGCTGACCAAAGCAAAGAGCGTATTGAGGAGGCTGCCAAAGAGCTTGCTTCCGGTAAAAGCTTTGCTGATGTGGCAAGGCAGTATTCGGAAGGTCAAACCGCTTCGGAAGGCGGCGCGCTGGGATGGTTCCGGCTCGAAGATCTGGCACCCGAGCTCCAGACGGCGCTTCCTCTGCAGAAAGTGGGTACGCCCGGAAGCATCGTAGAAAGCGTCCTTGGCTATCACATCGTTTTGGTGGAAGAAACCAAGAACGAGAATGGCACCGTACTGTATCGCCTAAGTCAGATTTTTGCCCGCAAGGCTGATTTTGGAGATTGGTTCAAGAAGAAAGTGCAGGGAATGCACGTTCTCGTCTTAAGCCCGGAATACCGCTGGAGTCAGGATGAAGTGCGTGCTGATTTCCGCGACCAGGAACTGGGAGAATTTGAAAAAAAGGTGTACGAAAGCGAGACAGGGGATCCCCTCTTCCTGTTTTAATCAATGATATTTTTCGTATGCCTTCTCTCTTTCCTCATTCTTCTGACGTTTCGCCTCTCGATTCTTCGCTTCCCACGTCGCATCTCTCGGTTCATAAAGAGCGTTCCAAGACCCTCCTTTTTCTCGGTCTCGCTTTTTGTTTCGGTATCTTGGGTGGAGCGGTAGGCAGTCACCTCGACAGTTTGCCCGGACTCGCATCTCTATCGGGCAGGGAGCCTCAATCCGCAGAAGAGGGAACTAATGCCGGTAAACCTGCGGCATCGGTGGCCGAAAACGATACTACTATTACCGCACTCGTCGAGGAAAAGTACCCCTGCGGTCGTGAGTATTGTTATAAGAAAGGAAGTGACGCCTCCCAGCGCTTCTCCTTTCGGCAGTCTCCCATTCTTCTTCCCTTTTTCCTTTCCCAACCAGGCGCCAGGGACTCCGTCGGATACTCCCCAGCCGGAGAAACAACAGGTGGGAAGCGGTTCGGGCTTTTTCGTTTCGGCTGATGGCATGCTCGTGACAAACAAACATGTGGTGACCGATGCGGACGCCGAATACACGGTCGTGACCGCCCAAGGCAAGGAATATGAAGCCAAGGTACTGGCTCGTGATCCGGTCAATGATATTGCCATTCTCAAGGTGGAGGGTTCTGGTTTCCCCTTTCTTTCATTTGGCGACTCCGATGCTCTCAAGGTCGGGCAGACCGTTGTGGCTATCGGCAATCCGCTCGGTCAATTCGCTAACTCCGTTTCTCGCGGTATTATTTCCGGATTGCAGCGCAATGTTTCGGCTGGATCCCCGTATGGCCAGGAAGAAGAACTGGCAGGCATTATTCAAACGGACGCGGCTATCAATCCCGGCAATTCTGGCGGTCCACTCTTCGATATCCAGGGACGCGTTATCGGTGTCAATGTGGCAGTGGCTCAGGGCGCGCAGAATATCGGTTTTGCTCTCCCTATCAACCAGGTAAAGAACAAGGTGACTCAGGTCAAAGAAACCGGGAAAATCAGCACGCCCTATATTGGCGTGCGTTATGTATTGGTAGACGATGAGCTGCAAGAACAGGCCAAACTTCCCTACAACTATGGAGCGCTTCTCTTGCGCGGTCAGAATCTGACGGACTTCGCGGTGATTCCTGGTTCCCCGGCCGATAAAGCCGGTTTGGTAGAAAACGACGTGATTCTGGAAGTCGAAGGTACGAAGATTAGTGCCGATCATCCCCTGACGAGTGTTCTCGACCGCTTCACCGCTGGGCAACAGATTCGCTTGAAAGTCTGGCACAAAGGGGAAACGAAAGACCTCATGCTGACGCTTACCGAACGCGACGCTTCGTAAGTTTTTCGAATGTGGTAGCATAGGGGAGGTATCGATTTCTTCACCTCTCCTATGGTCTTCCATTTTTCCGTTTTTTTCTGGTCCGTTATATTTTTTCTGGGTTTGCAGGGAGTAGTTCTCAATCCCGTAACGCCCAGCTGGAGCTGGTATCTTTTAGCCATCGTACCCCTCGTAGTTGTGTCAGCGGTAGCCGTACAGCGTCTCACCAAGAGGTGGAGTGATGCCTACCTGCCCGGACTGCTTGCTCTGACGTCGCCCACCCTTCTCTCTTTCGTGGAAACCGAGAGAGAACAGCAGACGCTCATTCTGCTTTGCACGGGCATGTTCTATTTTTCCCTCCTGGGTATTTACCGCCTCCGTCATGCGCCCCAGGACAAGACCGCTCAGGCGATTGTCAGTACGGCAGCCATGGCGGCCCTGTTCTTCTTCTTTTCCAGCGCCTACGGTTTTTACCTGAATTTTTCTTTTCCGCTCTGGGGACTTATGCTCCTCTTTTTTCTCGGCACGACGCTTACGAGTTACGACACGTTCATCGATGTCGAACCGCACAACAAAGAGCGGGTACGCCTCTACAGCGCTCTCCTGGGTCTCATGATGGGCGAACTGTCTTGGGCCATGAGTTTCTGGCCCTTCGGCTTCCTGACGACCGGAGCGCTGGCCGCCATTTTCTATTTCATTGCCTGGGAAATCGCGTTTGATTCCTTCCGTAAGTCGCTTTCCCCTCAAGAGGGCGCTCTTTCGAGTCAGCTTCTTATTTATCCTCATGCTGCTTTTGCTTGCTAGCACGCCTTGGCAGATCCTGGCCTAATCCTTGCAAAAAGGAAAAAAATATGGTAAAAGAATACTCTGTAAGGTAAGCCTCTCTCTATGACTTCTTTCGTGCGCCAGATTCTCAAACTCTTTTTCCTCGGCATCCTGATCTTCGTCTTGGGAGGTTTGGGAGGGGTTATTTTTGACCGCTTCGTCTTGCCAACCCTTTCCGTCTCGCGCTTTTTTTCCGGAACGAATTGGCTTGGCAAACTTTCCGAACGCACCACTATTATCAACAAGACCGAGCAGGTCGTGGTACGCGAGGATGATTCCGTAGAGAAGATCGTCGCGCAGCCGGCAACTGCCGTCGTGAATATCGTATCCGTTTCCCAGTCGCTCGCAGCAGCCGCCAGTAGCACCGTGGTCACGCGTACCGGCGTTCTTCTGACCAACGACGGACTTATTGTCACCTACGCGAATGAGGAGGCCCGTAAGCGAGAATACTTCTTTTACCGTTCTCCTCTTTGATGGCAAGAGTGCGCCTGCGCGCTTCGTCGGTTTTGATCGTCTGACCAATCTGGCCTATTTTCACCTGAGTGACGGCGTAAGTGTTCCGGCTATCGCGCTTGCCAATTCGGATGATGCCCGGACTGGCAAACGGCTAATTGTCATCGGCAACAGCGCAGCCGAATACCAAAACGGCCTTTCCGTGGGAGTGCTTGGCAATCTCAACCGCACCTTCAATCTAGCCGGCAAAACCGTTTCCTCTTCCGAGAAATGGGAAGGCGTCTTCGATATGGATTTGCAGGTCTCGCAGGATTTTGTCGGCGGTCCGGCGGTAGGCTATAACGGCGAGATGGTAGGCCTAGTCGGCGCCCTTCTCTTAGATAACGTCGAAACGCCGTTCCTCATTCCGTCGAATGTCGTGAGAAGCTCCTATACCCGAGCATTGGCAGGGGACGCTCGAAAAGCGCGCCGTGCTCGGAGTTTACTATCTGCCGATTACCAAGGCCTATGCTTTGGGGCATGCGCTCAATCGTGACCGCGGCGCCCTTATTTATTCTCCCTCTGGCCGTACCGGACTTGCGATACTAGCTGACAGTCCGGCCGCGCGAGCGGGACTGCGAGCCGGGGATATTGTCATCGCTGTTGGGGGGTCAAGAAGTGAATCTGGATACGCCCCTCCCATCTCTTTTAGCGCGTTTAAGCATTGGTGATACGGCTGACCTTCTCGTACTGAGAGAGGGTCGTGAGATGAAAATTCCCGTCACCTTCTAAGGTGATACAATTTTGGCTTTTGACAGGGCATTTTGGCTCCCGTATCATGGGACCATAACCCTGTTTTCTTTTTGCCAGCATGCGCCAATCACAGCTTTTCACGCGTACCCAGAAAACCGCTCCCAAGGATGAAGTGAGCCGTAATGCCCAACTCCTGGTCCGGGCCGGTTTTGTATACAAGGTAATGGCTGGAGTGTATGCCTATACGCCGCTCGGCCTGCGCGTGCTCGAGAATATTAAAAAAGTGGTGCGCGAAGAGATGAACGCTATCGGTGGCCAGGAACTCATCATGACGAATCTGCAGCGCAAAGAAACGTGGGAAACTACCGGCCGTTGGGGAGATGAGGAGGTAGACGTGTGGTTTAAGACTGCACTTCAGGACGGTACGGAGCTGGGTCTTGCATGGAGCCATGAGGAGGCGGTGCTCGAGATGATGCAGCAGTTCATCGCAAGCTACAAAGACCTACCCGTAAGCGTCTACCAATTCCAAACCAAGCTGAGAAACGAGCTGCGGGCCAAGAGCGGCATTCTGCGCGGGCGCGAATTCGTTATGAAGGATATGTACTCGCTCCACGCGACAGAAGAAGACATGAACCAGTACTACGAACAAGTGATCGGAGCGTACCAGAAGATTTATGAACGCCTCGGCATCGGAAGCGAGACCTATATGACGTTTGCTTCCGGCGGTGCGTTCACGAAGTTCAGCCACGAATTCCAAACGATTTGTGAAGCAGGCGAGGATACGTTGTACGTGAATGCCGATCGCAGTGTCGCGGTCAATGCGGAGGTGTTGGAGGCTGCCGCAAGCGAGATGGGTATTGACCCGTCAGACCTCTCTCCAGTCACGAGTGCCGAAGTGGGAAATATCTTCAAGTTCGGCACGGAGAAAAGCGAGCAAATGAATGTCCGCTTTACCGACGCCGCAGGAGCGCAGAGGTTTCCCTATCTTGCTTCTTACGGCATCGGGATTACGCGGGTAATGGGGGTGATCGTGGAAAAATTAGCAGACGAGAAAGGTCTCGTCTGGCCCGAAGCGGTCGCTCCGTTTCGAATGCAACTGCTTTCTCTCGGACAGGATGCTTTAGCAGAGACCCTCTATCAAAATCTTACCCAGGCTGGCATTGAAGTGTTGTTTGACGATCGAGAGGTTTCGGCCGGCGAGAAGTTTGCCGATGCGGACCTCCTTGGTATCCCGTACCGCGTTGTCGTGGGCAAACGGGCCGGAGAGGGGATAGTTGAAATAAAGGAGCGATCTGCTGCCGAAAATCAAGAAGTCCCACTCGACGGTCTTGTCGCGTTCTTTTCCTAAATTTCGTCCTATGCAGGTGGCCATCCAGGCGAGCGATCTAGACCACGCCCGCATCGACGGCACCCGGGTCTATCTGAAGCAGCTTCTTGAGTATTTCGGGCCGCTTGCATCTGAAGTCTGTTTTTCTCTCTACCACAAGGGGCAGTTTAATCCAGAATTAGCCCCACCTTCTTTTCCTAATTATTCTGTTCGTTCCCTGGGTCCTGCGCCTGCCTGGATGCAAACGCGTTTTGCTGCCGAGATGTTTGCTGTACACCCGGACAAACTTTTTCTGCCTATTCAGGCCGCGCCCTTCTTCTTGCCGAAGGGAATTGAAGTGACGGCGACCATCCATGACCTCGCTTTCCGAAAATTTCCCGAAACTTTTCCTCGCCCCGATCGTTTGCGGCTCAATTTGCTCCTAGAGCGTGTCGTGCGCCGGGCTGATAAGCTTATTGCTATTTCCGAATCGACCAAACGCGATCTGCTTGTCTCTTTCCCGCATCTAACGCCCGAACGCATCCGGGTCATTCATCACGGTTTTGATGAACATTTTTGGGAGAAACGTCTTCCCTCCCCGGAACTGACGAAAGAGCTCGAATCTTTTGGAGTCAGGGAGAAACGTTACTTTCTTTTCGTAGGAGCGCTGCAGCCCCGCAAGAATCTGGAGCGTCTCATCACTGCCTTTGAAAGCGTTTTCGCTCGATATCCGGACTACCGGCTCGTACTGGCCGGCGAAGCCGCTTGGCTTTCCCAATCAATCATACGCCGTGCTCGGGAGAGCGTCGCACATCAGGCGATCGTGCTTCCAGGCGCCGTCTCTTTCGATCAGGTCCGCGCCCTCTATCAGGGAGCTTCCGCGTTCGTTTTCCCCTCTCTCTATGAGGGTTTTGGCCTTCCTATTCTTGAGGCATTTGCCAGTCGCACCCCGGTCATTACCGGTCGTAATTCAAGTCTGTCGGAAGTGGCCGGACAGGGCGCTCTTTATGCCGATATATTGAACACCGAAGACCTAGCGTTGCAAATGATTCGTCTCATCGAAGATGAGACCCTGCGCTCCGAATTGGTAGAGCGCGGCATCCAAGAACTGAAGCGTTTCTCCTGGTCTCGGACCGCGCGCGAAACGCTCGAATATATCTTGGCCTAATAGACTTGGAAGAGGAGATCTTCTATGCGGAGCACTTCTTTCTGAGGAAAGTGGAATTGAAGCGCATCGGCAAGGGTTCCGGGCTCTACATTTTCGGTTTCAAACACGACGTTTCCTTGGAAAACCATGCGTTCCCCGAACACGCTGCTGTAACGGGCAAGGCTGTCTTGCGGAGTGAGAAGGTACACGTGGTTGAAGCGGCTGGTGTCAATGGCCGCAAGATCGTTTGGGTTGAAGAAATACACGGTGTTTGCGGAAAAGAGAAAATTAGCTGGTCCCGTCAGCATGGCATAGGGATTGCCAGTCGCTTCCCGATCAACCAGGATCAGATCGTTTGAGCCGAAACCTTCGGCGAAAGTTTCTATCTGGGGCAATAAGCCTCGCTGGGTATCATAGGCAAGCGCAAAACGCAGCCCCGGCAACTGAATGACAAAGAGCGCAAGTCCCAGAGCTATGGCGTAAAAAGGAGCGTTGGAAGAGCGTGTGAGGGTTTTCTTTTTCTCTGACCACCAAAGTGCCACAGCAAAGAAGAATGAGAGGAACAGGCTCGGGTAAACAGAAAAAGCATACCGGCGAAGCATCCAAGGATGGTCCGCTTGCTATCCCGAACGGGTACGCCGGTCTTATATGGGATAAATCCGGCGTTGCTCTTAAGACAGGCCTTATGAGTGTTGGCGGAGTTATTGATGCGGGCTTTCGGGGAGAGCTTCGTATCCTCCTCGCAAACCACTCAGGCTCCCCGGTGACTATTTCCAAGGGTACTCCCGTGGCCCAAATGCTTGTCCAGCAAGTAGTATTTCCTGAGGTTTGCGAGACAGATGATTTGGATGTTACGCTAAGGGGAGAAAACAGTTTTGGGAGCGCTGAAAGCTCTTAGAAATACCGTATGACATATCGAGCCGTGATCGGCATGGAAGTACATGCTGAATTAAAGACCGCTTCCAAAATGTTCTGCTCCTGCCCAAATGGACTCGGGGAGGAACGGGAAGCCAACATACATATTTGTGTCGTGTGTACCGGGCAGCCCGGTGCTTTGCCTACGCCGAATGCGGCGGCTATTGAAAGCGTGCAGCGCGCGGGGGCTGGCCCTTGGATGCCATCTGCGCGAACGAGCCAAATTCGATCGCAAGAACTACTTTTATCCAGACCTGCCTAAGGGCTATCAGATTTCCCAATACGACGAACCCTTTTGTGAAGCCGGCGAAATGAACATCGGCGAGAGGGTCTTCCGTATCACCCGTATCCATCTGGAAGAAGATACCGGCAAGCTCACGCATGCGAAAGACGGCACGCTCGTTGACTTTAACCGGGCCGGCGTACCGCTTATGGAGCTCGTGACTGAGCCGGATTTTGAAAGCGGCGCCGAAGCCCGGGCCTTCTGCCAGGCACTTCAGCAGATTCTGCGCTATTTGGAAGTGTCCGATGCCGACATGGAGAAGGGCCAGATGCGCTGCGAGGTAAACATCTCGCTCTATCCCGAAGGCGCTGACCGCCTTTCTGGCACCAAAGTGGAAATCAAGAATCTCAACTCTTTCCGGGTAGTAGAGCGGGCTTGCGAATACGAAATCAAGCGCCAGACAGAAGTGCTAGAAAAAGGGGAAAAGGTGATTCAGGAAACCCGCGGCTGGGATGAGAATACCGGACGCACTGTTTCCCAGCGCAAGAAAGAGTCCGCTCACGACTATAGATATTTTCCTGAGCCTGATATTTTACCCCTTGTTTTTACGGCCGAATACTTCGAAACTCTGCGCCAGTCCCTGCCCGAGCTGCCTCAGGCAAAAGTCGAACGGTTTTAAGACGCAGTATGCTCTTCCTTATGATGATGCGGTGATTCTCTGTGAAGATAGAGAGTTTTCCGAGTATTTCGAAGCGGTTGCGAGCGAACTGGAAGAGAAAAAGCAGTCTGGCGAAATCGCTGATCCGAAAGGTCGGATGTTGCGCCTGGCTACTAATTACCTGCTGACCGAAGTGCGCCGCCATCTGCAGAACCTCGGACAAAAAATTGGCGATCTGCCGATTACTCCTGAGAATTACGCCGAGTTTATCGGGTTCATCGCGGATGAGAAGATCAATTCGAGTGCTGCCCAGAGAGTGCTCGGAGAAATGTACCAGGCAAGCGGTAACGATACGGATGATCCCTCGAAGATTATCGAACGCCTCAATTTGACCCAGGTGAGCGACGAAGGAGCGCTTGCTGAGGCGCTTGAGCGCGTCCTTATGGCCAATGAACAATCCGTAAGCGATTATCGTGCCGGTAAAGAAAATGCTTTTAAATTCCTCATGGGACAGGTGATGAAGGAAACTCAAGGCAAGGCTAATCCCCAGATAGTGACGGAATTGTTGAAAAAAAGCCTCAAATAAAGCAAAAAGCTGCCCAAAAGGGGTGGTTTTTTGAAGTGGTATACTGGAGATACTACTTGTAGCCCTTTAACATTCTTAGCAAGGGAGGACGTATGTCCGAGGAAAAAAAGATTCCTGAGGAAGCTGCAAAGCCGGATTCTCTGCCTGCCGAAAATCGACTTGGTGGCCAACTGGAGTTCTTTGATCCGTTCTTCGGCAATGTAGCGCCGCGCGACGATTTTGACCGTAGTCTCGGTCGCGACCAGAGCGGCCGCTTTGATTGCTTCTGAATAATAAGGAGTTTGATGATGAGGAGATTAGAGAGAAAAGAAAGTGTCCGGCCTGAACGCTCTTGAAAGGTCGGGAGGTAGGGTTAGGGTCCTGAGTGCTCAGGAAACACGCGCTTTGCAGATTTCTTTTCAGGAAGCGCAACAAAAGCGAGAAGACGAAAAGGCTGAGCGTAGGCGCCGTCTGCATATGGATGTCCAGCTCTCTGTTGGCCCGTGCAAATGCGGCGGAGTAATCCGCTATAAAAGCAGCTACAGCTTCATCAGAACCGGTCCGCTCATGTTCGGCGGACCTTCCCAAGGATATTGGCAGGAGCACGTTCGGTGCTTCTGCGATGCTTCGGTCTCGTGTTTCATTCGGGCCATCAGCGTTTTCGCGAACAGCGCGAACGAGCTCAAGGTCTTCGTAATGGAACCATTCCCGAATCGTCAGAAGGCGAAGTCTAAATGAGAAGTTATCCCAGCGTTGCCGTGTCGGCGCTGGGAATTTTTTTATCCGACGATGAGCTTTTGAGCTTCTTCGGGCGATGTGATCCACTGGATTTGCCAGCCGATGTTTTCCATACGCCGGAGCCACGTCATTTGGCGTTTGGCATAGCGCAGGATTTCGCGGGTCAGTTCTATTTCCATATTCTTCCGCGTCAATTTTTTCTGCAGAAAAAGGGCAACGTATTTATACTCGAGGCCGAAACTCTCTAGGCGTTTGTAAGACACGCCGCTTTGGTGCAATCGCTCTACTTCTTGAATCATGCCGGCATGCAAGCGTTCCTGGAGGCGTTCGCGGATGCGACGCGCAAGATTCTCCTTGCCGGGGTCTATGGCAATGAGCAGATAATCCTCGTTTTTGATACTCGCCTCTTCGCGTTTGGGCACAAAACCGAAAGCCTCGATAATCTCAAGGGCCCGGATAAGGCGCACCGGATTCTGCTGATCAATCGTCTCGGCTCGCTCCGGATCTGCAGCCTTAACGCGCGCGTAGAGTTCTTCTGCCGAAAGTTTCCCCAGCTCGGCACGCAGTTTGGGATTGGGTTTGACAGCCGGGAACGAGCTTTGTTCCAGAAGTGCCTGAACCCAAAAGCCGCTTCCGCCACAGATAATGACGCGCTTCCCGCGCTTCTCGATATCCTTGAGCGCGCTCAGCGCATCTTTTGCAAAATGCGTGACATTATAGTCATCCTGCGGATCCGCTACGTCGAGCAGATGGTGCTTGGCGAGTTTTTGCTCCTGTTTGGTTACCTTGCCGCTTCCGATATCCATACCTCGATATACTTGGCGGCTGTCAGCGGAAATGATCTCGCCTCCCAGTTTACGGGCAAGTTCAATAGCGAGCGCCGACTTGCCGGAAGCAGTCGGCCCCACGATGACGATAGTTTTGGGGAGAGCGTTTTCTTGCATAAGGGGGAAGTCTGGCACAAAACAGCGCTTCCGTAAAGGCTTAGGCTACGGCAGCAATGCGTCGAGGGCTGCGATTTGAGCAAGGGTCTCCGGGCTTTTGCGGATGGAGAAGTTCGTTTCGATGGTCATGCCCTGGAGCGCTACTTTGACCCGAGCCGGGCCTTTCGGTAGTGCTTCAAGCGCGCGCGAGAGCTGTTCAATGGTTTTGGTAGGTGCATCACTTTGATCCTCGACGCTCACCAGGATAGCGTCATTTACCGCCGCCAGAACTGTATCGCGTTCTTCTCGCGTACGTGCAGCTTCGCTTCGGGCGTGATCGGCGCGTGAAAAGGCGGTGAGCGTCTCATCATTAATCCGCTCTACGCTCTCAGCGATGACACGCAGCTGGCCCTCCTTGTGCGATACCCGTACCGAGACGAGGGCAATTTCATCTTCTTTCCAGGAGTCACCGGTATTCTCTGCCGTGCGTCCGAAAACAAGAATCTCTACTCGCCCGGAAAGGTCTTCAATGCCGACGAAGTACATGGTACTGCCGTTTTTGGTGAGGACTTTGCGGACCGTGGTAAAGATCCCCCCGATGCGTACGCGGGCTTCGTTTGGCTGTTTTTCCAGTTCGTTGAGAGGAAGAGTGGTGCGCTCGAGATACGCTTGGTACGGGGGTGAGGGGATGATCGCTCACGTACAAGCCAAGAAGCTCTTTTTCCCACGCTAGGCAGGTCCTCTTGAGGGGCCGGTTCACAGCGTGCGAGGGAGAGCTTGGCTTCCGGGAGCGGCATGGCGCCGAACAGGCTCTGCTCATGATCACTCGCCAGATTCTTGGCATTTTTGGCATACTTGACGAGCGTGTCGAGGTTGAAAAGGAGAAGGCCTCGCTCGCCGAATCCTTCCAGAGCGCCTACTTTGATAAGCGCTTCGAGTGATTTCTTATTGAGGTCTTTCGACTGGATGCGTTCCAGAAAGTTTTCAAGAGAAAGGTATTTCCCGCCCCGTTTACGTTCCTCGACGATCTCACGGGCGATAACATGCCCCACGTTTTTAATGGCGTTGAGGCCAAAGCGGATGCGACCGCCGGAAGGAAGCGTTTCATCGCGGGCGACGGCGAATTCTTCGAAGCTTTCGTTCACGTCCGGCGCGAGCACCTCCATGCCCATCTCACGGGCTTCGCGCACCTCAATGGCAATGCGATCGATATTGTCCTGATCGCTTGTGAGAAGCGCGGCCATGAATTCAGCCGGGTAATGGGCTTTGAGGTAGGCAGTCTGATACCCCGATGAGCGCGTAACAGGCAGCATGAGAGCGATTGAAACCGTAGCCGGCGAACGCTCGATAAAGGCAAATACTTTTTCGCCGACGGCCTTGCCCACGCCAGTTTTGACGCAGCCGTCAATGAATTTTGCGCGCTGCTCCTGGACCAATGCCCGAATCTTCTTGCCGACGGCCTTGCGCAACACATCGGCTTCTCCCAGCTGAAACCGGCCAGATCACGGGCGATCTGCATGAGCTGTTCCTGGTAGACGCTACCCCGTAGGTATTTTTGAGAATCGGCTCCAAGGTGGGATGCAGGTATTCCACTTGTTTTGTGCCGTGCTTGCCAGCGATGAAGTCGGGGATATATTCCATCGGTCCGGGCCGATAGAGCGCTACCATAGCGATGATGTCTTCGAAAACGGTAGGCTTGAGCTGGCGCAGGTAGCGCTTCATACCGCTTGATTCCAATTGGAAGACCCCGGTCGTGTGCGCTTCTTGGAGCAAGGCGAAAGTCGGCTCATCATCAAGCGGAATCTGATCGATTGAGAGTTCAACGTCTCTGGTTTTGCGCACGATGCGCAGCGTGTTCTGGATAATGGTCAGGTTCTTGAGACCTAAGAAGTCCATTTTGAGCAAGCCGATCTTTTCGACGGCGTTGGACTTGGTAGAAGCGGCATATTGCGTGACTACTCCTTCACGCGAGCCGGAAACGCGCTGCAGGGGAGTATAGTCGGTCACCGGGTCTTTGGTGATGACGACGCCGCAGGCATGCATGGAAGCATGGCGCGCCAGACCCTCCACAGTCTTGGCGGCATCGATCAGTTTTTTGGCATCGGCGCTTGATTCATACCAGAGCTTGAATTCGGGCACTTCCGTAAGCGCTTTCTCGATCGAGGCGAACATCGGGATCATCTTTGATGTCTTGTCGCAGAGATCGTAGGGAAAACCCAGCGCCCGTCCCACATCGCGTATGGCCGCGCGGGGCTGCCATAGTCCCGAAGGTGATGATTTGGGCCACGTGGTCGTTGCCGTATTTCGAGCGCACGTAGTTGAGGACATCGTCGCGGCGGGTATCGGCGAAGTCCATATCGACATCCGGCATCGAGATACGCTCGGGATTCAGGAAGCGCTCAAAGAGGAGATTGTATTGAATGGGATCCAAATCGGTAATACCGGTCAGATAGGCCACGAACGAGCCAGCCGCCGAGCCGCGGCCTGGACCCACCACCACGCCGTTATTCTTAGCCCAGTTGACGAAGTCCTGGACGATCAAGAAGTACGAGGCAAAGCCGGTGCTCGCGATGACCGAAAGCTCGTAGGTGAGCCGCTCGCGATGCTCATCGGTCACGAGGCTCTGATCGGGATAGCGCTTGAGGAGGCCCGCTTCGCAGCATTCGGCCAGATACTGGTCTGCTGTCTTCCCCTCGGGCAGGGGAAATTCAGGCAGATGGTTTTCGCCGAAGTGGATTTTGAAGTCGACCATGTCCGCGATGCGCTCGGTATTGGCAAGCGCTTCCGGCACGTCGCGGAAAATTTCTGCCATTTCGTCCGGGCTGCGGAAAGACAGGTCGAGCGAGAGCATATTGAAGCGTTCGCGATCCTCGACGCGTTTGTTGTCGCGGATACAGAGCAGAATATCCTGGATCTCCGCATCTTCCTTTTTGATGTAGTGCACGTCGCAGGCCGCAACCAGAGGAATACCGGTTTTGCGGCTAATGCTCACCAATCCCTGATTGACCGTCGCCTGGTTTTCGTTGTTCATATGCGGACCGAGCTCCAGATAGAAGTGGTCCGGGCCGAAAATATCTTGGTATTCGCGCGCTACTTCTTCCGCCCGTTCCTCGTTGCCGTAGAGAAGTTCGGAAGGGATTTCGCCTTGAAGCGATCCGGAGAGCGCAATGAGGCCCTCGTGATACTCTCGGAGCATTTTTTTGTCCGTGCGCGCTTTATAGTAGAAGCCGTCCAGCTGCGCGAGCGAAATGATCTTGAGCAGGTTCTTATAGCCGGTTTCGTTTTCCACCAAGAGCACGAGCTGGGAGCGGCGCTTGTCTTCGGCCGTGTTGTTCTTGCTCAGGTGGTCTTTGGTAACGAAGACTTCTGCGCCGATGATGGGCTTAATACCCTTTTCTTTGGCTTTGGTGAAAAATTCCACCGCACCGTAGAGCGCGCTTGTATCGGTAAGCGCAAGAGCTTTCATTCCGTGCTCGGCGGCTGCGTTTACGAGATCATCCACCTGCGGCAGCGCGGTGAGAAGCGAGTAGTGCGAGTGGGTATGGAGATGAGTGAAAGACATATGAGGCAATCAAAAAACCAGCCTTAAAAACTGGTTGCTGGGAATTGAAGAAAAAGAAAAATAGGCATAATCTCTCTCGTCCCTCATAGCCCAGGAAATCCTATGGGTTCTGCAGGGAGGTTAGATAATGCCAGTATAGCACAAAAGAAAACCCCTCTACCGTTGCCGGAAGAGGGGAAAGGGATTGGTTATGCGCTTCATTTGAGAGCGTAGCGGACCGAATATTGAATGGCCGCTAGAACTTCTTCTCGGGACATCTCGAAGTATTTCGCAAGCGGTTTAATGTGGAAGGGATGCAACTCGACCGAAGCACTCACTTCTTGGGGAAGCGAACTGAGGACAGCGAGCTGCCTCACTAGCGGACCGACGGTACTGTTCTTCAGAAGAAGGATCCAGTCCGTAAGTTCCCGAGACTGCACGTCGATAGCTTTGATGCGTCCTTTTTCCTTTAGGGCGAGGAGAAGGTTTTCATGATCGCTGTAGCCTCTGATATGCCAAGTGTCGAACAGTATCGGGACTTGGCTATTGAGAAGAGCGACAGGATTAGGACGCTTCTGAGCATCCGTTTCCTCAACGGAAACGAAGTCTCCTATATAGTCGGGCGGGCAATCCACGCCGACAATGTCGGGAAACGATCGGGCATATTCCCGAGCTCGTCTGTCTGCGCCCTGATAACCGAATAACAGAGGGTCTATAAGGAGTGCCCGTACCTCTCCCTGTTTAGCCCAGCTCAGGGATTCGAGGAAACTGAAACGCCACGGCGCTTCAAATGCCACCACCGGAATTCTCGCTTTCCGGATGCGCCGCGCTGTCCAGCCGCGGAGAGGGTTGATCTTCAGGGCATCGAATCCAGCGGCCTGGGCTCTTTCCCAAGCAGCACGCGGCCCTCTGAAAAGAGAGGTGCTCAAAATCGAAAGATTGGAGAGAGCAATAGTTCTCATGAGGACTTCCTTTCCGAGGATTTGCCAAGTTGTTAAAGAGAAATGTTAGGGAATCTAACCGTTTATTATACTCCTTTTTGTAGGAAAAGTCAAGCATGGGAAGCGGATAGGCTATACTGTAAGCATATGCCTGATTTTACCCATGAAATACGCGTTTTGGGCCTCGACCGGCTGCCTATCGGCATCGACGAGGCAGGCCGCGGGCCGCTTGCCGGTCCTGTGGTGGCAGCTGCTGTTTGCTACAAGCAGAGCGATTTCAGCGTGTCGGAGGAGCTCGAAAAATCCTTTCGCTTGATCCGCGATTCCAAGAAACTCTCGCCAGAGCAGCGTGAGCGCGCTTTTTCTCTGGTGGATGAGCATTTCTTCGTAGGCCTGGGGACGATCGGCCCCGAGACGATTGATCGTGTCAATATTCTGCAAGCGACGTTTTTAGCCATGAAAGCAGCCGTGAGCGATCTGAAACGGGAGACTTGATGGACAGCATTCTCTGCATCTCCTCATTGACGGCCGGGATATGCTGCCGGGCTGGAGCGGCGCTCAGGAATCGGTGATCGGCGGAGACGGGCTCGTGCGCTCCATTGCCGCCGCATCCATTGCGGCCAAGGTGACGCGCGATCGCATGTTTGAAGCCTATGAAAAAGAAATATCCTGGCTACGGGTTTGCCAATCACAAAGGCTACGGCACGCGAGCGCATATGGATGCCTTGCGGCGCATGGGACCCTCGGCCATTCACCGCATGTCTTTCCGGCCGGTTCTTCTCTCCCTTCCAGAAAACGTCAACAAGCGTTTTCTTTCCTAAAACTTGCTGAAAAATGAAGAGAGGAGTAGGCTCTACCTATCGTAGTTTTTGTCGTGGAAAGGGGAAGTTTCATGGAAAAGGGGGAGTTCTTTCGTGCCGAATCCGGGTCTGCCAAAGGGCTTTCAGGTTGAAGGACCCAAGAAGGAATCGGACGCAATGCCGTCCGATTTTGCCCCACGGACACACGGCCGAGGCCTTGTTCCATCAGGAAGAGAAGCGCTACCACCGCCCGCTCTTCTAACGGCACGTCCCGATACAGCGGCTTGGCCAGGTTCCCGAACGGGGGCCTGGCCGTTTTTTTAATCCGCAGAAGCCCCGGGGTTGCCAAAAGTTCTCCGCTGTGTTACTTTGGCTCTGTTATTTATTCCTTTTCCGAAGTGTTTTTATGGCTCTCCCAAAGCAAAGACATACCCGTGGTCGCCGTGACCGTGCCCGCAAACAGTACGATGTGCCGCTCGCCAATATGGTGACCTGCCGCAGTGCAAGGCGCGTATTTTGTCGCACCGTGCCTGCCCCGAATGCGGTACCTACAAAGGCCGCGCCGTCTTGAAAGTCACGCCAAAGCTCGCCAAGAGCGAAACGGCCAAAGCGTAACACCTTTCAATCCTTTCTCCAGTTCCTCCACAATTTCCAAACAAAAACGCAATGGCAAACCGGCACCTCCAGCGATCTCTCGCGATGCAGTCCCTCTTCGAGTGGGATTTCCAGGGCAAGCACGATGAGCGTTCCCGCGAAATTCTCTCGCGCAATGCGGCCGAATTCGCGCCCGGCATGGAAGACACTATTTTTGCCGAGCACCTCTTAGAAGGCATGCTCAAGAATCGCCCGACGATCGACAAGCTCATCGAGAAGTGCGCCCCCGAGTGGCCGCTCGAGCAGGTAACGGTGATCGATCGCAACATCCTGCGTCTCGGCATTACGAACTCATGTTCGGCAATTACGACGAAGTGCCGCCCAAAGTCGCCATTAACGAAGCTATCGAACTGGCCAAGTCCTTCGGGAGCGACTCAAGCCCGCGTTTTGTGAATGGCGTTCTCGGGACTATCTATCGCGAGATGGGCGAGCCGATGAAAAATGACGTCTCCGAAAACCACAAGGACTACAAGGAAAAACAAGGGGTTCACAAAGAGGAACAAGAGAAGCAAAAAGAAGCGACCCCTGAAGACAAGCCCGCGAAGAAGGCAGTAAAAAAGACCACCAAAAAGACTATCAAGAAGAAGACTGCGAAGGAATGAATTTCTCGATCGACCAAGATAAGCTCAAAAGTACGCTCGGCATCGACATAGTGCGTGCCGAGCTTTTTCAGGAGGCGCTCACGCACCGCTCGTTCTTAAACGAACACCGCGACTACCCGTACGCGCACAACGAGCGTTTGGAATTCCTCGGCGACGCCGTATTGGAGCTCATCGTGACGCGCCATCTCTTTGATGCGCTCCCGAACCCAGAGGGAGAGCTGACGGCTTTTCGGGCGGCGCTCGTAAACGGAGAAATGCTTGCCAAGATCGGCGGCGAACTGGGTATCGAGGAATTCCTCCTCATGAGCCGAGGCGAGTCCAAAGACACCGGCCGGGCCCGCCAGTACCTCTTGGCGAATGCCATGGAAGCGCTCATTGGGGCACTCTACCTAGACCAGGGCTACGATGCCGCGCAGAAGTTCGTGGAGCGCGTCGTCCTTTCCCGCATGCACGAAGTGATGGAACAGGGCCTCTACACGGATGCCAAGAGCCGCTTCCAGGAAATGGCCCAGGAAAAAACCGGCATTACCCCGAACTACGGCATCCTGCGCGAGTCCGGTCCTGATCATGACCGCATTTTCATAGCCGGGGTATTTCTGGAGGACGAGCTGGTGGCGGAAGGCGAGGGCCGCAGCAAGCAGGAAGCGCAAAGAGAAGCGGCCAAAAGGCTCTCGAAAAGAAGGGCTGGTAATCTTCCGAAAAATCAAGAACTTCCGCAATCAGGGCTTTGACCCTGATTTTTGCTTTATTTGAGGCACGAAGTAACTATTGACTTTTATATGAAAAAGGAGTATAATATATAGTTAGATGAGAATCCGACAAAGTTTCCCTAGTTCTTCGATAGGAGGATACGAAAATGATGAAGAAGGATTTCGACGATCCGGAATGCGGCGCGACTGCCTTCAGTCCTCTTCAGGAGTGTCTGCTATGGCCTGATCGCTGCGCTCATCGCGATCGCCGCTACCACGGCCATGCAGGGTCTGGGCAACCAGATCAGCAACACCTTCAACAAGGTGACTGGTACGGCTCCAGCCGCAGCGGTTCAAAGCGGTCGAGACGGCCAAAATGACGCCTCCTCAAGGATGCGCATTCGCTTTCGAGAAAGGCTCTGTCGATGTGAGCGCTACGCTCTCCTGTAACAGCAAGATGTCGCTCGTGATCTACCCAGATGGCAAGCTGCATATCTATCGGCTGTCGGGCCGGTAACTCGGGAGAATCCTCCCAATCATAAAGACCCCCTAAGCGGAAGCGCTTGCGGGGTCTTCTTTTTTTTCCGGGAGAATCCCGCTATACTAAGGGCATTAGAGAGGCTCAGCCTCGTTTTTCTCCATTCTCTATCGGATCCCTGTGTATTTAAAGCGGCTCGAAATTAACGGCTTCAAATCCTTTGCCCAGAAAACGGCACTGGATTTTATTACCAGCCATGCGGAGCACGGCGGGGAACGCATGATCACGGCGATTGTGGGGCCCAATGGCTCGGGCAAGTCCAACGTGGCCGACGCCATCCGCTGGGCCATCGGCGAGCAGTCGTCCAAGAACCTGCGCGGCAAAAAGAGCGAAGACGTTATCTTTGCCGGTACTGACAAGAAAGCGCGCCTAGGAAGCGCCTCCGTCACACTCTATTTCGATAACGCCGACAAGCGCATCCCAATTGAATTTGCCGAAGTCTCTATCACGCGCAAGCTCTACCGAAGCGGCGAGAGCGAATACCTCATCAACGGTTCCAAAGTGCGTCTGCTCGATATTACAGATCTCTTGGCTCGTGCCGGTATCGGGCGTGACAGCTATTCGGTTATCACTCAGGGCATGAGCGATGCACTCTTGGCCGCGAGTCCTGTGGAACGTCGTTCGATTTTCGAAGATGCTGCCGGCGTTAAACCCTACCAGATCGAGAAGGAGCGCTCGCAGCGCAAACTGGCCGCGACCGAAGAAAATCTGACCAAAGTTGCCGCGCTCCTGCTGGAAATCGAGCCGCATCTCAAGAACCTTAAACGCCAAGCCGAAAAGGCGGCTCAGGGGAAAGATATTGCCGCGCGCCTTTCTGCCAAGCAGCATGCACTCTACGGGTTTCTCTGGAAGAACTTCGAGGCCGAGCGCGGCAAAGAAGCCGAAGAACGCGAACGCTTGGAAAAAGACCTGTTCGAACTCGAAATAGGAGTCAATACGCTCAAAGACGAGGTCAAAAAAGCGTCCTCGGTGCTCGAAAACCAAGCGCGCGAAGAAGAGCTTTTGAAAACCCTTTCCTCTCTGCGTGAGGACGCGAGGCCGTCTCGGCAGCGAAGAAAGCCTGCTTTCCGGCAAGATCGCATTGGAACGCGAGCGCCAAAAAGAGGAAGAAGTCATCCGCATGGTGCCGGTGGATTTGGAATACGTCAAAAAAGCGCTCGACGAGATCAGGAGCGAACAGGAGAATCTGATCGAGCGTTTGCAGAGCATTGAAAAATTGGAAGACCTGCAGGATATCCGCGCATTTGCCGCAACCATACAGCAGCGCCTGAGCGATCTGGGGGAGCGCGCGGGCGAGGGATCGGTCAAAGAAACCAAAGTGCTCCGCCTGCCGGAGGCAGAACTGGCCGAGAGCAACCGCCGTATTGCCGAAATGACAGCAGAGCGGGAAAAAGTGACCAGGAATAAAGCGACGCTTGAGACGAGTATCCATGAAACGGAAACGGAAATTACGGAAAGCCGCACTGCTGGCCGCCGCGAGCGGGAAGTCTTTTTCGAGAAGGAACGCCTCCTGCGGGAAAAGGAAGCAGAACTTGGCCAGAAAAAGGATCGCCTAAGCGAGATCCGCGTGGCGCTTGCGCGCGTGGAAGTGCGCGAGGAAGATCTGCAGAAACTCATTCGCGAGGAGCTTGGTCTGAAGCCCGATGAACTGCGGGCCTCAAGCGAGCACGTGGATATACATACCCAGGAAAAAAGTAGAGCGAGAAATCCGCCGACTGAAGGTAGAGGCCGAGCATGCGGGGTAGTATCGATCCGCTCGTCGTTTCCGAATACGAGGAAACCGAAGAGCGTTTTTCCTTTCTGACTCGCGAGTCCCAAGACTTGCGCGAGGCGGTTACCTCGCTCGAAAGCGTTATTGAAGAAATGGACGAGAAGATAGAGAAGGCTTTTGAAAAGGCCTTTGCCGACATCAAGAAACGCTTCAGTGAGTATTTCCAGATCATTTTCGGTGGCGGTCGCGCCGAGCTGCGGGTGCTCCGTCTGCCCCGCAAGCGCCGTGTTTCAGAAGGTGAAGAAGATGATATGGAACCGGCATCCGAGGAAGAGAATCTCCAGACGGTATTGAAGTCGAAGCCTGTCCTCCCGGCAAGAAGATCACCAATCTCTCTATGCTTTCGGGCGGCGAGCGCTCGCTTACATCGCTCGCGCTTCTTTTTGCCATCATTGCGTATAATCCGCCGCCCTTTTCCGTACTCGACGAAGTGGAAGCGGCTCTGGATGAAGCCAATTCGCGCCGTTTCAGCGCCATGCTGCGCAAACTTTCCTCGCATACGCAGTTCATCGCTATCACCCATAACCGCGAGACTATGGCCCAGGCCGGCTTGCTCTACGGCGTCACTATGGGCGCGGATGGCGTGTCCCAGCTCCTTTCTCTGCGGTTGGAGCAAGCACAAGCTACTGTCGTGTCGTAAGTCTCATCTATGCGTCTCATCTGTCTCAACACCTGGGGAGGGAACGCTGGGATTGAGGATCTTCTTGCTTTCTTTCGACACCATCAAAAGATTGATATTTTTTGCCTCCAGGAAATCCATACCGATGGAGCGGAAAGCGTGGGACTGAGAGTGACGCCTGACCAGACGCTGGATAATATCGAACCGGAACTCCTGCGTCGTATTGAGGAAGTCTTGCCCGAGCATCAGACGCTTTTTATGCCGCTCTGGAAGGCTCAATATGGCCAGGTTATTTTCGTCAAAAAGGGAATCGAGGTATTAGAAACGGCCGAGTGGGCAGTATATCGCGAACGAGGCTACCTTTCCCCTCACGTCATCGCCGACCATGCACGCTTGATTCAGTGCGTCTGGCTCAACACAAAAGAAGGCCCTGTAGCTGTTCTCAATTTGCACGGCTTATGGAATGGCCAGGGCAAAGAGGATAGTGAGGACCGTCTGGAACAATCTCGCCGTACCCTTGCCTTTATTGAGCAATTAGACGTCCCGTTCATACTCGCGGGTGATCTGAATCTAGGGCTCGAGACCGAGAGTCTCAAGATGCTCGAAGCAGCTGGACTGCGCAATCTGGTGCGCGAATACGGCATACCGTCTACCCGCACCCGCTTTTACAAGAAATCCGACCCTTTTGCGGATTACGTTCTCACGTCGGCCGGCATCCGGGTTGAGGATTTCCAGGCGCTTCCCGATGAGGTATCTGATCACGCAGCGCTGTGCCTGGATTTTTCTCTTGAATGAGGCGGCGCTTCAGCCGTTGACAAATCCCTCGGACTGGTCTAGAATCAGTCCTGTATATTTCTTTACGTCCGATCCATGCTCGCTATCCGTTTCAATCGTACTGGCAAGAAAACCGTGCTTCCTACCGCGTCGTGCTCCAGGAGAAGTCTCAGGCACCCGGCAAGCGCCACGTCGAAATCCTCGGCAGCCACGATCCGCATTCCAAGACCACTGTTCTCAAGAACGACCGTATTCAGTACTGGCTTTCTCATGGCGCCCAGGCTTCTCCAGTAGTCCACAATCTGCTCATTTCGCAGGGAGTCATCGAGGGTAAGAAAATCGCCCGCAAGATGCCCCGTCCGGTCGCGAAGGAAGAAGTAAAGCCGGAAGTGTCAGAGGAAACTGTTTCTGAAAGCGCTCCGCCTGTTGCTGAAGCGCCAGTGGAAGAAGCTCCTGCGGCTCCTGTTGAAGCAGAAGCTCCAGTCGCTGCTCCCGAAGAGGCGGCTTCAGAGGATGCTCCTGCTGATCCGAAAGAGGCCTAAGGCCGCTTGACAGAAAGGGGAGGGTTAAGTAGACTGAAAAACAACTGAATACGCTCCGGAGACATGAGGCACCGCCGCTCGCTTGCGGGTCAGGAGAAGTCCTCGTTAGGAGAATCTTGGAAACGTCTAAAAGATAGCTCCGAGTATTTCTCCGAAAGTCTGCGGCAACCCCGCAGATTTTATTTATCCCACTCCCTATTTTCCTCTATGCATACCCGTCAACAGAAAGAAAAACTGGTTTCCGAAGTGACTGAAAAGGTCAAGCAGTCCAAAGCGCTCGTTTTTACGGATTACCAGGGCGTAACCGTAAAGCAGCTTTCCGGCATCCGCACGGAACTGCGCAAGAGCGGTTCAAGCTTCCAGGTGCTGAAAAAGACGCTCCTTGACCGGGCGCTCAAGCAGGCGGGTATCGATCTGTCCACTCGTCCGTTCAAGGGCCAGATCGGCATCGCCTTTTCAAGCGATGAGGTGGCAGCCGCCAAGGCATTTGCCGGGTTCCTGAAAAGCAATAAGGAAACGACCCTGTCTATTCAGGGGGGGTACCCTGGGAGACAAAGCGCTCTCTGTCCAGGAAGTCCAGGCGCTTGCCAAGCTGCCGAGCCAAGACGAGCTTCGGGCGCAGCTTGTGGGAACGCTTGCGGCCCCGGTCTCGGGCTTTGTTCGGGCGCTCTCTGGCAATCTCGGCGGTCTGGTGCGTGTCCTGCGAGCCGTGAGTGAAACGAAAACAGCCTAATCCAAGAGTCAATTTTTAGAAGTAATTAAAGAGTGTAAACCTATGTCAGAAGAAAAGAAGGAAGAAGTAGTTGTGCCGGAGAAGTTTGAGAAGCTTGTTGCCGAAATCGAGAAGATGAGCGTTCTTGACCTGTCCGAACTCGTGAAAGTACTCGAGGACAAGTTCGGTGTGAGCGCTGCCGCTCCTATGATGATGGGCGCTATGCCAGCAGCTGGTGGTGATGCCGCCGCTGTGGAGGAAAAGAGCGACTTCGATATCGAACTGGCTGCTGCCGGTGATCAGAAGATCAACGTCATCAAGGCCGTGCGCGAAGTGACCGGTCTCGGCCTCAAGGAAGCCAAGGACCTCGTTGATGCTGCTCCGAAGGTCATCAAGGAAAAGGTTGCCAAGGCGGAAGCCGAAGAAATCCAGAAGAAACTCCAGGAAGCCGGTGCCACCGTCAACCTCAAGTAAGCGAGTATTCTCTGTACCGAAAAAAACCCTTGCCTCTGCGCAAGGGTTTTTTTGTTTGGGTATTCCGGAGTATACTTGAGAAGTTATCATTACCCTTACTTCCGTATGAGTTTCTTCGGCATTGATTTGATTGATTTGATTGAATTAGTCGGGTACGTGGGCCTGTTCGCTATTGTTTTTGCCGAGACAGGCCTCTTCCTCGGATTCTTTCTGCCGGGAGACAGCCTGCTGTTTATCGCCGGTTTCCTGGTAGGGCAGGGCGTCTTTTCCTTGCCGCTCATGCTCTTTGTCATCTGGTTTGCGGCCATCACGGGCAACCTGGTGGGCTACGAATTCGGCCGGCGCGTCGGGCCTCGTTTGTTCAGCCGCGAGGATTCCCTCCTTTTCAAGAAAAGCCATGCGCTCAAGGCCCAGGCCTTTTACGAGCGACATGGTCCCAAGACCATCGTGTTGGCGCGCTTTATGCCTATCGTGCGCACCTTTGCGCCTATTGTGGCAGGCGTAGGGCGCATGGAGTTCCGTACCTTTTTTATTTACAATCTGATCGGCGGCACGGCCTGGACGGCTATTCTGGTCTTGGGCGGTTATTTCTTGGGTTCCATCCCGTTCGTACGCGAACATCTCGAACCGATGATCCTCCTGGTTATCTTCCTCTCCATTCTGCCGGGGGATTATCAGCTATTTGCGTGAACGCCAACAGAATAAAAAACACCGAGCCTATGAGCACCCAGAGAAAGGTCATCCTTGCTTTTCTCGCTATTCTCCTGGTAGTGGTTCTTGGATTCGCAGCGTTTACATTTCTCCTAAAAGCCGACCCCACGCCTCCTATTCCCTCTTCGGCTGATCAAGCAGCCTCTCATGAAGCCGAAGCGGAAAAGACACCCTTACCCTCCGCCTTTGCTAGGCAAACGATAGCCGAGGGGCTCATTGTTCCTTGGGAGCTTGTCTTTACCGACGAGAACCGTATGCTCGTGACGGAACGGCCCGGGCGAGTGCGTCAGATCGTGGATGGCAAGCTTGCCGCTGAACCCGTATATACCTTTTCCGAGGCAGCTGCTTCCGGTGAGGAAGGACTCATGGGCATGGCGCTTGATCCGGATTACGCTTCAAACCGCAGAGTTTATTTCTCGCTTGCCTATCAGGGAGGCGCGAGCGTTAAAGTGGTAAGCCTGCGCGACGCGGGTGATCGACTGGAAGATCCAAAAAACGCTGCTTGACAATATTCCAGCCGCTCAGTTCCATGCGGGCTCCCGCATCAAATTCGGTCCGGACCATAAGCTCTACGTGACGACCGGTGATGCCACCAACAAGAGCCTGCCCCAGAACAAGAAGAGTCTGGGCGGCAAGATCTTGCGCCTCAATACCGACGGCACTGTCCCTGTAGACAATCCCGAAGAAGGGAGTTTCATCTATAGCTACGGGCATCGCAATCCGCAGGGACTCGCTTGGGATCCCAAGAGCGGGGAACTTTATGGGACTGAACATGGGCCGAGCGGCTCTGATGGTCCGCCCGGCGGAGACGAAGTCAACCACATCGTTCCTGGCGGTAACTATGGCTGGCCCCTTGTTTCGCATAACGATAAATATGCCGGGACGGAAGAACCGCTGCGGACCTTTACCCCCGCCATTGCTCCCTCTGGCGCAATGTTCTACGCTGGCACCTTGTTTCCAGGACTGACCGGGAAACTGCTCTTTACCGGGCTTATTGGCGAGGGGTTATTTACAGCCACGATTGATGCGGAGAATCCCGATCACATGTATGACACCACTAAGCTCTCGGGCATTGATGTCGGGCGCATACGCGACGTAGTCGAGGGTCCTGACGGCGCTCTGTATCTCTTGACCAGCAATCGCGACAGCCGTGGCGATGTGCGCGAAGGCGATGACAAAGTTATTCGTCTCACGCCAGGACAGTAACAATGAAAATTTACGGGTAAGTAAAAACCCTCCTTTAGGGAGGGTTTTTACTTTAAGAAAAGGAGATTAGGCCTTCTTTTCCTTGAGTGAGTTTAGAATAGTGTCAGCGTCCGAAACCTCGAAGGGGTCGGTTTCACAGTTGTCCGAGTAACCGGCTTCTATAAAAGCATCCTTGATCTCGCCGTCTTCGACGTAGATCGAGTAGCGCCAAGAGCGGTCACCGAAGCCGAGGTTTTCCTTTTTGACCAGCATGCCGAGGGCTTTGGTGAATTCGGCATTGCCGTCAGGGAGCATTTTAACCTTGCTTATTCCCAGTTTGTCCGCCCATTGCTTCATAACGAAGGCATCGTTGACCGAGAGGCAGTAGACCTCGTCTACGCCGAGAGCTTTGAACTCATCGTACTTGTTCTCGTAGCCAGGGGCGTGAGTCGAGGAGCAGGTCGGGGTAAAGGCGCCAGGGAGGCCGAAGAGCACGATCTTCTTGCCCGAAAAAATCTCGTCAGTCGTGACATCCTGCCAGCGGTATGGGTTTTCGCCGCCGACTGATTCGTCCCGTACGCGGGTCTTGAACGTCACTTGGGGCACATGCTTGCCCACCAATTCTTCTTTAGTCAT
>JBBCGM010000007.1:0-50168 GCA_037201605.1 Candidatus Moraniibacteriota bacterium | reverse complement strand
AAGAGAGAAGCTTAACCAGGGAACCAAATCCCTGCTTAGGGATTCAAAGAATTCTGGAAGAGGGCGTGGACGCGATCGTAGTTGCCGCCACGGGGAAGGAGAATGTAGCCGGCTTCAGGCGGAGCATCCTGCGGGACCGAGAGGAGGCCTTCCTCGGAATCGGAAAGTACTGATTGCTTCGGCTTGACGTCATCTCCGAGCTTCTGCTGGAGCTCATAGAAACGCCTAAGTTCCCAGGCCTGCAGATTGGTCGAGACATTATTGCCGAGGCTGTCGAGCACGTCGTTCACCTTTGAAAAGTCAGTCAGGGTTCCCAAACTGAGCGCCTTTTCTTTGATCGCCTGGATCACCCGCTGCTGGCGGGCGGCACGCTCGAAGTCATTGGACTGGTAGCGGGAACGGGCGTAGCAGAGCGCCTTGTCGCCATCCAGATGGTTCTGGCCGGCCGAGAGCGAGAAGTCGCCGCCGCATTCGGGATTAGCATTGTGACAGAGGGGGTACTGAGCCGCGATGCGATAGATACCGAGGTTGCTCGCAGGCTTGTTCTGGCAGAGCGGGTAGGTAGCATTCAGGTTCACGTACATCCCGACGGTACTGGAGCGCGGCCGTTGGCTGTACTTGCATTCATAGAGCTGTCCGCCGCTGGCATTCTTGGCAGGCTCGGTAAAGACGCCATTATCGCAGACGTGGAGCTGGTCGAACTGCTCTGTCTCCTGGAACGGAGCGTCCAACGTGATATCAATGCCGCCCAGGGCGTTGACCAAATCGGTAAAGCCTTTGAAGTTGATGGTGACGGCGTAGGGAATGCTGAGGCCGCTTACTTCAGAAACGACTTGGCGCATGTCTTCAATGCCGCCGCCTCCATGATCACGTTCCTCGCCATGCGCATACACGTAGTTTATTTTCGATTTCTGATCGGTACCCGGCACAGTCACATAGAGATCGCGCGGGATAGAAATAAGCGAGGCGCGAGAAGTATCCGCGTCATCGGTTTTGGGGTGCACCGAGAGAACCATAATGGTATCCGCGAGCGTTCCCCCGCCCTCCACGCCTTCGCCGCGCATGCCCAAAAGCAAAATATTGATGCGGCCCTCTTCTTCGCCTTGCAGCTGATCGGAAACGCCTGGGAGGGATTTCACGAGACTCGAAAAGATATTGGCATTGCCCAGGGTGATTTTATTGAGGATAAAGCCCGTCTTCCAGGCCAGGGCGCCGAAAGCGATCAGGAACAGGACGACGACGAACAGGATGACGCGCACGATGCGCTTTTTGCGCGTGGTGGACTGGTCAGCGCGGCGAAAGGGATTTTTGAACATAGATTGCTTTAGACTGCTGAGTTTTTATTTTCCGAGAGCCTCTCATATAAAGCGCGGAGCTTGACTCCGCTTTCCGACCAGGAAAAGCGCTTGATGCGTTCCTTTCCTAGAGCTACGAGATCTTGGCATTCTGACTCTCGAATAAAAAGAGTATACAGGGTTTCAGAAAGCCGGGCAACATCGTGAGGAGGGAAATAACGGGCCGCTTCTCCGCCGGTTTCCCGCAAAGCCGGGATGTCGGAAGCGGCTACTGGTACTCCTGCCGCAAAAGCTTCCAGCATCGGAATCCCGAAGCCTTCATAGAGTGATGGGAAAGCATAGACGCGCGCAAGCGAAATGACCCCCAGAAGGTCTTCGGAGGCAATATAGCCGGGGAAGACGGTGGCTTGCTCGAGTCCCGTTTCGCGCAGCGCGGCTGGAATTTCCTGATCAAAATGATGCGCCTTTGGGTTCCCCACCAAGACGAGAGCTACATCCGGAATGCGTTTGCGCAGCTCCGCGCAGGCTCGGATAAGGGTCGGAATGTTCTTGCGGGGCTGCAAGGTGCCGACCGCGATCACAAAATCCTGAGGCAGATGGTAGCGGGTACGCAAGGCTTCTTGCTCGGCAGGATCCGGAAGCGGCAGGGAAATGCTGAGCGCATTGGGAATAACATGGATCTTTTGGGGATCCGTGCCATAGAAACGTGTGACCTCCTCTTTGGTAAAGGCGCTCGGGGTCACAACGGCATCGGCCCGGCGGAGGGAGCGCGGTATCAAGAGCGAGAGGAAAAGGCGGTCTTTCCATCCGATAAGGCGCGGATACGCGCGAAAGGAAACATCGTGAATATGGAGTACCACCTTGGTGCTCCTGGGGATCCAGAGCGGCAGAATGTACTGGGTATGGTAGACGTCCGGCGTATGCGTGCGCAGAAAGCGCGGCAAAGCGAATGCGTTCCAGTGAAAGCGCCCGGAAGAAGGGAGGCTGACTATCTCAACGTCCTGACGCTCCAAACTGCCGAAACGTTCCCTTAATGCACGAAGCTTCTCTGGATCCGTTTCGTCAGTCAGTAGAAGATAGCGGTTGTCGCTGTCGCTTTGCAAAAGAGCACGCGTCAGCTCGAGAAACACCGTTTCGTCTCCGGTGCGCTGCTTACCGACCAGACGCACGTCAAGAGCAAAAGTTTTTGACATAGGGAAATCTTTTACAGGGATGGGGTCTTGGGGGTGAAAAGAGGCCTCCCCTCCTGGAAGAGCGACAGCGCGAAAAAGAAAACGGTCAGCGCCAAAAGGAGACCCGAATTGAAAAGATTGAATACCGTGACCAGAAAGAAAAGAGCGATGAAAAGGCGGGAAGTAGCCGCCCCAGGTTCGCGCCGCAGGAAAGCGCCGGCATGAATAACCAAAAGCCAGAACCAGAAAAGCAGAAAACCGAAGAATCCCAAGAACCCGCTGCCGAGCCAGACTTCGAGAAAGATATTGCTCGCATTCAGTCCGGTGCCGTTCCCGTCATTCCCGAGAAACAAGCGCGCATTCCCCCACCCGATACCGAGTATCGGATGCTCGCGGATCAGATGAAGGGACTCGGCATAGATATGGCGGCGCAAAGAGACATTCGGATCCGGGCGCAGCACTTGGGTGACAGAGCGGCCTGCCGCCGCCTCTGCTTCCCGCTCTTCGAGATTAATATGGCGGCAGCCGAGAGGAGCCAGTTCTTCCAGAGACTCGATGCGCTCAGGAAGTATCCGGTCGTCGCTGCAGGAAATCGTGATCGTTTGCAAACCGGAAGCGCTGCTCGCCGAGCGCTCCGAAAGATCGAATGCGGTGAGGGAAAAGAGCCTGACGCCCGCGAGAGCAAGCAGGCAGGCAAGCAGCGGAACGAGGAAAAACGCGATCGTGCGCTTGGCACTGAGATATCCGCGTATGTATTCCCAGACTACGAGGGCAAAAAATACGAGAAATCCAGCGGCGGTAGCCAGCCATGCGCTCCGGCTGACCGCTACGATGAGGGTAGCAAAACCGGCAACCAGGAGAACAAGGAGAAAGAAGGGATAGGCTATCGCCCAGGGAGCCGCAGACAAGCGGCGGCGCAATGCCGGCAAAGCAGATGACAATTGGACAGCCAGAAGCAGCACCATGAAGCCGGCGTACAGTCCGAGCCAATCCGCTTCGGGAAACGTAGCGTTGGGACGCTCCGTCATAGCAGTAAAAGCCTCGAGACCCTGGCGCATGCGCCAAGCTTGCCAGAGCGCGGTCCCGAACACCACTGCGGCTGAACCGGCAAGAAACGGCTGGATATGGCGCAGGTTTTCCTCATGGCGCAGGAATTGGCGCATGAGGAAATAGAGGAGACCGAAGGAGAGCAGAACGCAGGCCTGTTTGGCCGCAGTCGGCACATCGGGAGCACCGAAAAGCGCGAGAAAAGCTCCGATGCCGACCAACCCCAAAAGTGCATCGGGGAAAGCAAAGCGTATGAAAGAGGGAGTCAGTTTACCCGCCAAAAATCGCACGCAGAGGGCTGCAAACAGGAGGAGCGCTACCAGTTGATAGGGTCGCAGATCGAAGGGAATGACCTGTGGCGCGAGGCGAATCGTCTCAAAAGGAATAAGGCCGATCAAAAAGAGGAAAGCAGCTCCCGGCCGATAGAGCGTAAAAAGAAATACGAGAAAGGCTGCGAAAAGAAAAGAAGTGAGATCAAGCGGCAGAAAGCCCTGAAAATGCGCCCAGACCAGGATACTCCCCAAAGAAACATTAAAGGCCACCAGCCAGGTTTTCTCATGGCCGAAAAATGGCTTCTTTGCCAAACGCATCCAGAAAGAGTAGAGGGTCTCCATATAAATTAGGTCAGGCTTTTGAGTACCACATCGCGGAACGCACTCCAGGAAAAATGCTCTGCCCGGAGAGGGCCCGCAGCCGCAAGCTCTTTTCGGCGCACTTCATTTTCCAGGAGCGCCCGCAAACTTCCGGCAATGCCCTCAGGCGTCAGATCGTTTAGATATTCTACCGCCTCTCCCCCTACTTCCGGAAGTGCGGAATTGTGCGCGGCGAGCACTGGTGTACCGGAAGCGAGCGCTTCGAGCACCGGCAGGCCGAAGCCTTCGTACGCCGAGGGGTAGACAAAAACAGCTGCTCCTCTGTAGAGGGCTGCGAGCGTTTCTTCGTTTACCGCCCCAAGCAAGCGTACTTTTTGCGCGAGACCAAGCTCCGCAATGAGCGAGTGCATTGGGGTAGCCAAAGGATTGCGTTCACTGTGTACGAAACCGGAAATGACCAGGAGCGGGAGCGCAGCGCTATTGAGATGCTGATAGGCACGCAATAGGGCTTCGGCATTCTTACGCACTTCCAATCCCCCGCCGAAATAGAGATAGCCGGGCTTGAGGTCGAGATCGCGCAGGAGGCTCTGCCACTCGGCTTCCGGAAGGCCGCGCTCAAAAAGCGAGCTGGCTGCCGGGAGAGCGATAGCGATCTTCTCAGTATCGTATCCCAAAAGGCGAACGATATCGTTTTTAGTCGACTGCGAAACAGCTATCAGACGCGTCGCGCTCCTGATCCCTTGTTTGACCGCCTGCCAGTAGAAACGCTTGCGGCTGTTCCCCTGATACTCCGGAAAGATTTCCGGGATAACATCATGCACCACCATCGTGTGGGGAAAGCCGGAGGCAAAGCGCGTAGCCGATTGGTAGAGCGAAAGAAAAGCGTCGCAGCGATCACGGCGCACAGCGCGCGGCAACACAAAGCGCTCCAAGAGAAAAATGCGGAACAAATCATGACGGGGCCAGAAGCTTCGCACCACTTCCACCCTGATCCTTGCGGGTATGGGAAAGAGCGGCGCTTCATCCACGTACAAAACGAACTCGAAATCGGAAAGATGATCGAGATCTTTAAACAGACTCTGAAGGAAACCGCGCGTCACCTGACCGATGCCTGAATAGGGCTTGGCCAGAAACAGTGCATTAATGCCGACACGCATAGAGAGGTAAGGCTAGGCAACAAATGCGGCTTGGAAGGCAACGAGGACGCGACGCAATTCATCCACGAGCGGATGCGTGAGGCGCGCGCCGATGACTTCGGCCACTTCTTTATAATACCAGAGCATCTTGTCTTTGCTGGCAGAAAAGTCTTCGAGCGCTTCCTCGCCACCTGTACGATAGCCGCTCATGAGAGAACGCATATTGTGGATCTTGTCTGCCGCTGCTACCAAAAGGGCTTCAGGACTATCATTCTTGAGATTCTCAATATAGAGTTCCTTGCGTCTTTGCCAACTATCGCGCCGCTTGCTATGGTCCGATTTTTCGGCGAGGGTAAAATCTTCGGTGACTTCTTTCACGATACTCGTCACCCGCGGGCCGAATTCTTGCTCCAGCATGCTTTCAGTATACCCAGGGACGTCCTCGAGCGTGTCGTGGAGTAAGCCTGCAATAATGACATCTTCATCATCCACGAAATGCGCCAAGAGGAAGGCCACGGCGTAGGGATGGATAATATAGGGCGAACCGCTCATCTTGCGCTCTTGCTTGCCGTGCAAGACAGTCGCGCGCTCAATGGCCCGGTCAATGCGTTCGGAGAGAAACATAGGAAATTGAATTCCTGAAATTATACCACGATAAAAAGAGAAAGGCAAGAATCAGAAGATTTGTTCTGCCTTATTTCACCTGATATTTTCCGTGAATCAGGTCTTTGATGCCCTGGCGTTCAAAAGCCCGCGTCTCTTGGACGTATCTATTTTGCTCGATGAGTTCCGCATACTTTTCCCCTGCCGGCCCGCGCCGCTTGAGGATATCCTCAACCACTTGCGGCTGGATACGCAAGCGGATGTTCTCCAAAAAAGGCCCGATGATTTTTCGCAATTCTTCCAACTCTTCACGATCTCCCTCCGGGTCTTCGAGCGTCTTGTCTAGAAGCGTTTCGATTTCCTCTACTGTGCCCTCAGGAAAATGGAAATCTTCACCCATCTGATTTTTATACATCGCGAGAGAAAACATAAGCCATGCCCGGCTCATGTGGAATTCATTGGTCACAATTTCGATGGCGCGGATGGGTTCTCTCTCCGTCTGATGAGCTTCGGCCCACCTTGCCACGGCGGCCGCATTGCCGACGGTCGATCCTCCAGAAGAGAGGCTCTCGACAGTCTCTTCGGGCAAGCCGTACTTTTGTTCCAATTTGCGTTCAGCTTCCGTTGCCCGAGAAAGCCTGAGAGGTTCTTCGTTTTCACCGCGCGCAATCTCTTCGATGCCTCCAGTAGTAAACACATGAAAGCGTTCTCCGGAACGCTTGCCCTCTTCGAACTCATGATAGAGCTGTTCGATAGCCCGCATACGCGAATCGCCGCCTACTACCTCTTTGGGCATGCCGGCCTTTTTGGCATCCAAGACAAGCGGGAAACGAGGCGAAAATTCATTTCCCTCCCCTTTCTGTGAAAGACGGGCGCCAAGCATGACAACAATGCGCGTTTTCTGGCGCAGCTCTTCAGCCCCATTTTCTCTCCTCGACTCATCAAAAGCCGGCAGCGGTGAAGTTTCTCTAAACATAGGAAATGACAGAAGTTAAAAGCTTTCATATGGAGTATACACCTCCTCAAAGAACTTTGTGGTAAATAAAGAAAAGACCTGTCTTCGGAGCGAAGACAGGTCTTGAGATTTTCTCGGCATTGCGAGAGGAGATTCAGAGCGACACAGGAGTACCTCTTTCGGAGCTTTGCTGGATGGCCTTGGTAAAGGCCACCGCCGCCTTGGCCCGCAGAAAGGAAGTCAGACGCTCGTCGATCTTACCGCCGGCGATGGCTTCATAGAAAGCCAATAGCTGCGCCTTGATCTTGTCGCCGGCCCAGGGCTGCTCACCGATATCGGTTTTTTTCTGGATATCAGTGACCTGGAGCAGGTCGACGATTCCGCTTTCGCGCTTGACATCAAAGTCGAAACGCGCGGCATAACGCGGCATCTCGGGCTTTTCGCGCGAGGCGAGAAGCACCCGAACTTGCCGTACTTGTTCGCCGAGCAGAAAGCTCGATTGGAGCGAACAAGAGACCTTGCCGACGTTCGTTTCCATGGTAAGCAGAGCGAATGTCGACGAGTCGACGGTACGCGGAAACGAAGGATCGAGCGCATGCGCTCGATCCTGAGCCGCTTGGTCGACAAAGTCGAGGTATGAGACCCGGCCAGAGACTGTTTCGCTGTGAATCTCACGGTTGATACCCGCGAGCAGACGCAGTAGTTCGGCGCCGTGTACGCTTTCGTCTTCGGTGTCGCCGCTTGAGGGGCGGGTATCGCCGAAGCGATTCTTGCCCCAGGTGACCATGCCCTCGACGAGTACCAGGTCTTCGATGCGCATCTGCTCGATGAGCGCCTGGACTGCCGGCGAGAAATTGATGAGGAAGGCGGTGTAGACCGCCCCATCCACCGCCCGCACGGCTGCGTCGATGCGGTCCGTCTCTTCGAGCGAAAGGCCAAGCGGCTTCTCGCAGAAGATGAAACGCGTGCCACGAACGGTAAGCGCTTCGATGGCAACGCAGTGACTTGGGGTGTTGGAGGCGATGATAGCCGTCTCGGTCACTGGCAGCGCATCGAGCGTGCCGGCGATAGCAAGAGCAGGAAAATCATTTTGGGCCCGAGCCACCTTGGCTGGGTCGATATCGCACACGACGATGTTGTCCTCCGCAAGGCCGATATTCTGAAGGTTGTTCAGATAGTAGCGACCCATTTGGCCGAAGCCGACAATGGTAACGATTGCCATGGTAAGTCTCCTGTTTCAGTTTTTTAGGTGCTATGAATGTCAATTTCTTGACCTAAAATTTTAGCATATTTACGTTTAAAAGTCAATAGCCGGAGTAGAGCCTTTTCTTGCCTGAATGAAGCCTTTTTTGTACAATGATGAGGCTTATACCTAAACCATCTATGCAAAAACACGAAAAATTTCCTCTGGAGAAAGTGGCCGTTTTGGGCTTGGGCTATGTCGGTTTACCGCTGGCTGTCCGCTCCCAGGAACGCGGCTACCAGACCATCGGCTTTGACATCGACACCAAGAAACTGGAAGGTCTGAAACGAGGAGAGAATCCTTTCCGCGATCGCTACCTGGAAGAAAACTTTCCCCTTTTTCCCCTCTCGCAGTACACAAGCGATGCCGAAGATCTTACCGATGTTGACGTACATATCATTGCCGTCCCCACGCCCGTGGATAGTCTGCGTCATCCGGATTTAGGGCCGGTCATAAGTGCTTCGGAAACCGTGGCGCAGAACACCAAAAAAGGCGCGCTCGTCATACTCGAATCAACGGTTAATCCCTATGTGTCAGAAGAAGTGGTCAAGCCGATATTCGAAAAGCACGGCTTTACGGTGGGCAAAGACATCTACATCTCCCACTGCCCTGAGCGTATCAATCCAGGTGACCCAAAATGGGACGTGACGAACATTCCACGCGTAGTCGGTTCGTTTGATGAAACGGGACTCGCCATGTCGATCCAGTTCTACACCTCCATCGTCGACGCCGAGATCCGCCCCATGAAGCACATCCGCGAAGCCGAAGCCGTCAAGATCCTCGAGAATTCTTTCCGGAACGTCAACATCGCGTTCGTCAATGAGATCGCCCGTTCGTTCGACAAAATGGGTATCGACGTGAAAGACGTGATCGACGGCGCATCCACCAAGCCGTTCGCTTTTATGGCCCACTATCCTTCCGTAGGCGTAGGCGGCCATTGTATTCCCGTCGATCCTCACTACCTGGTGGAGCGCGCTAAGGAATCCGGCTTTAACCATGACTTTCTCAAGCTCGCTATCAAAACGAACGAGGAGATGCCAGGCTACACCGTAGAGCGGCTCCAGGATGCCCTAAATGAAATGAGGCTCCCTATGAAGGGCACCGTGGTCGGAGTCTTGGGCCTCTCATACAAAGCGAACGTGGAGGATTTGCGCGAATCGCCCGCGCTTGACGTTATCGAACACCTCAAAGAGCATCAGTCGATCGTGGAAACCTACGATCCCCATGTTTTGCACAGTTCGTCGTGCCAGTCACTAGAAGAAATCCTGGAGAAATCAGATGCCCTCATCCTTGCGACCAATCACCGCGAATTCATTGAAGGATTGACCCCCGAACTTCTCAAAGAACACGATATCAAGGCGATCGTGGATGGCAAGAACTGCCTGAACCTCGACGCCTTTCGGGCTGAAACGGCCTTTGTCTACCACGGCATCGGCCGCTAAGCTATACTGGAAGTATGTTCCTTCTGATACGCCTTATTATTTGGGTGGCCGGTATCGCGGTAGCCGGCTACGTCGTGTTACACTTTTTCGGCTACAATATGAATTGGCACTACTTTGACCAAAGCAAGGCTGTATGCGAAGAATACCTCTCTGCTTGCCGCAAAGAACTTATCCAAAACGGCGTAAACGGCGCCAAGGAGAACTGTGAGTTCCAATGCATTGATCCGCGTTTCCTCATTCAAAAACCCTAAAACAATTATTTATGCGTCTCATCGTCAACCTGCCGGCGTACAACGAGGAAGAGAATATTGCAAGTACCATCAAGCGCATTCCGCGCCATATTGAAGGTTTTGACGAGGTGCTGGTGCAGGTTATCGACGACGGTTCCAAAGACCGCACTTTCGCCGTGGCCCAGGAGGCCGGCGCTGATTTCGTCTACACCAACGGCGTCAACCGCGGGATCGGCAAGACTTTCCGCCATGCCGCCGAGCGAGCCCTCGAAAACGGCGCAGATATCATGGTCAACATTGATGCTGACGGACAGTTCGACCCCGAAGACATCAAAAAGATCGTGGCACCCATTCTGGCACACCAAGCCGACATGGTGAGCGCCGACCGCTTCGACCACTTGGCCGCCGAGAACATTCCGTTCGTGAAGAACATCCTGAACCGCCTAGCGGCGCGTCTCATCGGTACGTTCATGAACGTCAATATCAAGGACCTGACCTGCGGCTTCCGCGGTTATTCGCGCGAGACGCTCCTGCGCCTCAATCTGCCCGGCGACTTCACCTATACCCAGGAAACGATCATCGACGCGTTGGGCAAGAATCTCAAAATCATCTGGATTCCGGTCAAAGTTACCTACTTCGAGGGACGCAAATCGCGCGTGGTGAAGACTATCTGGAATTACGTCAACAACAGCATGCGCATTATCGTACGCGCTATTCGCGACGTACGGCCCATGAAATTCTTCGGCGTTCCCGGTCTCTTCCTCATGTTCGTGGGCTTCATTGTTTTCCTTATTTTTCTGTTTCTCTACTTCCAAGAATTCCAGATCTCTATTTACCGTAACTACCTGCTCTTCTCGACAGCGAGCTTCCTGGTCGGCCTGCAGCTTTTTATCTTCGCGCTTATCGCGGACATGATCCGCTCCAACCGCCGTCTCATGGAAGACTTCTACTACCAGTTCAAAAAAGATAAGTACCGCAAATAAGATGCGCCTGCTCTTCATTTCCCGCGCGTACCCGCCCATAACCGGCGGTATCGAGAATCAGAACCGGGATCTGGCTCTTTTTCTCCCGCGCTTCGCCGAGACGCAAACGCTCGCCAACACGCACGGCAAGAAAGCCCTTCCTTGGTTCCTTCCTTATGCTCTGCTGGCAGCCCTTTTTCGCATGCGGCACTGTGACACGCTACTCTTGGGCGATGGCGTCCTCGGTATCGTAGGTTGGGCAGTGAAGCTAGCCTATCCGAAGAAAAAAGTGGCCTCGGTCATCCATGGGCTTGATCTCACTTTCAAAAGCGCTTTCTATCAACGCTTCTGGGTGCATTTCTTCCTCCCGCGCCTTGATCTCCTGATAGCGGTAAGTGCTGCTACGCGAGCAACCGCCCTTGCCAAGGGACTCGATCCGGAGAAAGTAATCGTTATCCCTAACGGCATCGATCCGGAGAGCTTTACCGGCAGTTTTTCGCGTGCAGATTTAGAGAACCTTCTGGGTATAGACTTGGAAGGAAAAATCGTCCTCCTCACTGCCGGCCGTTTGGCCCGCCGCAAGGGAGTGGCGTGGTTTATCGAGCAAGTCTTGCCGGGACTCCCAGAGAATATCCTCTATATTGTAGCCGGCGACGGACCGGACCGCGAATCGGTAGCGGCTGCCAAAAAGGCTTCTCCGGCCAAGGAACGCATTCTGCTTTTGGGCAAAGTAAGCGACAGCGATCGCAATCTATTGCTGGGAACGGCCGATATTTTTGTCCAGCAAATATCCAAGTACCCGGCGATATGGAAGGATTCGGGATTGCAGATATTGAAGCGGCTGCCGCTGGCCGGCCCGTGGTAGCAGCCCGTCTTGAGGGCCTGGAAGAGGCGCTCTCTGAGGGAGAAAATGGTCGCTTCGCGGAGAGCGGCAATGCCGAGAGCTTCAAAAAAGTTATCCTCTCTCTCTTACAAAACCCAGAGGGGCGCCGAACCCTCGGACACCAGGCGCAAAACTACACGCGTGCCCATTTCTCTTGGGAGTATCTGGCTCAAAAATACATTGAGGCCCTAGAGAGGGTCTAGGAATTGGACTATACTAACGCTATGCTTACCCTTCTGTTTCACCAGGCGCTTTTCCTCCTGGCATTGCCATTCGTCCTCCTACTGCCCGGTATGGCGCTGCTCCGATTCGCGCACCCATGGTTGCCCAAGACCGATCCTTTGGAGCGCCTCGTACTTTCCATAGCACTTTCGATTGTGTTTGTGGACACTTTGTTCTTAATAGCCGACAGGATTCATATTCCCCTGACCAGGCTGAGCATTTTTTTAGGAATCATCCTCTTCTCCGCAATGTTTTGGCTGTGCGCTAAGAAGCGGCACACGAACAGTCCTATCGCTCAAAGTACGGACGCTACCGAAGCTGGGCGTGCCCTTTCGCCGCTTTTCCTGATTCTTTTTGTCGGAATGGTCTTTCTGAAAACTATTTACCTGTTCCCTGTCACCGTACCGAATGCGACCGACCTGGGTCATCATATGTACTGGGTCAAAAAAATCGCGCTGGAGCACCAGTTGCCCCAGTATACGGAGCGAGACATCATCGCCGATCCCGACGGAAGTTACGGCCTGAGCGATCCTCAACCCATTTCAGACTTTATCGTCGGCGAACACCTCGTACTCGCCGCTGTCCAGATGCTTTCGCAAATGGACTATACTTCTTCGTTTTCCATTCTGACGCTTTTTTTCATCCATATTATGACGGCCGTAGGCATCTATGTCCCTGGCACGACGCCTGTTTGAAAAAGAGACGGGGCGCGAAACTATAGCGCTCCTTGCTTTCCTCCTTATCGGTACGCTTTACGCTTTCATGCCGCCACAGATGAAATATATCGAAGGTGGTGTTATGGGGAATAACCTCTCGAATTTCCTCATACCCAGCGCCCTGCTCCTGGTCATCCTTGCCGTCAGAAACCAAAACAGAGCCAGTCTGACGCTTGCCCTTTTGATTCTTTTCGGAATGGCCTACACGCATCACCTGTCCACCTTCCTCTTCGCCATTGCAGCAGTCACTGCTGCAATATTCTTCACCATTCTGGATTTTCGACAGGCCAAAACATTCTTTTCTCTACGATTCTTGTTCGCCCTGTCATGATTACTCTGTTTCTGGGTCTCATTTTCTTTTTCCTGCTTCCACCAAGCTACATCCAAAATAGCGCAGTGAGTGCCGTGATCGGGGCGCCTGAAAAGACCAGAACATCTCGGATTCGACCTCAATCAGCTGAAATTCGCCGTGGGCGAGCCGCGCTTTATCTTTGGCCTGCTCGGAGCAATCGCTCTCCTCGTCCTGCCCCGGCTGCGACGCACAGATACCACCGCTCTCCTCCTCGGATGGACGATTCCCTTCGTCATCTGATCCTCCGGCCCGATCTGGTGCAAATCGATCTGCCTTCCGGCGGGTGGCAAACTATCTCATTTTTCCGCTCGCTCTCCTGAGCGCTTTCCTCCTCGCGCTCTTTTTCGGAGCCTTAAAAAATGAGAAATTTCTCCCCAAATCCGTACGTATCGGGGCTATCATTCTTCTCTTTGCCTTCGTACTCCATAATGGATTTTTCAACAACGACCAATATCTGCTCAGCCAGAAGAATGAAAACAACCAGAAAATGCTCGCCCTCTTCAACGGTTCCCGGTTCCTCGCAGAAAGGCTGCCGGAAGAAGGCTTGGTCGTACACGATCACATAAACATTTTGGGCGATTCCTGGATCAAGCTCGCTTTCATGCGCGATTACAACTATCCATTCTATCGTGCCCTCCTCTTCCGTTACGATCGGCCGAGCGACCGGCAGGAACGTTGCACCCTAAACGTCATCGGAGCGCCTAATTCAGATGAAGCTCTGGGATGCATGCGGGATCTCGGTATCCGGGCTACTTTTGTAAATCAAAGTATTGATGGTGAGCAATTCTCACACTTCAATACTTATTGGCAGGTATACAATGATCCTTTCTATTCAGCCTATTGGTACCAGCCAGACAAAAATTTTACCCTTCAAGTAGTATGAAACTCTCTTTCCCGGAAAGCCCTCAAAAACGCCTGGTACTCTTGTTTTGTATTGTCTTCCTGGCCCTGGGAACGCTCCTGACGCGCGAAGCATACGTTCTTTCCAATCCTGCAAGTCATCCTTGGGCGGCTGAATTCGTTTCGCCGACTTCCTTCGATCTTGCTTTCCGTGTCAGTAACCTGGTAAAAACAGAAGAGTTCCACTTTGTCCTCTCCAACGAACAAGGCGAGACGCTCAGTGAAGGGACGGTGCGCTTTGATCCGGCAGACCGTAAGGCCATTCTTCCTGAAGAAGGCCTGGATGCGAAGCGCCTTTCTGGAAACTCCTCCTTACCGTTTCCGATGCACAAGGAGAGGGCCGAACTCTTTACAAAGTACTCCCCTAACCTATGGCTGCTTTCGGAAAAAGTCTTCTCCTTCTCTTCGGTGCGGAATTTCTCTTCTATCTTTCCGGCTATCTGGTGCAGCTCGGGGCCGGACGGATCCTTGGGCCGACAGAATACGGTCGTTTTACGCTCGTCATCACGATCACCCTCCTGCTTGCGAATCTGGTAGGAAACGGCATTCCGATTGCCGCAAGCAAGCTCCTCGGAGGGACAGACCCACGCAAGCGCAGCCTCATTCGTCATATCAAACGGCATGTGGCCCTGGCGCAGGCGCTTTTTATTGGCGGGCTGACGCTCGTATTCTTTTTGTTAGCACCGACGTTTGCAGCCCTTCTAGACGACCAGGCGCTAGCGCCCCTCTTTGCCATATCCGCCTTTATTATCCCGGCGTACGCGGCCGATGCCTTTTATTTTTATTACTTTTCCGGCATTCAGCGCTTTGCCATTCAAGCCTCCCTAAAACTTGCCCGTTCCTTCCTGCGCGTCATCCTGATTCTGGGGCTAGGTATCTGGTTCGGACTTAAACGGTTTCTTAGGAGGCTATCTGCTCGTACCCTTCATCCTTTTTTGCGGCGCTCTCGCAACGGATTTCTGGCTCGAACGAAAATTTCCGAGAGAGACCGAGGCAACAGCACGCTTGGCATTTTCTTATGGGACGCCTCCTTTCGGCTGGCATTGCCTATGATGGCCTTCCTGGTCCCTTTCGAAATCTTCGTCTCCTTTGACGTATACCTCATCAAATACTTCTTCCAAGATGACCAGTTAAGCGGTTGGTACGCTGCCGCCCTCAATGCCGCGCGCATTCCTACCTATCTCTTCTACGCTCTCACGCTCATCCTGCTCCCCAAAACTGCTGAGTATTTTGCAAACGGTGAACATCGGAAAATCGGCCGTATGGTTACCTTTTCTTTTCGTTCCATGCTTATCATCCTCATCCCGGGCTTCGCGCTCGTAAGCGCCTTTGCGACCTCGATCATGCGTTTCCTCTACGGGCCGGCCTTTGCAGAAGCGGGGAGACTTTTTGCCGGGGCTCTTTCTCGGAATCGCACTCGTCTCCTTAGTCTATATTTTTGCTTTCGCGTACAGCGGGATCGAGAAAATCCGCATCCCTCTTTTTTTCGTAGGCGTAAGCCTCTTGCTGGATCTCGGTATCTCAGTGCTCCTAGCTCCTCTCATGGGTCCTCCGCACTGGTCGCAGGCAAGGCGCTTGCCGGCCTTCTTGTCTTCCCGTGGTTTTTCATTTCTTTGGGCAAAAACTTTGGCGCGCACCTGGAAAACCCTTTCCTCTCGTTTGTAAGGCTTAGCGTCACGGGGTTTATCATTTTTGGAGCAGCTCGCTTTATCGGCGATAGCCTGCCCGGACTCCTCATCGGCGGACCGTTGCTCTTCGCGGCAGCGCTCGGAATACTGTTCTTACTGGGAGAAATACGAAAAGTGATCTTACGGAATTGAAAAATACATTCCGTAAAAAAGCAGTCCTCGAACGCGAAGAAGGGATACTTTTGGAAAGTTAAAACTTCTAAAAGGAAATGGGCGCCCCGAAGGACCTTCGGGTCTATTTCAACGCACTTACCCTGATCACAAGGAATGAGACGGATACTCACGCCCCCTGAGCGCTCTCCGTCGATGGTAACGTAGGGTTTATCGTCATCGTGGTCATCCGGAAGGGTACCGAAATCGTGATGTTTCTCACATTCTCGAACTCGAGTGCCTCATCACCCTTCTTGGTATGGAGCAAGACGTTTTCGATTATGCCTCCGTCCAGATCATCTATCACGCCCGGGGTCTCAACGCTGAAATCCGAATTCTTGAGAGAAAGACCCTGGATCGGAGATTCTGCAATGCCCTGAATGGTCATCGCTCTTTCTCCCTTCTTGGCTTTGATGCCTTCGATCAGAATATCTTGAATGAGTGGAAGATGATCGCTTTCGCTTTCGACAGTGGAAAATTTGTAGCGTTCCGTAATCTCGATAGCGTTGTCATCGAGATTATCCATAGTGATGTTGCGGTAGCGGATATTCTTGATGAAACCGCCTCGACCCTTGAGCGTCTTGATGCGAATACCGGTGTCCACGTCCTGGAAACGGGCATTCTCTACCAAAACGTCCTCGATGCCACCTGACATTTCGCTCCCGATGGTCATTCCTCCGTGTCCGTCTATTACATCTACGTCGCGAATGACGACATGGCGGGTCGGACGATTTTCGCGCCAACCGTCATCATCGAGGCCTGACTTAAGAGCGATAGCATCGTCGCCGCTCGCGATTTTAACTCCTTCTACGAGCACATTCTCGGACGAGTCAATCACGATACCGTCCGTGTTGGGACCGTTGGTTTCCACGCGGACATGCTTGATCGTAATATCTTCGGAGTAGACGGGGTGAATGTCCACATCGGCCCATTGATGAAGGCGGGGACCCGTCTAGATAGAGATTCTTGCTTCGGTAAAACTGGAGAAAAGAGGGTCGTAGCATGACTTTGGGATCGCCAAATATGCGCTCGTTGACCGGCACGCCGGCTTCCGCCAGCTTATAGAGCTCTTCTGCCGCTTCCTCTTCGCGATCCTTAGCCCGATCCCACCAGTCTTCGCCCTCTCCTACGAACTTCCCTGGGCCGATAATAGCCACCTCTTCGGCATTCGGCACATAGAGGAGCGGCATATAGTTCATAACATCCATACCCTCAAAACGCGTCGCGACGGCTGGAAGATAGAGGTTCGGATCAGAAGCAAAGCGCACGGTAGCGCCGTAGCTCATTTGGAGTGTCACGCGGCTGGGAATACGGATGCCCCCTGAAGCCCACGTTCCCCTCGGTACAATGACCGTGCCCCCCGGAGCGCAATCAGCAAAGGCGCGTTCAAAGCCTGTGCCGTTTTCTTAGGATCGTATTTATCCGGATGATAGTCATCCAAAGAACAGAATTTGGCCGTATGGTGATAGGGATCGGCTACCATCTTCTTTGCCACAAATACTTCGACACCCAACGCCACGACAACAAAAAGAAGAAAAAGGATCCAAAACAAAAGAGGGAGTCCGAGGAACGGTCGCGTAAGGCGCGGGAAACGCCTTTGACAGGCGCGGGAAAGAAAGAGGGTTTTCTGGAAAATCCACATGAGAAAGAAGGTTAATTTAATAATTTTCGGAGGGAGCGGCACCCACGGATGAGCCCTGTAGATGCGTACGTAATTCCCGTCCCGGAAGAGGATGGAGAGATTCCAGTCGGGCTCATTCGCATCGATGAGCTGATAACTCTGAATCTTGCTCCACACTTTTTTGTTCACAATTTTCCGCGGCGCGTCATGACGAAATAGTCAATGCCCCGGTAATCCCCTGCTCCGTATTTTTTAACCGTCGTGCCCCGCATACATTTCCCGACAAAGAACGGGCAGAAGCCGTCATAATCGCTCCATACCACCAGATTCTTAGCGTTGGGAAGGGCGTTTAGCACTTGCGCCGCCTCATACCCGCCGTAGCCCCACGCACCCGTCACCATCGTGTCCTCCGGCAGAAGATCGTTTGGTATAGTTGAAATAGAACGGCTTGGACTGTTCGAGGCTGAAAATGAGATAGCGAAGACCCCGGCTACTGCAAGCGGCCAAGCCCAGGCCTTTTGAAATCGACCGAAAAACAGTCGAAGAAATGGAGCGCCCCCAGCGCGGCAAGAAGCGCCATCAAGGGGTTAGAGGAACAGGCTATAGCGCACATGCACCAACAAGTCTTGATAGTACACGGCAGCGTAGAGAAAAGACCAGGAACGCGCCGGATAAGAAGAGAAGAATGCGCTCCCGTCGCAAGCCCTTGAGCCACGCTCCAAAAAGAGCATAAAAGAGAAAAGCAAAACGATGGGCGGCAGAGTAAAGGGCAGAACTTTTGAGTTCGAGCGCCATCTTGCCCAAATCACTGATTCTGGCATTCTTAAAGCGCCCGAGATCAAAGGGCTTGACCCGGCAGATCAAGAAAATTTCCGAAGGACCAGTTGGCAAGAGATGCCAGAAGAAGAAATGCCGGCAGCGCGCAAAAGAGAAGCAGCCACAAGGGTTCGCTCCAACCAATGCCCTTGAGAATCCGAAAGGAGAGGCGGGCGCGGAAAAAGAGCGTGTCAAGTAAGATTACGAGCGTCACCAGCACCAGGAGTACCATCAGGGGCAGGACGTTTTTAGCCAGCTTGAAGCCGATAGTACCTTCGTAAATAAGCTCCGGCGCAATAAAGACCGCCGGCATAAAAAGAGCAAAAATGACGAGGGCACCGATAAGGAAAAGCACATAGCCGAGGAGCGCTTTTTTTAAGAAACGCGCCAGATCTTCCGGTACTGAAAAAGCGTTCTCGGTGGAAGAAGGCTTCAGCGAAAAGAGCGACAAAGGCAAAAAAATGAGAATAAACGTAGCGCTGTACTTGCTGAGGAGCGCGAACCCCGCAAAAGCACTCGAGAGTGCGAGCATGCCAAAGCGCCCTTCTTTGAGAAAAAGCAGGAAAGCAAAAAGAGCTGCAAACCCGAATGACCACACCGTGGCGTCCGGATTCACGATCTGGGAAATGCCCAAGATGATCGGCGAAAGAAAGATGAAGATACTGGTCAAGAGCGCAAGCCGCTCGTTATGCGTATACCGATAGAGCGCATAAAAGAGGAAGAGGATGAGGAGCGCATTGACAATCAGTATCGGCAGGCGGAAGGTAAAAGCTCGTTTTCTCATTGAGGGGGGCATCATAGACACGCAGCGGACCATTGTCGATTTTTGTCTGCTTGGCTTCAGGGTTCGTATCGACCAAAAGACCGAGGGAACCCGAGAGAAGCGCTGTCGTTACGCCCGGCTTGTCGTTGACACGGGTATGCTTCCAATCATGGTTTTCCCAGGCAGCAAAGTATTGGTGCACGCGGCCGGTGCTGAGATTGGCGAACCACAGGTCTTCGTCAGCCGTCTGGAACTTTCCCAGATGATAGAGACCGAAGCCCAGATAGGTCACAAGGGCAAGCACCAAAAACAGCCAGGTGGTCACTGAGAGGCTGCGGTAGCGCTTTTCAAAAAAATGTCCCATGGCATTTGAACGGTGTTTATTCCTTCGGGGCTGCCTGGCGCGTCGCGCGATCGGCAGCTGCTTTTTCGGCTGCTTTTTCAGCTTCGCGAATAGCCCCGATCTTCGTCTGCTTTTCTCTGTTTTTCGAACTGAAGCTCTTCCTGCTGATCAGGCGTCAACGGATCATTCTTGAAAAGGCGCACATAGCTTTTAGAGCGCCCGTCAATGACGTAAGACCAGGTTATAGCGTGCGTATTGTGGGGAAAATCAGGCGACAAGGCGCCATGGTAGGTGCGGTAGAGATAATCAGGATAATACTTCTCCACATCGAGCTTGGTCCTCCGGATACATTTGCCAACATAGAACTCGCAGACCCCGTACGCATCGGCCCATAGGGTACCCTCTTTCGCATCAGGCTTGGCATTGAGGAACTGTGCTGCCTCATACCCGCCGTAGCCCCAAGTACCGGTGATAATGTAGTTCTTCGGCAAGAGATCGCTTGTGTAGATAAAGAAGTGGGGGCGCTGTTTTTGCAAGCGGAATGAGAGAAACGATGATGATGGAAGTCGCCAAGAGCCAGCGCGGGAGCGTTATCCGCAGCGCGGTACGGAGAACAAAGAAGATGAGTGCGGCGCCAGCCAAACCCGCTATGAGAAAAGCTACAATGTTCCATCCCATCTGCAGATTAAAGCGCATATTTGAGAGTGAGCGCCTGGCTTTTGCTCAAACCGGCATAGTAGTACATAAAGCTCGAAGCGGCCGTAAAGAGACCCGCTACCAGAGCGAATGCTATCGTAGAGCGCTTCTTGCCGGCATCCCCGGGACTGAAGAAGAAACGCTCAATCCGTAGGCGGGCCAATATAAGCGCTATCGGGAAAAGGATAATACTTGTAGCGGGCTGTCACCAATAAGCCCTGTTTGATGACTGCGACATAGAACACCAGCATGAAAGCAGAGAGTGCCAGGGGAGAAAGCGGTCACGGAAAGAAGAGAAGAGACCGATCATCCATGCAAAAAGCAGTGCGAAAAGCGTCCCAGGGGTCAGCGCGAATGTGAGCGCTACGAATTCTACTGCAAAGCGCTCCAGGAATGTGTAGTCGGTTGTAAAACTGTCTTTGGTCTTGATATCGAAGGGAATGGAAGAAAGATCATACAGGCTGTTCTGGAAAGTCCAGTTAAAAAGCACGAAGAGTGCCGTCACCAGCAAGATAGCGTAAAGCGTTTTTTCCAAGACGCTTCGGTACGGCACAAACCAACTCGTGAGAGTCTTGACTACTGCGCTGCGGAAAAGAAAAAGGTCGAGAATCACAAATACCTGGACCCCTAAGACTCCCAGAAAGACCGGCAGCATGCCCGGAAAACCGATAGTGCTTTCGTAGAGTACCTCCGGATCAACCAGAGCCGCCGGCATGAGGAGCGCAAAAAGGGCCGTGCCCCCCGCCAAAATAGTCCAGTACGCCAGCAGGTCCTTCCGGATATGTGACCCCAGTTTCTCCCCATTCTCGTGCGCCGTCTCATAAGAGAAGAGATAGTCCAAAAAGGCCATGAGCATGAAGAACGGAATGAGGATTACCGCTACGTATTTACTGGCCAGCGCGAGCCCGAAGAGAACAGCTGCAATAGAAGCGAGCTTCCAAGAACGTTCCTTAGATAGAGAGCGTAAGTAAGAAAAGCGCCTAGTCCGAACACCCAGAAGAGCGTGTCGGGATTCGCAATCTGGTTCATACCTAAGAGTACCGGCGAAAGGTACATGAGGATCACCGCAAAAGCCGCGGTCCAGGCATTTCCCGATAATCTGGTAAGGAGCCAGAAGAAAAAGAAGCCCATAAGGCCGTTAAAGAGGAGGAGCGGAAAGCGGAAATTAAAATTGAGCTGTTTGGTGATTTCCGGATCAAACTGCACAAACGTGCCGTCGGTCGCCACTATGTGGCGCGCGATAAAGTCCTGCGAGAAAGGAAGTGCGATGCCTGAAAAATAGGCAGGGTAACGCCTGGCTTGTCGTTGATGCGCGTATCTTCCCATTTTTGCGCTCCTACTGCTTTCCAATACGCCTGGATACGCTCAGAGCCGTAATTCGGGAGCCAAAAATGCTCATCGGCCGTAATAAAATTACGGAGCGTTACCGTGCCCCAAAAAAGGTAGATAAGGAAAGCGAGAGCGACGAAAAAGAGAGGTTTGCGAAGCATGCCAGAAAAACTTGATACAGGAATGAAAAAGGAAAAGCCCACGTGGGCGTACAGCCGTATTGGGATGACAGTAGCCTCAGTATACCATTTCTCTGACCCTTTTTGTAGGCTATACTGAAGGCATTGCCAAATACTCCATGCCTGACCTCACCCCCTCCCTTTCCCTAAGCGGGCCGCGCAGAGCGCCTCTACTGCGTGCTGCGCGCCCTGCTCTATTTCTTGTTTCTGGCTGCCTGCATCGGGATCGGCATCCTTTTTATCTTTCCGAGTACCGAAACTACTTTTGATTTCCGCTCCTATTCAAGCAGCCGTAACTCTATCGTCCTCCCCCGGCTCGCCCTTTCAAACATTTCCTCTCGAGGACGGACTCGTGAAAAGCAATCAAAAAATCCTCTGGAATGCTGCTGCGGTCGGCGACTTTTCCCGCCGTCGAAAGTACGTGTGAATGCCCGAGAAGATACCATCCTTGAAGGTGCGGTCGCAACGGTTATCCGCGCTTACCGCGCTTTCCTCTACCCGGAAGGAGCGGCGATGACCTTCCGTCCGGGCAGCCTGCTCACCGACGGAACGCGTTTTTATCTCGTTTCCGAAGGTACGCTGCGTGATTTTGCCACTCCGGAAACGGCAGGGCGTCTTGGATATCGGCAGAACAGTTCCTGCGGGTTTGCACCTGAAGACCTCGTAAACGAAAAAGATGGTCCTATGATCGGCGAAGAGGCCTCTCCGCTCATCGAAGACGCCCTTTTCTCCATTGGTGGTAATTATTACCAAGCCAAGAGCAATACCCTGGTGCCGTTCGTAAGCGACCGGGCTTTTTTCTCACAATTCCGTGTGGAAGACGCCCTACCGCGCGATCCGGGTTTTCTCGAAACACACCCCGTCACCAACGATACAACCCTTGGCTTTCTGCCCGGGACGCTTCTTTCTTACGGCGAAGCTGTCTACATGGTCTCGACTGCCAACACGCTGCGGCCTATCGATAGTCCAGATACCTTTCTGGCCAAGGGCTACCAATGGGACTCCATTATTGCCGCCAATGGCGAAGAATTCGGCATATACACGCTCGGCGGACTCTACAGTATCAAGCAGCCGCATCCGGACGGCACCGTCTTCTATGCCGAAGACCGCGCGCGCTCCTTTGTGGTCGAGAACGGCACGAAGCGTGTTCTGCCGAATGACCCCATCGCCATGCAATTCCGTTCCGTGGTCCCCGTCACCGTGCATTCGCTCCCGCCCGAACAGTCATGCATGCTTAAGAAAAGCTTTTGGATCGGCTCTTACGGCTGCTCGATTCCGCTCGACGCCTTTGCTCAGGAACTGGCCGGTGAATACCAGTTCTCTCTCACGGCCAAAAACGATTTGGATCTCGACAATCTGAATGCTGATTTTATCCGCTATCTGAACCGAGCCAACCTGAGTGCCTTTGTGAACGATCTCATCACCAAACTAGCCAGTCGCTACTAAAAATCCATGAAGCCTTTCTCACAAAGTTTTCCCCGAGCCGCAAGTGGCTGCCCGTGATCGCCTACAAGCTGTCGGCTGAATTGCTGGTACTCCTCCTCGCGGTAGCGGCAGGCTTTTTCCTGGCCGAGATGATTCTCCCCGGTTTCCGTCACCCGCCGTATTAATTTCTCCGATGTCTACATGCTGCTCGCAGGAAGTATTGCGCTCGTACTCTGGCTCGGCCCACAGGCCCGCGAGGCGCAAAGCACGAAAACGAGAGTGACGCGTAACACTCGCCCTCTCCACCAAAGCGCTTGCCATTCTTGCCCTCCTGTTCGTCGTCCTCCTTTCCAATGATACCCATGGGGAAAATGCGCTGCAGCGTGTCGGCATTCTCGTTGCCGTTTTTGCCAGTGCCTGGGCGTTTCTGACGCTTCTTTTCGGCCGCCGGCCGAAAGACTAAATCAGGGCCTTTTCAACCGCTAACACGTCTTTTTTTGTGCTTCTTTTTGCGCGTCAAATAATACGGCAATGCGCTAAATGAGATACACATTTGCAGAAAGCGCGAGAGGATCGAGACTGTTATGGGCCGTCTCGATGCTCATTCCTACTAGACCAAAAAAAAGTGACATAGGCCCATTCTTTGACGCCGATGTTGTTTATAGAAATGGGAATGCCAGAAATAATCGAGATCGTAAAGATAACGGACAGGAACGGCAAGAAACCGATTTGTCGCTTCCGACGGCATGAAAGAGAGCGTAGTTGGAAAGCCCTAAGCCTACGAACACGAAGGCTGCTGACCAAAGCGCCGTCCGCCACCACAGTTTGCGGTCAAGGGCATAGGGAATACCCTCCTGAACAAGCTTGCGAGGGGCGCCAAACGGAATACGCTCCACAAGCCGGTGAAACCAGGCGTGCCGATAGAAGAATGGAGTAATAAAACTTCCCAGGAGAAAAGCAGCGAGCAGAATGGCGACCACCAAAAGCGAGGTTTGGCTAAAGACCCGTTCCTCGAAAAAGAGGAAGAGAAAGAGGAAAGCTGCGAGTGCCGTGGTCCACATGCCGCTGAAACGATCGAAGATGACCGTCGAAAAAGCCGTTGCTTTGTGCCCGTCTTGCTCAGAAAGCCACAGCGCCCCGGTAAGTATCGCCACCGATGGTTGAGGGCAAGAAATTATTGACGAAGGCGCCCGTCAGATACGCAAAAAGAAACCATCCTTCAAAGTAAAATCCAACTTTTTGGAACGGGCGATGATGCGCCACTTATAGACGGAGAGGAGGTTCCCGAGAAGCTGAAAGAGGATATAGAGACCCAGGAATGGCCAGGACAAATGGAGAGCTGGTCCAGCACCTGGCGCCAATCGACATGCCCGATCAGCCATACGACCAGTCCCCAGCATGATGGCTACTTTCAGAATATTGAAAAGGGTCTTTTTGCTGAACATAGATTTATTTTTTCAACACCTCCAAGAAATCCTTGGCTACCCGACTCCAGCTCATCGCTTCGGCCCGCCTCCGACTTTCGGCGCCCATACGAGCGGCCAGAGCAGAATCATCCAGAAGTTTCCTCAGCGCTTCGACAATCGCCTCTCCCGAACCAATGGGCACGATAAAGCCGTTTTCCCCTTCACTGACCAGTTCGCGCGTTCCACCAATGTCGGTCACAATAGCCGGCAAACCCGAAGCGAGGCCCTCAAGCAAGGCATTCGACATGCCTTCATTTGAACTCGGCAGCACGAAGGCGCGCGCCTGCTGATAATAGCCAGGAGTTGCTTCGCGCGGCACCCGGCCGATCATCTGTACGCTTTCCCCTACTCCCGCCTGCTGGAGAAGCGCTCAGATGGTCGAACTCGACTATCGGGGCTACTCTCATAGAACTCGATGACGATGCGGTGCCGTGGCTTATTGCGGCGGTCGCCAACTTCAATCGCGAAGGTCACACTCCGACAGAACTTGCTGATTCCATTGACCATATGGTCAAGCTGAAAATCCCAATGGAGGAGATCGCTGGTCTTATCGGCATCTCACTCCACTGGGCCTATCAGATGTATGGCTTAAAGAAACTTCAACCCGATGTTTGGGATATGCTGGATCCTACTCTCCCGAGGACAGACAGCTGCCGGTGACGGCCGCTATTCAGATCTCAAAGGTGGATCCTTCTCTGCAGTTGGCCCTGGCTGAGCAAGTGCTCAGTCGGAAAATCACAGTACGAAACGTCAGAGAAGCTGCAGTGGCAGCCTCACAAAAAGCCGGTCTGCATATCCGGAGGCGTGCCTTAGAACCTCGAAAACTCTGGGAGTCGGTGCGGGGCAATATGCAGCAAGCTCTCCGAGCTTCTCAGAATCTGGAAAGGCTGCTCAAGGAAGCTAATATTAAGGCGGCTATCCACGGTCGGGTCCAAATTGATGTGTGGACGCTCTTAAACGTCTTGAAGAAACCCGTCAAAACCTTGAGAAATGCGAGACAAAGATTAAGTCTATCCGACCGGACTGATCCTCTGCGCCTTCATTCACTCATACCCAGCCGGGTCTTATCTCGGCTGGGTTTTTCTTACATAAAATTAGGCCTGATCCAGGCCTCTTTTTATTGCCACTCATCTATTGACTTTTTGTTAAAAATATGCTATCATGTACGGTCATGAAGTAATACGTGACATTGCTCTTTCACACTTGAGAATGGAGGCATAGAATGACCCGTTCGAAGCACTTCGCTGCTCTTGCGAGCGGCATCCTCGGCTTCATCCTTCCGACCTATTTTGCCTGGACCGTTTATCGGGACGGCATTCCCCAGAATCTGGCCACCTGGAGCATGGTGCTCCTACTCGACTTCCTGGGCCTCGTTCTCGTCTACAGGGACGGTAATCGACGTCCGTTCCTGCAGCTCGGCTGGTGCGTGGCAGCCATCTGTATTCTTCTTGCCGTTCTGATCGGCGACAGTCCATGGCAGTGGGGGATGGTCGAGACGGTATCGGTCACCATCTGTCTCGTGGCAGTGTGGCTCTGGCTGACACGGAGCGCTCATACGGCACTCTTCGCCTATCTGTTCGCTTTTTTCGTTTCAGGCATGCCTCTCGCCATCGATTTCTGGCACGTGCCTCAGCCCAGCACTCTCTGGCTCTGGCTCTCGACGGTGGGCACTTGCGGCCTCGCTCTATACGGCGCGGAAAAACGGGATATGGCACATCTGGGCCTTCCGTGGGTCGCTATCGTTCTCAATTCCATTCTCGCGATTCTCTGTATGAGATAACTCTCAAACAGAGAAACCTAAAAGCGGTAAGACTTATGTCAAGCCGCTTTTTTCTTATCTAAGGTAGCCAAGCTGATTTTCACCCGAATTGACAATCTCTTCCTCCAAAGCTATCTTAAGCTATTGTTTTCTTAACAACCTGAGTGAGGAGAAGAGTGATGGGCGGACAACCGCAAACCGAACACGAAAGACTGGAAGAGCAACGGAGAAAAGATGCGAAACGCATCCGAGTCTCCCGTTATGGAGGACCCCAAGGGACTTCTCCCTGAGCGGCGCCACTCCTGAAGAGCTCGACAATCTTCAGGGAATGGTTGAGAACCGTTTTTGGACCCACCGTGAACAACGAGGGCCGTCTCGAAAAAGTTAATAAGCTTTCAGATGTTCCCGGTCCCATCGACGACGAACAAATGATGCCCTTTTGGATGCCGGCACTTTCAGGGCAGGTTCAGCTGGAACTACCTCTTCCTGAGCTTCGCAGGGTTGGTTTCTTCCAGGACTACAACTTGAGGGGCTGGGTGCTGGGCAACCATTTACGCCTGAGGGTTACACCTTTCAGGCAAAGCTTGTCGAAGGAATGGGCTTTCGGTGCCTGCGTACGCGACGAGACCCGGGCGATGGGAGATTTTGGGAAGTCTGGGATCTTCCTTCCCTCAGCATGGCGAAAGGACGCTTACGGGAAGTAGTCCAAGACCACAAGGACGACGGTATTCCGGATCAGCTGAAGCATTGCATCCGGTATCTCTGTCGCCACGTCCAGTTCGGATCGCTCGATGTCAAATGGCAAGTGGCAGCTCTCACTTTCGACTGAAACTATTTCTTTACCCCTAGCCGGTTTCGGTTTACTGGCTGGGGTATTTTTTATGATATATTTGGAGCATGAAAACAAACATTTCTACCGTATTTGGATTTACCATCATCGGCATAGTATCCGTAACAATCCTTGCGTTTGTTTTGCTGTTTATCAAAAATACCACTTTAGTACCTCCCTCTGAACCGATAGAGATCTCTACTGAGGAACCTGAGCCACAAATTACAGAACCCTTGTTTCAACAAGAAGCGCCAGAAGTTTTAGCTTCACGAGATGAAGTGTTTTCTATTAGCGCGGAATGGAAAGAAATATCAAGAAAGAGTTTCTGGGATCTATCAGAGAAGTTTAATCCCAAAAAGCTTGGCCTTTTCCGCCAATCAAATTTTCATATCCTTCAAACTGGAATTTCTTTTGCTGCGAAGGGCTAGATATAGTCTTCAAAATTCTGTAACTCCCATAAAAGACTCTGGTCAATCTTATGAGAACCCACCGATTTTTAGAATTACACAAATTGCCTTAGCAGGATGTAAAGAAGATAAACGTGACTGTTCTATAGAAGAAATAGTAGCCCTGAACTCTAAAGAAACCTTTGAAAGGACTACAAAATATCTACCAAAGGGTGCAAAAATTTTACCAAAGAAATATCTAAAAGGGCTCGATAAGTATGCTTTCTCTTATAGCCATACTGTTTCAAGAGATGGAAGATCTGTGTCCTATGAAACTCATACCATCGAACTTGAAGGTCATGTAGTCGAGTTTCAATTTGTTCGTCCAGAGCTATTAGATAAAGAAACGAGGGATCGTTTTCTAGATAGCATCCAGTACGACAAATAGATCTATTAATTGAATTTCTTGTGTAAGAATAATAAAAAAGCACAATGAAGAAAAAAATTCTAATCGCCCCTTTCAGTAGCCCTAGGTGTTGTTCTTCTTTTAGGAGTAGGGAGTATTGTTGGTGCAAAGCTGGTACAAGACTCTACTGGGCCGAAAATTGAGAATTGAATACAAGCTCATAGCTACACAGAGAGAACTTAACCGCGTGAATAGAGCTGTTCAAAAGCAAGAGGAAGCATTTTTAAAACAACAACGCGCGGAATGCAGATTTGGAAAAACCTATGAAAATAGAAGGGTGGGTTTCTCACTTACGTTCCCAAATGATAAGTGGTGCCTCCCTATGAATGATGAATACGATCCTCATTTTTACGAATATGAGGAATGTAGTAAGCAAGATACGATTACCTGTGCTAACTTTGGAATCCAATCCCGAGGATCGCAGCCGGAATACATAAGTGTAAACACTCGATTTGAGGCATTAGAAAAGGGTGAAAATAACCCGGAAATCGTAAATGATTTGATTCCAGATGCCACTGTAATTAGGTCTGATGATCCTACAGGTACTTCGTACCAGTACGATGTCTTCTTTGAGAATGATGGACCAAAATACATTATCACTGCGAATGATAAAGTAGGGAAGAACATATTGAGCACTCTCAAGTCTATTCCGAAAACCCATTGTTATTAATCCCACTCCAGAGCCTGTTATCCTGCCACTACCCCTCCGTAATAAAGTACCTTTTGATTTTTTACACCTCCGCGCGCGAATCCCGTTAAGGATTCCGAGTGGTTTTTGTTTTCTTATCTAAAAATAGGCCTGATCTAAGCCTCTTTTTTTATTACTAACCTTTCTATTGACAAATAGCCTTATTCGGGCTATTTTTATTTGTTTCATTAACATTTTTAACAGAAGATTTCACAAGGAGATATGCCATGCCCCTCGTTATTGTGCGCTACGACCACAGCCGGGAGTCGGCTGATCTTTTCCCTTCCATTCTCCAAGAGCTTTCCGAAAAGCTTCCTGGAATCGTCGACGGCGGCTCTTACCATTCCAAGCAATCCGGCAGGCAGCTTGTTGCCAAAAGACATCGCTGTTCGGTTCGAAAAATCAGGTCTTCTCGATCAGAATGTTATCGACCTGAGCATCCTTATCCTTGCAAATGATTACCCGGAACGCCGGGGAAATCTCGAGGAGCGGAAGGATGCTATTCTTGAGACTATCGTCAGGGATATTATTCCCGATTGGTATACCCTGAGCGTCTGGATCTTACTGGCTTCCGGTGCCTATGGCAGTTTTGCTCCAACAGATTAGGATCATTTAAATCCTGTCCACCCTGGTTATAATAGGAGGGTTAGAATGATGAACTTTGAGGAAATGGGCACAGAACTCGAAGCACTGAAGAAAAGTTCCAAGAAATTAGGCTTCTGGCTGTATATTGTCGCCGGCGTGAATCTTGGAAGCTTCATCTTCTCGATATGGAATCTTGGCTAATATTAGTCAAATGGGCGGCCCCTCAAAAGGTCGCCTTTTCTTTATCCAAAAATGGCTCTGGTATACTAGAAGACAAAGAACCTAAAGAAGTATGGAGCCAGAAATGATTCAAGAAGAAATAGTCTTACGTGAAAAACGTCACGAATACGGTGACGTCTATACCTTTATATTTGATACACCCAGTCCTTCTCTCTCAAACAGTTTTCAGGCAGGTCAATATGTGCATGTACGACTTCCCAACGTACCAGAAGGGGAGAAGCGGGTACGGGAACTTTCTTTTGCCTCGTCACCCCAGGACGGAGAGGTATGGCTCGGGGTAAATACGTGTTCAGGCAGTCCCTATCAGAAAGCTCTCCTTGCTCTCAAAGCAGGGGAGAGTGCCTTCCTTTTCAAGGTCAAAGGGGACATGCTCTTACCTCAAGAGGAAGCGACGATCGTCATGATTGCCGGGGAGTAGGAGTCACTCCTTTTCGCTCTATGCTTCGTGAGATTCAGCCAAAAAAATCTCCTCTTGTCCCCTCTACTCCTGCATGTTGGTCGAGAAGCCTTTCTCTATGAAGAAGAACTGAAAAGTCTTCCTTACGAGCAATACCGGGTGAAGCGTGAAGACGCTCAAACCACTCTTCGGAAATAAAAGAGAAGTATCCTCAGGCTCTCTATTTTGTAGCTGGTTCTGTAAGCTTTGTAGGGGAGATAGAAGCCTTTCTTCACTCCATAAGGGTGGGGCCTTCACGCATCTTTAAGGATCCGTTTAAGGGGCTATTGGAAGATAAATGATAGATTCTTCAGCATGGGAACTCTTTATACAATTTTAGCTTTCTATCTAGCGGTATCGCTTTCTTTTTACACGTTCCGACAATAGGAAACGACGTAAGGATGAGAAAAAAGACATCCTTAAAATTATTGAGAAAGAATTAAATATTATAGGAACATGGTTAGGAACCTCTTACACAGATGCTAATTTTAAAAAAGCATAACAGGAGGACCTCGTCATCCTTTTCATATGGTCTTTTCTCTTAAAAATAGCTCCGCTATAAAAAGTATCCTTTCTTATAGATCAGTAACTCTCCTATCAAACAAATTCCTGGAAAATTTAGTTGAATTTAACCAAAAGCTTGGACACTTTGAGCAATTTATACAAAGAATGATTGCATTTAGTACAAGTGATCCTATAAATGCTACTAAGGCACTGGCGTATTACGACAAAAAAGTTGAGGCTCTCCGATTAGAAGACTCGAGAGAGGAACAAGTCTCAGAAAAAATGTGGGAGTTTATGGAAAGATTAGAGTGGGACCTAAAAGATAAGAAGGGGTTGGTTTCTGAGGAATTTATCTTATCGGGTTCATGAGACAGTTAAAAGCTGTTCACGTAGAAGGTATCGGCGATTATGAGAATCCAGGGAGTTTACGTTGGTCTTTTGAGGAAGTAAAGGAGCTTCTCCAGCTAGAAAACTTACTTCTAAATACTGGAAAAGAGTTTAAAATGCCAGTCTGGAAGAAACCCTATATATTCTTGGAATAGCTACATTATTAATACCTATTTTCTATTTCTTATTTAATTTTTGTGTGATTTTAGTAAAAATCAATTAACAGGATGTATGGAAAACGATTTGTATGTGACTATATTAGAGTTTGGAAAGAGTCGACTCTCAGATGGATTCACGGTATATGACTTGCTCCATCATTTAGACGATAAGGGGCTAGGATTCAATATGGATGATTCAAAAGAAAATATGCGTTTTTTTCTTATTCTCCATAATCTATTTTTTGAAGGACATGATAATAGGAGATTAAAAACTTTAGAAGAATGCAATGATCAGACATTTTTTATTCGCCCGGAGGCATATTTCCAATACATTGACTATTTAGAACTAAAAGAGGCTCTCCGGAGCTCAAAAGAAGCAAAAGAGATTAGCCTAAGAGCTATTATTATTTCAGCCTTTCTTGCATTTGCTTCCATATGCTTTCAAATAACACAAATTTATAGACCGATGGAAATACTACCTTCTCAGATTCAAGAAATCATAGAGGCTATAGATACAGAAAGGGAATAAGAATTTTTAATACATGAATCATTTCTCTTTAAAATCGGCTTTCAAGGGTAAATATAGATTGAAAAACGTAATAGTTCCTTTCAGTTTTTTATTCCTCGTAGGCCTTTATTATTTTAGTTCTCCGGAAAGTGAGAAGACTGCCTCACAGGATCAACTCCCAGCTGCCGATGTCCAAACTGAAACTACTCCAGATGTTCCTGAAGAAAAAGAATATTATCAAGTCTCTCAGGTTGTCGATGGAGATACCCTTAAAGTTGAAAGAGGAGGGGTCACTCAAACTCTTCGCCTTATTGGTATCGATACTCCTGAAGCCATTGATCCTCGCAAGCCAGTGCAGTGCTTTGGGAAAGAAGCTTCGAATAAAGCAAAGGAACTTCTTGTAGGGAAAAGAGTCACATTAGAAAGAGATAAGTCACAAGGGGATTTGGATAAGTACCAAAGAGCTCTCCGCTATGTCTACCTGGAAGACGGGACTTTTTTAACCAGTAGATGATTGAGGAAAGCTACGCCCACGAATATACCTACGATACCCCCTATTTATCCTACCAAGAAACCTTTAAGAGGCCCAGAAAAGGGCTCAGGAAGCGAAAAAGGGCCTCTGGGGAGAGTCTATATACATGCCAGGGGGATACTTCTAAGCCTCTCAAGGCTGCGCCCATGCCAAAGTTAGAAACCTCATTCTTGACAAAAATTAATTACCATGTTTAAATGCAAACGCCACACAAGCGGTGGCTCCCTGGTCGGGATTCCCAAGCGGAAAGGAATGACCAATGTCCTTTATACATAAAGTAATTGCTATTGAGCAACTGGCGTATGACGCTACCCTCGTCGGACTCCGTCATCATTTCGGAGACCGGAACGTGCGCTGGGTTCACTGGACACTCAGCGACAGAGAATCGGGCGAATATTTCGGGGGTTGTGAACCCCCAATCGTTAAAGTTCTCTATTACCAGTTCAGTGGGGTTGTGGAGGTACCACATCTAAAGACCACTCTCCTGGCTCACCTCGAGTGTGCTATGCGAGAGATGGAAGATGGATCACGCGAAATCTGCTCCGTACAATGTATTTCTTCCTTCCACGATGAAGAATGCTTCCCCTTGGAGATGCCTCAGGGGTATATGAGCTACTATTTCGGCGAGAAGCATCCTCGCGGTCGGCCAAAGGACGTATTCCCTAAGTTCCTGCCAACGAGACTTTTTCTTCTTCCTCGTCAAAAACCGAGGAGAAATCCTGAAGTAGTTCTCGAGTTGACAGCTAGGTAAGGAGAAATAAAGTCAGTCGCCCCGCATCATCGATGATGCGGGCTTTTTCTTTTACTTCGAACAAGTTCAAATATTGTTCTCTAATTTTAACTTTGTGACAGCTAGTAGGGGATTTAGTATATAAATTAATTATAAGAACTGAATTATAGGGTCTCAGAAAAAGAGTAGGCTAAGTCCCCTAAAAAAGAATCCCGATCCACAATACTCCAGATACAGTGGGGTATTTTAATTAAAATGTATTTTTTAATATTTATTTTTAATGGCTTGTTCTAGGGGAATAAATATATTATATGTCGCCTTATGTAACATAGGTCAACATAGCCAATTGTGGATAACTCAAACAATTGAAAAGCCTCTTTTCAGGGCTTTTTTCTTCGGCACAGAGCTGCCGTAACGTCGCCTATGTAAGCAGAATGCGACATTACTTGTCCCGTCGAAGAAGGCGATAATGGACTTTGCCAGTGTGCTGATTATCAAATGAAGACTTATAAACGAGCGAAGCGCTACGTTTAGCATTCGATAATACCGGGCGAACAAAGTCTTTATCAGTAATGACGACGGGACGGATTAGATTTCGAGAACACTGGTAACTACGCTTGCCACGCAGGCGAGGGTCAGAAATATCCTTGCGCATGTATTTAGACACGTAGAGACCGACGTTTCGTACATGCTGAATTCGGTTAATCTTAAACCACCCATAAGGCCAAAGAGCCTGATAATCCTCTATATCCAAATAGGGGACACGAAGAAGAACATGATAATGTACCGCTCCACGTTTCTGAAATTCAATAACAGCAAAATACTTAAACTTTTCTGGATCATACCCTCGGGCAGATATAGTAATACGAAGCGAACGAATGAAGGATTTGAAAAGAGAATTTGCTAAAGCCAAATCCTCAACATTACGAGCAAAAGTAAGAGTAAGAAAAGCATCACCAGCATCAAAATTAGCAGAGATGAGACGGCGCGCAGTATTGCGCGTCCGGTTAATGGAATGCTGGAATTTTTGAGTAGTTTCTGTCATTTTTTCTTTTTGGCCTTACCCTTTTTATGCCACAAAGCTGAGCTTTTGCATAGTGGTAAACCTCTATGTATTCCCCGAACATAATAATCTTAGTACGAAATGCTGAAAGCATAGGATAGGGCACATTTAGAACCTAACGGTTCTTATGTGTTGCTATAGTTAAATATTCTAAAGAGAGGGCCGTCCCGGCCCCGAGGCATCCCCCCTAGGCCACCAAGCCTCGGCGTCAAGGTAGTACCCGCAAGCGGGTCTCCACCTATGACACCTCGTCAATGGCGTCCTCTGCCTCCTGTATGTCCTCTAAAGAGGACAATTCGTACTTAATCGTCTTGATGTGCGCAAAACTGTCGTAGAGCGCGAAAATTGCATTCGTCGCTATGAAGCTATATCGCCAGGCGCGCCGTCTTGTGGTATAAACTCCGTCCTCGCCCCATTTTGTAATCGGACTTATAAAATGCGCGTTCAAGAACCCATCTATTGAGTATCATTCTGCACTCAATGATGAGGTGGGTTCTTCGACGAATATCGATAACGATATCCTCAAAAGCCTGAGCGGTGCATAGTAATTGCTTCGCCTCTTTTCTGTTTTGGGAAAAGAGTTCTAGGATTTCGGGGGGCATTTTTGACCAGCCCTTACGATCAAAAATTGAATGCACTTCGTCGAGACCAAAAATGACTCCCTCGTCACCATTATCAAAGGTAATTAAATCCTGCCACTTCTCTATGGCACCATGTTGATTTACATAACCAAAATTGGTATAAATTTTGGCTCTCGGAAACTTACGCCGAGAAAGCTCCAGTTTTTCTACGAGAGAAAGGGTCTTTCCCGACCCCTGGTAAACCAACATAAACATAAATACCAAAAGGTCTTGGTATTGAAGAGGGTGCCTATAGTTCCCAAATCACCCAATAGATGAACGAACACAATTTACGAAAAAAATTGTACATTACTAATTTACGCCAGGTATTTTACGAAGAACCCAGTGAAAAACAGCGATCAAAAACTCGAGTTTATACACAGCAAGACAAAACAAAAATGCAGCTGCAAAATCCCCAAGAGGAAAGAAGTACCCTATGCTGCCTACCATGCTAACTGCCGTACTCAGTGCCGTAAGCATTCCAGCAGGTAGGGTAAGAACCGGGAAAAGACTGAGGATCCCACTAATAGCCACAAACACTTTTGTCCAAGAAAAATTCTATGACCATCCTATTGGTGTGAAAAATAAGAACGTACACTCTGAAAAGCAAAAACCATAGCGAATAGCCAAATAAGAACGGACATCCAAGCCTTAAGAGTCGGCAATATATCATCCAAAATCGTGGTATTTAAAATCGGAACAGTATGACCAAATACCGTAAGCTCTGGAACAGTGTAGGTTGAACCTGCACCTGCCCATGTAGCTCCTGCTGACTCTAAAAGGTCAGCTATTTGGGTGAACATAGGAAACTGAGTATCCAAAAGAGTTTCATATTCACCAAAATACGAAGATAAATACCCAGGAGAAGGGGTGAATATATTGCCTAACCACGTCTGCGCGTTATAAAAGACTCCCTGTACAAAGCCGTAAGGATCAGTGAGAGGGTTTGGGATGTCCTGATAAGAGCCATCTAAAGCGTCCGAAGGACCAGGCAAACCACCAGCATCGCTTCCAGTCAACTGAAAAATAAAAACCTCATGGGCGGTAGAAAAATCCTCATTACCCAAAATGAGGCTTACATAAGTCGTATCTCCTAAACTAACTGGAACCTCTCCATAGAAAAAACCATTCTCAGAAGGCCCAAGATCGTCGCGAATTTGTTCTAATGTTCCATACCCCTCCAATTCGCAATCACTATAGGTCTCATTACATAACGACCAACCCATATAGACATCTTCATAGGAATATTCCGGAGGAATATGGTAATTAGCCTTGAAAATAAAGCGAGGAGAAGGCTGAACATCGGCTTCACCATCCGTCAAATCAGGAAAAACAACACCAAGAGCAAACTCATTAGGATCAACATAGTCAAAAGCAGGGTTACTACTATGAAAATGAACAGGGTCTCCCGTAACAAAATCCTTAGAAACATAGATAGCAGTTCCTGTAAAAGAACCGAATATAGAACAGTCAACTCTTACAGGCGTACAATTAAAATACGCGGAGCCGCCAGAAGGACTGCCATTATCATTAATCTGGTAATAGGGGAGGTCTGTATCCTCGTCTTCAAGAGTGATCGTAACTTCAGCGAGATTAAAATAAGCTACATGAAAATCATTCCAAAAGACAGTATCAAAATCCTCTGAATCAGGAGGAAAATTCAAAGGATCAGGAACGTTCGTTAAATCATATGCAAAAACAGACAGGGGAGCCGCAGAAAAAAGTACAAAGACAAGAAGAAAAAATACAGTAAAACGCTTCATAAGATAGGTATAAAAAGCCGGTTGAGTAAGAGAGGTTACCGGCTCCTCCCCCCTAAAGCAAAGTCTATTTCCGGAGACGGTGGAAAACTGACTTGCCGACCGTGATTGCGAGCGGAATGGCGAAAAGGCCAAGAGCCACAATGATCAGATCAGAGTTTTGGATGAATGCCAGAACGTCGGTCAAGACGGGCTGAAATTCAATTGCGCTATAGTCCATTTATTGATTCACCCCCTTTCAGTTTAATGATTTTTACTTACGAATTTTCCCTACGAGCGGCTTCACCACCAGCTCTGTATTCAGGATCATCATCACGAGACTGTTTATAAAAACCATCGTACCAATCATTAAAACCCTCAGAATAAGACTGGGAATGCGAAGAAGCAAAATCTGAATAGCCCTCTTGAAAAGAAGGAGAGGTACCACTGATATCAGAAGAAGTACCAAGTAAACGATCAGTCTCAGCAACATTCCAACCAGCCCACAATGAATCCAAATCTAAAGCAAGAAGACGAAAAACACCGATACCACAATAAATAACAACAGGTATAGAAAAAATCATTAAAGCGACAAACATCAAATCACTATTTTGAATAAAGCCCAAGGCAGAGCTCAAAATAGGTTGAAAGGCTATAGCTGAGTAATCCATACTTAGTAAGCTAATCGAGTAAAAACACGCCAGACAAAAGATACAAACCAGAAAGCACCAATAAGAACCCAAGAGAAAGAAATCCACGCTGCCGTAAGATACGTATTGTCCTCTACAGCTTCAAGCCTCGGGACAAGTTCATTCTGCAAAGCAGTAATGGCAGCTACGACTTCCTCAGAATCCCCAGGATCAACTGGGGGATCTTCGTCTTCGGGAGCCCAATCTGTTTCTTCAAAACAGGTAGAAGCTCCTTCACTTGCCCAATCTACGGGAGCAGGATCATTGGTGTAGATGTCAGAACATCCACCATATGCGGACAAATTGGGAGTATTGGAATACTCTCCAGGAGGGTTCTGCTCCTCGCAATCCGGATCACAAACTAAGACAGCACCACCACCCGTATACAATCGCAACTGGCCGTCATTGCGTATGGTTATATGGCCCTGGTGGTAAATGATTGTGTATCCAGTCGCGTCCTTGATCGCTGTTGCGTAACCCAAAGAAGCACTGCCGGCACCAACATGGGTATACGGCAGATCTTGGGGTAATTCAGGAGCAGCTGCGCTCACTTGAAAAGGAACAAAGAGTATAAACACCCACGCTATAGCGAAGATTGAGAATGACTTGCGGCTTAGTGTGGGTGTTTTCTCCATAAAGAACTAAGACTACTTCTCAGGAACTACCTTTTCGGCAGTTATAGTAATGCCAGAGCGAGATTGGCCGTTATTGGTCATTTCCCACTTACGAAGCTCGGCTTCGATGATGTACGGCGCATAAGGCTGTAACGTCACCTTGTCCTTAAAACGGACTTTGATGGGGGAGTTGTCGCCAGACTTCGGCTGGTGAAAAATCCCATAATACTTGACCGGCCCTGACTGACCCTCTTGGGGCTTCTGTTCCTCAGGTCCGAGGAACACTGCGTGCATGCGTACTTGCATATGCTTCGCTATAAAAAATAAGCTGTACCCTATAGGGGATACAGCTTTAGTATGTCGCCTTATGTAACTTATGCGACATTGTATAGGGAGAGCTCTGGAAGGATCCTCGGGATCCGGATTATCAGCTACGAACCCTTCGCTTGTCTTTTTGAAGGTCCTCTCCCCTTCTTTCCTATTTGATTTCAAAGATCCAGTCCTTATACTTCCCTTTCTTTTTACTGCTCTTTTTTCTAGAAAAAAGATGGGCGAGACGAGGGCAGGCACTCCCCTGTTTTTTCAAAAAATCGGCAGGGGAATCCGAGCAAAGAAAAATGGGCCTGCGACATTCGCCGCGCGGCCCATTTTCTATTTATATTCATCCTGACTTGGAGAGTTTTCCTTCGCCTTCCAGACGAGCCAAAATAGAGAAGTCGGTAGCAAGACCCGCTATATGTTCCGGAATATCCTGAGCACGCTTCGTTTCATGCTCCTTGAGAAGGCGGGGTCGCAGAGTCTCCATCCTCCGAACCCAAAGCGGATACCAATGCTCGAGAATGGATTGCCACTTTTCAGGCGGAAGCAGCATAAAGGCCTCAGCGATTTCATCGCTCGAATAATCTTTGAGCAGCCCCTCTCTGAGTTCGGTTATGTGCTGATCGCGATTGTCATTTGCTGCAGACACGGGGAAAACCTTTCTATTGTTAAAGAGGTGGTTCTAGTATAGCGCAAATAAAAATCCCCTGCCGAGGGACAGGGGAAATATGGGAAACAGAGAAAATGAGACTAGCGTAAGTACTTAGCTGGATTGACGTGGCCACCGGTCGGACCGTTTTTGCCGCTGCTGAATTTGCTTATACCGTAGGTATTAGCACTAAAGACCGTAAAATGGAGATGAGGGCCGGTAGAGTTACCGGTGCTGCCCACTTTGCCGATCTGATCGCCCTGATCCACCTTCTTGCCATTTGACACGCTCACGCTGCTTAGGTGGCCATAGAGGGTCACGAGTCCTTCAGCATCGCCAGTGTGTTCTATAGCTACCCAGCGGCCATACGCGTCATCACCCATATTGCCCGTTCCGACTACTTTACCATCGGCTGCAGCCATCACCTTGGTTCCGGTAGGAGCCGCGAAGTCGATGCCATTATGAAAAGAATAGCCGCAGTTCTTGCAGGTCGCCTTGCCGTATTTCTGGGTCACAGTAAAGGATTTGAGCGGGTAGGCCAATTGGCCATTGCCTTTGGGAAGACCTGATATCTGGCCAATTTTTCCTTCTTCAATATTTTCAATCTCTTCTTCGAGAGCTTCCTTAGCAGCCTGCAGAGAGTCAACTTCGGTGCCGTATTTCTGCAAGTCGGTCTGGGTTTTGGCAAGCAAGCTTTCCTTGCTGCTCTGCGTATAATCGAGGTACTCACTCCTGGAATCCAGCTGGGCCTGTAAATCAGTCGCTTCCTGCCTCTTATCCTCCAGGGACGTCTGTTCTGCAGCAAGGCTTTCGCGCAGACTCTTGATAGATGAGAGCATGTCGCTAATCTTGGCACTGACGTCGTTGTTCCAACTCGTACCCTGGAAATAATGTGCGCTCTCCTCCGCAGTCAGCAGAAGCGGTGTTACGTCACTTGAATACGTATCGTAGTAGGCTCGCGTAAATTCAATCAAAAGTTTTTTCTGCTGCTCGATAAGCACAGACTTCTCTTGGACGCGCGCGGTAAGGCCGCTAATATCGCCTTCCAAATCACTGATGCGATTCTGATTTTTACCCATTTCCAGCTTGAGCTTGTCAGCCTGAGCCTGCAATCCTTCAATTTGGTCTGAGAGGCCAGCGCCTTCCTTGGTCTTGAGACTGATGATTTTCTTGTAGGCTTTGATCTGGGCTTCAATTTTATCCAGTTCATCTTCGCGGTCATCAATAGCATCTTTCGCATCTTTGGAAAGTTCGGTGACGCTGTCTCCGTCATCAGCCAAAGCAAAATGAGCTGTCGGCAGGACAACGGAAAAAAGAAGAAGAAAGGCGAGGAGAAATGTTTTTTTGGATTTTTGCGCGTGCACTAGCATTACAAAAAGCAGGGCTTTATGACCCGTCCATTATACCACGTTTTTCGATGAAAGAGAATACTCTAAGAAAGCCTTTTTATGGCTTGTTCAAGCCTTGCAAGAGAATTAGAGCGGCCTAAAACCCAAGCGACTTGGAAAGGCGAGGGTGAACGCTCAGCTCCAGTCAGCGCTACCCGTAAGGGCCACAGGAATACCCCCTTATCATCCCCTGCCGCGCCTAAAAAGGCTTGCTCGAGGCTTTCTAGATGCTCCCACTCCCCTTCCGGGAGACTGTGCGCAAGTTCCAGAACTCGTTTCAGCTCGGAGAGAGACTCTTCCGGACTGCTTTTTTTCCAAACCAGGCGCTCAGCCGGATATTCAAGGGTAGCGGTGAAAAAGAAAGGATTCTCCTCCCCTACCTGATCCAGACGGGTCAGGCGCTCTTGCTCCACAGCGAGCACCTTCTTGATATAAATCTCTCCTTGCAGATCCTGCGGGGCTTCAGCAATAAGCGGTTTGTCGAGAAAGCTGCCCTGCTGTAAACGCATGTAAAGATCATCAAGAGAAAGCTTTTTGATATATTCGCCATTCATCCAGTCAAGCTTTTTGACATCGAATACTGCACCAGCCTTGTGCACTTGGGCCAGATCGAACTGCGCGACGAGTTCATCCATGGTAAAAATTTCCTGTGTGCTCCCAGCCCCCGGATTCCAGCCGAGAAGCGCGAGAAAATTGATGAGAGCCTCGGGCAGGTAGCCGTCGCGCAGAAAATCATCGACTGCCACATCGCCTTGGCGCTTGGAGAGCTTGCCGCCGCCCGGATTGAGAAGGAGTGGGATATGGGCAAAGGCAGGTGGCTGCCAATCGAACGCCTGGTAGAGCAGGATGTGCTTAGGCGTAGAAGGGAGCCATTCTTCGCCGCGGATGACATGACTGATAGCCATCAGGTGATCATCTACAACGCTTGCCAGGTGATATGTCGGAAAGCCGTCGGACTTCATAAGCACCTGATCGTCGATGTCTTTGGATTGAAAGCGCACTTCGCCACGGATGAGGTCATCGAAAATAATATCCTCTGCTTGCGGATCGACATTCAGGCGTATCACATGCGATTCCTTGTTCTTCAAACGCTCCCCTACTTCTTCGGAAGAAAGCGCGAGGCAGTGCTTATCATACTTGGGGGCCTGTTTGTTTACCTGCTGTTCTTTGCGCAAAGCATCCAAGCGCTCCGCGGTGCAGAAACAGGGGTAGGCCTGACCTTCAGTCACGAGATCGTCCGCGTGTTTGCGATAGATAGCGAGACGCTCGGATTGGATATACGGGCCATACTCCCCTACTTCGCTCACGTGCTTACCGTTAGAAACCCGGCCCTCGTCCGGCTGAATATGCAGATCGAGAAGGTTTTTCAGCAGACGCTCCTCGGCATCATGGACCAGACGCTCGCGGTCAGTATCCTCGATGCGCACCAGAAAAGTCCCCTGCTCCTTTTTGGCGAAGAGATAGTTATAGAGAGCCGTACGGGCCGTTCCCACATGCATGTAGCCGGTGGGCGACGGAGCTAAACGGACGCGGACAGAGAGAGCAGGCATAGGAAGAGGAATTTACGGCTTTATTATGGCATTTCTAAGCCATTTCCGCACTATTGACAATTACTAAATTTAGATGTATAAAACGATGTTTAGCGCCTTGGCTAAACAAGAGGGTACAAATTACGGGAAAAGGCCGGAAACCTTTTTCAGGCGGGACCCGGAAGGTCTCTACGCCTCTCGGGCACAGACGCCCAAACCCCAAGGAAGAGAGTACTTTGACATGAAGGATGAAAGATTCACAGAAAACTCGCTCGCTCAAGCAGTACTTGCAGGCGAGCTTCCTCTCTATCTCGTTGATGCTTGGGAGAGCGAAAATTTTCCGCCAAGTATCCGGGTGGATGCATGGAAGTGTATGCGCTTACGTGGGAAACAAAGAACCCTTTTCTGGGCAGGCTTCATTTTAACGCCTCTTCTTCCCTTCCTTTTTGTTTGGTGGTGGGCTGATGTACCCCTGGGCTCTACTGTGGAACAGATTTCTCTTGATATGGCTCATGAGAATCTTATTGGGTGGATAATCCTGATTACCCTCATTTGTACTATCATTTACCTCCTAGGAACGATGGGGGGAATAACATTTAGCATCTTCAGTCCTTCCTATAGCGTTCGCATGAATAAATTCTGGTTCTTTGTCGCGGGTCACCTCAGTGACCTCGGTCTCAGATTTACTGATCTTTCCCAGATGAGTTTCGAAGCATCTGCCAAAAAGGCAGACGAGATTCTCATCGCACTCGCGATGAAAGTACAAGAGATTGAGGCGGCTGAGGCAATGTTCCCAAATCTCAGCTCTTTCCTGTCTTCAGAAAAAGCCAAGTCAAAGAGACAAATTGAATCGCTCTTTGAGCGGTTTAAATCTCTCGGCCTTGTCCGTATGGACGAAGACGGTGGCTATGGCTGGCATTTCGCGCAGGCCGCAGATCGACTTCCAAACGAAGAACTTCGTCTTTCACCGTCCTAAATAGGACCTTAATGGTTTTTCCGGTTGTACCTAAACAACCGGTTTTTTGTTACCAAAAATAACTAAGATGGGAAACAGAATAACCGCATTCCAAATGCGCTTGAAGCGCTTGGGCTGGAGCAAGAGCCGCCAGAACCACTCCAGACCCAGTGCACGTAAGACCTTTGGAGCCCGCGGCAAGGTGCAGTCAGATAATCAAATGATCCGCCGACCCCCATGCGCACACCTCCACCTGGTAATTGATCAAGAAAATATTCTTGAAGCGGCGCACCGTAGTTAGAGAGAACGAAAGACTTTTCCGGAGGCAAAAATCCGGTCGTAAGAGAGAAGATTGAAAGATTCGGATATTTTTTGAGAAGCGCTTCGCGTACCGCTTCAAAGGAACTCAAGCCCTCGGAGCTCATCGCGAGGTATACGGGAATATTTTTAACTTCGGCTTTCTGGAGTAAAAGAGGCAAGAGGTCAGCACCGGGGAAGCGTGTAAGCTTCTCTCCCAAAACTTTAGCCACCGCGACAATCCCGAAGCCGTCCACGATGCGCAGATCGGCATTCTTGAGGCTCTCGCGGAAACGCGCATTGCGGCGCGCTTCCAGCAGAAACTCCGGATTGACAGTCATGATACGGAGCTTCTCTCCCCTACTCAAGGCTTGCTCAACACGAGTCAAAATTTCAGCACGAGAACGATTTTCAAGCTGGATGCCGAAAAAGTTCATAGGGCTTTATCCGAGCGGAAAAGAATCAATGATCTCGTAGCTCCGTTTGTCGTCGATCACCGTGCTTTCAAAAAGCGCCACACTCTCGACCGGCTCGACAAAATGCACCGTCTGCTCAAGATTCTCGGTAGGCGGATGCGCGCGCCATTTGCTACGCTTGATCTTGGCGAGCGTCACGTGCGGCCGAAAGCTCTTTTTCTCCGCCACAAAGGTTCCGAAAGCCTTTTCGAGCGCTTCGCGGAGCATACGCAGGGCATCGTTTGGCTCGCCGGAAAGCCAGATCATCTTAGGGTCGGCTGGATCGTCTACCGCCTGGATACGGTCGAAAGAGAGATCAAAGCTTGAGATTCCCTCCAAAGCTGTTTCAATCTTCTGGGAAACTGTATACATCTCCTCCTCAGAGACAAAGCCTAAGAAAAGAAGTGTTACGTGGTAGTTTTCCGGGCGTACCGGCAAGAACGCTTCGCCCTCAAAGGCGCTCGCTCCCCTAGCGAGACGCTTGCGGAGCGCGTCAGAGAGCGGGATACCGATAAAGAGTCTTCTTTTTGCGTAATTCATGGCAAAATTATAGCTTTATAGAGCCAAAAAATCAAGTTTTTCACTCTTCTTAGAAGGGTGGTATCTTGCTAGAATGAAGGCATGCCGAAACTCCCCTCTTTCCTGTTGGAAGTCGCTCCCCTCGTTCCCCTGCCAGGTGCGCGCGAGCCGGTCTTTACATACACATCGGAAGTCTCCGTACCCAAAGGCTCGGTAGTCAGTATTTCTTTCGGCCGCCGCCAGCTAGAAGGCGTCGTCATCTCAAGCCGGCGGAATAAAAACGCACCCAAATCTCAGGGTGTCAAACTCAAGAAAATCGACTCTGTCTTGGAGCCGAAAGCTCTCACTGTAAAACAAGTGCGGCTGGCAGAAGCGCTCGGCTCCGAGTACTTCACCCCTTTGGGCAAAACGCTGGGACATTTCTGGATGCCGCGGGTCAAAGCCAGGAAACAAGAAGCCTTTTCCGAAACAAGCGCAAAACTCATACCCTCGGCCGAGGAAAAAAAGCATATCGCTTCATGGCGGAAAGGCCGAAAGCCCTTCTTTCTCGACATGGCGCAAACGGACAATATCTGGCGCTGGCCCGCGCTTTTGACTGACCGCGTGCTCACGGAAAAGAAGCAGACCCTTATTCTCGTTCCCGAGCTCACGCTTCTGGATCCGCTCAGCCGCTTTTTCCGGGAATTCTTTCCTGGCGAGATGCTCGCAACCATCGGAAGCACCCTGTCTCCCGGGCTTCTCTCGGAAAACTGGGAGCGCATACGGAACGGGGAAGCGCGTATTATTCTCGCTACGCGCCAGGGACTCTTTGCTCCTTTCCAGGACCTCGGACTGATTATCGTCACCTATGAGGAAGACATGAGCTACAAGGAATGGCATCAGGCGCCGCGCTACCATGCGAAACGCGTAGCCAGTCTCCTCGCCGAGGAACACGACGCGCGCTTGGTCCTCGCAAGTCCTACCGGAAGCCTGGAAAGCTTCTGGGGCCTAGCTCAGAAAAACTTTCTCCCCTTTCTCCCGGAAAACAAGGGGGTCTCGATGCATCATCTCGAGATCGTCAACCTGCGGGAGGAGCGCTATCGTAAGAATTTCTCACCCTTTTCCCGTCGTTTGGAAGAGGCAGTAGGCCAAACCATCGCGGAGCACAAGCAGGTACTCTTGGGCGTGAGCCGGAGCGGCATGAGCCGATTCTCTATCTGCACTCACTGCCGCACGCTCCTCCGTTGCCCCCCTCTGCGGCCGGACGCTGAGTGAAACCTCTGAGGGTTTTTATCGCTGCCCGACAGGTGATTACCGTACCAGCACCTTCCCGAACTGCCCGTCTTGCGGGCACATCGGCTTCCAAGAAGTAGGCTTTGGAACCGAAAAAGTGGAGCGCCTGTTGAAGCGCACCTTCCCCAAAGCCAGACTGCTGCGCATCGATGGAAAAACACTCGGCCGTACCACCGCTCGGCGCGCTGCTTGGTCAGCCGAAGCGCTCGCAGAAGCCGATATTATCATCGGAACGCAAATGGCACTTAAGGCCGCTCCCTTGCCCCGCCTCGGGCTCGCTGCTATGATGGACGCGGACAATCTGTTCTCTGGTACCGGCTACCAGAACGACGAATATGGTCTGGCCTTGATCGCCGGCATGAGCGCTTTTTCAAACACGGGACCGTTGACGGCAGTCCTGGTCCAGACCTTTTTTCCAGAAAATTCTCTGCTCCAAAGCCTGAAGGTAAGCGGCTACCGGCAGACGGTCGAAACGCTGCTCTTGCCGGATCGGCTGGCGCTTGAATATCCGCCCATAACCCGGGTTCTCAAAGCAAGCATCCGTCCGAATATTAAAAAGGCGGCCGCGTTCACGCAAGCCGCGCTGGAGCGCTTTTCCAAGGACTTTCCCGAGTTCCGCTGGCAAAAAACGGCTGACCCGAAAAAAGACGTCTTCCTGGTTCGTTTTCCGAGCGGCCCATTGCCAGCGGCACTCTGGGAGTTAGGCACACGGCTGCGCCCTTTTGCCATTCTCGACCTCGATCCCCTCGATTTTTCATAACGTATGCTCAAGCTCGTCACCGGCGACACCACCGAAATGCTCCTTACGAAAACGGCTCTTGTGGAAGATCCGCTTTCCGAAGACATCCAGAAACTCCTCCCGGAAATGGTCGAAACCATGCATCGCGAAGACGGAGTGGGGCTCGCTGCGCCCCAAATCGGCCTCTCCCTGCGTCTCGCCGTACTCGAAGTCGAGGGTACCGTGTACCACCTGATCAATCCGCAAATTACCTCTCTTTCCGAAGAAAAGATCGTTTTCGAAGAAGGATGCCTGAGTCTCCCCGGCCAGTACTTTCCCATCATTCGTTCTGAACACCTGACCGTCAAATACCGGGATGCGCGGGGACTTCCGAAAAAGCTCCGTGCCGAAGGATTCCTGGCCGTAGTGATTCAGCACGAAGTCGATCATCTCGACGGCATCCTCATCTGCCATCGCTTCCAAAAACAGCAAAAAAATCCGCTCTTCAAGAAACTGTATGGGAAAATTTCCTGATTTTTTCAAGTGGCACTCCACGGAGGTAAATAAAAAGCTCCAAACAGCTCAAACTCTGCCTGAAGCCGGAAAAAGCGCTCCAAAAGAAAAGGTTCCAAAAATTCGACTGGCTTTCATGGGCACGCCGCAACTGGCAGCGGATATCTTGGAGGCTCTTTACAGCGCTGGTTATCAGATTGTCGGCGTCGTCACCAAAGCCGATCGGCCTCAGGGGCGCGGCCAGGAAGTCGTAGCCAGTCCTGTCAAAACCTTTGCCCAAAAAGCAGGTCTCCCGCTCCTCCAGCCGCAAACCCTCGATGAGAACGCCCAGCGGGAAATTGAGCGATGGCGGCCCGATCTTATTCTCGTGGTAGCGTACGGGAGATTGCTTCCCAAAGAGCTTCTGAAACGTCCGGGCTTCGGATGCCTCAATATCCACCCTTCGCTCTTGCCCAAGTATCGCGGCGCCTCTCCCCTTCAGAATGCGCTTCTGAACGGCGAGACGGAAACCGGCGTGACCTTGATGCAGCTGGATGAGGGCATGGACACCGGACCGCTTATCGGCAACCGGAAAGTCACAATCGATCCTGAAGATACCCTCTCTACCCTGATACCCAAGGTTACCGAAGCAGCCATCGGCCTGACGCTCGAACTTCTGCCGGGCTGGGTGCGGCGCACCATCCAGGCAGTGCCACAAGATCACTCACAGGCTACCGTGTGCCAGCTGATCGAACGCGAAGACGGACACGTGCTCTGGGATGAGACGGCCCAGGCTATTTATAATCGTTATCGAGCCCTGACTCCGTGGCCTGGCCTCTTTAGCTTTTGGCGCCAAGAAAGCGGCCTGATCCGCCTCAAACTCACCCGTCTCAGTCTGGATATGAAAGCCCCGAAAACCGACCATGCACTCGGTACCGTCTTTGAGATTGGAGACCGTATAGCGGTCGCAACGGCCGAAGGCCTGATTTTCATCGAAGAGCTCCAACAGGAAGGCAGGAAAACCCTGTCCGTTCGCGACTTCCTCCTGGGAAATCCGACTCTCGTGGGCGCCATTCTCCAATAACCCCTTTATGGCTCATTCTCCCCTTCCTCGAAATGGCGCTGATCTGCGGGTGGTCGCGATTGCTCTGCTCGCTATCGTAGGCATCGCAGGTCTCAGCCTGTGGCGCACCGTGTTGCGGCCGCCCGGAGAGGAAACGCTTGAGCGCGCAGCCCAAGAAAACGCACTGCCCCTGGTGTCGGTTTCCGCCGTCCAGGAAAAGATGCGCCGCAGAGAAGCGCTCCAATTCGTTGACATCCGTTCCCCGCAAGCATACCAAGACAGCCACATACCCGGTTCTCTCTCTCTGCCCGGAGGGACTCTCCAAAGCTATAGTCCGACCGACAACCGTTTCACGCTCATCGTTTTTTCTACCGACGACCCAGGATCGAGCCAGACCGCCCAAGCCATTCTCAAAAGCACTGCCTTTCCCTACGCATTTATCCAAGGCGGCTTTGAAGCATGGGCTGGAGCTGGCGGAGAAACTATTTCTATCGGCGATCCTAATAATTTTGCGGATCAAAGCAAGATAGACTACATAAGCCCCAAAGAGGCCGCCACACTCCTTGAGACCCCTCCTCCCAACCTCTTTATCCTTGATGTTCAGACAGCCCAGCATTTCCAAGAAAAGCACCTGCGCGGGGCAGTAAATATCCCGCTCGCAGAACTGGAAACTCGGGCAGGCGAAATCCCGCCGGCCAAATCAATCCTGGTCTACGGGGAAAACGAGCTCGCTTCTTTTCAAGGAGGCGTGCGCCTCTTCGATCTGCACTTCTACGGAGCCCAGACGCTTTCCGGAAACGAGCTTCTCGAAAAAACCGTTCCCCTGCCAGTAGAGAGTAGCATCCAGCCTGCTCAATAAAAAAAGCCCCCGACCCGAGGGGGCTTTTCAATAAAAGGCTATTCTTCGACAACGCCGAGGATGTCTTTGTAGCTTGCGAGGAGGTAATCCGTCTCGTTGAATTTCACTTCCTCGCCTCCGTAACGGCGAAAAATAACCGTATCGCCCTCTTTGACGAGAATCTTTTCGCTTTCGCCCTTCGCTATTACCTTGCCCAGCTGCGGACGCTCCTTGCTCTCAGACTGCGGCAGAAAAAGGCCCGCTTCCGTTTTTTCTTCGGGCTTGAGGAGTTCAATCAGAACATTTTCGCCAAGCGGGCGGATGTTTTGGGTCTTCATAGTTTTATACGTTACAGGTGAGGCGCCTTCCAGTATACGGTGGCATATCCTCCCTGTCAATTCGCGCTCCGGAGAATTTCGAGAGCCTTGTCGAGCTGGGGATCGCGGTTATTCGTGCGATCGTCTGAGGAAAGCCCCACTTCGATATCTGGTGAGATACCGACTTTGTTAATCTGGTTTCCCTTGGGCGTAAGCCAATGCGCTACCGTCACTTTGACCGCCGTATTGCCTCCAAGCGGGATAAGCTCCTGAACGGAACCCTTACCGAAAGACTTTTTGCCGACGAGTGTCACGTTGCTGCGGTTATCTTTGAGGGCCCCGGCGAGAATTTCGGAAGCGCTCGCGCTGCCCTCGTTTATAAGGACTACAGTCGGGAGGCCTGAAACCATATCCCCAGCGCGCGCTTTCATTTCGGTACGCTCGCCCTGGGCATTCTCTTCGAGGACCACTACGGAGCCTTGGGAGAGCATCAGGCTTCCCATACTGACTGCCGATTCCAGATACCCTCCGGGATTGTTGCGCAGATCAAGCACCACTCTCTGGGCATTGTTTTTCCTGGCCTCTCCAAGCGCGTCTTTAAACATGCTGGCCGTATCATCCCCAAAGCGGCTGACGCGGATGAGCGCGATACCGTCCTCTTTCATCTCGAAATGCACGCTTTTGACCATAATCATGTCGCGCCGCACGGAGATGTCGCGCGCTTCTTCCTCGCCGGGATGGAAGATATTGAGCTTTACCTCTGTGCCCTTTTTACCGCGGATGCGTTTCACCGCTTCATCAAGCGATAGGTTGGCGGTCGTTTCGTCATTGATCTTGAGAATCTTATCGCCTGCCAAGATACCGGCCGCCGCAGCCGGCGTGCCTTCGAGCGGCGCGATAACGGTCAAGATATCGTCCTTCATGCCGATCTCGGCCCCGATGCCCTCAAAGGTACCGGTGATATCTTCCTGGAATTCCGCATTCTCTTCCGGGCTGAAAAAAGTGGTATACGGATCCCCTGTGGCCGCAAGCATTCCCTTGATGGCTCCGTAGAAAAGCGTATTGGCATTCAGATCGGCTTTATCCACGTACTTGTCCTTGAGGATGCCCCACACTTTCCAAAAGAGGGAAAAGTCGATCGTATTCTCCTGATTGTCTTTATTGATAAAAATAGCATCTTCCGGCGAGATGGTTTTGGTAGGAACGCCCAGTGCCTGCTCTTGCCCGCGCGTGTACCCCATCCAGAAGGCGCCTCCTATCAGGAAAAGAACAAAGAAGAAAAGAAGGGCGCGGCGAAAAAGGCGCTTGTTTTTCTCAAGCGCTTGGGAGGGAAGGGATTGGGGCTGGTCTCCAAAAGATGGATTCATGTGTGAGCTTTAGAATATTTTCGGTTCTTTGCGATGCCGGTACTTCCAGAAGTATTTGACGGCACTTGCAATATGATAGCGGGTCAGGCGGTTAAAGAAAAGTGAGCGGAAGAAACCCCCCTTGGCGCTCCCCTTCTGGTGGTAGTGATAGACCGAAGCCGCCGGGTAGTATACGACGCGCAGGCCCGCTTCCCAAAAACGCCGGCTCCAGTCCACGTCTTCCATATACATGAAGAAGCGGTTGTCCATCGGGCCGATCTGGTCAGCATGCGCCTTGGAAACGAAGAGGGCGGAACCCATGAGCCATTCGACAGGAATCGGTTCAGTGGTCTCCCGCTTGTCGTGCATTTCGAACCACGCCAAATGCTTTTTGCCGAAAGCCGTTTTTCCGAGAAACGTTCTGCGATACAGGATGGTCTGGGGGCGGTAAAAACGGAAACAGCTGTTCTGGTGCGCCCCGTTAAAGCCGAATTGTTTGGGACCGATGAGACCGGTTTCGGGGTGTTCTTTGGCATACGCCAGCAAAAGCGGCACGGTGTCTCCCTTCAGGATGATATCGCTGTTGATAAGGAAGATGTACTGTCCGCGGGCTTCCCGAATCGAAGCATTGACGAGAGATTTGAAGCCGACGTTTTGTTCGAACGGATAAAAACGCACCTCTGGAAAATCTTCTACGACGCGGCGCGTATCATCTTCGGTAGCGCTATCAGCAACAATCACCTCGTAGGCGATTCCCGAGCCGGGCAGAAACTCCTGAAGAGACTGAAGGCAGGAGCGCAGCAGATCAGGCGATTTGTAGCTGTTGATGGCGATGGTGACTTCTGGATGCAC
>JBBCGM010000006.1:0-51399 GCA_037201605.1 Candidatus Moraniibacteriota bacterium | reverse complement strand
TAGAAGAGTCCTTAAATTGATCGGGTTAGATGTGTATGTCAGAATTGATTAGCGTAAACTAATTCCTGTGCCAAGGACCAGTTCCGGCCTGTGATCTACGATTGTAATTCTCTATGATTTAAATTGCACATTCAACTACATCTTCTTAAATTGCTTTGTGTTCAGTGGCAAGAAAAGATGGCTTTCTCCAACCGTTACCTATGCCAAGCATTGATTCGAATTCCCCCTGCGCCCGAATGGGCACGAACAAAAGGCAGCATCTCCGCTTGATCAGGAGAGCCTTTACCGAAGCGTCATCGCCCTTCCGCTCTGGAGCAAGATGAAAGAGGCAAGCCCAGAATCCCCTGAGGAACCAGGAACTCGGAAACACGCTATTATTATAGATCTAAATCTTAATTACGTGGGCGGTCGCGAAGCAGCATATTACCGAGTCGCTCGAAATATCAGTGTCGCCAAACGGAAAGTCAGACTTGCGTATTTTCGAGAGGACGATCCACTCGAGTTTAGAGATATCGAGGAAGAGGTCTCGGAGGAATCCGCATGAGCAGTACATCTTCACCACGCTATCTGGAAAGGTGATTCAGGAATTGGTACGACTGGATGTCAGGAGTGCAAGAGGACTTACGCGAAGAAGAATCTCGTCAACCCCAGGCCTCCGGTCAGCCGAGTCGCTCCATCGATGACTATCGGGCGATCTTTCATATTTGGCCGGATTTTCCTGTAAATGCTTGCATCACCCAATCGATTGCCACGGTTAAGGTTGATGCAGCTCGTCACTCCTTCTCTGCAATGGGACGGAACATCGTCTGGGCAGTCATGGACACCGGCATCGATGCCCAACATCGCCATTTTGATCTCCATCAGAATCTGAGCATGAACGAGCGTTTTCATCACGATTTTACCGTAGAACCTGAAGAACTGGGACATGAACTTGAAGACAAAAACGGACATGGGACGCACGTGGCCGGTATCATCGCCGGTGAATTGGTGGCTTCTAACACTACTCCCCCTATCACTTCTAGCGCGCAATATCGTAACGAAAATGGTGATATTGAAACGGCCAAGACAAACCTCTCCAAAATTAGCGGCATGGCACCATGTTGCAAGTTAGTCAGCCTAAAGGTTCTGAACGACTCTGCGAAAGGGAATTCTAGTGCCGTCATTAAGGCGATACGACATGTCCCAACGGATTAATGCCTATGGGCGACATCTCCTGATTCATGGGGTCAATATGAGCCTGGGCTACGACTTCGAGCCCAAATGGTTCGCATGCGGCCAAAGTCCGCTCTGCGTGGAGGTCAACCGTCTGGTCAAAAGTGGTGTCGTGGTCGTTGTTGCCGCTGGCAACACGGGCTATGGCCAAGTCAAGGCTTCTGAGGGCATTTGGGCTGCCGGATTGGGCCTGACTATCAATGATCCCGGCAACGCGGAATTGGCTATCACAGTCGGCTCCACTCACCGAGATATGCCCCACCGCTACGGGGGTCTCCTACTTCTCCTCCAAAGGCCCGACTGGAGACGGTCGTCTCAAGCCGGACCTGGTAGCGCCAGGCGAAAAGATTGTCTCCTGCGCAGCCGGCGCCTTCGGCCGATAAAGCCGGTGCGCTCTATTGTGAATATAGTGGTACAAGCATGGCCGCTCCTCATGTCAGCGGCGCCATTGCCGCATTTCTTTCCATTCGCAACGAGTACATTGGTGAAGCGGGAAAAGGTGAAGGACATCTTTGTAAAATCTGCCACCGACCTGCACCGGGAAAAGTATTTTCAAGGCGCAGGCCTTATTGATCTCATGCGCGCGGTCCAATCTGTTTAAAATCCTCTACCGATTACATCTCTATGCAAAATCTTGGCCGTTTCTCCTTTTCCGAGGCTCATTTCGACGAAAACGGCAACGCTGTTCCTCCATTTCATACGGCCCTTCCTCCGAACATAGAGGATCTTTTCATAATTTCCCACGGCTGGCGCAATGACGAAAATGACGCGCGTACGCTCTATTCCGCTTTTTTTGCCAGTGTTCAAAGCCAGCTTTCTAACTTCAAACTCGATCCCACCAAGGCACATGTTCTCGGGATCTTCTGGCCCGCAGAATATTTTGATGAAAGTCTCTCGCAAGTCCGGCGGCTGCACGGGTCGCTGGCTCGGGAGGAGCGGCAGGAATCGGATCGGCGGACGGCTCCGCTGGAGACGGTATCTTGAATAAGAAGTTGAAGCAAATGCTCGAACTTTTCACTGCCTCAGAACAGCAGGCAGCACTACAAAAAGCAAAGATTTTGATTCCCACGCTTGAAACAAAGACATCCGACCGCATTGAGTTCGTTAAACTGCTTCGGTCGCTATTTAATGGCGTTCCGGGCCTTGCTTCCAACCAGTCAGATGCTGAAGATGCATCGCTTTCTTTCTTCACGAATGACGCCGAGACCATGATTAATGATCTTAGGCTAGTAGATGAGGATGACGAGTTTCCGCCTGTAGAAGAAGCCAAGGCCGGCGGGGGGGCCGCCGGGTTTGAGGACATGGTCGATAGTTTCAAAGCCGCCGCCTTGCGAGCGCTCAATTACACCAGTTATTTTGAAATGAAAAGAAGGGCAGGAGAAGTTGGCCAAAACGGGGTGGCTCCGATGGTAAACGAGATTGCGAAGACCCCTACCCTTAATCGGATTCATCTCATCGGTCATAGTTTTGGAGGCAGGTTGGTAGCCTCTGCCGCCGCTTACGCCAACACAAAGAAACTCAAGAGCATGACCCTTTTGCAGGCTGCCTTTTCACACAACGGTTTTTTCCGAGAGTCAGAAAGGAGTTTTCCGCCAGGTGGTGGACAAAAAAACCGTTTCCGGGCCCATCCTCATCACTTATTCAAAATATGATACAGCCAATGGGAGGATTATCCCGCAGCCTCGCGCATCAGTTTGGACAAGACTCGAGCTTTTGGAGATAAAAATGATGTTTATGGTGCCATTGGACGCAATGGCGCTCAGAAGATGAAACCGGGTGAAGTAAGCGAAGGCAATCTATTGGATTCTGACTACCAACACTTATAATTTTAAAAACTCCGGTGTTATACAATCTCAATGGAGAAAAGTTCATCGACGGACACGGTGCGGTTACCGGGAAAGAAATCGCCCGCGCGCTTTTAAACGGCCATCTCTTGAGAACACTGGTCTGGTAACCACTTTGAAGCGGTAATCTTGCCGCTTTGAGTTTCTATCCTGGCGTCTCTGTTTCGTCTCCGCTTTTCTTCCCACTTGGCCAGGGACTGCGTAGCCCAACAACTAAAGTCTAACCCGGTCTAGTTTTGCGGGGCGGGTCAATAGGATCAGAACTACATTTCAACCCGTCCCATTTTCCGGGGTCAGGTCAAGGAGTTACGCGCCAGAACAGTAGGGAACAAGTTCGGATTGCAATACTGTACGCTAACGGCCTTCGTTTATACCCGTACCAGACAAATGGCACATTCGTCGCCGTTGGTTCTCAGCATAAAAAAGGCCGTTCGCAAACGCGAACGGCCATAACGCTTTGGACAAATATTTAATCACTTGCAAATGATCGGATATCTGACATCAAGCCTAACCAGCTTAGCACCTCCCTAATTAGAAAACAAATCCTTAGCCTGCACGCTAGTTAAAACGTCGCGCGAAAAAGAACACATTCCTTGGTTTAAACACCAAAAGGTGGAAACGTCGGTATCTTAATGAAATCCTTGATCGCTTTCAAGCTATTCATTTCCTTTATACAGTGTGTCCAATGCCTTACATCTCTGCCTGGGGTAGACGGATTTACACACAGAGTTCTCGCCCCCGATCGGGAAGCATAGATGTCATTTATCGAATTACCTACAAATAAGACCTCTAGTGGAGTAAAAACCGTTTTCACGGATCTTTTCCCGAATATAATTAGCTTTGCCTTCGAAATCGTATTCGGTCCCGACTATCCCTTTAAGCTTTTTAGGCCGATTCGTTTCAAACAACATGTTGTTTGCGCGAATGTCTGAAAAGAGAGCCGCATGTTCGCCTAAGACACGTTTAAATTATCGAATGGATAGATCCAGATACAATATATAATTTAACACCAGCCTCCCAATAATATCGGAGAGTTTCAATCGCATCTGACACTAGTACGGTGGAGTCAGCTACTTCAAAAAGATGCTCCTCTGTCATTCCGGCTTTCACAAAGTGTTCGAGGGTTATTTCGCACCATTGTCGATGTGAAATGTGTTTTCCTACTGAATTGGTCATGAAATTTTCCGCATTCGTTAATGCTGTAACCCAGCGATTGCCAAATTCGTTCCCACGTCGTTCTAAAATCCGTAGCCTTTGTTAAAGTTCCATCAAAATCAAAGAAGATCGCTTTTGTCACAAATGGTAATTCGGGTTTTGCCTCATCCTCACGATTCTTTCTACCTTTATATAGTCGATAATATTCCATGAAATGAGATGAGAAATCGTCTTCTCCAGAGGCCGCTAGTTCTGAGGTTGCCGACAGTGCTCCTTCCAACAATTGCAGCGTACCTGCGTTGCAGGTTGGAAAGCGAGAGCTGTCATATTTTTTTCCACGTCTTTTGGTAACCTCAAGCCTTCGAATTCTCTTCCCTATCGCCCGACAAGTGACTGAGAGCTGTAAATGATAGCGAGCGACTGTACCTGTAATAAAATAACTTATACGCATTGATTCTTATTTCTTTTTCACCGATTTTTTGACGCATCTTTTTTTGTATATAGTCATGCAGCATGCCTGCCCATTGATCTCGAAGAAATGTAGTTATATCTTCAATGGAAGAGTACCCTTGAATGAAATTATTTCTCTTGCGCGAATAAATATCGTCGAGTAAGCGGAAAATTAATGGATTGTCGACGATAGCGTATTCTACATCCAGTTTACGGCCATTTCGGCAGTATGTTTTGTACGTGGTGAGAACTTGATTATCCACAAATATAAAAATGGGCATGTCCACTTCCTCTGCTTTTCTATATTCATTTTTCGTGACTGAGTTAAACTTGGTTATCCCAAGACCTCTTTTCTTTGTTTCTGAAGAAGCAGGACTTCCATACCTACCTCCGATAATAAGAACATAGATATCGCAGTGTGGAATCTCATTGTAGCAAGATATGTCGAAAGGAAGTGTCCAGTCGAAATATATGCCCCCTTTTTCAAAGAGAACCGGGGTCAAGCCAAATTTCTTGATAAAAGTTTCAAGTTGAGTTCGCAATCCTCTCAAATCAACGTAAGTGGAGCTTACAAATACTTTAGGATGTGACATGGTAGTTTCCTTGTTTTGGAGTGCTTGCAACATAAATACAAGAATGATCACAACGGAAGTCAATCATTATGAGTAGCAAACATGTTTTATTTCTACGGCGTGATACAAAAACGAATTCAAACGGGAGGCAGGCAAAATTGACGCAGCACTGTTTCTTGACATGCTTTAAGTTGCATCGACGCCGAATTGCAACTGGTGACTCCAAGCAGATTTATAAGCGACACGCCTTTCAAAGGCCGCATGTCAGGATTTGCATCTAAGCATTAAGCGTCCCGATTAACATTTCTACCTTCCGGCCTCGCAGCTATCAACCCTCCGGTCTTGATCTCCCTCTGCGCTATTAAGAGGAAAAGGCTAAAGTCGCAAAGTTTGACGTCTATTTGGCTCCTATTGTTTTGGACATAATCCCAACATGCCGTCTTCACGCACTTCTTGTTTTCAACGCTGCCGTCCAGTTAGCCCGTTGATTCTGGTGTCTGGTGACCGCGAGATCATCCGGTTGGTGCACCGGCATCGTTTTCTCCGTTCCAATCAGATAATCGCCCTCATCGGCGAAAGCTCCCAGCAAGTCCTCCGACGCCTCCATTTGCTGTACCACCACGGATATCTCGAACGTCCCCGCGCCCAGATCGACTACTATCATTCCTACGGCCCTCGGCCCCTCGTGTACGGCCTCGGGAATAAGGGAGGGGCCGCTCATGCGGCAGGAGCGTGGCTCTGCTTCGTCCAAATTGTCCTGGGGTGAGAAAAACCGCGCCGTTGGCCGGATATTCCTTGAGCACGCCCTCCTGGTTTCGGAGGTGATGGTCGCACTTGAACTCGCCTGTCGCCAGTCAGGATCGATTCGACTCATCTCCGAGGAGGAACTTTTTCAGGAGAAAGCGATTGAGGTACGCTCGCCTTTTCAATGGAGGGTCAAGATTCAAGGAAGCGGTAATCTGGGCGTCGTTCCAGATCGCGTCTTCGCCTTGGAGTTCCCCGACGAGAAAGGCAAGAACCGTATCCATTTCTTCCTGGAAGCCGACCGTGGAACCATGCCCGTCAAACGTCGGCATCTATACCAGACTTCCATGTACCGAAAATTCCTCGCATACGAGGCGACGTGGTCGCAGTCGATTCACCAGAAGAAATTTGGCTTCAATCGCTTTCGCGTGCTCACGGTCACCGCGAGCGCCACGCGCGTGAAGTCGCTCGTGGAGGCCTGCGCGGGGCTCAAGCGCGGCCACGGACTCTATCTATTCGCCGACCGCACTATCTTGGAAAAGCCGGAGTCGATTCTCTCCACGACATGGAGCACCGGCAGGCGGGACGAAACGACGACTTTGTTGAGCTAACGAGTCCTCTTCTTGCCGTTTTCGACACATCTCCCCGCCTACCTGTCCCCTTCGCCGCCCGTACAATGCGCCATGGAATAGGCTCAATGTCTTGAGCCGCTGTGTTCCACAAACCAGTAACCACAGGAGGAGTATGCCCAAACATACGTTCGTTGACTTCAAGGCCGTCAAGGCGGCCATCACCATCGAGCAGGTGCTCGTTCAGTACGATCTACTTGATCGCTTCAAAAGGAGTGCAGACAGCCTGAGCGGTCCCTGTCCCATTCACGGAGGCGAGAACCCGACGCAGTTCCGGGTGAGCCTTTCTAAAAACATCTGGAACTGCTTCAGCCAGTGCAAATGCGGCGGTAACGTCCTCGACTTCATATCCAGGATGGAGAACGTGAGCATTCATGGGGCGGCGCTTAAGGCCATCGAGTGGTTTCACCTCGATCCCGAGGGCCGTGACGGCCCGCCCGGATGAGCGCGACAGAAGCGAAAGCCCAAAGAAGGACAAGGTTCCAAAAACCAAGCCAGTAGCAAATAAGGCGGTTCCCAAGGAGGAGAAGTCCACGCCGAATGCGCCCCTCAAGTTCTGTTTGGATAAGCTCGATCCTCATCATCCATATCTTGAGGAGCGCGGTCTTGCACCGGAAACCATCATGGAATTTGGCGTTGGGGTTATGCGCCAAGGGCATCATGGCCGAGCGGATTGCCATTCCCATCCATAACCCGGAAGGCCGGATTGTCGCGTATGCTGGACGGGGCCCCCACGAGTCTCGCCAAATGCCCTTGAACGCGCTCACGACGCCTGATGCCACCAAATGGCGCTTGTCCGAGGATACGTTTGCCAGGAGGTTCAACCCAACTGGAAATTCGAGGTCACCTGGGTTGAAATAAACCACATGGTCGGCCCGAGACGATGGAATATGGTTAAGCACCTCCTCGGCAAGATCGCCGTGTGGGTCGATGAGACCCACACCGTGGCCCAGAGCAATGTGCTGGACGATCAGGTTGCGCAATAGCGTGGTTTTCCCGGAACCAGTCTTCCCGATGATGTAGATGTGCTGGCGCTGGTCTACTTGGGAAATGCCAAAAGGCTGGGATTTGTCCCAACCGTGACGCTCTCCGATGATGATTTGTGGTTCGTGGTCATTCATATTCCAAGATCAGCCGCCACCCCTGCCAGGGAAAAAGTCCCGTGAATTGAACTTTCCCGGGGCAACGACGGCAAAATGCGTGGGGGCATGCCGGCGAGGTAATGGCGGCTGGTTTTGAAATCCGAATCGCCCTGCACTTGGCAGGGCGTGGCATCATACCATTGATGCATAGAATGGACGCGCCAGTCGGCGCGGCTAAGTCTCCAAACGCCGTATTCACGGCGCACTTTCTCCATCCCAACCGCAATTGCGGTGTCTTGACGCAAAAGTCGTCACGCTCGTTAACCCGTCGTGCTCCACGCCTCACGCGTGAACCCGTCGCGGTAGCCGATCTTACTCGGGAATTCGTGACTATCATGGAATCGGACGATATTAAGGCCAAAAGAGAAACCCTTACTGAATTTGGTTCGAACCTAATCTGGAACGAAGAAAAACTGAGCATTATCAACAAAGAATGGGCGAACATATTGGCGAAAGGCTTAAAGGAGGCAAGATGCCAAAATCCACGGTTCGAACCTAGAAATATCGTTGATACGTCTGACTCAAACGAGGTTTTTGCATCTGTCCGTCCTATCTTGCTCCGCATGTGGGACGATGTCCGAAAATCGATTATAGCAGAGAATGGAAATTTTGATAAAAACGCGCCCGGCGCAGACGTACCCGCACAAGGGTCTTTTTCGTAGTGACAAAAGTATCTTATGCTTTATTTGGCTCCGCGTCGAGAACCTGATAGTTATCAACGAGGCTATATCTAAAAAGTTGTTTGTTGGCATCTGAGCAAAGAATAACATTCGTTTATCCATGCAATAGACGGCAACTCTTGCCTTGCTAGGCAAGATAATGGGGCTTAATGCGCACTCATCTTGTTGTGTATCGATCCAACTCGTTGCACATTTGACAATATATAAGAACTGTGGTTTAATAGCTCACCGTTGCCGGGCCATTGAGCTCGGCATTTGCGTGCAAACTTGCCGATTCCGGCAAAGGTTCACTCCTTGGTGATTTCGACCATCGGATATTGTGTGGCCTGAACTCAATTCGAGTTCATCCGCCTTAAGACACATGCCTTCACCTCAACTCCCGAATTACCTGCGATCCCATCGAAAGCGCCTGGCACTCTCCCAGGACGATGTTGCGTTCCTCTTGGGATTGGAGAGCGGAGCCAAGGTCTGCCGCGACGAGCGATTCCAGCGTGAGCCAAGCCTTCAGGCCGCACTCGCCTATGAAGCCATTTTTCAAACGCCTGTTCGTGTGCTTTTTGCCGGGATGTATAGGAAGGAGGAAGACAAGGTCGTAGAGCGGGCTAAAACCCTGCGATTCAAAGTTGCCCTCCAAACGATCACTCGGCACACGGAACGGAAGCTCGAGTCCGCAGGACGACTCGCCGCCCTTGCAGAAGCCGTACTCAATCCACGATGATAAAGATTAACACTCGACAGCTCCGTGTGTTGGCCGTAGCTCCGTCCTCAAGAGGGCTTGGTTTCGCTGTTCTCGAGAGCCAGGAAAAACTCGTCGATTGGGGCGTTAAGTCGATTCGCGGCGACAAAAAGACGGCTTGCCTCGCCAAGACAGTGGAATTGATTCAAACCTACCAACCGGGCATCATTGTGCTGGACGATGCCTCGGCACCGACTTCACGCCGATCTCCGCGAATACGTCAGCTTATTTCCGAAATTGTTGCCGTAGCGGAAAGAGAAGAGATCAAGGTCTTGTTGCTGTCGCGGGAACGAGTGAAGAAGATACTCTTCGGTCACGATCAAGCGACGAAGCAGGCCGTCGCCGAAATGCTTGCGGCCCGGTTTCCCCACGAATTGGGATTTCGACTGCCGCCGAAGCGTCGTCCATGGATGAGCGAGGACTACCGCATGGACATCTTCGATGCGGTGGCTCTGGCCATTGCTTGCGGCTTAAAAGGGACGGGAAACCGCATTCCTCCCTCGGATACAGCTTTACTCCCGTCGAATTTATGAAGCGCTCTTTTTTAGGTTAGACGAGCCAACCTTCTCTTTGGGAAGAAGCCTCCTTGTCCGGAGCGCCTCGACGATAAGTTCGCGCAGGACATAGCCAATGCTGCGGTCGTCGTCCTTGGCGAGCTTTTGGACAAGTTCTCCCAAAGGCGCCTCCAGCCGAACGGTCATGCTGATGTCCTTCTTCATTCCAGCACTTTCGTGCCTTTTCGTTTGCATCCAACCGTTACAATCGTTACGTTCGATACATGCGAGTCGTTACTCTTTCTTGCGGAAGGCCGCCCGAAGCCAAGATCCCTCGCCCTCGTTCTTGAAGGGACGAAAAGAACCGCAAATGAAACAGGCGATACCACGCCACAATTCCAATCGTGTGCCTGACATCGTCACGACTTTTGACGTCGCCATCGACTACCGGATGTCTCTTGAGCAGATGGTTGTTGCTACTGACTGCACCCATCTGGACAGGGCTATTACATCGACTTTGTTTTTTGTTGAAGACAGCAGAGAGACCGTTCGTTTCCAACTCGGCCTGTTTCATTTCAATTCGTACCTCCCTACGTGGAGAGCAGTGGAACAGATCCGCTTCCACGAGGCCTGCGGCGGGTGGAAGCCCGCCATGATCGAGCACTTGCTCTGCTTCGGGAAACAGAGGCCGAAGGAGCAACTCAAGCATCCAATAAATGCGCTCGGCTCCGTGAGCCGGCATCGCGGGCGTCACGCTGTTCCGTGCCTTGAAACATTCAATTCCTCTCGGGCTCTCTTCCTCGACGTTTGTCGCTGGGAACGGGGCTGGGAACCCCACTACCGCTTCCTCGCGTATCGGCCCAAGAAGAGTTTCCTGTCGCGACTTCTTCGCCTCAAAGCCCGCGTTTCTTAGGGAAAGAAAATGGAACAGAAGTTTGTCCTCACCTCAGACCAAGTCCGCAAGTTCGAAAAGGCATTCGTTCGCAATGACCTTCAGATGCGTCATTTCAACTGGATGCTCGCGGGCGATAATCTGCGGCCCGTCAAATGGATGGCAGACGGCGAGATCGCGCTCGTGGTGTATAGAGGGAAGCGGGATTCGGAGGGACGAATCAACCTCGATACCATCAAGGTCGGCAGGGGCAAGGGACCTGGCGATCGCCCAGCAGATAGCCCACGGGGGCCGTTCCCAATCCAATCCTCGCTACAGGGCCGACGTGGATTCTTCCTTGGGCATGGTCGAGCTCGCCGGGCGGGCGAGATGCCTGATGTCACCCGAGGACATTGACGTATCCGCATTCCCTTACGCCCACGAGGAAAAGGGGCTGAGGAATTTCGCGCTCGTGGAAGTGACCGACCCCGACTTTAGCGGCCTCTCCGGCCCGACCGACTATTTCGTGCAGGAGAAGTTTCGGACAATGAGAATCCGCCCCGCCACTTTTCTCGAGCTTCTCTGTTTTGGCGCTCACCTTCGGAAGATTCACAAGGACGACTGGTATTGGGGGGAAAACCATCGTCGCCTTGGGCTCGGTGGTGACGGCGCGGAAAACGAGCAAGCACTCCAGTTTCTTTCAGATCGCCTGGAGAAATCTTCGAAGAAGACTATTCCGCAATCCATTCCGAAAAGTGAAGTCAGACACCCTGAGCAGGTACCCGTGCCTCGAGTGCGGGGCCGGACGAGACTTCGACACCGTGCTCCTCACCTCGTGCGAAAACGGCCCGTGGCCGGCGAAGACGCATCTATTCTTGGGAGTCCATCTTTGAAAGGCATGCCTGATTCGACAGGCGCGCGTGCATGAGCGACTACTCCTTGTGCTCGCAGCCTGAATTTGACCGCGCAATGCTCGCAGAACTGCGCCACCGCACTCCGTACTTCGTGTTTTCCGAGCGGGCGCTCCTCGACAATCTGATGACATTTCGGGCGCATTTGCCCGACACGGAAATCTGCTATGCCATGAAGGCGAACTCGGAGAAGCGCGTGCTGGAGCTTCTCCACCGAGGCGGAGCGAGTTTCGAGGTCGCGTCGAAATACGAGCTTCGTCTGCTCAAGGAAATCGGCGTTCCGGCGAATCGGATCATTTTTGGAACCTCGGTAAGAGCTGAATCCGAGATCAAGGACTTCGTGGAATACGGCGTGGACCGCTTCGCGTTCGATTCGGAAGAGGAACTGCTAAAGATCGCGAGGCAGGCACCTGGTTGCCGCGTCTACGTCCGCACCCACGTGGACGATAAGTCGGGAAGCGTGTTCAACTTGGCGGAAAAATTCGGCACTTCCCAGGAGGAGGCTGTGGAACTTTTGGTACAGCGAAGGAGACGGGGTTGGTGCCGTACGGCATGAGCTTTAACGTCGGCTCCCAAGCCAGAAACGGAGAGGCATGGGCGCGCGGGGTGCGGGATATTGGCGCTGCGATGACGGAACTTGCCCGAAGAAATATCGAGGTTGAGGTCGTCAACATCGGAGGAGGATTTCCGCACAGCTACCAAGACGGCGACGGGTATCCGGGAATCCAAGAGATCGCGGAGCATGTTCACGCTGCGACTAAGCTTTTGCCGTATCGAGTTTCGTATCTCGCGGAACCCGGCAGGGCGCTCGTCGCCAATGCCTTTGTGCTAGTAGCGCGGGTGATCGGAAGGGCGACCCGCTCCGGCGGGGAGTGGCTCTACCTCGACGCAGGCGTGTACAACGCCATGTTTGAAGCAATGGCGTGCCAAGGCAGCACGCGGTACCGCATCGAGCCGCTTCGCCTCCGCAAGTCTTCGGAAGAGGCGATCCCGTTTGTCGTGGCCGGACCGACGGGGGACGGCCTTGATGTGATTACCAAGCACGCCTGCCTGCCGGGAAGCATATCGACGGGGGGACCGGCTCATCATACGGGACGTAGGCGCGTACACGTTTCCTCTGGTCACGAAATTCAATGGCTTTGCCAAGCCTAGAGTCGTCGCGCTCTAGTCGCGATATCGCCGTCATGCCCGAACTTCTCGTCGCCATCCTTTCCGGCCTGTGCGGCATGCTCGGCTGGGGCTTTGCCGACTTCTTTGCGAAGAAGGTCATCGATCGTATCGGCGATGTACCGAGCCTCTTTTGGACGCAATGCGTGGGCATTGTGCCGTTGGGTATAGTCTTCGCCTATCAACCGTCGTGGCCTCATTTAAACACTCCAGGGTGGCTCTGGCTCATGCTCCTCGGCGTATGGAGCGGCCTGTCGTACATCCCGACCTATGTCGCCTTCGGCAAGGGCAAGGTCAGCCTCCTCAGCCCCATTTTCGCAAGCTATGCCGTCGTGGTCGCCATTCTTTCGTCCATATTTTTCCACGAGGTCATTCCTTTGTATCGGCAACTGGCCTTCGCGGTGGTTTTCCTGGGTGTCGTGTTCATCAACGGAAACCCGCGAGATATTTGGCTCCTCATGACCGGACAAAGGAAAAGAGGAGAGTCGGATATCAAGGGATTGCCGGAAATACTCCTAGCCGTGTGCCTGTATTCCCTCTGGCTCATCGCACTTGACCGGTTCATTCATGGCATGAGTTGGATTCCGATTCTCTTGGTCATTCGCATCTTTTCCGCCGTTGCTCTTTTCCTCTACGCATCCGCCACCGGCAAAAGACTTGTCTTTTCGGATACAGGCCTCTGGAAATTCATCTTTCTTGTTGGCCTTTTCGACGTGGAAGCATTCGCCGCCGTTTCATACGGGTTCAGTGCAATATCGCCACCCAAGCGTCGTCGCGATGCTGAGTGGGGCATTTTCCCTGCCGACCATCCTTCTCGGTCGCGTCTTCCTCAAGGAGAAATCGACGAGGCTCCAGGCCATCGGCAGTTTCGTCGTGATTGGGGGAATCATGCTCGTGGCATTGCTTTAAGGATTTGGAATTGCATGCGTCAATAGTCGAGGATGCGTGTCTTTTCGTCGCTGTGGTTAAAGCTAGAAAATTCCCTGTTTCATGTTAGCCAAGAGGAATGTCATCAATGCGCGCGGGATGTGGGATTGTCGCTGTCTATCTGTTGATTGGGGGAGGATTCCTTCGGGCTGAGACCGTGGCGGCTCCCGTCCTGAGCATCATGAGTGCGCAATCGTGCAGTCCATTCGATGTGACCGTGACAGACGCCACCCCTGCCGCGACAATCCATTTCACGCTGGATAGCTCGGTACCAACACCAAGTTCGGCTTCGGTTGGCTCGGGAGGCACTATCCCCATTACCAAGAGATCAACCCTCAAGGTTAAGGCTTTTCTTACAGGCCATACGGAAAGCGCCGTTGTCAGTGCTTCATACCGAGTAGATGTGGAACTGACACATTCCATTTTTCTCAAAAACGACGGTTCGGTGTGGACGGTGGGATCAAATGCGAATGGGCAGCTCGGTGACGGGACGACAATGGATCGCGCTAATCCAGTTCAAGTTATGAGTCTTGCAGGAGTGAAGGAGGTCGCCGCAGGTGTTGGTTATAGCGTCGCCCTGAAAGACAATGGCACGGTCTGGACGTGGGGAATCAATTCCAATGGTCAGTTGGGAGTTGGCAAGTCCAGGCAGATAGTCAGCCCGATGCAAGTGAGCAACTTAGCGGATGTCTGTGCCATTTCGTCAGGGGCTTCCCACACCCTCGCCCTGAAATCGGATGGCAGCGTATGGGGATGGGGGCTCAACGCCGATGGACAGCTTGGGGATGGGACGACAATAAATCGTACGACGCCGGTGAGAGTTAAAGGCGCCTCAAGCGGTATTATTTCGATTTCAGCCCAAAAATCACAGAGCCACGCACAGAAAAGCGATGGAACAGGGATTGATTGGGGGGGCTGGCGGGTCGAGCCAGATTGGGCTCCAATAATCGTTCCGAAATTGGCGCGCCGCTGCCTTGCTATTTTAAAGTGTGACGACCGAAAGGTAATTTCGCGTTCCGATTTTTTTACACAATAAAAGTTAAGAAATATGTAACACAGATCGCCTGAGAGGCGTATTTGATGGGTTCGATGGTTTTTATGGCGAACTATATAAACGACAACTGCGTTTTCCCTTGTGTAATAAAAATGGCGCGCCTATCAACAGCGCGCCGACTTGAATTAGCATCGTCTAAAATGGGGAGATTAGAATGGCAGACAAAGGGACAAATTCCGTCGGTCGAAACAAGCAAGTAGGATTTGTCTCTGCGATTGTGGCCGCATGGACTTCACGACATCCTGCGCTGTTGTGGAGACAACTTTTATTTTCGATAAGCCTGCTGCTGGGAGCATGGGTTCCTCTAGGTGTCCAGGCGCAAACGGTGGCAACGCCGACATTCAGCGTCATAAGTGGGCAATCTACCGTCTCGTTCAATGTCACTGTCAGTGACGCGACGTCGGGCGCGACGATTTACTATACGCTGGATGGGACGACGCCAACGACGAGTTCTACATCTGTGACCTCGGGAGGATCGATCTCGATCACCAAGAGCGAAACGCTCAAGGCCTATGCGGTGGAAAGTGGATATACCAACAGCGCGGTTGCGAGCGCCACCTATCAAGTGACGGGGCAGGTTGCCTGCGCCGGTTACTGGACGGTGGTGTTGCGGACCGATGGGACGGTGTGGGCCTGTGGCTCCAATTCCAGCGGTCAACTGGGCGATGGGACGACTACGACGCGAACGAGTCCCGTGCAAGTCCCCGGCTTGAGTGGAGTGGTGGCGGTTTCGGCGGGTGGCTCATCGACGATGGCGCTCAAAAGTGACGGCACGGTGTGGGCTTGGGGTTTGAATAGCAGTGGCCAGTTAGGCGATGGCACCACCACCCAACCGAACGAGCCCGGTGCAGGTCAGCGGTTTGAGCGGAGTGGTGGCCATATCGTGCGGTAGCGCTTTTGGCATGGCTCTCACCAGTGGCGGAGCCGTGTACACGTGGGGCTCCAATGCGACGGGGCAACTCGGGATCGGGAGCACGACCGCGAGCAGCACGCCGGTCCAAGTAACGACGATAAGTAACATTGTTGGCATTGCAGCCGGGTACACTCACAGCCTGGCGGTGCAAAGCGATGGAACGGTCTGGGCGTGGGGCGACAATGCCGTGGGCGAGGTTGGGGATGGAACCACGACGCAGCGAACCAGCCCGGTGGCGGTCAGCGGTTTGGGTTCCTCGAGCGGCATGGTCGCGGTCGCTGCGGGTGCGTCTTAGCCTGGCCTTGAAGAGTGACGGAACGGTGAAGGCTTGGGGCACAAACTCGGTTGGGCAACTCGGGGACGGGACGAACACCAATCGGAGCACCCCGGTTTCGGTGAGCGGATTAAGTGGGGTGACGGCGATCGCCGCCAACATGGGAGGAATGGCTCTCAAAAGCGATGGCACGGTGCGGAGGTGGGGCGCCAACGGCTATGGACAAGTCGGCAACAACACGGTGCAGGATAACAACAGCGCGGTCTCAATGGCGGGGATAACAGGAGCAGTCGGGATAAGCATGGGTAACTATCACACCGTGGTCATTAAAAACGATGGCACGGTTTGGGCCTGCGGGAACAACCAATACGGGCAGCTCGGCGACGCGACCACCGCTTTGCGATCGGTTCCGGACGAGGTGTTGGCTTAAGCGCCACCGCAGCACTTGGCAACGGCAACAGCACGCATGGCTTGGTCGTCAAAAGCGACGGGACGGTCTGGACCTTCGGTAGCAATAGTAGCTCACAGCTTGGGGACGGTACGGGTCAACAACACCAGGGGCCGGAACAGGTTTCGGGCTTAACCGGGGTCGTGGCCGCAGCGGACGGGGGCTTCTTCAATCTGGCGCTCAAGAGCGATGGAACCGTCTGGGCTTGGGGTATGAATAATCACGGCCAGCTTGGAGATGGAACGACCGCCACGCGCTCAAGTCCCGTGCAGACCGGAACTCTGACGAGTGTCGTGGCGGTGGCCGCCGGGGTTTATCACAGCATGGCACTCAAGAGCGACGGAACCGTTTGGGCGTGGGGTTATAATGTCGATGGCCAGTTGGGCGACGGCACCACCACCGATCGTTCGTCCGCCGTGCAGGTGAGTGGCCTGAGCGGCGTCGTGGCAATCGCGGCAGGTGTGGTCCAGAGCTTCGCCTTGAAAAGCGACGGCACCCTTTGGGCGTTGGGGATTGAATACCAACGGCCAACTCGGCGATGGAACCACCACGCAACGCAGTACCCCGGTCCAAGTCTCCAGTTTAAGCGGCGTGGCCGCCGTGTCGGCAGGAACCTCCCACACCTTGGCGCTCAAGAGCGACGGCACGCTGTGGGCCTGGGGTTTGAACAGCAGCGGCCAGTTGGGCGACGGTACGACCACCCAACGAACGAGCCCGGTGCAGGTCACCAGCCTGAGCGGCGTCACCTCCATCAGCGCGGGCGACTTCTTCAGCCTGGCCATCAAAAGCAACGGAACCAGCTGGGGCTGGGGCATGAACACGACGTGGCAAGTGGGTGATGGAACCATGACCCAACGCAATAGCCCGGTACAGATCACCAACCTGACCGGGGCGGTCGCCATCGCGGGAGAAATGGGCTGGGGCATGGCCTTGCGGCAGGACGGCAGCGTGCAAGCGTGGGGCAATAATTCCCAAGGCCAAACCGGCATCGGCACGAACTACGCCACGGCGTTCGCCGTTCCCGGGTTCAATGCAAGTGCCGTGACGCCGCAGCCCACCGTATCGATTGCCACGCCGAGCAACAACGCCACCGTGGCCTTGGGCACTTCCATCACCCTGACCGCCAGCGCCAGCGAAACGGTGGCACCATCGCCAGCGTCAAATACTATGTCGATTCCACCCTCGTCGGCACCGGCACCACCGGCAGTACCTACACGGCTAGTTGGACTCCTCCCACCTGGGGCACGTACATCTTCACCGCCATCGCCACCGACAGCACGGGCAATACCTCGTTTTATTCCTCTCCCATCAAAATTACCGTCCCATACGACAGCGACGGCCTGGGGCTTGCCGACTGGTGGGAACTGCACTATTTCGGACACACTGGCAATGCCGCCACCGCCGATTCAGACGGCGATGGCCTTACCAACCTCCAAGAATTTCAGCAAGGCAGCGATCCGACCAATTACTATAGTCAGGGTTCAGCGACGATCACGCCGACGCTGAGCATTGTCAGTGGAAATAATCAAACCAGTACGCCCGCCGCATTCACGTCAAGCTCCTTGCTCGTCCAAGTCAATAACAGCGTCGGGGGCGGTGCTCTGGTCAATGCGCCTGTGACCTTCACCGTTACTTCCGGCGGCGGTCAAATTTCCGCCACCAGCGGCGGAACCACCAGTTCGAGCCTGACCGTGACGACCGATGCAACCGGGCGGGCGTATGTCTACTATTGCCAACCGCCCACCGGCAATATTACGAGCGCCCTTACCGCTTCAACCAGCAGTCAGTCGGTGAATTTCTCTGAAACGACTTCCATGACGGTGGCAACGCCAACTTTCAGTGAAGCAAGTGGTCAATCTACCATTTCGTTTAATGTCACCGTGAGCGATCCGACCCCCGGCGCTTCCATTTACTACACGCTGGATGGCACGGCTCCCACGACAAGTTCCACCTCGATAACGTCGGGCGGGAATGTCCTGATCAATAAGAACGAGACGCTCAAGGCGAAGGCGTTTCTGAGCGGATATACGGCGAGTGCTGTGGCGAAGTCTGTGTATCAAGTGGTGGGGGCGACGGCGGAAGGTCTAAGCCATACTATATTTCTGAAGACCGACGGAACGGTGTGGACCTGCGGGTGGAATACCAATGGTCAATTGGGAGACGGGACGACCGCCGAGCACCATAACCCGCCCTAGTAACGAGCTTGTCGGGTATCACCGAGGTGGCCGCCGGTGATAATTTTAGCGTGGCCCTCAAAAGCGATGGAACCGTGTGGACGTGGGGATCCAATAGCAACGCGCAACTCGGCGACGGCACCTCGACGCAGCGCACCTCGCCGGTTGAGGTCAAGGCCACAAGTTCGACCTACTTTTCGGGCGTTGTTGCCATCAGCACCGGAAGAACGACGACCTATGCGATTAAAAGTGACGGGACGCTTTGGGCTTGGGGCAACAATCCGAACGGCCAAATTGGCGACGGTACCACCACACAGCGGTATTATCCGGTTCAAACCAGCAGCCTGACGAACGTGATCAATGTTTCTGCGGGCGGAAGCCATGTGCTCGCGCTGGAATCGGATGGCAGCGTGTGGGCATGGGGACAAAATAGCTCCGGCCAGTTGGGCGATGGCACCACGACCCAGCGCACGACTCCGGTCGCGGTCAGCGGCTTGGGCGCAGGCAGCGGCGTCGCTGAAGTGACGGCTGGCTACCAGCACAGCTTGGCGTGGAAAAGCGACGGCACGGTGTGGGGCTGGGGTCAAAACAGCACGGGCAACCTGGGCGATGGCACGACCACTTCCCGTCTGACTCCCATCCAGATCGCCAGCTTCAATACCGTCATCGATGTCGTGGCGAGCTATAACAGCCTGGCCATAAAAAGTAACGGGACGGCGTGGTCATGGGGAAACAATGTCGATGGCCAGATGGGCAACGGTCGACTCTTGGATTATCACTCGCCGGGCCAAATGACCGGGATGAGCGGAGCTATTTCCTTGGGCATTGGAATCATCGGCTATCGCTCCATGATCACCAAAAATGATGGGACGCTGTGGGTCTGCGGCAAAAATGACTACGGCATGCTGGGAGATGGTGCTTCAACTCAGTATTATTCGCCCACGCAGGTATTGAGCACTGGTACTTCAACCATCGGGATCGCCTGCGGCTCGGCCCATAGTTTGTTCCTTAAAAGCGACGGCACGGTGTGGGGTTCGGGTGGTAATACCTATGCCTCCGTAGGCGATGGGACTAATTTCGAGCGGTCGATTCCTGTTCAAGCGACGGGATTGAGCAGCATCGTGGCCGTGGCCGGTGGTGCTTCACATAGTCTCGCCCTGAAAAGCAACGGGACGGTGTGGGCGTGGACGAGTAATAATAGCATGGGATCGGTCGGCGATGGCACCACCACCGCGCGGTACAGCGCTGTTCAGGTCTCGACCTTGACCGGCATTACCGCGATCAGCGCCGGCTACTACGACAACATGGCGTTGAAAAGCGATGGAACCGTCTGGACATGGGGGCTCAATACCAACGGTGAACTGGGCACCGGTACCACGACCAACCAGACCAGCCCGGTGCAAGTTTCCAGCTTGAGTGGCATCACCGCCGTCTCCTGTGGCTACTACCACGACTTGGCGCTTAAAAGCGATGGCACGGTCTGGGCGTGGGGTGACAATAGCAAAGGCGAAATCGGCGATGGGACGACCACGGCGCGAACTACTCCGGTGCAAGTTTCCAGCTTGACCGGTATCGTCGGTATCAGCGCAGGCTATTACTTCAACCTCGCGCTCAAAAGCGATGGCACGGTGTGGGCATGGGGCGATAACTCGAGTGCTCAATTGGGCGATGGGACATTCACCCAACGAACGACCCCGGTACAGGTCAGCGGATTGTCGGGCATCATCGCTGTTGAAGCCAGCCAGGGCGGAGCAAGCGGAACCTTTGGGCTTGCCCTGAAAAACGATGGCACCGTATGGGGCTGGGGCTACAATACCAATGGTGAACTCGCTGACGGCACAGCAACTCAGCGATCTACGCCGGTGCAGGTATCGGGATTGAATGGCGTCGTGGCCATCGCCGCTGGCGGAAACCACAGCCTTGCCCTCAAGCAGGACGGTTCTGTCCAAAGCTGGGGCTCCAATCTCTTTGGCCAAATGGGCGTCGGCACCAGTTACGGTATCCTTTTTCCGATTGTAGGGTTTAATGTCTCACCTCTCGTAACGATTCCCTCCGTTTCCATCACGTCGCCGAGCAGCACGGGAACTGTCACGCTCGGCCAGACGCAAACGCTCACCGCCTCCGCCTCGGAAACCGGTGGCACCATCGCCAGCGTCAGCTACTACGTCGATACTACCCTCATCGGCACCTCCACCAGTTCCGGCTCCAACTACAGCGTAAGTTGGACGCCTCCCACTTGGGGCAATTTCTCCGTTACCGCTATAGCCGCCGATACCCTCAGCCAGACATCGTATCATTCAGCACTGGTGACGGTTCAAGTGCCGTACGATAGAGATGGTAATGGCCTGCCAGATTGGTGGGAGTTGAAGTATTTGGGCAGCGTGTCTACAGCGCAAGTGCCGATCCCGACGGTGATGGTAAGACGAATATACAAGAATATCAGTTAGGGAGTGATCCCACTAACTATTATAGTCAGGGTGGAACGTTAATTACGCCGGTCATCACCATCATCAGCGGAAATAGCCAGACGAGCCCCATAAACGGATTTGCACCGCAGCCGCTGGTTGTACAGGTTACGAATGCAAGTGGAGGTGCTGCTCTGCCAAACGCCCCGGTTTCGTTTAACGTGGTGTCGGGGGGCGGTCATATCTCAACATCAAGCGGCGGAATCCTCAACACGATTCTCTTGTTAACGACAGATTCGCTTGGGAAAGCGACAATCTATTTCCAGCAGCCGACTTCAGTTGGAGTAGTGAGTGGCATCTCGGCTTCGACTTCGGGACATTCCACGAGTTTTGTTGAAACCAGCGGGATCGATGCTCCGACGGCAAGTCCGCCAGGTGGCTCCTATTATGCTACTCAGACTGTCACGGTTAGTTCTACGGTCACAGGCGCGACGATTTATTACACGACCGACGGAACGTCTCCTACGACGAGTAGCTTGTCTGTTTCAAGCGGAGGAACGCTGACTGTAAGTTGCAATACTCTTTACAAGTTCATGGCAGGGAGTAGTGGACTCACGGGGCCGATCACAACCGCCCTTTACCGGATCGCACCGACCGGAGCACTACAAGCAGGTGATAGCTTTACAATGGTACGTAAGCCAGATGGAACGGTCTGGACTTGGGGAGATAACGGACGAGGGCAGCAGGGGGACGGAGAAGCTGAAAATCCGAACCCTCATCCGCAGCAATTGCCGAGTTTGAGTAGCATCATTAGTGTGGCAGCTGCAGGCGATCATGCTTTCGCGCTTTCTACAACCGGTACGGTATGGGCTTGGGGAGCTGACGATCAAGCACAGTGTGGCGATAATGGCACAAACGACATTTCAACGCCTATTTCTCTTTCTGGTATTTCTAACATTGCGGCAATATTTGCAGGCCAATTTCAAGGTTTCGCTGTCGATAATAGCGAAAATCTCTATGGTTGGGGGGACAATTCCAGTGGCCAGTTGGGGGACGGTACCTTCACTAACCGGCCAAGTCCTGAGCAAATTGGCTTGATGTCAGGAGTAGTAAAGGTATGTAGCGGCTCTGGAAGCGATCTTACTGGAGTTACATTGGTCCTTAAAAATGATGGCTCTGTTTGGGCTTGTGGAGCAAACGCTCATGGCGAACTCGGAGTCGGCGTAGAGAGCGGTCCCGTATCCGCTTTTCAGCCTGTTCCCGGAATGACAAATGTCATCGATATCGCGGTGGGCTATGATTCGTGGTATGGCGGGCATTGCCTAGCTCTGAAAGCGGATGGCACGGTTTGGGCATGGGGAGCCGATTGGTGGGGAGAATTGGGAGATGCTTTGTCCTATGAAAGTAATCCTAATCCCCAGCAGGTTACTCTCCCACCCGCTATCGCTGTCTTTGCCGTTGATACGCATTCCTATGTACTGCTATCTCACGGCTCTGTAGCAGTCTTTGGCAATGATTCTGATGGCGAGTCGGGGGATGGTCAGCAGAATTTTGACTCGCCGCCCACGCAGCCCCTCCAGTTGCCCACAGTAACTTCCTTGGCCGCAGGACAATCTCATGTTGTGGTCAGTTCCGCATCCGGTGCGCTATATGGGTGGGGAAACAATACCAACTTTAGGCTAACACAAGATTTCAATAGCTTTCAGCAAAGCACAGAGGTACATGATGACAGGTCGCAAAATTTCACTGCGGTGGCAAATGCCGTGTCGGCTACAATTGCGCTAAAAAGTGATGGCTCTGTCTGGGCGACAGGCTCTGGATATTTCGGATTAGTGACAAACGGCCAAACTTCCGACGAGCAGTTCATGACAGTCCCTCTCGGGAATATTCAGCAAGTTGTTGGAGGAAATAATACGGCGTTTGCTATCGACAGCAGCGGGAATCTGTGGGCGTGGGGAGCAGATTATACGGGACAATTAGGCCTCGGGGAGGTCGGCGGACAGGCTATGCCCTATTCCGTTAACGCCCCCCTGCAAGTCGCCAACGTCAGTAATGTTATTGCCGTGGCAGCAGGAGATTCTCATATGCTGGTCGTTCAGGGGACGGAACGGTATGGGCATCTGGAGACGACTCATGGGGGCAATTAGGCGATACCGGGACAACCGCTCAAGATTCTCCTGTTCCCGTTGTCGGGTTGACTAGTGCTGTTGCCACTTCTGTCGCCGCAGGGGGAAATACCAGCTTTGCGTCTCGATTCGGACGGTAATGTTTGGGCCTGGGGAGAAAATGATTATGGGCAACTCGGACTCGGCAGTCTAGTTACTGCGGTGACAGTAGCCACTCCAACAGAAATACCGGGCTTGCCAGCAATGGTAACCATTTCTGCTAGAGGAAATAATGCGATGGGGATAGATACTTATGGCAACGTCTGGACTTGGGGATCGCTGGGAAACTCAGACGGAACACCATTGATGCAGCCAGGATTAGTCAATGTTACAACAATTTCTGCTGGTTACGATTATGGTTTGGCCATTGATAGCGTGGGTACTCTTTGGGGATGGGGTAATGGTGACTCAGGACAGCTCGGAAATGGATCCTACGCCTACGAAAGCGTGCCAACACCCTTTGATAATGTTCAAAACGCGGTCGCTATAGCGGCTGGCTCACCGGTTGACCCAACGAATCACGAAACCTCATTGGTGGTGAAGACCGACGGAGAATTGTCCGGATTCGGTGACTGCTACCAAGGACAGCTTGGGGCAAATTTAGGAATTTACAACTACTTGCCTAAGCCACTTTTCGGCATTGCAATGACCGAAACACCGCCCACCGTATCGATCGCGTCCCCCAGCTGTGGAACTATCATTCCGTTAGGAACAACGCTTCAGTTGCAAGCCTCGGCAACGTCATCCAGCGGCTTCATTACGACCATTGAATATTATTTAGAAGGGGTAAAGATTGGGACGGCGACTAATGGCTCAAGCATTTCTTATGTGCCTCCATCATCTGGTAGTTATACCTTCGAGGCTGTATGTTATGACAACGCCGGCGTGGGCTCAATATCCTCTCCTTTAACCATTGCTGTGAGTGCTCCTCAATCCACAGTCATGGCTGTCGCAAACGGCTTAGCTGCTCCCACTGATCTGGCGGTGACGCCTAGCGTCGCGGGGGCATTGGCTGTGAGCTGGACTAATAACGCAACCAGCGCCACGTCGATTGCAATTCAGGTAAGTACTGACGGCAGCACCTGGACTACCGAAGCTACGCTGGATGATCCGACTGCCACAGATTATACCATTGCCGGCCTGATTCCGGGCCAAGATTACAATGTCCGAGTAATTGCCCAAAACAACAATGGCTTAATGGAGCGACTCAACAAAGTGCCTCCGCCAGTAGCAGTCAGTCAATTGCTCCTGCTCGAGCCCAATATGCCGTCATCGATTTAGGTGCAGATGTTGTACCTATAAAAATAACAAACTTAGGGTATGTGCTCTATGGTAAAAGTGGAACCTATGGTGTTTGGGCGAGTCCTAATGCTACGCCTGTGCCTTTGTCCGGAGGAACGCCCAACGACATCTATGAGGACGGAACTGTAATCGGCACGTCGGGCAACGAAATGGCGGTTTGGCAGCCAGGAGAGTCAACCAGTACATTAACGCCACCATCAACATCGGGCGGAACAAAACAGGGAGTTGCGGTAAGTGCGACAAATTGGACTTGGGAGACTGTTGTAAAGGATACTCACGGACATTCGTTTACCGACGGATTTCGAGACGGAAATCAATTGGGAGATGCGACGGTCAACACAACAAACGGCAATCTTAGTGGAGTTTCCGTCGACCCAATAGCAGTAAATAGCTTGGGCGATATGATTAGTAACAATGTCGATACGGCTTCCTCAACGCTTTCAATTTTAAGCGTTTATACAAACAATGGTTTCAGCGGCGTAGGCGATCAAGATTTTAACGATTCGGATCACCAAGTCCTCAGTTTCGTGCCCGCCGACATTGGAAATGAAGTCATTGATGATTCGTTTCCCAATGATGTCTTTGTCGTAAGTGGTGGTGGTGGTTATTTGGTGTTTGGTGGGATAGTTTTTTGGGTGGAACGGGGCAAACCGGTCTTGGGATTATCCTAAATAGTGCCAGCGTAAATGAGCATCGGACACTTCTACAGGTATAATGAAACCACAAATTGTAGTTGATGCAAGTGTGTGGACGTTTAACGAAACTGCATTTGGGTTTGATGGTCCGATTGATCTAAATAGTTCAATTAGTGATTCTCATTGGAGCAACATTGAAATTGGTAATTATCCGAACAGAAACTTATCGGGGAATTATCCTGGAGCGTCACCAACCGGACACAGCATCAACGACCAAGGCGTTATTGTGGGGACGGCTGTTTACACGCCCCAGGACCCAAGTGATCCGACGCCCACTGGCCTACATGGAATTATGCTTATTCCTATGCAACTAATAAGCGACGTCAACGGTGACGGTAAATTTGATGACAAAGACACTAGTCTGATGGCGAAAGCGCTAAGCCCTAGCGCTACTGATGATAGTGACGAGAAGAAAGATGGGACAGAATACCTCTTTCATGATGATCACATTTCACACGGAGTGTGGAGCAATTCCGACCCACAAGCTCCACCGGGAACCTCCATTGACGATAACGCCAAGCAATTGCTGATCAGCTGCGGCATTAATTTCGGGAACCTTTGGTTTGAGCATCCTGCGATTACGAATTTGTCTTTTTATCCAACACGCGCATGCACGGCAGGAACTCAGATTAGTTTTCCTATAACGCCTTCGGCACTCATGAGCCTACTGTCGCCATATGGTGGGGTCAACGGTAATCAGATGACGCTTTACGTTCGTGTCGAGGGAAATCTTCCAACAACAAATCCGGATGGTACTGGCCCCGTAGACACATCACAAACATACGGGAATCTTGATTTTCCCCAGTTGCCGCAACGACCGGCGGTAGCGATGATGCAGGAATGCCCAGAAACCGAGAAGCTGCACCGCTTCCAGCACTATCAGCACTGTGATGAGATCGTTGCCCCTGAGTTCCATGCGGCGCGATTTAGCCAGAAATCATCGTGATGGTCTACGGCGATGGGACGGATAGGACCGATGTGACAGATAAGACAAATAGGACATCTTCAGCCGTCCCATCGGTCCCATACCGCCTGTTGGTTTTTTACCAGTTCTTCAGAACTTGGAAGGTATGAGAGGGTTAGGTCGATTTCGTCTTTGCCGATAGTGATCTTCTCGACGATGGATTCTAGGATGCCGCGCTTGTTCTCCAAAGGCAACGTGGGCCATTGGGTGTACAGCTTCTGGGCTTCGGAGGTCACGTCTTCCACGGAAAGCTCGGTGACCTTCAAGTGGGCGACCTCGGCCTCGAGCTTCGGCAGTTCGGCAAGGAGTTGGTTCAAGCGTTCCTCGGCGGGCTTGTAGAACTGGCCGAAGCCCTGGCTGGTGACTTGTCCTTCAAGGAAGAGGCGGTGGGTGCGGGCCATTTCGTCGCGGATTTTCTGGATTTCATGCTGGTGGGTTTGGAGGAGAGTTTCCTTGTCGGCGAGATTCTGGTGGGCCTTGCGGAGATGGCCGGCCACCCGCTCGGGGACGGCGAAGAAGTCTTTCAATTCCTCATGGATGATCGCTTCCAGATCGACGATGGGGATTTTGGTGCGGCATTTCTTGCAGACGTACTTGGGGGTGCCCGTGGCCACGTACATCCTCTGGCCGCACGCGCAGACCGTCAGTCCGGCGAAAAGCTGCACCGGCCTCTTGCCCGGTCGCCTGGTCTTTTTCTGGTGCTCCTCGAGAATCTGGCTGCACTGGTCCCATACGGTTTCGGAAACGATCGGCTCGACGGAAATCACGCCCCATTCGCTTTCCGGCTTCTCCTCCCACTTCCAATCCCCGGTTTGGCGGGTTCGGTTGAGGTAATAGATTCCTTTGGCGCTCGGGCAGCGGAGGATGCGCCCGACGGCCATATCGCTCCATAGGCAGCCGGCGCTGGTGCGGTACCCCATCTCATTGAGCTTCCGAGCAACGACGCCTTTGCGCCGGGTTTCGAGGAAGAGCTCATACATCAGCTTACGGACGGGGGCCTGTTCGGGATTGATCGTCAGGTGCCTGTCCTTCCATTGGTAGCCGTATGGCGCGATTCCGCCCATGGGCTTGCCTAGCTTCGCGCGAGTGGAGACCGATGCCCGAATGCGGTCGCCAATTTCCTCCCGCTCCCATTGTGCCATCGCCGCGATAATGGTGAAGAAGAGACGCCCTGCGGGGGAACTGGTATCGATGGTTTCGGCAATGGAAATGAGGTCGGCCTGATGCTCCCGGAAGTAGTCTGCAAATTCGAGGAGTTCCTTGGTGTTGCGGGGCGAGCCTTGCGAGCTTGGAGAATATGAGGCCGGTGATATGGCCCTTTTTCACGTCGCGGAGCATCCGCTGGGCTTCGGGTGCTCCTTCACGCTCTTGCCGCTCCAACCCTTGAGCCCCGCGAGGTCGTACACTTCCTTGACGTTCCAGCCTCGTGCCTGTGCGTATGCGCGGGCGCGCTCAAGATGGTGCTCGGGGCTTTCACCCTTAACTTGGTCTTCGGTGGAGACTCGAATCCAGATGCCCACTGACTTGGTATCCACGGGGAATTGAACGGAAGTTTTGACCATGAATTCCTTTCGGTTTGAGGACGCATTTGTTTATCATCTCGCGTCTCGAACGACAAGACAAAAGCAACTGTTTTAGTAAATTACCTGTTATTTTTTGATATGGCAAAAAAGACGTTTCTTGTTGAATCCGATTTCGCGGCTCTCGCCAAGAAGGCGCGGATTGCCGCAGGGAAGCGAAAGGTCCAAGTGGCCCGCGAACTGGGCGTTTCGCCGGCTGCCGTCTACAACGCGGAAGAGAAGCCGGAACTGCCGCTCCACAAGCTGCGCATCCGCATGATCGAGGCGTATTCTAATCAAGAGGTTGTCGGGCCGGTGTATTACGTGAGGAAAAAGTGAGTCCTATTTCCGAGGCTTCTTCATCGACGCGGCGATGGCTTTCAGAGCCATTTCCTCCTTGGCTTTACGTTCCTCTTCCGTGAGCTTCGCCGCGTTGCGGCGGATCAAGTACCCGCGCGTGGTCCGCTCGGAAGGAATCGGAGGGGAAGCAGGCGGGGGCGCAAGCGTCGGTGCCAGATCGCGAAGCCACGCGATAAACTGGTCGGACGTGAAGTAATGGACGAGGACCGATGCTTGCGAGTCCAAGCCTGCCCTTACTGCCTCTTCAATTTGCCGCAGCCGCTCCGCTTTCGGGGAGATCACTGCCACTGCTGCAAACCCCGCCTTGATGCATTTCTGTATATTTCCGAACTCGTGGTCGATGGTGGTCGTGATGGTGATTTCGCACGCGAGCGCATAGCCGTCTTTTTCCAAGGCAAGATCGACGCTGCCCTCGCCGTCGAGGACCGGCTTTTCGATCGTGGCCCGGAAGCCGAGTTCTTCGGCTATTGTTTTGAGCCTTTTTTGAATTGATTGGTGCTGCGCTCCGCCACGCCCCATGTGGGCGGGCGGTGCGGGATTTTTCACGACAGGTTTCGTAGCCTCCGTAGGCGTCTCGACTGGTTCCGGTGGTGCGGCAGGAATAACGGGAGGCGGAACTATAGCTTCCGGCGAGTCGGTTCTGGTTTGGAAATCTTTTCCCGCGCGGTGGGTTTCGCTTCGGATTCCGCCAGCGCTTCAAACCGCTTCATTTCCGTCGCCTGAACCTTTGCACGCGGCGTGGCATATCGCGCGCGGGAAGAAGCGATTACCTGCTTTCGTATGGCCTCTGCTTGTTCTGAATCCGGCACATCTTCCGCAGATGACACCCGGAGATTGAAATCAAAGTCGCTCCGTTCGACCCGGCAGATGGCTTCGCCGGTACCAAGCTTTCGCAGGCTGTCGGCATCGAAGCTCATGAACCCTTCGGCAAGCGCCCTGGCGTCGGCATCCCCGACCCGGAAGACGATGCGCGTGCCGGCATTGGACAGGACTGATCCGGCCACATCCGAATCTTGCTGCAACTGCCGCAGTTCCTGATGGGCGAGGATCAGTCCCATGTTGTACTTTCTCGCGCCCGTGAGGATTTCCGCCATGGAAGGGGTGAAGAAATTGTGAGCCTCGTCGGCATAGAGCCAGAAAGGGCGTCGGTCACCTCGGGTTATCGCCTGCCTGCTCATGGCCTGCTGCTGGAACTTGGACATGAGGAGGGAACCGAGGAGGTAGGCGTTCTCTTTGCCGATCTGTCCCTGGGGGAGCTTCGCGAGAAAGATTTTGCCCGTATCCATGATGTCGGCAAAGTCGAGCCGGTTTTGGGGCTGGGAGACCATGTACCGGATGGGCTTCTGGCCAAGAAACATTTCCAAGCGCGTCATCAAGGGACCTATGGACTTGTTGCCGCCCAACTGCGGAAAGGCATGACGCCAGTAATATACGACTTCGGGATCGGAGACGGTCTGGAGGAATTGTTCCCGAAACCTCGTATCGAGAAGAAACCGCCGCATGTCGGCAATGGTCCCCCCCTTGGCTGCTTTCAAGGAAAGCCATGATCGAATTACTCAGCACCGAGTGCATCTGGTCGCCCCAACTGGTCGAGAGACGCTTGAACACCGAAGCGAGATCGGAAGCCAGAAGCGTCCTTTTCCAAGTCCGAGTGGGCCGACAGGATGTTGAACGGAACGGAATATTCCTCGTCGGAAAGGTCGAGCAGCACCACGTCGTCGATGCGGTGGGCGGGAATTATACCGAGGACCTGATCGATGAGATCGCCGTGGGGATCGAGCACGCCCAAGCCTTCGCCTTTTTCAATGTCCTGCCGGATTAAGTTGAAAAGTAGGGTGGACTTCCCGGTGCCCGATGCGCCGATAATGTGGGTGTGTCGGACGCGCTGCTCGGGCGACAGGCGAACCTCGCACGTCTGTCCCGCGTGGGCGTTGTGACCGAGAAGGACACCGGTGTCGCGTCGCACGGCGGCGGGCGCGGGCCTGGAGTTTCCCTTTTCCCGGACCAGTTTGGGTGACGCGACCGCAGCCGACGGAAGGTGCACCAAAGCGAGCAGTTCCTCACGGTTGAGAATCATGCCGCAACGCCTCGACTGGCGGCGCACTACGTCTTCCTCGTGTTCGAGCGGAGGATAGCCGTCGTTACGCAGGGGAATGAGCTCGTTGCCTCCTACCAGCGCAAGGCCACCCAAGGGCGCGGACATTTCGCGGACGATTGCCCATGCGCGGTCGAGGTCGGGGCTTTGCGCGGCGATACGGATGACTGCGGCATACAGAGGTTCCGAGGATTTTCGCTGGGCTGCGGCAACCAGTTCGGGGCGATTGGCGAAGAAAGGCTTGCCGTCGCGGTCCGATACCGAACGCAGCATGCTTTCGGCCCACGGATGTTGCACGGGCTGGAAGATAACCTGAAGCAACCCAAGCTCGTCGGCTTGCAGTTCCGCCAAAGCAGCAGTGAGACCAACAAGAAGATCCCCCGAGTCAGTCGCGAGCGATAGTATGAATTCGCGATCCAGACCGAATTCCACGATGGCCGTTTCCGCGTTTGGCTGCGCCTGCCAGACGCTTTCCAGCGTATTGCCTCCGGGCAAGACCGTGGCCGCCGGAAATGAGCCTGCAAATGCCGCTGTAGGGGTACGGCATCCTGCGGGTGTGCGACGAACCGGGTTATGATGGCGTCGAAAGTTCCCAGTACCTCGAACGCAAGCGGCTCTCGGCTGTGGGAAAGGCCCGCCAGGAATTGCACCAGCATGTCCGGCGAAGGCTTTGCATTGGCCGGGAGGATGACCTGCACTTCCGCGAGTTCGTCCCGCTCCAGCCATTCCGGTTCGGGCTCCTGTGGTCCTATCCGGTTTTCCTCGGCGGGAATTTCCAGGCTAACTCGCTGGCGGACGCGGTCAACGAATGAACTGAGAATGGTCGGCTTTCTGCCGTCGTCAATGGAGGGCGAAAAAGGGAGCCAAGGTCCTTCGAATGGTTGAAAGGGCGGCTCGGGCGCAACGGGAGTGGGGAAGACCTGCCAGCCGCGCCCGCGCAGTTCCCATTGGTGAAACTGTTCGGTCAGCCTTTCTTGCCGCCACTCTTTTGATTCCTGCCCCATTTGGTTCCCCGGGTGTCAAAATCGCCTGCGATAGATCGCTTCCAAGACGGGCTTCGATACCGTTCCCGGCAAGAGATCGACTTTCTGATCTCCGAACATGCTGTGGAAGGCTTCCGACACCGCATTCTGCACCGCCTGCACGTACATGGCCCTGGTATCGAGCCGGTAGTATGTGTCGTGACGCAAGAATAGTTCGTAGAGGGGGCCGAGAAGCGGGGTCTTCATCAGGAAGCGATCGACATCGGCAAGGCCTCGGGCGATGAGGGCGCGCAAGAGATAGAGGAGAACGCACAGGGCAAAAACAAGAATGATCGGTCCCCATACGAGTCCTAATACGCTGACCAAGGCGCCCAACGCCGCGCCGACGACAATGAGAAAGCAGAATATCGCAAGAGGATCAATGATCAGCGGAACGACGGCGGCACGGAAGGAGAGGAAGAAGCCGGTTCCGAAGGGTGCCGCACAAATTTCAAAGACCAGCCGCTCGCGAGCAAAACATAGGTATTCCCGTTGGGCCGAGATGGCGCCGCCCTCGTGCCAGAATTCATGGGTTGTTTCGAGTCCGGGAATATTCCGTGCCGCAACCGACTTCTCAACGGCCGCATAGACATCTTTCGGAGATGCGTTGAAATTTTCGATCAACTGGCACCAAGGATCGGCGAGCAATTCGGTCGAGGACTTTTGCGTCCAGTCGCCAATGAGCAGGAAAAACACGCCAAGCGCCATGCCGGCAGTGACGGCCAAAGCCATTTGGATGCGTAACTCCTCGTTGAGTTGTTTCGCCCTGAATTCGGCTGCGAGGAACTTGGCCTGCTCCTCGTCAGCGACCTGTATTGCCTGACCGGCAGCCTGATCCAGTGCCCATGACGAGAGAACAGCTCGTCTGATGCGGCTGCGGATTTGAGCGATACGTGCGGCGGCCTTCTCGGCATTCAAAGGCTCTTTTACATCAATGGCGAGTGGAGCGGGTTGAGGCAGCGAAGCTGCCGGGTTGGGGGATGGAAATAGTTTTGCCAGCGCATCGATTTCGGCAATCGAATCGGCGAGCGTCTTTTTGTTATCGGGATCTTCTGCGGAAGACCCTATCACGCCGAGATACTGTTTAGCATCGTCTAGTGTCGATTTGCGGGACTCAATATCGGAGACGGCGACTTGGGCATCGTACAGACCAAACTCCGGCGCATTGTTCACCTGTGGCGCTGCTTTCTGCGGTTGCGGCGCAGGGGATGCCAGGGAGGCGGCGTGGATGAGGAGCTTCTGCTGGATGTCGTTCAAGAGGAAATCAACGTGATCCGTCAGAAACCGTTTCATCTCATCCTTGCCTTTTGAGACCTGCGCAAGCTGGGCATGGAGGTCTTGAAAGTCCTTCGCGGTTGAAAACTGCGAAGGAAAATTGGGCTTGAAGGAGGCGGCAGAATAGTTCGCCGGGAAATCTGCCGCGTCCTTAAATTGCATCACCAGTCGCTGGGAATCTCCATAGGTGGATTGCAACCTGTTGAGGCGTTCTTCAAGAAGGCTGGACGGATGATAGCGAGCCGCTTCGACCATGGAAACCCTCAGTTGGTACAGCCATGCCGCGACGGCAAACCCAGCCACCAGGAAAATGCATCCGAAGGTTTTGGCGAACCGGCAGAGGACATGCCGAATGAAGGCGAGGATCAGGTTCATAGGCCGAGAGACTGCTCGTTGAGTTTCTTGATCCGCTCCGCGATGCTCGGATTCTGGATGATGTCGTATGCGGCCTGAAATTCCCTGATGGCGGCGGCATTTCTTCCACGATCTGCGAGCGAATTCCCCTTGTCCAGGTGCTCGTAATATTTGGCTTCCTCCGCAGTAAACAGGGCGTGCCAATTCCCGACGGATTGCCAGAGCGGGTGATATTCCGGAGCAATAGTTTTCGGCTTTAGGCCCACGGCCTTCTGAATTGCCAATTCGGACATGGCCACCTCGCCGGCCTTGAGGCTTCGCGTGAATTCCGACCATGAGACCAGAAGCTCGACAGCGGCTGCCTCGTTGGAAACATGCTCGAGAAATCTGTCCGCATAATGCTTGTTCAAAAGCTCGGCGTACCTTGCATCCAGTTTTGAAACTTGCCTCGAGGCATCATCGGACAGTTCCGGCGCATTCATTAGCGCTTTCGCCTTCCTGAAAAGCGGCTCGTCCTTTCTCGCGAGAAGCGTTTCCAAAAGAGCTTTCGCGTCAGCTTGGAATTGAGCCAAGGCTTTCACGTCTTCCGGGGGCGGGCAATTCGCCTTGGGGCGGCGGCGATGGCTCAGCTTGGGCAGGAACAGGCGGCAGGGTAGCCTGGCTCAATGCTTGCATCATGGAGGCAATCTCCTCGATGCGCGTCTCCGCGAGCTGTATCAGCGCCGCATCCCTCCATTTCGGGCTGTCGGAACCCGCCCGCGCGGCGGCGATATCGGCGTCGCGGTATGCGATCCAAGCGGTTTCGGACGAGCGAAGGAGCGCCTGATCGGTCTTGGGCATCCGAAGCATGAATTTAGCATAGGTTTCATTCAGGACTCTGTCCCGGTTTTCGGGGGTGTACTGAGGCGGGTAGTTGATATTGTAATCGATGAAGAATGACCTGAGATGAGCGGTTCGCGCATCGACGACAGCGAGCCCGTGCCAGCGCGCGTAGTCGCTTGAGATAAGATTCCCGCTTTCGAGCGCGTTCGCGAGTGATTTCTCCTTGTCGGAAAAATCTGTCCAGGCCAATTCCGCCCGGATCAAAGCTTCCTGCTCGGGGGGAGTTGCTTTTTGGCAAGCCAAGATATACTCGGTATTGTGTTGGTTAGTTGCTGTCGCATAAAAATCGCTAGTATTATCCTCTTCCTGCGCTGAACAAAACTGGTAAGTGACAAGCACCACAAATGGAAGCGCCCACTTTAGAAACATGCGGGGGGATGTACCACGCCAAATGGAAGTAGACATAATGTTTCACCAGAATTCGACCCAACCAGGCGCTTCCATGGAGGCTTCATTTGACAATCCTAAGGAGGCATATTCTATAATCCGTCCGTTAGCATCCTGAAAAGTGTTGTAAAATTCTCCAGATGAATTAGCCCGTATGTCACGAATTAAGCGTAAATGGCTCAACAGAATTCTCTGGGCGAAACCCTTCGAATAGTTCAGTATGACCTTTAGTCAAAAGCTCGCATTCGCACTGAGTTAATATCGCAAACTGAAACCGACTCTTAGCTAATATGGAACATCATAATCTCAGAGGTGTCAATCCACCAAAAATCAAACGTTCTGGCCATGGTTTTCATACCTTCGAATTTACCAGCTACAAAGACTTTTTGGCGTATGTTGTGCCTGCATTTCGTAACAACAGGGATTATGTTTGGCGAGGGTGTCGAGAGCCGAACTGGCATCTGATATCAAGGCTCACGCGCCAACTGCAATCACGTCAGCGAGGGTTGCAATACGATGAGTGGGTTTTAAACTGCGTCCTATTTGACAGCCCGGCAAGTTCAGAATTATTTAATGGAGCTTCGAGGGGTAGAAGAATTAAGTGGCCACTATCTGGGACTTCTGGAATCACTTGACGCGAGTTTAGCGGAAATCAAAGGCCCTTTGCAGATATTTTGAACGGTTTGGGAAATGAACAGCGGCGGCTCGTTTTTGAATTATTTGCCCAAGGGCAGCATCACGAACTTTCCACCCCTCTTTTGGATTGGTCTCGCTCGCCTCAAGTCGCTTTATTTTTTGCATTTGAGGAATTAGACAGTCGAATAGACGACGAAGGCTGCAGGGTTGTCTACGCTTTAAACCGTACCATCATTGAGCGCCGGGCCCCGCCTACGAGTGTTATTAAAGAGAATGGAATCATGTTCTTTGAATCAATGGGACATAGGAACCCCAGATTAATTGGCCAATCCGGTTTGTTTACATTTTCTCCAAGCCACTTATCTATAGAAAAATGGGTGATTGATAATTACATAAATAAGCCAGACCTCCCCATTCTACTGCGTTTTATGATTCGCAATAAGGCACGCAAAGAATGCCTAGCTGATTTAGATTTAATGAACATCCACTCGCGCAATCTTTTTCCTGATTTGATAGGTGTAGGACGGGCCGCTAATTATATTCTAGAAAGATACTAATTTACTTACTATATGAATGTAGATCCATCACCTGAAGAGCTAAAAGGCGCAACGATCACAATCATAAAAACCAACAACAGCATCTCGAAGCAATACCTGCTTCTTGGCAGATCACTCCGCAAGAAGTGACAATCAGCTCATGCAAAAATATTACTGAACGAGGTCAATTTGGATTGTCGTTAGATATAAACATCCAGAAACAACACTTCTTCTTGAAGATTCCTCCCGGCTTCCTTTCGAGCGACAGGCAACCAAATCTGAAAGTCTTCAAGATCACTATGGCCTGATGCAAAAGCGATTTGAAGACGAGTTCGCAAAGCACCCCATATTTCAAGATATTATAGATCGGTGCGAATCCTCTACGTTCTCGGTTGCACGTCCGGTGGCATATTGTGCAACCCCAATGTGTTTTAGTCACAATCAATTTATAGACCTCCCAGGGCTTATATACGATTATATTCCAGGCCCCGATTTATCTAATACACTTAAAAATAGTGACAAGAAAACAGCGCATTCCTTTCTCACTTTTGCAAAGGGGCTTACTCGAGTCGTTCAGTTGATTCATAACGAAGGCGTGCTGCACTCCTTTTTAGTGCCACGGAATATAATTCGAAGTAACAATGGAAAGTATATTATCGTTGGTTTCGGTTACTCTTCTTTTTGCGATTCTGGGCATCATTCACCTACCCACAAAGTTTCAGACACCGACCAATGCTACCGCGCGCCAGAGTGCGCCGAACTTGAAAATCTAGGAGCGCTTTGGTTTCCTGTTGATATATATTCTATTGGGGCCATCCTGTATCAGTTCGCTACGGGCAGCATTCCAAATGGACCAGATGACCCGCTTCCACGCGATGCAAATCGTTTAAAAGAGCACATCTATGATAAATTATCGGATAGAACCGGAGGTTATAAAAACCCAAAGCGATTGTTTAAACAAAATGAAAATATATTAAAAATACTTGATAGATGTCTGAGGTATAAGCCAGAAGATCGCTTTTCATGCGCTGAGGAACTAATCGAGGCCCTAGAAATCGCCGAGCAGGCAACGGGCAAGCACAACTCGAAGCCACGCAACAGGCGGCAGGCGGCGACCAGCGACAATATCAAGATTTACAAGCTATTAAGTGATATTGCATCAAAGCCACCGCCATCGAAGGAAACTGCTAGTGAAGCAGTTCGTGCCGTTGCGGGATTGCCCCAAGGAAGCCGCCTGAACCATCTTTTTGATAGTTTGCTGAGAGGCTGGACGGACAAGGCGGTTGAAGATGCGGAAAGAATGCAACGCGGTCATTACGAAATCTACGGACACCGCGATCTCTTGGTAACAAGTCTTTGTCGTCTTTTGGCAGGAGCACAAGAAGGAAATATATACCGCACGATGACCTTTCCTAGTTATTGGACAAACAGTAATCTTGGCAGTAATGGGCGCTTTTTGACAATGAACAAGCATATGGCTCGTAAAGGCCTTATAATCGAACGCATTTTTCTCGTTAATAAATCCTTTCATGAGTTGATTGAACGTGAACAGGAAATCTTAGAATACCAATTGGAGGCAGAACGAACTGTGAAAGAATCTGCTAAAGGATCATTGAAAGTTATGGTTAAGCTAGTCAAAGACGAGCAGGAATTGGCGGATTTCGAAAAAAATGGCAAACTTGTGGCGTATCTCGAATCTGGATCTAAGCCCAACGGCAATAAGCCCAATCCTCAAAATTGCCTTTGCTTGAATTTCGTTTCACATGGTAAATACGAATGGTTAAACGGTCGAAAAATGATTGAACATTCGATCATGAAAGTGCGATATTGGATTCCTCAGAATGATTTAGAAAAAAAGGCATTTGAAGAAAGCCATAAAGATTTTTATAAACAATGGCAAAATGCCGTCTCCCTCGAAGACTATATAGGAGATCATAGAACTAAAAGCTTGGATGAACTCCTGCTTAAAGGTAGGAAGTTTGTTCAATCGGAAACCTCAGAACTTGTTTAGAATTAAGCCTGTTAAGCAAGCGACGTGCTGTCCAAGATATTGGCCCAGAACTTCCTAGTCTTCTGTGCGCATCTACTCTCATACTAATAGTTTCCTTTTGTTGTGGTTGTGGCAAATAAAAAGCTCTTCCTCGATAGAAGAGCTTAATGCTATGATATTTACCGTATTAGTTAATATGCATGTTTTAGGATTCGCTTAATATGTTCGATCCTCAGATGTTCAGCACATTTTGTTGGTGGATTAAACGACATGATTTTCACAAATCTTTTGGTAGAAAAGCTTGCAATACCCATCTTCCTTATATTGCAATCACTCTGCTTCATTTTTGTGAGAAATAACACTGGGTTTCCAGGATCGGTATGACGAAGTATCAACATCTCTTGCCGTCGTGATGGAGTACCTGTCATCAACGCAACTACGTTTCTATATCCTGCCTCGTATGATCTAATTACATCCTTAATGTCCTCCACGATTACTAAGGGTTTAGCAGTAAACTCCAGTGAGGCATTATTAAGGTTGAAAACCACAGATGACAGATCGCGACAACAGGAGAATAGACGATTTTCCGTGCCTGCATTAGGAAGCCATTCGTCATAAGCAGCTACCTTACCTTGTAGGTCAAAAACCGGAATGACAATGCGATTATTAGTGCTATTTGGAAGTCTACAATAACAAATTTGGAAATGTGTTAATGTTCGTTAGTTAACCCAGACTCTTTGTGTAGTTCCGGGTTATTAGTGTGATTTCGACAGTTTCGGCTAGCAGTGGTCGATAGCTCATTTTCCATGATATGATCCTTGGTTGAGTTTAATATTCGAAGAACAGTTATCTGCCTCTGATTATTATCCTACATTAGATTAAAGCGGCGTTTGGATTGGCCCACGCTCTGGAAAATTAGTCAACGCCAAAGAGTAAAGGCGGGGGCCCGATTTGGTATGTTATCCAATGCGGAAATCTGAAGTAATACATTTATAAAAAAAGGTGATATTGAAATCACCTTATATGTGCTATTTAATGTATAAACAATATCCGAGATCCATCAACGACGCCTGGTCCGGTTGTCCGACAATGACGTGATCAAGCACATCTATACGCATCACCTGTCCAGCCTGCACCAATTCACGCGTCACCTTTATGTCTTCCTGCGAAGGCGTCGGGTCGCCGCTAGGATGATTGTGCATGAGTATCACTGCAGAGGCGCTTGCCACTACCGCTGCTCGGAAAACCTCGCGTGGATGCACCGAGGTTGTATCGAGCGTACCCGTGGACACGATCTGGTGCCCCCTTGATCCTTCGTTTGGTATTCAGAAGGAGAACCACGAAGCATTCGCGCTCCGGATCGAAGCGTGGATCGGTGGCCACATGCAGCCGCCAATATGCGGCTGCATGTTCCGGTTCCTGGCATACCTGCATCGACTCCGGCAGGGGACATTCCCGCAAGGATACCACCTTGTACTCCTTGGGATTGAATGGCCTCATGCCGCGACTGCCATCGGTTCCGGCTGCGGGCTGTTCTCCATGCTGGCGGCTTTGGGCTCCGTGCCCATGGCGCCAAGAATGAAGTCCGCCGCCCTTTGCGCCTGGGCTGCGGCCTGCACGATGAGGGTTTTGTCGTCCTTCAGTCGCTCAAGCCAGCCTTTGACATACGCCGCGGAGTTATCAATGGTCCGATCAACGATTCCGGCATACCCGCAGAGGAAGGTCGCGCCCATCTCGGCGATCAACTCCTCCTTGCAGTAGTGGTCGGAGCCGAAGCCGGCCTTCTCGGCGAGGCTCGGACGTCTCAGCCGAGACTCGTGCCCCGTCGAATGCACGAGCTCGTGGAAGAGGGTGGAATAGTATTCCTCCTTCTTCCCGAACCGCTTCTGCATCGGCATGCTCACGCAATCCTCGCGGGGGCTGTAGAAGGACTCGGTCATGCCGTGTTTGATCTTCGGCGGCATGGGCATCTTCTCGACGATCTCTCCCGGCTTGGTGATCGCCCACGTATCCTGCGTCTCGCCGGTTTCCGGTGCCTCCTTCAACCCGTCGCACTGCGCGACGTTGAAGAGGGAATACAGGCGGAGAAGCGGAACCTTCCGTTCCTCACCCGATTCCTCGTCCTCAATGGTCTTCTGGGTCCAGAAGAGAACCATCTGCGACCTTTCACTCTTGCGCACGCACCCGCCCCTGCTCGAAGGCCTGACGATACGTGAGCCAGTACGGGGACTCATAGGCTGCGTGGGCCAAGAGGAAGACGTTGATGCCGCGATACGGCCTCTTCGTCCAGAAATTCCGGGGCCACCCGGTCTTTGCATTCCACGGCTTCCGCCAGGGAACAGTGCCTTGTTCAAGCAGGGTGACGACGCGCTTGGTGATGCTCTCATATACTTCGGTATTCATGTGCTGTCCTTTCGGTATGGGTTTAATGAACTGACTGCGCACAGTGTGAGGTCCGATCCCATTCCGCCAAAGACGTGCACTCTTGCCAGATGCGGCAAAATATATAAAAAGAGCGTCCTATTTTGGACGCTCCGTTGCGCTATTGTGAATCAGTGGACCAACTCGCCGAGAAGGCCCTGCACTTCTTCCTCGGTCATCTGCTCGGGCTCCGAATCTGGCTCGTCGAAGACGTGTACTTTGACAAAGCACCACTTCGACAAGCGAACAGCGATGTCGTCGCGCCCGTCCGGCCTGCCTCATTCTCGTCGAGGATCACGATGACCTGGCTTGTTCCCGTCACATGCTGCCGGAGCAATTCCTCCTGGGCCGCCGTCAGGGCGCTTCCCATGAGCGCCACCACCTTGCGGCAGCCGAGCTGATGGAGACGCATGCAGTCGAAGAATCCTTCGACGATGACGAGGGGCACTTCTGCAGGTTCATCGATCGCCCGGTGCAGGTTGAATATCTCGAGACCTTTCCTGAATCCGGGCGGCAGCTTGTATTTGGACTTGTCTTCATCCGGCTCGCCGGGGAAGCGTACCGAATACCTCCTGTACAATGCCGTCGCTGCGCTCTTGGAATGCCGGAACCAAACGCTTCTTGGCGTCAATCGCCTATTCACGGACGAGAGCTACCGGACAAAGGTTATCCCGCCAGATCAAAGATCCATTCCTTCGTGCCTTTTGGGAAGAGGAGTATGCCAGCTATGATCCTCGCTACCTGCGCGAGGCCATCGCGCCGATCCAGAACAAGCTGGGCCAATTCCTCCTCAACCCTGTCATCCGCAACATCCTTGGCCAAGTCAGAGCGAAAGTGAGTATTCCCTTCATCATGGATCACGGGCGTATTTTCATCGCGAACCTTTCCAAGGGTCACCTAGGCCACGAGAAAGCAAATCTCCTCGGCTCGCTTCTGGTCACCCAATTCCAGTTGGCCGCCATGGCGCGAGCAAACCGCCCAGAGGAGAAGCGTCGAGACTTTCATCTGGTGATCGACGAGTTCCAGAATTTCTCGACTGACGCTTTTACCTCTATACTGGCCGAAGCCCGCAAGTACCGACTGTGCCTCGTTCTCTCGCACCAGTACATAGATCAACTCTCTCTGCCGGTGCGTCAGGCCGTCTTTGGCAACGTGGGAACGCTCATTTGCTTTCGTATCGGTCGCGCAGACGCAGAGATAGTGGCAAAGGAGTTTGAAAAAACGTATTCGGCGGGAGCTCTCGTCGATCTTGACCGATATGAAGTGGTGGTGAAGTTGCTGGTGGAGGGCACCAACCTCGATCCGTTCCGCGCGAAGATGACTCCGCTAACACAGACCAGCGAGAATTGGAGAGACGAGCTTGCGGCCCTCTCTCGAGCGCGTTTCGCGGCTCGGCGAAACGCGACTGAGGACAAGCTAAAGAGGTGGATCAACTGAACTTGATCCGACAAAAGCCGAGATATTGGGGGCTGATACTGTTATTAATAGGCTTCATCTGAATGAGGCGCAATCATGATTAAAACCGGCATCATCCGCAATTTTAAGGCATTTCGATCGCTCAGCTTAGAGCTGAACACCGATCTCAACAACATATTGGGTGAAAACGAGGCTTGAAATCGAGCATTCTGGAGACTATTGCGTTGGCACTTAATATCGGTCTTAGCAAAGAGCGGACTCACGACTAGGTTCTCCTCTTTCCTACCAACCGATGAAGCAGTCCTGGAAGGTGAGATATCCACCAAGGCAGGCGACTTTTCCAATCTTTAAGTCGCCATAGCTCGGGTTAAGCACAGTGTGCATTTGTTATCTGAGCGAGGCGGATCTTTTGAATGCCTTGCATGTCTAACTCAACCGCGAACAATGGAAACACCTTTCAACTCGTAGAACCGGCAATTAAAACCATGTTCGATTCGCCTCATAAGCCGCCCCCAGGCCGATGAATCGTCAACTTATTCCGATCGAGACTGCAACTCATCGCAATGCTCTCGTCGAAGAGTATCGGCTGCTCATTCATCCGGGGAAGAGTTTTTGTCGAGTATAACAAATATTAAATTGACTTCAGAACAGGAGAATGCCTGAATTCGGCCATGTGGAGACTTTGTTCAATCATATTCGCCGCAATTCTGATTTCGGGTTGCGCCCACGTTTCCTTTTACTCCGATTCTGAGCTTAAGAATAAGGGCTGGCCTCAAGTTCTACGACGACGCACTCCCTTATCTCCTTGTCACCCATAACGACAAAGCAACCACTGCGTCGGTTATCTACTTAAAGGATCCGTCCTCGGTTAAGTATATGGTTTATCACCAAGGGTGGGGAACCCAGCAAATGTCACTAGCCGTCTCGAACGGCATCCTTACTTCGTATGGGCAGCAGACGGACTCAAAGGGTCCCGAAACGATCACAGCCCTCGCAGGTCTCCTACAACAGGCGACGGCCACAGCGGGCAAAGCGGGCCTGGTTGCACAAGGCGGCACGGTTACTGGGGCTCAAGAAGCTCCTATCTTGCAAGGCGCTATTGCGGATTTCCAAAGTGCGATCAATAGCAATGGCCTCCCATCCGAGCAGAAGAATCCCACTGGCGTCAAAAAGGTCGTCGATAAGGCAAATGGCGCTTACAACATCCTTATGAATCCTACGATAACTGACGATTCAACGGCAGTTGTCGCTTTAAAGGCCGTTGTTAAGGATGTGGCACTCCTCAAATTTGATATTCCTGGTGGTTCTACTGCCGATCAAAACACCGTTAAATACAACTCGGCAGTCGAAACTTTGGAGCGCAGGTACAAAAGGTTATCGACGATTTGTCGGATAAATCTGATGCGTCAGCGGGTGGAGGCGTCGGCTTCGAGCTCTACGCGATCGAACAAGATTCTACTGGTGTTCATCTCGATCAGATTCAGGTCAGTAAGAAGTCGAAGTAAATGAGCGCACAACGCCGACCTAACTTCCGGCAGTTTCACCGGGCGGCGGCAACGGCGCTTAAGGACATGGAAAACGTTTGGGATTGGGATTCGGAATCAAGGTAGTAAACGGCAAGCCTACCAAGACGAGATGTTTGACGGTCACCGTGAGTGAGAAACGCCCTCTTAACAAACTAGGAAGGCGCGATCGGGTGCCAAAAAAGTTGCGTTTGCACGGTCGGGATTATCCGACCGATGTCATCGAATTGGATGGACTTCGACCCCAATTGGAATTGGCACCTCTTCCCTTTGGCAATTGTGTATCCATTAATAACGCATATTTTGGAACCCGGAGCGGTTTTTCTGCCTTTAGGCCCAAATCTTCATGCCCTCACGTGTGCCCACGTCTTGTGGGGGCCTATGGCGGGGCCAACTACGCCGCCGCCTAATTCGCTTCGGGTGAACAGCCTCGATCCGACTGGAATTTACACTTGGAAACCCTTCGGAATAAGCGATCCGACCGGGCGGATTGAGACTGGAACCGGGTCAATGAGCGATTTTGGCTACATCGACTATGTGTCCATTGCAATACCTCCACAGGTAGCAGGAATGCTACTCCCTTGCGGCCGGTAGGCGTCGCCAACCCTCGAACCGTACAAGACTTCCAACAGATTCCCGGCACCTTCGTCAGAGGCCTGGGGGCGCGGAGCCTAGCCTGCGACGGAGTGATTTCGGCAGTATTTATCCGAGATGTAAAGGGCTCACAAATGAATGCCGACTTTCTTGTCATTCCCCAGAATCCGAGTGCGGGCCTTACTAGGGAGGGAGACTCCGGAATGGTATGGATGACTAATAATGGAATGGCAGTAGGCATGCATTGCCTTGGCGACACTCCCCCTAACAATGCGGCGAGTTCCATCGGAGTAGGCACGTTTATGAACCGGATTATGCAGCGGTTGGGGGCAAACCAACTGCTTTATTAGACCGTGAATTCGGTTTATTTTTTCACACCACATCCAAACTAAGAGCCGGTAGTTATCGGGTCAACGAGAGGCGACGCCTGTCAAGTTGGAGCTTGATTCGGACACTCGCCACGAAAGGTGCCTATAGTTACTTTTCGTCAAGAATTCTTTCCCGTGGGTTGAGCCCGTGCACAAGGTTTCTTCGTCTGAGATCGCCATTAGCCGGCTCATGGAACTGATTCGCGAGGAAAGGCTGCACCAGAAGCTTTCCCTTAAAGAGGTGGCTACTCGCGCCGGTCTCAGCCACAAAATTATTATGCGCGTGGAAGCGCCAACGACTACTGACCAACGGCTTGCCAGGAGAAGATTCTTTTGTTCAATTTTGGCCGTCGAGGTGGGATGCGAGCGAAACAAGTCCATCGATGCCGAAATTGTCGAGACCAACAGCCGGATCATTCAAATCTTCCAGCAAGCTCCTAGAGCAAGCCGTACGTCTTCGTTAGCGCATATTTCCTCGCGTTTACGCTGGTGAGGCTTTGGCCTACTTTGTAAAGGGTCATGTACAAAAGGAAATCTCTCAAATTGTTAATCAAATGAATTGTAGTGATTGAATTCTTCGAGCCATAGGCTTAAATGCGAATGTCACCTTAGGGTCGGGCAACCGCGCGCTCCTGCTTTCCAATGCTCACACTTCTTCATCTGTCGGACCTTCACTTTGCAACGAAAGATGCTGGGAGTCAGTTCGACAACGATGATGAGATTCGAGCGGCAATTATCAGGGATTTGGGAATAGACGGCGGTTTAATTTCGACGCTATGCTGGTGACAGGTGATCTCGCTTATCATGGCGAAACGAAAGAATTTGAGCGCGCTGAAAAATGGTTCGACGAAGTTCGTGCCAAAATCCAGCTCCCTGCAGAATCGGTTTACGTCATTCCTGGAAACCACGACGTAAATCGCAAGAATGTCGGTGACGACACCATGCTGATGGACGCCCACAGGGCGATTCGCGCGATCAACGATTATAACGACCGCGACGCAAGCGTGGCCAAGAAACTCAAAGATTCTAGTTACGACTTCCTCGGGCGCAATCAGCGAATACCGTAACTTTGCTGCTACCCCAGGATTGCCCCACATCCGCTACCGAACTGGCCTGGAGTTTGCGGTTGCCCAAACTTCTCGAGGACAACACGCCCGTCCGATTGCACGGACTCAACTCTGCGCTTCTCTCGAACGAGTTCGACGAGAAGGCAAACTTACTGGTCACCGAATTTCAGTTTCATCGCCTTCGCATTCCAGAAGACTGCATCGAAGTCGTAATGTGCCATCATCCGTCTTCGTGGTTATTAGACGGAAACGAAGTTGATGACTCGCTACCGAAGGTATGCCAATCTGGTGCTCACCGGGCACGAGCACCAGTCGAGATGTTTTAATCAAGGTCCTGGTCTCCGCGTGTGCGCTGGTGCTGTTCATCCCGCGCGCCGAGAACCAAATTGGCAGCCAAGCTATAACGTCATCCGTCTTTCCATCGAATCGACTGGCAACAGCGCACCTTGGTGATCGACGTAGAAACGCGAAATTGGCACAAAACCGATTTGCTTTTTGTCGCTTGCCCGTGGAGCGGTCCCCAAGGTCGATACATACACCGACAAGTTTTGTCTCCGGCGCGATTGCTCAAAGTCAAAGCATCCCTAATAATAGTGATGTGCCCCCTGTCACTACGGAGCCCTGCTATCGTGCCTGAAGAACCACCCACTTCCGATAATCTGGCCTTCGCCGCTGGACGGAGGAAGCTCATCGTACATTTCTTCCGTCTGGCAACCCTTTCCAAGTACCAGGTGGCCATGTCGGTTGCTCTGTACGATGAATCCGACGACGCCATGGAAGGGCAGGCTCGTTGGGCAAAAGTTTTTGAAAGAGCGGAACAGAGTCAAAAGCTTTCTGCACTTTGGACAGCGGTAGCCAGTATGGACAATTCTTTAGCCGGAGAACCCAACCCTTTCACCCCAGGTACTTGAATGATGCATCCCCATTTCTTTCATTGGCACAAACGCGCGGAGTTTACACCCGATCCCGGCATACTGACGCCACGCTGGGAAGCAGCCGAGAAATTGGCCGCGAATCTCCCAGCCACCGACCTAGCCTCCCTGCTTAATGTGGTCCTCTTTCCTGGAACCGATACAGCCTTTGTTGGTAAACTCAGTGAGGAGATTGTCAAGCTGGAGCCAACTTTTGAGCCGACGGGCAATGCTGAGTTAGTTCGCGTGATGGCCACGGCGGCGGCTTACGCCATGATGGAATCGTCATCCGGTAAGGCAGACGCTGTCGCCTTAGGCTTGCGAGCTGCCGCATTTCCTCCGGAGAGAGTCGAACCGGTGTGCACGGAGATTATGATGCGCGCTGCTGAATATCTCGGCCAGGAAAGCGAACGAGTGCGCCCGGAAATCAGATCGAATGAAGCGGACGACAAATTGACCGAATTGGGACGAACTGCTTACAGCTAAAACTGTCGAAACGACCGACGGTGCTAGCACTATCATCGCTCAGAACGTGGTAAATATCGGCGAATCCGTCGAGAGACTAATCGAAGAAAAACCAGTTCCTGTGGTGGCTCGTCGGCAAGCAAAGTCCCGTTTGCAAGTGCCGTCGGGAGAAACTCAAACCAGACGCTTACGCCTTGGTGGCAGCAGTCGAAGCTGAAGATCGGGTAATACTCATGCCCCCAGCGGCAAGCGTCGAAGCGCTCATAGATGACGCAGTGTCCGCAATGCGGCGCGGGCAAGAATGCAGATCGCTCCTTGGCTCATTATGCTGCGGAGAGTGCTAGCGCTCTTGGAAAAGCGGACGCGCAATCCCCCGCCGTATCTCAACTCACCCCGATTAATAGCGTTTTGGCAGAGCTTGCCTCCGGTGGGAACGTCGATAAAGGATTTCTAAAGAGCCTGAAGCTGTCGCCCAAATTAGAAGTGCCCGCCGAAATCGCAGCTCGTCAGTATTTTCACGAGTTAATCTTCCTTAGGGCGCTTCGCGAACTGATTGTCCATGCCTAAATGCCCTCAACCCTCAATGCCCTTTTGATCGAACGGGAGTGTGTCTCGAAGGCCACAAAAAGGACTGTCCCCACCTGCTCCCGGATGAAACTCAGACTGCGGCAGAAGCGATTGAGCCGCCGCGAACCGCCATTCAGGAAAGGCACCGATTTCCCAGCGGCGAGAAACTTAACCTAGCGGAGGCTTCGCGCCTTCTTAATGGCAGACCCGTCCGCGTCGTGCTGTGCGCCGGCGCTCATAAAAGCGGCAAAAACCACTTTCATCGCCCTGATCGGCGAGATGTTTCGCAAGGGCAAATTCACGGAATACCAGTTTGCGGGATCCGATACTCTCTGCGGCTTCGAGCGGGCCAGTTGGCGAGCTACCATCGAAAGCGGCGCTGAGTCTCCCGATACCGAAACGAACATTTCGAGTAGAAAACGACACTTTCTTTCATCTCCTTGTCAGACCAAGCGAACGAACAAGTGGCCCCCTTGAGCTTCTCGTGAGCGACCTGTCTGGCGAAACCTATCCGGAAGCGCTTGCTTCGCAACCGCTCTGCGCGAGCCAGCAGGCGCTCGTTCGAGCAGATCACTTGGTGCTTTTTATCGACGGCAAGTCTATCATCGATAACGCCAAGCGGCATGCAGAGTGCGACAACGCCAAAACTTTTCTTGCGCGAGTTCAGTCCGTGATGCATCGACCAAAAGCACTGCACGTCCAGGTTATTTTCTCCCGTTGGGATTACGTCCCTCAATCACGGGAGACGAAATGAGTTTGCGAAAATTTGCGCCGATTTTGAGACTGATCTAAAACGAAGATTCGGAGATTCTTTTGCTTCTTTAACAGTTGGGAATATCGCGGCCCGGCCCAAGAAGATGGACCCCACTGTCGCGGAGGTGCAGGTTTTGTTCGGGCGATGGCTGGAAAGCCCCACATACATTCCGGTCAAAACCGCTCACCGGAATCCGACCCCTAAACGTGATTTTTCGAGCTACGGATTATATGGCTGAATCGCCCGCAACAATTTTCCTGCTCGGACTGACCGGAAGTGGCAAGACACACTTTCTGGTCGCGCTCGATGTCATCCTCGATAACCAGAAGGATCCCAATGGTCTTGAACACGCCGATTTGGCTTCAGACCGCACTTATCTTCAGCCATTGAAATCAGCGTGGTTGCGAGGCGAGGAGTTAGAGCGGACTTCCAGCCTAACTCCACCCCCACCCCACCTGCTTCTGGTTCGCCACCCCCCGACCCGGCGTCACCGCTGAATTCTCGGTTCCCGACCTTGCTGGCGAATCCTTCGGCGCTCATTTCGAGTCGCGATCACTTCCGAAAGAGCTTGGAGACGGGCTTCAACGCGCGGCTGGCCTAATCGTCTTTCTGCACAGTAATCACAAGGCCGATCACGACATCTTGGAGCACCCCAGTTTGGTGGGAGACGAGACCGAGTTGTTTAAGGGCAACAAACCGACGGAATCGGCGAGCGAAGGTCAAGCTACGGATCAGCCAAACAAAGATGTAGAGGACTGGACGATTGATCGAGCCCCGATGCAAACTCGGCTGGTTGATTTGCTCCAGTTCGTTGCAAAGCTAAACCCGCTTAAAGCTTCACTTCCGGTAGCAGTCGTAGTTTCCGCCTGGGATCTCGTTGATAATATTCCGACAACAATCCGGTCTCAGATTCCAAATGATCCGGCAAAGTACCTGGCCAAATTCTGGCCTTTTCCTTAATCAGTACCTTGCCAATAACGATAGTAGGTTCAATTACCGGGTTTACGGCGTCAGCGCGCGAGGGGGAGGGGTCTCGGAGGCTGAGATCAACCGGCTGATTGCTATGACGGAGCCCACCGACCGCATCTTAATGGTAGACGAGGCCAATCGCTCGAAGGATTTAACCCGCCCTATCCGATGGATTCTCGGCCTGCAGGATCCGCCAACCCCATGAGTGGTCGCTGCAAAATCAATGTGGCCCTGTTTGGCTACCGAGAGGGTCATCACCTCATTGCATCATCAGTCACTTTTCCTGCTCAAGTCCGTCAATTCCTTGCGACGGTAACTGATAGCTCAGGGTCGGAAAGTCCAAGGGGATTTCAAACTGCCTACACGGGCATCCCGGTTCCAGATACTCACTTTTACGCTCTGTTCTGCACTTGGCCCGCGCCAGAGATGCCCCGCCCCGGCTGTGTATGGAGTCACGTCCTTCTCATCGACTTGGCAGACTTGGCTCGAATTCCTGACTTGTCCTTCTTGAAGCAGTATTTTCGCCGACCGGAGTTGCCAATCGAAGTAACCGATTTCAGTCTCCCCCTCGATGTCGAGATTCCAGAAAGAGCAGCATCCCTCAATGAGGAATCATTGTTCCGCGCGGACCACTTACTCCGACTTCTTTACGGTGCCCCTTCAGCAAGCGTTGCGATCATGGCCCCGGAAGGCCTTTCATGGGAAGAGCCCGTCTTTGCAGTCTGGTCGCAACAATGGCCAAAGTTGCGGCGCGACTTCACCTTTTCGACCGGTTCCCTCGGAGATCGGGGCCAATCCGGAAGCGCTTTCGATTTACAAATTGCACCGCAAACGAGCCGCAGAGTTTGGGGGCGAAAGACAACTTACTCTTCTCTCGTCGTCGATTTGGCAGATACGCCAGTTGTGGCATTAGAAGATGATGCGTGGCTTCGGGTAGCACTTGAAGACCTACGAAATCCCGACTCTGGACTTCGTACCTTTTCTTCCGATTTGGAAGCGATCTGAAGCGTCCACGGTGGAGTTATATCCCGCTGACAGAAACATTTGGGTTCGTATCAGCTAATAACAACATTCATTCGGACGATCCCGTTCGCCAGTTGGCGCGAGTAGGTCATCATTTCCGGATCCCCGTGATGCTCTTCGACTAAAGGAGTATCTTACCTCCTCTCCTCCAGATTCATCGCAAGACCATTCAATCGAACGTGCACTTGCCACGTTACCTTTCTTTTCGAGCGTCCGGAAGCGAAGGCATACGCGGAGGTAAAATTTGATGTTACCGGTCTAGCGAGAGAGCTGTGGGATCGAAAGAAGGATTGGGTCGTCTGGCAGCTTGGGGCGATTCGCGGCGAGCGAAAATACGACCGCCACAGCCTTTGCATCTGCTATCGCAAACATCATCGGCCCAGATGAGCTGCAAAGCGTTTCTGAACGCAACGCGGCAGTGGCAGTTCTTCTTATCGTGAGAAGAAAAGATTTGGCGTTCTATCCTGGCACTTGGAAATTATGGGGAAGAACCCAGCAGGAAATCTTTGATGCGTTAGTTGGTCAAACTCTGGCCGAGGAGGAATGGGGAAAAATAATGGGTGCTATGCTTATCGCGGCTACTTACGTCTCAGTCCGTGAAGCTGTCGGCAACGCAGGCCAGTTTGCCCTTCCAGGCACGTTTCGATGGCTGGAAGACGGAGTTTCACAGACGCAGTTGCCCTCACAGCCGTGGAGAGACGCGATTGGAAACCCGGCCGCCACGTATTTGAGCCGAATGGAGCGTCTGCCGTACCCGCAACTTGCTCTAGCCCGCTTGGTTTTGCCCGAATGAGGGCAATTCGGGAAGTAATCTCCCCCGGCTAGAGCGGATGTAAACGAATTGGGCGCAAAAGCTGAAAGATTTGCCAGCGCCACTGATAGTATCCAGTGCCTTCTTATTAATGACGCTCGGCCTTCGGGCAAAAGATTTGCACGGCGTTCCGCTCATTATCCACAGTTTCGATGTGGTCAACAATGCTCTAGCAACGAAAAATCATTCCAGCGACTCGTGGGAACTCCTTTCGCCAGAATTGCCTTACATCGGATGGCTTCGCGATTGGGATAGGTGTGCGAAGTTAAAACTGGCCGTTCACACATGGCTAGTCCGGTACACTGGAAGCATTGATCTCTCGTTGGAAGATACGCTGCGTGATGTAAATCGTTCGATAGCCAAAGAGCTCGGCATGCATCAAGACAACACGGACTATTAGCTAGTTTCCGCTCTTATCAAGTGAGACTATGATAGACAAACTAGGTAGCGTGAAACAATAGAAATCAGGTATGATCGTACTCCGAGTTGGACAATCCCATGGGAGTCTTATCTTAGGGAGTTCAACGCTTCGGTACCTTTTGGCTCGCTATCGGGGTGACTCCTTTGCGCCGATCCACACGCGCTTTTTCTTTGGCCCACACCTTGTCTTGGGGCAGGAGTCCGTTTTTTCTCGATCAGGACGAAGGCTTAGTGCCTCGAGGTCAGCAAAGAGAAGGTAATGATCGATGCCGGCAGTTTCCAGAAACTCCCGGGCTGCGGGGATAGCCACGAAAGGTAGGTCCACCGATTGAAGATAATTCTCCCGTCCTTGAATCGTCCGCATGTCGCAGTATTCGTCCCCATGGATTGTGAACCATGCTCTCTGTGCATGTAAGCGCGGATTCCGCTGGCGGGGATAAATCGCACGCGGCCAATCCCAATCGATACAGGACTCTGCCAACAATTCGCTATAGGTGTAATAAGAACCTTCCTCGTCATCTTTGCCTTCTTCCCAACCTAGATTTTTCGGGGAAATCAAATCGACCGAGCCCACTCCATCCTGTTCACTCTCAGTCATAATCGAGTAGGCATTGAGCTTATAAGGATTGAGGGCCCACACGCAGGGACACGGATTTCTACCAGGATTGCGTTCATCCACGGCCCAACGTGGCGAAATAGACGGCAACCCCCAGGACTTCGGTCCAGTCCAACAGGCGCGTGGGTGTTCCGTAATGTTGCATGGCAAAACAGAACGTCCCAATCATCCTCCAACACGCCATGAAGTTCCCGGCCCCGAGCCCAAAACCTCCCAAAACAGATCAGATTCCTTTCTCCAAATCTTTTCCCACACAGCATCGTTGTCGCGGTCTTCAAAGCTTCGGAAAAGCGAGGGTAGAAGATCATAGTCTCCGCGAGAGTGCCCACGAAACCAAGGCTCGTCGTTGTCGCTTCCTGGGGCGCACTCCAGCCTTTCACGAATTGCGGCTACTTCGTGCAGAAACTTGGTCCACGCCTGCCGGGAAGCCTCAGAAACATTGGGATTCAT
>JBBCGM010000005.1:0-33655 GCA_037201605.1 Candidatus Moraniibacteriota bacterium | reverse complement strand
AGAGGCTCGTTTAGTTTTCGTTTTTAGCAAAGAAGCGTAATTCGCTTTCCACAAACAATTGTACACCACCATCGAGAATTTTGGCAGTGTCGCTCGTTTCCGTGCCGGTCCGATGGTCCTTGACGAGCGTGTACGGATGCAGGACATAAGAGCGGATCTGATTGCCCCACTCGGCGCTTTTGAATTCGCCCTTGATGCGCGCCCGTTCCGCTGCCTGTTCCTCGAGCTTTTTCTGGAGTAAACGCCCGCGCAGCATCTTCATCGCTTCCTCGCGGTTCTGGAGCTGCGAACGCTCGCTTTGGGCGCTTGCGGTAATGCCCGTGGGCAGATGGGTAATGCGCACGGCACTCTCGGTCTTGTTGACGTGCTGGCCGCCAGCACCCGAGGCTCGATAGGTATCGATACGCAGTTCATCCGGCTTCAGGTCGATTTCGGCATCCGTTTGGACGACAGGCATGACTTCGACGGAAGCAAAAGAGGTTTGACGGAGATTGTTGGAATTAAAAGGAGAAAGGCGAACGAGTCGGTGGATACCGGCCTCGTAGCGCAAGAAGCCGTAAGCATAGGCTCCGTCGATCTCGACGGAAGCGCTCTTGATGCCAGCTTCTGCACCAGCACTTTCGTCTAGAATAGTCGTTTTAAAACCCTCTTTTTCTCCGTAGCGCAGGTACATCCGGAGGAGCATGGCTGCCCAGTCCTGGGCCTCTACCCCCCCTGCCCCGCTCCGGACTGTCAGGATGGCGCTGTGGCGGTCATAGGGCCCTCCTAGAAGGGTTTTTTGCTCCCACTGGTCTAGTACACCGGCCAGGGTTTCTAGCTCGCTCTGAAAGGCTTTTTGGTCGTTTTCGGACAGATTTTCGTTAGAAAAGAGCTCTTTTAAGCCAAAAAAGTCATTTTTAAGAGTTTCGAAAGCCTGTCTTTCGCTTTTCAAGCCTTCCAATTCCTGCATGATGCCCCCGGCTTTTTGAGAATCGTTCCAAAAGCCACCTTCGCGGCTTTGGGCTTCCAGTTCGGCAATTCTTCGATCTTTTCCCGCCCAGTCAAAGAGAGTCCTGCAGATGCAGGAGTTTAGGTTCAATTTGAGAAAGCAGTTCTCGGGGGTGTGGAGTTTCCATAGATTTTGTGAGCCACCTGCCAGAATTGAACTGGCGACCTACGCGTTACGAATGCGTCGCTCTACCAACTGAGCTAAGGTGGCTGAAAACGCATTCAATCCTAACCGAAAGCGCAAAAAGAATCAATCAGGTGCGGAGGACCCCCTACCAACCTAAGGCGCCTGGGCTCCAATAGCCAAAGGATACGCTGGGACGCATCGGATCTATGAGATTCTGTCTTACCCCCACTATACTTTCCGCATTTTGGGAGATTAGCTTATAGTCGGCACCGTTTGAAGCGTAGATAAATTGCGTTTGGTTGTTGAAGCACGGAGCATTGGGGAGTTGGCGAGGATCAGTGGGAAGGCCGTTCGGGAAATACGTCTGTAGCTCGGGAATCCAGTTGGCACCCAAGCTTCCGCCCCAGGCGGAACAGTAGCCCTGCCAGCTATTGGAAACAGGATAAGAGCCACTAAAAATATAGTAGGCCTCTAGAGAGGTGCGGATTTGTTCGAGTGAGGTTAGGCTTTTGGCAGTACGAGCTCGAGTGCGAGCCTCGGTGAGGCTCACCATGACGATACTGGAAAGAATGCCGATAATAGCAATGACGGTGAGAAGCTCGATGAGCGTAAAGCCTCTTCGGCTTTTGCGAGAAAGCATAGAGAATATCTCTCCTTTTGTTTTTTAGACCCCTCTTACTTGCCTGCGAGAGCAGTATCAATGGTCGCTTTCAGTGTAGCATAGTCGACTGCTCCGTTTAAGAGCGTGGTGCCGACGAAAGTGCTGGGTGCGCCGCCGAGGCCGAATTCGCTGGCTGATTGCAGATCAGCCTGGATTTTATCGGCGTATTTGTTCTGCGAGAGGCAGCTGACGAAACGCTTGCCATCGAGGCGGAGCGTCTGGGCCAAACGTGTAAACCATGCAGTGTTGGTGCTCGCCTCCCATTCTCGCTGGCGTGTGTAGAGAGCGTCGGAATATTTCTCGAATGCGCCCTGTTCATTGGCACAGAGTGCTGCCATGGCAGCTGTCGGAGCGGCCGTATGGAACGAGAGGGGCAGGTCGCGATAGACGACGGCGACACGATCGCCGTACTCCTTGCGTACCTGGTTAATGACTTTATTGAAGTCGTTGCAGTATTCGCACTGGTAATCGCTGTAAACGATGATTTTGAGCGGCGCATCGCGGCTGCCGAGCACTACATCATCCGGGGTAATTTCCGGCGGTACCAAATACTTGCCGGGGATGAGACCGACTTGGGTAGCATCGAAAACGTAGAGCCCTGCTTCCTTATGGAAAAGCGGCATGGCCTGCTGGTAAAAATCAGTTGCTGTGACGGAATCGTGGAACACGAAGGCAGGCAGACTCTTAAGTCCGAGGCGTTCGATGAGCGTTTTGCCCAAGTCGCTTTTGCTGTCCACGCTTTCGACGGTGAGCGTCGGGATGATCTTGCGCAGCCATGAGAGCGGTTCATCCGGCTTACACTCGGCGCAGTCCGGATCGGTGACCACCTGAAGTTCTACTGGCTTTTCCGGATAGGCCACCCACGTCTTGCCAGCGCTCTGTAGGACGTTATAGTCCTCTACCACGTGTCTGGAAAAGCCACTTTTGGTCGTGAGCTGCACGAAGTCAACAGCCAGACTGCCGACAAAAAGGCCGAGAAGCACGATAGCCAGGGCTTTGAGGTTCTTAAGCTGTTCGCGTTCGGACATTTCAATCGCAAAAATACGGCCCGGTCCCTTATTCCAGAAGCTACTCAGTTTTTGACGCATCTCTTTTCCGCTGTTTTGAAATTCTTGCCGACGTTTCTGCCATTCTAATTTTTCCTCAGCTTGCTTGAGGAGAGTTTTCAAATCTTCTTGCTTGAATGATTTCGGGAAGTTCATAGGATTTATTGTTCGATGCACATCGGACCGCTATTCTTTTCTGCCGGTAAAGGTTCGTTCGGATCCGGCAGCTGGAGATTATTCAGATCTACGAGCTTTGTTTCTTTGTCGACGGTGTAGTCATCGTAGCCAATGGTGAAAGTGTGAGCGGCCGCGATTTTGAAGCCGAGCCCAGGATAATGGCGACAACCAAGAGCGTCAGGGCTGTGCGGCGCTCCAAGGGTTTGCTCCGCCAAGTTATTTTGGCTTCTTGCCATTCGGTGCGCAGCTCGTTTTGTTGCACACCCATGTTTCTCGGATGAGTCCTTTGAGTTTGCGCCCTCTCCCCTTTACTTCAGCTTGAAAGAGGCTCAGTTGGGAGCGAAAAGCGCCTAAGCGTTCCCGGGCCGTGTCTCGTATTTTGCCGTAATCTATTGCCATAATTTTCCAGTCAATGTAGCACGGTTGAGCCCTAAAGGCAAGAAAAAAGCCGATCTGCGTTGCAGACCGGCTGAGGCCTTTTTCCCGGTTAGGTCCGGCTTTTCTATTTCGGGTACAGCAAGCTTATGCTTGCCGCCATCAGGACGATGAGAATGGTGATATAGCAAACGATTTGCCAGCCCCGTGCTTGTTCTTGCCGATAGTTGCACATGGCACTCCTCTCCTATCTACTTTTTGCTTCGGACATATCCCGCTCTTCCCTCCGCATCGCTCCGAGCGCGCAAACGGTAATGATCAGGCCGACGATCCAGTCCGCGATGGCTTCGAGAAGGCCTCTAAACATTATTCGTTCCCCCTATTCCTGGTTTTCGATGAACATGGCCCGCGTGATCGGGTAAGACATTACCTCGCCCGCTGCACTACAAGCCGTTTGTACCAGTATGAACAATACGCCAACGAACACTCCTGCGCCGAGCAGGAAAAGCGGTGCTTTCCACACGATCCCCTCCTCTTTTTGTGCGAGGTACTGCCTCTGGCTTATCAAAGCTTCTCGATGTCGTCAATGAGGGTGTCAAGATCCTCAAGCGGTCGTGAGCCTACGCCGTCGGCCTTGCACGACGGGTTTTGCAGCTCCGCCCGTACCGTCTCGACTGCGAGAAAGGGCTTAACGCCCGTCACGAGATTGTCGTTAATGGCGATATTGGGACCCAAGGCGCAGTAACTCATGCACTCGTCCACGGTTAAGACAACCGCCTCTTCGCGGGAAAGGCCGTCGCGCAGGTTCTGCAACACCGCTGCGCTCCCCCGCTCTTTGCAGTCGCGATGCATGCAGACTTTGATAGTGGCTTGGGATTTCTGGGATTCCATAAGTATTTCTTTATAGCATAAAAAAACCGGCTCGCCACTCTAGGAGTGGAAGCCGGCAGAGTTCAAAGCCAGCACTCAAATGTTCACGACCGCTGCCATGCAATAGCGTTCAAATTTTTCAGGATCAGCGCAGTCCATGAGAAAGCGTCCAAAAACGCCATGCTTGAGGCCGTTGGGAGAATTTGTCCAGTAGCCATTCCCCTGTGCACGCAAAAAGGGATCAGCAATGCGCTCCCGTCTAAAGCTCATCTCATGCAGAAATCCCTGAAGCAATTTGAGCTTTTCGCTCTCATCTGCCCCATATTGCAAAGTGGGCGGTTGATTATCGAGTCTGTCTGCAGGCCAGAAAAACTCGATGCCGGCAGCGGTGAAGTTGATTTCAACCTGCACATCTTCGGGAGATTCATCGAAACTCTTCATGAAGCACGTCCGATGAACTCGTTCCTGGTCACGGTCGCTCCAGGTGCTGGCATGATTGTAGTTGATCTCGACGCCAAAAAAGTGAAACTTGCCGCGATAAAAGTGGTCGCGTTCTGATTGGCTGTAGCCGATAAGGGTTTGGACGGGAACGCTTTGCGCGAAAATCAGAAGCGTTTCCAGACCCTTGCGCGCTCTGAGCACGTTATTCGACAGACGCTTTTCAGCAAGTTTGCGGATACGGGCCGCTTCGGCGCGTTCCTTTGCTTGCTGTTGCGCTCGATCGGCCCGACGAAACTCTTCACGTTCCAGAGCTTCTTGGGCTCGCCCTTCAGCCCGAGAAATTGCTGCTTGCAGGGCTAATCCTACCCCTTCTTTCAGAATGCGATCCGCAAGTAAGCTCGAAGCGGGACGACTAGAAGTAGACGTTCCAAGCATTTCAAATCTCCTTCTCTCGCTGAACTTTAATGAACTAAAGTGGCCTAAAAATAGCGACTTTAAAGCTCTTTGTCAAAGGTATGCCTAACGGACAGTCGAAAGGTCTGCGGAGTTGAAAAGCACTGAGAATTTCTCGCACCAGTGGAGCGCGTAGCGATACTTGTCTATGTCTATGCCTGCCGGTACCTCGTAGTTGATGTTACCTTCCGTCCCTTTGATAGACCCAAGGTCCACGTAGTCTTTGGCATCGAGATTGTTCGCCAGATAGACATGCACGTCTGGGCCGTTAATCGTTTGAAGTTCTCGTAGCGGACGAATGTTTTGTCCCCTTCTTTGACTATCCGTACTTGTCCCGAGCCCGGATGAATGGCGGTATCGACAATTGGTACAGGCTCGGAAATTTGTACTTGATTCATCTCTGGAACCTGAGTGGCAGTTTGCGTTTCTGGGTCCACAGTTGGTAGTGCCTCATTCACCATTTTGGTATCCCAAAGCGGCGACAGCCCATACCAAGCAACTGCGAGAAAGATAATGGCGATGATAGCAAGAATAATTTTTTTCATATCTTTATTGTAGCAAACAGCACATACCATGTTTTTTAAAAGCGAAGGGTTTCCCCTCCGCTTCTAAACTCCTTATTCAGTTTTCTTTTCTTCACCTTCGGGTTTGCCCTCTTCCGCTTGTGCTTCGGACTGGGAAGCATCGTCAGTGACTTCGGCGTCTTTGACGTTTTCGCCTGAAGCGTCAGTACCTGGCTGAGCCGCTTCTTGAGCTGCCTGGTAGAGTTTTTGACCGATAGCTTGGGCCGCGGTTGAGAGCTCTTCAGTGGCTTTCTTGATAGCCTCTACATCATCCCCATCTTTTACCTGTTTGAGAGCTTCAATCTTTTCCTCCACCGGTTTCTTTTCGTCTTCAGTGAGTTTGTCGCCGGCGTCTTTGATGGCTTTCTCGGTGCTGTAGGAAAGGGTGTCAGCCATATTGCGTGCTTCGATCAGCTCTTTCTTTTTCTTGTCTTCTTCGGCGTGCACTTCGGCATCCTTTGCATGCGCTCGATTTCCTCTTTGGAGAGACCGGTCGAGGCTTCGATGCGGATGGACTGGCTTTTGCCGGAGGCTTTATCCTTGGCCGTGACCGAGAGAATGCCGGAAGCGTCGATGTCGAAGGTGACTTCGATCTGCGGTACGCCGCGGGGAGCCGGCGGAATGCCGTCAAGAATGAAGCGGCCGAGCGATTTGTTGTCTCCAGCCATTTCACGCTCGCCCTGAAGGACGTGGATGTCTACTTGGGGCTGATTGTCGGAGGCAGTCGAAAACACCTGGCTCTTGGAAACGGGAACGGTCGTGTTGCGTTCGATAAGCGGAGTGCGCACGCCGCCCATAGTCTCGATGCCGAAGGTAAGCGGAGTAACGTCGAGGAGCAAAACATCTTTGACCGAGCCCTCGAGTACGCCGCCCTGGATAGCGGCGCCGATGGCGACTACTTCGTCGGGATTCACGGAGACATTCGGCTTCTTGCCGAAGAATTTCTCCACGGTAGAAAGGACCAGCGGCATGCGGGTCATACCGCCCACCATGATAACTTCATGGATGTCGCCTGCGGAGAGTTTGGCATCGGCGAGCGCTTTTTTGACCGGTTCAAGGGTTGCTTCTACCAAATCGTGCACGAGCTCTTCCATCTTGGCACGGGAAAGTTTCATGACGAGGTGCTTGGGGCCGGAAGTATCGGAGGTGATAAAAGGCTGATTGATTTCCGTATCCTGAGCCGTTGAGAGCTCGATCTTGGCTTTTTCGGCTGATTCTTTGATGCGCTGGAGCGCAAGCGGGTCTTTGGAAAGATCGATGCCTTCGGACTTTTTGAATTCGTCGAGGATCCAGTGGATGATCTTCTGGTCGAAGTCATCGCCGCCCAGGTGCGTGTCGCCGTTGGTAGACTTTACCTCTACCGTGTCTTCGGCTACTTCCAGAATGGAAATATCGAAAGTACCGCCGCCGAGGTCATAGACGGCGATCTTCTCATCTTTCTTCTTGTTGAAGCCATAGGCCAGAGCGGCAGCTGTCGGCTCGTTGATGATGCGCCGCACATTGAGGCCGGCGATTTCTCCGGCTTCTATGGTTGCTTTGCGTTGCGAGTCGTCGAAATAGGCAGGAACGGTAATGACGGCTTCGGTGATTTTCTCCCCGAGCTTTTCTTCCGCATCCGCTTTCAGCTTCTGGAGTACCATCGCGCTGATTTCCTGAGGCGTGTATTCCTTGCCGCCCATCATGACTTTTACACCCCTCTCCCGCCTGGACGATCTTGTAGGGCATGGTCTTCATGTCCCGCTTCACCTCGTCATCGTTAAAGTGGCGGCCGATGAGGCGCTTGATGGAAAAGAGCGTGTTTTCCGGATTAGTGACGGCTTGGCGTTTGGCCAAGAGGCCGACCAAGCGTTCGCCCGTCTTGGAAACGGCGACCATCGAAGGGGTCGTGCGGTTCCCTTCCTTGTTTTCAATAATAGTCGGGCTGCCGCCTTCGACGATAGCCATGGCCGAGTTGGTCGTGCCGAGATCGATTCCTAAGATTTTTGCCATATATTTGTAGTTACTGATTGATTATTTAACACTCACTTTAGCCGGACGGATGATACGTTCTCCGTGCCGATAGCCTTTCTGATGCATTTTGGAAATAAGGTTCTTTTCTTTGTCCTCCGTCTCTTCGTGTTCGATGGCTTCGTGGAGCGTGGGGTCAAAGGGCTCGCCTATTTTGGCTTCGATCGGCGTTATGCCGTGTTTGCCGAGCACTTCTTCTAATTGCTTCTCGATGTACTGGATGCCTATGACCCAGGCGCTTTCTTTCTGCTCTTCTGGCACGTGGGTGGTCGCCATCTGGAAATTGTCGAGTACCGGGACGAGATCGAGTACGAGGCGCTCGGTGAGGAAGCTAGCTAAATCTTTCTCGCTCGCTTCCTTACGCTTTTTGTAATTCTCGAAGTCAGCTTTGAGCCGTTTGAGATCATCTAAATACTCTTGGGCTTTCTCCTGCCAATCTTTCTGGTCGGCAGATTCTGCTTCCGGAGTTTCTAATACCTCTTCTTTGTCCTGTGATTTATCGGATTTCTTCTTCATATTTTTCAAAGATTATCATTGGATAAAGAGAGTCGTACTGGGAAAAACAGCTACTACCAGTATCAGTTCGGCTGAGAGGAGCTTTTGCATGTACTGGATGAGTGACTTGTTCTTGGCGTATTCCATGCGCTTCGGCCCGATGATAGCCAGTACCCCCCTGCCCTTCCGGGCTCTGATACGGGGCGACGATCATGGCGCAGTTCTGGATTTCGCGGATCGGGTTTTCCTCGCCGATAAAGATGCGCGCTTCCCCTTCTTTTACGTTCCCAATCATCTGCTCAATCTTGGTATCAAGCGTGTCGAGCATTTCTACCAGGCGTGAGAGCTCGTCGATTTCACGGAATTCCGGCTTGTCGATCATTTCGCGCATGCCGAAGTCATAGAATTCTTCGCGATCGATCAGTCCCGAGACGGCCAGATTACCGGAGAGCGCCGAAAGAAGTTTAGCAGCCGAACGGCCGAGACGGACATGCTTGGCACGCAGCTGGAGGAGTTCTTTTTTGAGCTGCTGCTGCTCTCCGAGCGAGAGGCTTTCGTCGCCCATGATTTCCTCTACATAAAAGCGATACCCTTGATCTGTCGGGATGCGACCGGCCGAGGTATGCGGCTGATACAGATACCCTTCGTCTTCCAGGCTCACCATGTCATTGCGCAGCGTTGCGGAACTGACCGGAAAGCCGAAGCGTTCCAAAAGCGCCAGCGAGCCGATAGGCTGGGCCGTTTCCGTATACAGCTCGACGAGAGACGAGAGGACTTGTTTTTGGCGCGCATTCATACACTCAGTATAAAATGATTTAGCACTCTGTCAATATGAGTGCTAAGTACGAGGAGAGATAAACTCTTCGACTTTGCTCAGAGTAAAGAAAAGGCCCGTCCCTGCGATGAGAGACGGGCTTTTGGCAGGGCTAATGACTTAGCCGTTACAGACATTCGGGCAGATGCCGTTACACGGATAACTCCGTTTATAGAGTCGAGCGGCCTGTCTGGAAGGAATCAAGCCGTCACTTCCTGGGTGGCTTTCCCGATAAACAGCGCAAGAAACGATATCGTCCGGAGGGGGCACCATTGCCACGAGTTGTTTCGGAGGCATAGGGAGACACGCTCCGCAACCTTCGCAAATCCGGAAACCATCGCTTTTGGGCTCTTCGGCCAGTTCTTCGTAAAGGGTCCTGGCTGTAGCGAGGGATATTTCTCTTCTCTCAATCAGGCAGTGAACCGTTGTCGCGTGTGGCGCCCGATGGGAAAGTGCGGGTGCAGATGCTAATGCTGCAGGCATGATAACTCCCCTTTTTCTGATACTAAGGAACTTTGAGAAACTTGCCCGAGTACTCTACTGAAAAAAGGAAGAATTGTCCAGAGGGAAGAAAAAAACCCATCTGGTAAGGACGGGTGGGCCCGGAGCAGGTTCGCTCCGGGCTTAAAGCTTTCAGCTAGTGCTTGGATCTGGCTTTACGCCGATTGCTGCGGACGTGCAAAGAATGACTTTTCTGGCCGCTGCGGCAATGCTGTTTCTGCGGCCGGCGTGCGTGGCTTCCTTCTCCCGGCGCCAGATTCAGAAGAAGCGGCGGCAAGGGAGGCTGCAGCAAATTGTCGAATACCACGCTCAGGGTATGGTATATCCCGATATGTGCAAAAGAGATACGATGCATCATTACCCTCCCTCTGTGAAACGAGTTGTGAAAAAACCCTTACGGAACCGGGTCAAAACCGCCCGCGTGCCACGGATGGCAGGAAAGGAGGCGCCTTACACCCATACCGATTCCGCGCACGAGGCCATGGCGTTCGATCGCCTCGTACGTGAAATCGCTACAGCTGGGATAAAAACGGCATACGCGTGTACCAAACAAACGCCCGATTAGCCCGTGATCGAGCGAAAGGGTTTTCTGGTACAGGCGAATGAGCGCGAGAGTAAAGGCTTGCATGCTTCTGCTGAGAGCATACGACGAGTCAAAATCCTTTGTCAACGCGCCAAAAATTGGCTATGCTGGCAAGAAGGAGCGCCTCAGAGCACTCTTTTCAAAACACAATGTATTTTCAATGGAAATTCTCGAGCATAAGCGCCTGACCTGGATTGATTTCGAGGCCATTTCTGACCAAGATATCACCTACCTTCAGGAACACTTTGACATCCACCCTCTGGCTCTCGAAGAGTTGGTGGCCCCGAGCTACCAGCCCAAAGTTTTGCGCTACGAGAATTGTTTGTTCCTCTCCATTCATATACCGCTCTTTGATACGGCGCATCGTACCACCTATCCGGGCGAACTCGACATTATCCTCACTGGGACGCACCTCATTACGAGCCATGACCAGGTAATCTTGCCGCTCAAAAAGTTCTTCAGGGATCTGGGAACGAGCGAGGGCAAGCGCCGCCTCGAAATGGAGGATTCTCCAGCGCATCTGCTTTACCGGGTGCTCGAGATCGTTATTCAGGCCTCTTTTCCAAAGCTGCGCCATATCTCGGAACGTCTCGACTTTGTCGAATCTCAGGTATTCGCAGAAAAGGAAAAGGAAATGGTATTCGAGATATCGGCTCTCAAGCGCGATATCCTCAACTTCCGCCGTACCCTAAAGCCCCAGCGCTCCATCGTTGAATCCATCATCGGCGAGAAGCACCCGTTCATTCCGGAAGAGACCAAACTCTATTTCCAGGATCTGATCGGCTCGAATATCCGTCTGTGGAGCATTTTGGAGAGCCAGAAAGAGACGATTGAAGCGCTCGAAGCTACCAACAACTCGCTCCTTTCGAACAAGCTGGACCTCACCATGAAGGTGCTTACTATCTTCTCGGCGGTCATGCTGCCTATCACGGTCTATTCCAATGTTTTGGCCATGAGCACCCATATTCCCTTCGGCGATAGTCCTTACGCCTTCTGGATTCATGTCAGTATCATGGCTGCCGTCTCGCTTGCGACGATCATCGCCTTCCGTCTACGCCGCTGGATCTGAAATTTTCCCTATGCTTTCCCTCTACAATACACTCTCGAAAAAAAGGAGGTTTTTGAACCGCTCTATGCGGGCAAGGCAGGCGTATATGCCTGCGGTCCGACCGTCTACGACTATGCCCACATCGGCAATTTCCGGACGTACGTCTTTTCCGATACCCTGCGGCGGGTATTAGAGCAATCCGGCTACGAAGTGCGCTTCATCGAGAATATTACCGATGTCGGCCACCTGACCGCTGACGACATCGCCCAGGGCGATAGCGGCGAGGACAAGATGCTCAAAAAAGCAGCTGCCGAGCACAAGACGCCGCAGGAGATCGCTCTTTTTTATGAGAAGTACTTCTTCGAGCGCTCCCATGATCTCAATATTGTACCGGCCCAATACTATCCACGCGCTACGGCCCATATCCCCCAGATGATCAAGCTCATTGAGACGCTGATTGAGCGCGGCCATGCCTACGAAATAAACGGCAACGTGTTCTACGACGTTACGAGCTTTCCCGAATACGGCAAGCTTTCCGGCAATACTCTCGAGAATCTCAAAGTCGGTGCGCGCCTGGAAGAGCACCCGGATAAGCGGCATCCGTGGGATTTTGCGCTTTGGCTCAAGGCTCCCGAGGGGCATCTGATGCATTGGTCATCCCCGTGGAGTGAAGGCTATCCCGGCTGGCATATCGAATGCAGCGCTATGTCGATTGAATACCTCGGGGATACGTTTGACATCCATACCGGAGGCGAAGACCATATCTTTCCTCATCACGAAGCCGAAATTGCCCAAAGCGAGGGTGCGACGGGTAAGCCGTTCGTACGCTTCTTTCTTCACGCACGTCACATTTTGGTAGAAGGCGAGAAGATGTCCAAATCCAAAGGCAACTTCTACACACTCGAAGATATCGTAGGAAAGGGCTTTACCCCCATGGATCTGCGTCTCCTGTACCTTTCTTCGCACTACCGGAGCCAAATGAATTTCACGTGGGACGCGCTCCAACAGGCCAAAAAGAATCTGACGACTTTGAATGGTACATATGCGCGTCTGGAGTCCTGTCCGTTCGCCGAAGGCACAGGGGCTTTTGCGGGTGAAGAAATTTTCGAGAAATTCCAGGTAGCCCTGGAAGACGATCTCAATACTCCCCTGGCGCTCTCACACCTTCTCCAATTTGCCAAAGAACTGAACAGCGCCATAGATGCCAAAGCAGCCGTTTCCGAGAAAGCACGCTTTCATTTTGAAATTATGACTCATGGCTGCTTCGGCCTGTTGCTTGAACGGAAGGAATCCCCTCTTATTCCTGAGAATATTACGGATTTAGCGAATGCCCGCCAGAAAGCCCGTGAATCCAAAGATTTCGCTGAAGCGGATCGTTTGAGACAAGAAATTGAGGCCACAGGCTTTACTGTAGAAGATACTGAGGAGGGTTATAACCTCCGGGCCAAGTAGCTTTTCGGTGCATAGTCGGTGGATGAATCGAGCCTTTCAGGCCGGCTCGTTTTTCGGTATACTTGAGGTTCTAGATATCCCTACCCTATGGCTGCCAAAAAAACTGCTGCCGAACATTTGCGCTTACCGCCCCAGAATTTGGAAGCCGAGGCTTCCGTTTTGGGTTCGCTCATGCTGGACAAGGACGCTATCATCCGCGTGGCCGATATCGTCAAAGTCGGCGATTTCTATAAGGACAGCCATAATGCCATTTATGAAACGATGCTCGCACTCTATGAAGAGCGTGAGCCGATCGATGTTCTCTCTCTTGCCAATCGTTTGGAGGAACGCAACGAACTGGAGCGCGTAGGCGGTTCGGCTTATCTCGCATCCCTTGTTAACTCCGTGCCTTCAGCCACCAACGTCGCTCACTATGCCAAGGTGGTCCAGAAAAAGTCCCTCCTCCGCCGCCTTATCGCAGCTGCAAGCGAGATTGTCGAGATGGGCTATGACGAAAGCGAGGATGTCCAGAAAGTCCTCGACGAAGCCGAACAGAAACTCTTTTCCATTTCCCAGAAGTACCTCAAGCAGGATTTCGTCCCCATCAAATCGATTCTGGAAACCGCCTTTAATCGTATCGACGAATTGCACAAGGGCGACCATGCCTTTCGCGGCGTGCCGACCAACTTCCCTGACCTCGATAATCTCTTAGCTGGCTTGCAGAAATCGGACCTCATTATCCTGGCTGCCCGGCCATCGGTCGGTAAGACAACGCTTGCGCTCGATATCGCCCGCCAGATCGGCATCCATTCCAAGGTACCGGTCGGTATCTTTTCACTCGAAATGGGCTCTGACCAGCTCGTGGACCGTATGATTGCGGCCCAGGCACAGGTAGACCTGTGGCGACTGCGTACCGGCAAACTCTCGACTGAGGGTCCTGACAATGATTTCGAGCGTATCTCGGATGCCATGGGGATCCTCGCTCAGGCGCCAATCTTTATCGATGACTCCGGGTCGCTCAATATTATGGAGATGCGCACCATGGCGCGCCGTCTCCAGGCTGAGCACCATCTGGGGCTTATTATCGTGGACTATTTGCAGCTCATGGAGGGTCGCTCGCGTTCCGGGGATAACCGAGTCCAGGAGATATCCGAAATCTCGCGCGGCCTGAAGCAATTAGCCCGTGAATTGGATATTCCCGTTATTGCCCTCTCCCAGCTCTCACGTGCCGTCGAATCCCGTCCCGACCAGATACCCAAGCTCTCCGATCTGCGCGAGTCCGGTTCTATCGAGCAAGACGCCGATGTGGTCATGTTCCTCTATCGTGAAGATCGCGTGAAGCCCGATACGCCCAACAAGAATATTGCCGATATCATCGTGGCCAAGCATCGCAACGGTCCCGTAGGCAAGATCCAGCTTTATTTCGAAGAGAATTCGACTACCTTCAAATCGCTCGAAAAAATCCACTAAACGCCATGGTTTCCTACCCGCGCTCTTTCAAGACGCTCATCGCCCATTTCTCTGCCCTCCCTTCGGTTGGTCCCAAGATGGCCGAACGCATAGTACTCGCCCTCTTTCGCCGCGAACCCGAGGAGCTCTCGGCGTTTGCCGAAGCATTGGAGGATCTGACCCGCCTTTCGGCCTGCACCCGCTGTTTCCATCTGGCCGAAGGCGAACTGTGCGCTATTTGTTCTGATCCCAAGCGCGACCAAGAAACGATTTGTGTCGTAGAAGAGCCTCTGGATGTTATCGCCTTTGAACGGGCCGGTACCTATCTGGGTCTCTATCATGTGTTGGGTGGCGTCATGCAGGGCGGCAAGAACGATACGGACGATAGTCTTCGTATTCGGGAGCTTGTCGAGCGCGTAGCAGGCGAGGGCACCAAGGAAGTCATCCTCGCTACCAATCCGACGACCGAAGGCGATCTGACGGCACTCTACTTAAAGAAAAAACTGGAACCCTCTGGCATTACCGTTACCCGCATCGCACGCGGCATGTCCACGGGCGGCGACATCGAATATGCGGACGAACTGACTCTCCGCTCTTCACTTCAGAATAGGAGTAAAGCATAAGAGAATTAAGAAGGTACCAAAAAAGCCCTTATCCAGGGCTTTTTTACTTAGGCTACTTTTGTGATTTCGAGCTGTGTGTAGGGCTGGCGATGGCCAAAACGTACGAGATAGCGCTTTTTCGGCTTGTGCTTGATGCCTTTGACCTTCTTCCCTAAGCCATGGGAGAGGATTTTAGCCTCTACCGAAATGTCTTTGAGGAGCGGCGCGCCCACCTGGACAGATTTCTCATCGCCCAAAAAGAGGGTCTCGAGCTTGAGGATATCCCCTTCTTTGCCGGGCAGTTTTTCCACTTTGATCTTGTCGCCGGCTGCTACTTTGTATTGCTTGCCGCCGGTTGAAACGATAGCGATCATACCTTTGAAAATCGGATTTAGAACCCTCCTAGGATACCCTTTTTAGACTCTCCTGTCAAATGGCTTATTCAGTCTTTTCAAATATTCCCTTGACGCGCCGAATACCGGCCGAGCTTGCTTCCTCTTTGGCAATGCGGAAACGACCGAATGCGGCAATTTCCGAAGTGTTTTCCACATGCGGACCGCCGCAGAGTTCCTGGGAATACAGCGTGCCATCAGGACCCTCTACTTGGTAAACGGTCACTTTTTCCGGGTATTTTTCCCAGAAACTTCCCTCCACGCCCGCTGCCTGCGCCTCTCCTTTCTCCATAACGGTGGTATGAACCGAGGCTCCTGCTGCAATAGCCTGGTTCACGTAGGATTCCACTCGATCAAGCACTTCGCGCGAGACTTTGGACGGGTAGGTAAAGTCGAAACGGGTGCGTTCCTCTGTAATGTTGGAACCCGCTTGGTGCACGTCTTCTCCGAGTTCTTGGCGGAGTGCTGCCAGCATGAGGTGCGTTGCCGTATGAAAGGCCGTTACCTTGGCGCTGTGATCCGCAAGCCCGCCCTTAAATTTGCCAGCGGCAGCCGTACGCGAGCGGTCGCGATGCTCTTTGAAGATTTCATCAAATTCTGCTCGATCGACTGTCTGACCCTTTTCACTCGCAATCTCCTCGGTCAGTTCGATAGGAAAAACCATAGGTAGTAAAAAGGTCAAAGGCATCTTGGCCGGAGAGCGGTCCTTTGGCGAAGCGCTTCTCGAGTTCTTTCAGGCCGCGTTCTAGCGTGCGCCGGAATTTCTGCTCTTCTTCGCTCAAGACCCGGGCGATCTCCGCTTCTTTTTTACTGAGCTCGGGATAGCTCTCGGCATAGCTTTTGGCAATGGCCCGTGCCGCTCCCCGCAGGCTGTCCTGAGGCAATCCGAACTGGTCAGCTACCCGCACTGCACGGCGCAAGAGGCGGCGCAAAACGTACCCCTGATCGGTATTGGAGGGTTGCACGCCGTCACTAATGAGAAAAACGCTTGCGCGCAGGTGGTCTAAGAGCACCCGGAAGGCATAGATTTTTTCCTCATCCTTGCCGTAGGTGGTTTTAGCTAAGCCCTCAAGCCAAGTAAGGAGTGGCGTAAAGAGATCGTTTCGGAACATATCCGGCTCATCGGTAAGCGCTGATGCCAGGCGCTCCAGTCCCCCGCCGAAGTCCACGTTCTGCTGGGCCAGTTTCGCAAAGCCGTTTTCGGTCTTCTGGTATTCCATGAAGACATTGTTGCCTATTTCGATGAAGCGCCCGCAGTCGCAATTGGGATGACAGGGTTCATCTTTCCAGACGGAACGTTCGTGTAATCCACGTTCCGCTCCAAAGTCCCAGAACATCTCGGTGTCCGGTCCGCCCGGTTCGCCAATAGGCATATTCTCCGGAACGCCGCTGCGGCTCCACCAGTTCTTCTTTTCGCTGTAATAGAAGATTTGCGCGCCTTGGAGCCTTTAGTTTCGGCATCTTCGGCAATAGAAACATCTATACCAACTGCTTCGAAATGTCCTTTCCAGGCAGTAGCAGACTCGGTGTCTTTCGGAATGCCGAGCTCTCGCGATTGAAGTTGGCGACCGCCGCAATAAGCCACGGCACCGCATCGTCATCGAGTTCTATGAGAGTAGCCCGATAGTCGAGTTCGACCATCTGAGCGCTTCTCCAACGGCGTTCTCCATCGAGTAGTTCGTACTCGATAGGAACTTCCGCTTTGACTGCTCGTATAATCCCTGGTTGGATCTGGCCGACGAGCTGCATGGAGTGGCCGAGCCGGAGCAGCCCTTCGTGGTTGAAGAGTTTGCGCGGTTGATTGGGTAGAGGCCGAATACTTCTCGGTGAGACTCGCACTTCTTTCCCTGACGCCATGGCTCGCTGAGCTTTGGCCAAGGAGCGCCTTATAGTCGAAACCTTCCCCTTCCAAAGAAGGAGAAGGTAAAACGGTTTGCATATCCATCTCATTCTCCTTCATAAGCCGATGGTGGGATCGTTTCTCATGTCCCGTTCCCAGTTCTCTTCATCAAGATCGAAGTCCAAAGCCCCAGAATCCTCGATATCTAGCATAAGCTTTTCGAGTTCGGAGAGCATTGGTACCGGGGACTTGCCGTTCAGGTGAGATCTTGCCTCTTTATAGAGCAATGCATCCGTGACTTCAGGGTGCATCATTTGGTAGCAGGAAGCGAGTCCCTGCCAGGCTTTCGGGTTTGTACCACAGCCCAAACAAAAATGATGCCGCTTTGGCTTTCGTCCCAGCGACATCTTATGTGAACGGTTGCAGTATTCCCGTACGACCAAAGGAATAAACCTTTCCTGTTGAGTTGGATCAACGTGGCAAAAGCGTATGAACATTGCTCGGCCATACGAATCAAATTGGCCAGAGCGAATGAACGCACGCTCGAACAGCTGTTGGCAGCCTACCCCAAGCATTTCTCCAGTTTCCTGAAGAAGTAAGGGGCACAAGCAGACAGCCGCACTAGAAGAAAGTAAAGCGGGAGCTTCCTCTTCCTCCGACTCTTCAAAGTTGCTCATATCCCCTCCCCTTGAGCAGGTTGTTAACGAACACTTCACTATACAATAATTTCCGGGCCTGTCAACTAAGAAGTAGTTGTTAAAAAGAGGCTTAGATGAAGCCTCAAAGGTGCTCGTATTTTAGGTATCTCTAACGGGTATCCATCTTTTTCAGAATACGCTCGACTGTTTTCCAGGTCCGGCTGGTAATCGCCTTCTCATACTTCTTCTCCAGCTGGTTCATGATATCCGGAGTACGGGTTTGTTCGAGGTTGAAGGTGGTAAAGAGAGCGCCCTCAGGAACAAGTTTCCGGTCCTTGAGAAAGCTTACGAGGAGATAGGAGCGCTGGCTGTGCACTATGCTCTTGAATGGATTCTCCTCCACCATGGTTTCAAGTTCCTGCCGGCTACGGACAATAGTAGTGCTGGTAAAGCCAAGGTACTCGGGAAGCTCCTTCTCTATCTTCTTCTCCAATATGTCAGTACTTTTTGAACCAGAATCAAATACCACGTTACCACTGGAAATGACCGTGGCCACATTCTTAAACCGAGATGCTCGAAGAACTCTTTCAGCTTTGTCGGCCGCATGTTCGGGTTTGTGGGGCCAATGCCACGCAACAAGGCTACATAGGTCGGCATAAGTCGGAAGCTTTAATGGATATATCTACGATTTTTTACGGATGCCCCCCTGCCGTTTATTGAGGATGCCTTGTATGGACGGACTTATTTTTTTATCTTTGCGGTGAATGCAGCCTATCCAGCAACAGGGCCGGCGCTTGCCTTCCTTGAGTTCACTCACCAACCTTTGAATGTGCTCCTTTCTCGTTTCGGCTTTCTTGACGAAGGTAACCCAACAGATCCACTCGTTGCGTGCAAGCGGTGTCAGACCCTCCCAGATTGCAAGCGCTTTCTTATCAGAAACCAAAGCTCCCTGCAGATCTGCCGGAATTCTGTGTACTGTCCCACTTGAAATGCTTTCCTTAGACATTATTTTATGACGCTGATGGCAAATAAGTCCCTATAAAGCCATTATACTCCCTTTTGAGCTGGAACTGCTCTAAATTGACAATATTTTAATTTAGATGTGTAATGTTTAGTTGGAAAGATCCGACTACAAGTTCTTCACAACAGGAGGTAGAGAAATGAATAAACTGGAACATGATACCAACAATAGGAAGTGGAACAAGAGCATAGCCATTCCCCTTTTGGCTGTTTGGTTCCTTGGGCTTGCAGTACTTCTCTTCATTTCAACACGTCACTCGCCCAACCAGCAGGTCACTGACCAATCCGACATTCAAATCGTGTTGCCTCCAGGCTGTTCGAGCACTCAGCAGCTTAATGTCAGGAATGACGAAGAAAGTTTCCTCATCACCTGCCGCAAGAACGTTCTTTCCTTCCTGAATTAAATCTTCAGCGGCTCCACCTTTTTCCAAGACCCCAAAGCCAATGGCTGCGGGGTCTTTCTTTACTTAGCTTTTGAGAAATTTGAGGATGCCTGTAGCAATCCCCTGCGCTGCACGTTCTGGCCGAGACACGATAATACTGCGATCCCTTGGACTTGTGAGAAAACCGGTTTCTATAATAGCGGCGGGTGTCATAGGATGCAGCGAATGCTCATAGCGACGCCAGTTAAAGGCATAATAGCCCCGCATAGTTCTTGTGATATTCGGATCCGGGGTAAGGTCTGTAGAAGCTCCATATTCAGAGTTGAGGAGCTCTGAGAGGCTTTCTGCTTTCCTTGGTATAGTCGAGTCGGGACGCAGCCACTTTGTAGCCTGAAATAGTGCTGTTTGTGTTACCGTCCGCATGAATAGAGACAAAGGCATCTGCCCAGTAATTGGGAGGGATAGTGGTGGGAAGAATATCTACTGTTACCCCTTCGGCCTCTAGGAGGGCTTCCGTTTCCTGGGCAATCCGGAGCGCCACTTCCCATTCAGTGAAGTTTCCGTATGATCCGCCGGTGGTCTGACGCAAGCCCTTCTGTTCTTCAGGAGCCTCCTTGGCATTCCAATGCCCTACTTGGAGAGCGACCCGGTATGGTCCTTCTGGACGTTGCCAATCTCTGAGACCACGCAGCCGCGGGTGCAAATGGTGTTCTGGGTTTATGGCGTCTACTACCGGTTCGAGAGTTTCTTGGGTGATGTGAAAATCAGACTGGAGCTTATACCAAACAGTCAGAGCAGCGCCTGAAAGCACGAGAAGAGCGATGGGTATAAGGATTTTCCAGTGTTTCATAGCGGCTTTGGTGTGGAATAGGATAGCAGAATTTGCACTTTCTGTCAGGTAAGAAAAGAAAAAAGGACCTGTCTCCACGCTGGGAGACAGGTCTTAACGCTTTACTTACGATTCTTTAGGAAGGAAACGGTTGCCCCCTTCCTTTTTGGCGCGATACATATTGTCATCTGCCCTGATGACGCCGGCCTTGAATTCCTCCAGGCTCTTCTCTTTCAAGTTGAGTCGGAGGGTTTCAATGCCGATACTCACCCGAGCTCATGAGGGAGCTTTAGAGCGTCCCTGAAGAGCCATAGGTCGTAGAGCATGGCTGCGATTCGTTCTCCGGCCCGATCCTCTTCGGTGTATGGCATAACGACGATGAATTCGTCGCCGCCTACACGGGACACGATGTCCTGGGAACGTCGGAAGCTTGCGTGCAGTATCTTCGCGAACTCCCGTAACACGGTATCGCCGGCGTCGTGACCCCCGATGATCGTTTACGTACTTGAAGTTGTCGAGATCGAGTACCGCCACCGTAAACGGCGCTTCCTCGAAGCCGGCGCGCGACAACACGCTTTTAATTTCGAGGAGCTTACGCTCCAGTCCGGCTCGATTGTAGAGGCCGGTGAGCGGATCGGTGAGAGTTTGGCGCAGCAGATCCTGGACCTGCCGGCGGAGCATTCCTTCACGACTTTCTGTCTCACGAGTCTCTTTTTCGAGCTCCAAGACGTAGGTGGCAGCATCACGGCGTTCTTGTTGCCGTCTCCGTCGCTCATCCCGAAGCTCTCGACGGAGCTTGAGGATGATCAGGATACAGGTGGTAAGCAGTCGTGAATGCTTGATGACTTTTGGTAAATACGCCACTCATTTCCCCTTTTCACTTGTAAAATAGCTATAGAGTACCCTTTAGGTTACCGTTCGACTATATCACTTTTTAGAGAATAAGTCAAGGGTAAGAAGTTCCTATTCTTGGCTTAAAAAGGGCTTTTGAGAGTGGTATACTAGAGACGAAATCCTTCTCTATGCGCCTCTCCTATAGCAGCGTGGACACGTATAAGACGTGCCCGCTCAAGTACAAATACCGCCACGTCGATCATATTGCCGAGCCCAAGAGCAAGGAGGCGGTTTTCGGGACGCTTATCCACTCCGTGCTGCGCTTCATTCACGCCGCTCCCCTCGTGCCGCCAAGCGTTGAAGAAGCACTCAATCTCTTTTCCCAGAATTGGAACAGCGCGATCTACGAAGACGAAATGGAAGAACGGGCCGCTTTTGCCCAGGGCGTCCAGATCATCCAGCGCTACTATCAGAATAACGACATCGCGGCGGCACGCGTCGTGGATCTAGAGAGCCGTTTCTCGCTGGAAATCGGCGACGAAGAACGCGGCGTGCATACGCTTGCCGGCATCATCGACCGTATTGATAAAACCGAAAACGGCTACGAGATCATCGACTACAAAACGGCTCGTAAGATGCCCAGCCAGGACAAGGTAGACCGCGATTTGCAGCTTTCTATCTATCTGCTTGCGTTTCTCAATCGCCTACCCCCCCCCAGGAAGCCAAGAATTTGGAAAACATTACGGTGAGCCTTTACTACGTCAAGCATGGGGTGAAGCTTTCCTCGACGCGCACGCAGGATCAGCTCCGGGAAGTCGAAAGCACTTTTCTCCAGGTCATCGGCGATATCGAAGCCGAGCACTTCGAGCCGATTCTCTCGGCTCTCTGCGATTGGTGCGGCTATCAGAAAATCTGCCCGCTCTGGCGGCATAAGTTCAAAGAAACGCGCAGAATACTTTCCGAAGAAGCCGAAAAGGCGATTGATGAGTTTCTGCGCTTGCGTGATGAAATGCGCCAGGACAAAAAGCGCCTGGCCGAGCTCCAGGCGACGCTTCTGGCCTACATGGAAGAGGAAGAAGTAGAACGCGTCTTCGGCGAGCACGGTATCGTGGGCAAAAGCATCCGCTCAACGTACCGCTACGATCCCCAAGTGCTGCGCGCCGTCCTCGAGCCTCTGGATAAGTGGGAAGACGTGCTCAAGGTGGATGGGATACTGCTTCGCAAGATTGTTCAGGATCTGCCCGCTCCCGTGCGCAAACGCATCGAGGAAGCCCGCACCCTCGACAAACAGAGTACGACGCTTTCCATCAAAAAGCTCGGCACAGCGGCCGAGATGGATGAGACCGTATACGAATAGGGAAGAAGAAAAACCGGCCGAGGCCGGTTTTCTCTTTCATTCTCACAAGGTGAGATGATTTCTCCTACGCCGAGCGACGGACCAGCTTAACGATCCAGAGAAGGATCACTGCTCCGAGGATAGCTACGAGCAGGCTGTAGAGATGAAGCCGGAAACACCGGTTTCACCCGAAGAAGCTCATAACGAAGCCTCCGATGATGGCACCTACGATGCCGATGACGATATTCATCAGTGCCCCTTGCTGTGCATCGGTTCCCATAATGAGGGAGGCGATCCAGCCGGCGAGGGCTCCGAAGATGATCCAGAGAATGATTCCCATACGATTACTATTAAGGCCAAATTAGAACTCACTTTAGAAGCGTGCCGAGTCTTCTTGGGCACCGAGACGCGCGTTTGCTTCGGCGCTCGAGACCGGCTTGCCCATCACCAAGAGACGGACGATTCCCATATGCAATCAGGTAGTAAACCAGCATTGCTAAGAGTGTGGTCCATTCAAATACGCTCCCCTGCACGTAGACATTCCGGAAAACTGCTTCAAACGGAGCAGTAAAGATTCCGGAAAGCGAATAGATGAAGTTCGTGAAACCTGCTCCGGGATTCGCTTGCAGCAGCCGAAGCAGAAACCGCAATACGAGAAGCGCTTCAATGAGTGTCAGCGCGTACCATATGAACTGGGTGCCTCTGAACAGAGGACGAGCTGCGTCGTTTGTCATATGCTTGTGTTTACCGGATTAAAGTTTTTACTGATGATCACGGTTCGTGTTTCTGTCGACCTGCAGAGTAACACACCGCGTCGTATGAGAAGTTTACCACATACCGAATGAGGAGAGAACCCTCTCAAATTTAGCGTCGCACTTTTTTCCACCAACGTATGAGCCCTTGGCCAAGCAGCGTGTAGAAGAGAAAAGCAAGTAGCGTACTCCACTCAAACACAGCGCCCTGGAGGAGAATATTTTGGGTCAGGAATTCAAACGGAGCAACGAGGGGCCAGGTGGCACGATATACTAAGTCAATCAACAAGTTACCGGGATTAAGCGAAAACACGCGGAACATGAACCGCAAACCGAGCGCGATCTGTATGATAAGGATACCTATCCTCAGGCCATGTTCGACACGGTCGATCCGGCGATGGAAAATGCTTTTGAGAAACGTGCGCATAGCGTAATTTTGCAATTTAGTTAGAGGGAGCGTCCCAAGTGGTAACCTAAAGCGATACCCAGCACTCCGCCGATGCCGCTCCAGAGCACAGACGACACAGAAAAGGCGCTCCCACCCCAGAGAAGGGGTACAAAGCCTCCCAGTGTTGAACCGATAAATAGGAAGAGAAAAACGAGGCTTCTCATGGAGGTTAACGGAATTCAAAGACCAGGTCCCCGAAGTTTTCTATGCGGTCGTTTTTATCAATCCTGATCCCCTCCTCGCGGTAGCGGCGCAGTCGCTCTTTGCGATGTTTGGTATCAATCCAGATGCGCCCATCGGCATAGACGATGCGATGGAAAGGAATTTCTTTCTCCCCCGCCTCATACGCCTTGCCTAAGACAGAGGTGATGCTCTGCGCGGCCATGCCTCCCCCGCCCGCCGCCCGGGCGATGCGGCCATAGGTAGTAACACGGCCCCTGGGAATAGAAAGCGCGATTTTGACGACCCGCTCACTGAAAGTTTGCATAGAGATGGTTTTATTCTACCATGGCCATTTTTCCGCAAAAAGAAAAGCGCTTTCGAAGATTCGAAAGCGCCTAGTGCAGATAGTTCCTGAGTTAGAGACAGAATTTCTTACAAAGCCAGGAAAAACCGAAACCGCATAGGAAGGCCCCGACGATTCCTGAAAAAGGGGCAACAAATTCATTTCCCAGGCTGTTCCCAAGCCAAGCTCCGCCGACAAAGCCAGCAAAGGCAATCAAGGGAAGGATATTTTCCCTATGCCTCCAGAGCATTTTTTTAGCAGACATCCTTACCTCCTATGATGGATTGGTATATTTATTCCATCTCTTGTCCGTGTTCCTCTTCTTTTTGGAAGGTGTGTTCACAAGAACGGCATGCATAGTCCCGGAAGCGTGTGTGGAAAGCCACATAGGCTTTATCGGGATGCTCGTAATAGCGGGGCGGTTGGAAGCGGCCGTAGACAGAGTCTGTCATCAGGAGAGCCGGACTCGGAATGGTGCTCGCGTCCACATAGCCCTGGCCTTGCAGAACAAGGTCGTGGGAGCCGCACGAGGGGCAATGGATGCCTTTGAGCTGATACCAGGTCTGATTCACCTCAGAGACCAGATTTTCGAAGAACTGACGCATGTTTTTCTCCCCATGGATATGCTGAAATTGCTGAAAATACAATAACACACTTACCTCCATTCTGTCAATAGCTGAGCAGGCGCTTTTCCATTTCCCGATAGATCTTATCGGCTACCAGGACGTAGCCTTGATCATTGGGATGCACGCTGTCGCTCATCAGAGAGCGGTTGCCGATGATGCCGTCGAGAATATCCGGTACATAGGCTGTCTGGTATTTTTCCGCGAGGGCGTCGAATTCCTTACGATAGCGGTCGCCAAAGAGCCCTCCCTGGATGCCTACCAACACTACGGCACTCCCCTCTTTCTGCAGGGTCTCAATAATCATTGCGATATTGCGGAAAGTTTCCTCTGGAGGAATTCTCCGGAGCGTGTCATTGCCGCCAACCAAGAGAATGGCGATATCGGGTTTTTCTGCAGCAATGTGAGCAATGCGCGCTAAAACTTGGGCAGAGGTGTCGCCGCTTACTCCCTCATTTTCGATCGTTACTCCTATTTTTTGCGAAAGAAGGCTTACGAAATCATGCCCGGCTGTCGCACCCTGCCCTTCGACCAGACTGTCCCCTACTGCTACGAGCGAGAGCTGGCTCTGCGGCTTGAGCGGCTGGTTTTTGACTGGTGCATTGCTACGCCACAGGTACCAGACAAGCCCCACTCCCAGGATGATAACTGTGACGAATGCAGCAATGAGCAAATTTCTTTTCATGTGTATATTGCCGCTTTCTAATCCAGAATAACTTCTAGGAGTTCTGGGAATTCGTTTGAATGCATATCTTCGAGAGTGAAGTGTCCTTTGTCTGTGAAGTCCACTCTCGTTACTTCCGGAATACTCTCCTCAATTCTTGCTACCGAGACTTTCATTTCTTCTTCATCGTCTGCGGAGAGGAAAATGGTGATGCCGTGCGTGCGTGCCGCGAGAGACGCGTCGATAGCGAAGTCGAAGAAATCGTTTCCCAATTCGCCTTTCGGATCCATCCAGGGCGCTACGAGAATCACTTTTCCCACTCGCACTTTGTTCTCGCTCAGGAAGCGTACGAGAAAACCGGCTCCGCAGCTGTGGCCGATGAGCGTCGTTTCTTCGTCTAGAGAAAATTGCTCGAATACCGCTTTCCAATCCTCGTATACGGGATGAGCTGCATTGGGGAGTTCCGGGGCCTGTGCCAGGATGCTCTTGCAGACGAGCTGTTCTTGGAGCCAGGGAACCCAGTGCTGCTGCGACATAGCTAAACAGGGAGCGGGGTCCGCCATGCCGTGGAGGATGATAGCGGTTTTCATAGATTTAGTGATTGGGAATGGTAGCGTTTTCTTCAGTATAGCAAAAGAAAAAGCCGTCCTGGTTCAGGTACGGCTTTGGAAGTGTGGGAAGGGTTTAGGCTTGGATGGCGACCCCGACAAGTACTGATAACGATTTCTCGCTATCAGGAGTGACTAAACACCTCTTTAACTTGCGGCTTTTGGACTTACGCCTACACCTAACGGTTTAAGCTCGCCCAACCACCCATATTCGGTATACAGAAGTCTAGAACCCCGCATCCCTACTCGATAACCACGAATCTTTTCCTCCACGGGACTTGCACCCTCTACGGTCGATTCACGCTTAGAGTATCTTCCTCGTGGCTCATGGCCTGGTCCCAAGTTGTTAAACAGGGAATCTCGTTTGATGTCTTCCCTTCCCACACTACTCTCAAAATAGCCGCTGGTCTTCCGATTGTCAATGTTATGGGTAAAGCAAAAACGCCCTCGAAAGGGCGTTTTCGTTGATAACCTCGTCGAATTAGACGCGGGACACTTTGGTAGCAGCCGGACCCTTGGGGCCCTCAGTTACCTCGAAGGTAACATTATCGCCAACGTTGAGCTGGTTGAAAGTGATACCAGAAAGCTCATTTTGGTGGAAAAAGAGGTCCTTCTCCTCTCCCTCGCGAGAGATGAATCCGAATCCTTTGTCCGTGAGCGTTTTGATTGTTCCGTTCATAGTATGTTCAAAAAATAGGTTTGTCTGAAATTCGACGAGGTTTCATTGCGCATTAATTGCGTGTGCAGAGTATGACACGGGATGAGTAAAAAGTAAAGCTTTTTAGTCCAGAAGTCACGTCGGGCTCGAGGGAAGTGGTCGCTGCATGCCTTCTCCGCCTCTCATACGACGTCCCTGTTGTCTGTCTAAGATGAGAGCGAACCTCTGAATTGAACACGAAGAGAGGTTATTTTGGCATCCTGTACCTTGATAAAATACTCGAATTTGGCAGGACTCGCCTTAAAATCGCCGGAGACAATCGTTTCTAGAACCCATGTAGCACTCTCTCTTTTTACCTGGCCAATTTCCGTATGGAGATTGAGCCCGGAAAGGGACTTTTGAATCCATGTTTTGATTTCGTCAATGCCACGCATTTCTTTGTTCTCGCCGGCATCAATGACTATGGCATCCGCCGCAAACACCGAGGCTAGCCCCGCTTCATCGTGCGCATTCTTGTAACGGAAAAAGTCCGTAATTGACCCTGGTATATCCATAAGTTTCTTCTGGCCTAGGCTGCCTTTTTGGCGCGAATAAGGAGTATGCCGAGAGCGACGAGGAAAACGGGTAGCAGAGAATTATTGATCTCTGACACCATGCTGACTGCCGAAGTCACGTTTCTGAAGGCCCCGATAAATCCTAAGACTGCTGTGAGCAAGGCAAAGAAGCCGAAATAGCGTATCTTTCCTTCAACCCTGCAGAGAATCAGACCGATAGTGAGAAACCAGGCGTTGAGAGTAATTTCTCCCAAGAATTCGCCAATGTAATTGCCTAAGTAGACGTTCAAGCCCTGAAAAACAGCATCAATAGTAGCTTGCTGCTCCGCAGTAGAAGAGGCAAAGCCTTCAGCCAGTATCCAATGAATGCTGGGCCAGCGCATAAGGCCGAGCATATTGGCAAGAGCCGCTACCGTAGCAAAGAGGAGTCCTCCGAGTGCCAGCGAATGATTCCTTTCCTTCAGGTAGGCATAGCTTCCGAGTCCTGCCGGAATCAAGACGAGAGGCAGAAAAGCATAAATGGCCCAGATAGTCCTCATTTCCGATCCACCCGCTACCAGCTTCGGAAGCACCTGGTACGCGTCGCCATCCAGAATGTCCGGATAGTTAAAATACACAGCGAGATAGGTAAATACCCCTACAAACGCCAAGCCTCCAAAGAGGGAAAATAGGCCGCCTACTTTTATCACGGAGTCTTTCATTGCATTGTTACAATTGTTACTTTCGTTTCCAGTATATCAGGAAAAAGAAAACCCGCAGATTTATAAGTGCGGGTTTTAAGTTGAAGGATGCTTATTTTGATACTCCTCATAGCTGAGAACGTGAATGCGCCTCTGCTTGATAAGAAGTTCTAATATATCAGGAAGAACAGGAATTGCTCTCTCGGGTTTCACGGGAGTATAGGCAAGGCAGGCAAGCCCATTTAAAACGAAGTCAGTAAAAGAGGATCGTCTGACCAGGTGTACATACCCAGAACTTATCTGCAGTCGCTCGGGCCCTACTACGAGAATATGAGGATGGAACGGGTCATCTATAACGCGCCAACCCCAATCCACGGTAGGAGTGCGAATTACGGCATAGAGCAATGCAATCTCTACAGAGCAGGTGCCGTATACGGCTACTTGATCGTATTCTGGAATTAAATGGCCCTGCTGCGGATCAGAGGGGATGAGGTACTCATACGCGTGCTCAGATCCATGCAAGACGAATTCTTCTTCAGAGAGCCCATCCAAGAAGGCTAGTACGGATTGCTTATCCATGTAACGCCTCCTCTAGATTGTTAAAGAATATTAATTGCAAAAATAGCCCGAAGCGGGCTAAATGTCAACGGAGCGCTTTTATTTTTGGCTGTTAGAGAAAAGAAAGAATTCTAAGGGGCTGGATTTCTACACTCCTTATTATTCATTGTTCTGATCAAGTATCTCAGTCACTCTTTCCGTCAATTCCTTTTCCGTCATTCCGAGAAGTTCCGCCAATCTTAGGGTATTGATAAGCGATTTGGCAGTATTTACTTTGAGATCCTCGAGCTTTCCTTTCTCGCCATGATCAATGTCTTCACTGGTAGCGGCGATTTTCCCTGCCGTTTTGGCGAAGTGGAGCGCAGAATGCCTGATAGCAAAATGGAGGATTTCTTCTGGGGACGCTTCTTTTATTTCCGGGTATTTCTCACCGGTAAACGCATGCTTTTCAGCAATGTATTTAATAAGGGAATCTAAGTTGTTTTGCATAGAGGTATTGGTTAAGGCTGTGCCGAAAGAAAATTCGCTATTTTCGATGTTCTAGTAGCTACTAAAATCCTCTACCGATCCTTCTTTCATATCTACAAATTGAATCCCCAGGGGTTCAAGGAGCATAGCAGGGATTCTTCGGGTAGGCCCCAGCTGGTGCTCTTGGCGGAGCATGCCGTCATGAACCGGGAATACGACTTTTGGTTTTACTATCTTGGCATATTCGATAGCTTCCGCAATCTTCATCCAGGGACCCGCAACCGGCAGGGCTAAGACATGAATGTCCTTTTGGGGATTGTAAAAAGAGTCTCCGGGATAGAAAAAGGACTTGTTTATATAGAAACCGGTATTCTGTACTTTCGGCAGGTCGGGATGGATGCAGGCGTGCTCACTCCCGCAGCTTTCTATGCCAATGCCTTTTATGAAGATTTCTTCGTTTTCTGAGATGAGGTCATAGGGAACACCCCCTTCGTCCAGAATCTTTCCCACGCTCCTGTGAGAAATAACCTTAGCCTGAGGATTGCTTCTGAGTATTTCCCTCAGAGCCTCGATATGGAGATGGTCCTGGTGCTCGTGGCTGATAAGGATAACGTCGATATCCGCTACCTCGGGAGTAGAATTGTAATTACCCGGGTCTGTGAGGATACGCAACTCCCCTATTTCGAGAAGCAAGCAGCAGTGGCCAAATTTTGTAATTTTCATAATTTGTCAGTTGGGGCTGTGGGACGCTGTTGGAACTTATTTCTCATCAACCCATTCCCCTACTTCCTCGTCGTAATTTGATAAGGTGTTCCCCCCGACGAACATACCTTCCTCAGGTTTGCCTATGAAATGAGCTACCTCGATAACCGTCACAGAGGTTTTTGTTTCTGCATAGTTACCAGATCGGCGATATGAATACACAGAGCCATCCCCTTGTTCGTCGAAAGTTACTACTTCATAAAGATAGATCCCCTTTTCATCCTCGAGACTCCTTAGCGGTTCAGGATTTTCATTACCAGTGAGCCTTTCAATTTCTGATTTTATTTCTTCTAAAGAGGGAAAATGAGGCTCCTTTTCTGCGGGAGATGTTGGATTTTCAAAATTCATAAGTTGCATTCTCTTAAGTTGAACCGCTGTTGGAACCTATTTAGAGAACTAAGTTTCTGTCTCATCAAAAAGAATGAGGTGTTTTTCCTCTAAGTTATATTGGGCTCCGGCGAAAGGATTCCCCACCCCTTCTTTCTGTGGAAGAACCTTCTTTTTCCACTGATAAATATCTGAGAAGAGGGGCTTTCCGGGATAGGCTATGAGACGCCAAGAATCGCTCTTTACGAGCGTTCTGGGAAGCTCGACAAGCTTTTGACGGAGTATGTGTGCTACTGCAATTTCTTCCAAAAGAAAATTAATATTGGCTTCCGTATCTCTCTTATCCCGGGAGTCCTCAATAAGTAAACGTTTGAATTCAGGATCTTCTGACTCCAAAGCTTTCAACTTATCGAAAAAGGTTTTGAAGTGAGGTGAATTGAAAAGGACGTAATCAATCGGAAGGTAATGTATTGCCCCAGGTATAAACCGCTTCTTCTTTTCGATGATATTTCGAAATTCGAGAATGTGAGCAAGTGCCTGTTTCGTCGTTTTCTTTCTGTTCTCGAATGAGACTTCTTCGGAATTGAAGTAGAGACCATTCGTATAGAGAAGGACTACGTCATTGGAAAAGGTCTCGATTTTCTTTACGAATTCTTCCAATACTGAATAGCAAAATTCAGCATTCTGTCCGGTGGCAAGACGGCTCATAGAGAGAGGGAGGATAAGGTACCCGTCTTCCTGAATGCGGTTGATATCAAATCCCGATTTCATAATAAAAAGTCAGAGATTATAGCTGCTCCTACAGAAAGAATACTACACTCTTCAGGTAAATAAAAAACCCCTTCTTCTAAGGGGTCTTATCCTGTTGGCGCTGTGGGACGATGTTGGAACTTATTTGGAGACTTCCAGTAGCTCTTTTTTACCATCTATTAAAACGATCGCTTGATTATCCCCCAGCTCTACAAAGGGATATTTTTGACCATATTGAGTCTTAATTCTTTCGATATAGGGGCGATATCCTTCTTTATTTGCATGGGGCAATATTACAAAATCAACTAAGCCTAATCCTTCGTATGACATCAGTTCTTTTTCGAACTCTCCCTCACTATATATTTTGTCCACCTCAATATTGGGTCCTGCCAGTAGAGAGCCTGCGCTTGAACCTATATAAATAGTTCCAGAATGCACAAGGTCTTTCGCTATATTTAGGAACCCACTTTTCTGAGCTTGCTCTAATAGATATGATGTATTACCCCCTGCTACAAAAATAATATCTACTTGCGTAAGGGCCGCCTTTAATTCTTCGTGTCGCGTGACTTTTAAATCTATGTCTTCTACTTGAAAGCCAAGCTCTTTTAATGTATCCCTATCTCTTTCTTGCCAAGGCTTATCAGGATATAAATCCCCTGCCGTAGGAATAAATGCCACCTTCATTTCTGAGGGATTTTTAGAAATAGAGGGTAACAGTTTTTCTAGAGTGTCCGCAGCTGTAGAAGTGAGAAAGATTTTCATAATTTCATTAGTGGGCGCTGTGGGAACCTTTTTAGTATATCAAGAAAAAGAAAATGCCACCCAAGATTGCCGGGGTGGCTCGGTGTAGGATTGAGTAATCTGGTTTAGAGCTCAATCGGCGCTTGGATGAATTTAGGATTCTTCCTCGTCTTTGATCCCGAGATGTTGCTTGATTGCCTCGAGATCTCGAGCATTTTCCCGAACATAGCTGAGGATCAGCCCGCTCATGACAAGAAGAGCAAACAACATGATCTCCATGACTTTCCTTTCCCTTTCACCCTGAATCAGAATTTCATCTGATCTTATATTATACTCCTATTTTATAATTTTGTCAATACTGACTTTGGAACGAAAAAAGCCCTGTGTCAGGGCTAAAATTGCGAGTTGGGGAAGAGGGATTGAACTGCTCGTCTTCGACTGTGCTCTATAGGGTTTCCACCCTCTAGTCCTCATTATACTTCGGTCACCCCGGACTGGGAAACAAATGTTTCCCCGACCCCCTTCCCGTTCGAATCCCTCTCGATAAATCAAAAAACCGACCAAATGGCCGGCTTCTTTGATTTGTTGGGGAAGAGGGATTCGAACCCCCGCATCGTAGGACCAGAACCTACTGCCTTACCGCTTGGCTATTCCCCAGGGTCAACGGAGAGCATACCGTATTTCTCTAAAATTTTCAAGGCTATTTGACTAAGGAAAAAGGGAGCTTGGCAATGCCTTGCTCCCTCTTAATCTCCAGCTACCAGCTAGTTTCCGAGAAAGGCATTTACCTTATCCCAGAAGCCGCCAGGTACGTCACTTGATACGAACATCATTATGACGGCTATACAGCCTATGCCCCAGATTACCGTAGCGCCCAGAGCAGGCCTCCCGCTATTTTTCGTCTGCATAAGTCCCCCTTCCCCGCGAAGGTTTTCTCATAAACTCCAAGGAACACGCGTACTCTCTTCACTATACTTTCAAATATCTCCGGATGGCAATGGCACTTGAAATGACGCCCAAAAGGATGCCCAAGACTACCAAGCCTAGGAAGATAAAGTGGAAGTTCTGGAAGTAAAGGTTGAGGAAATTGCCCTGCGGAATGGCCCCCTCAGTGAGCGGTGAGATGTAATAGGCGATGGCCGCAAGCAAGATCATAGTCGCGAATGCAGCCGTCAAGCCGTAGAGGATACCCTCGAACACGAAAGGCGTGCGCACATAGAGGTTGGAAGCCCCTACCAGGCGCATGACCTCGAATTCCTGGCGGTGCGAGTAGATGGTGATGCGGATGGTATTGAAGGTGATCAGAATGGCAATAAGGATAAAGGTGATACCGATGGCCAAGCCGGATTTCTGCGTCGCCTGGTTAATATGTTCCAGACGATCGAAGATACGCTTGTTTTCTTCGTAGTTGATGCGACTGATGTCGTTTTGGAAAGTAGACTTCTGCAGCTGATCGACGATGAGCGGATAATCCTCGGGAGTTGCCGCTTTGATATTGAGAGATGCGAGGAGCGGATTCTCACCGATTTCATCGATGGCTTTGGCGATCACAGGATTGTTTTTTCCGAGAAAGTCTTTGAGGGCCTGATCACGCGAAACGTACTCGACGGAACGGATTTCTTTGGTGAATTTGGAGAGCTCACCTTGAATTTCGAGGATCTTGGACTCCGGGACGTCGGGATTGAAGGAGACGCTGATGCTCACTTTTTCGCGCATGTTCTGAAGAATCAGATTGGTAGTGACGCCGAGCAGGAGCGAGAGGCTTACGATAAAGAGGGAGAGGGTGAGGATGCTGACGGTCGCAAAAGTCAGCCAGCCGTTTCGGCGGAAGTTCGTAGCCCCTTCTTTGAAGGTGCGCCAGAGTTTGAGAGATTTATTGGACATACGTTTTTAGAGTTTAGTCTGTTTGCGGGCCGGCGCGTCGAAGTATTTTCCGTGCATTTCGTCGCTGGCGATGCGCCCGTCGTTAATGGCGATCACGCGGCGGCCCAAGGAGTCCACCATGTGGCGGTTGTGGGTCGCAAGGAGCACGGTGGTGCCGTAGGAATTGATTTCCATGAGCAAATCGAGGATTTCATCGGCTGAGCGCGGATCGAGGTTGCCGGTCGGTTCGTCGGCGATGATGAGCTTGGGCTTGGTAATAAAGGCGCGCGCCATCGCCACGCGCTGCTGCTCTCCGCCGGAGAGCTGCTTGGGGAATTTCTGCATCTTGTCACCCAGTCCTACCATGTTCAAAACTTCGGGAACGATGGCATTAATTTCTTCGGAGCTGACACCGTCCACTTCGAGCGCATAGGAAACGTTCTCGAACGCGGTGCGCTGCGGCAGCAGTTTGAAGTCTTGGAAAACAGTACCGATATTGCGGCGGTAGTACGGCAGATGCTTGCGGTTGATGGCTGAGAGCGGCCGCTCCAAAAAATAAACTTCGCCCTCGCTCGGAATTTCCTCGGCGTAGATGAGTTTCAGGAACGTTGACTTGCCGGCACCGGATGGGCCGACGAGCGAAACGAATTCACCCGGCATGATGGAAAGGGTGATACCTTCGAGCACGCTCGGGTTGTGGGGAAACGTTTTGGTAACGTTTTCGAAGCGGATGATAGAGCGCGGAACGGCTGGGGCTTGTGCCTTTTCGTCGTCGCGAAGTTCGTCGGGCAT
>JBBCGM010000004.1:0-34400 GCA_037201605.1 Candidatus Moraniibacteriota bacterium | reverse complement strand
GCTCTGAGCTGGAAGCGGAAGAGGGGCAGGCAGCCTCGGCTCGGACGCAGGTCGCCGGATGTCAGAAACGGATTTGGGAGGCCGATACGAATACTCCATACTGGTCTTTGTTTTTTGTCAGGCCCGTGCCGCACCCCTAACGACTCTTGGGAATAGAGCGATAGAGCGCCAGAGTCTCCTCGGCCATGCGCCGCCAGGAAAAACGGCCTGAGTGTTCGAAACCGCTCCTTCTTGCTTTGAAGCGCTCTTCTTCATCTTGAAGCAGTCGGGAAAGCTTGGCTTTCGCATCCGAAGGGTCGGTGGGATCGAAGTAATGAGCCGCTTCCCCAAGGATCTCCGGCAAGGAGGCAGCATTCGAAGAGAGGACTGGCAGCCCATAGTTCATGGCTTCGAGCGGCGGCAGTCCAAAGCCTTCGTACAGCGAGGGGAAGAAATAGATACGTGCGAAGCGGTAGAAGATGCCGAGCTCTTGGTCAGAGAGCGCACCGATAAAAAGAATATTCCCGAGTCCGCGCGCCGATGCCTCTCTTTTTAAGCGTGCATAGAAGTAATCCTCTTTGCCGACGAGAACGAAATGCTCTTGGGGAAAGTTGAGTGCCAGAGAAAGCACCAACTCAAGATTTTTGTGCGGATAGGCGTTCCCCACATAGAGAATATACGGCTGTAGTATAGCACGCCCCACCTCTTGCTCTGCGAGTCCGAACTCCTCCAAAACTTCCAGCGCTTTCTGTTTGGATGCAAAATGGCAGAAACTCTCAGCCGCTTCGTAGGTAACAGAGAGTTTCGGAGCTATTTGGGGGAAATTCGTGAGGATATCGCTTTCGGTAAAATGAGAGACCGCTATGACTTTGCGTGCGCGCTGCAGAGCGGAGCGCAGTACGAGACGATAGCCGAGGAACTTCATCCGGTAAAAGATGCGGGAGCGCGTAGATGCGCGGCGCGTGGGAAAGTGAAAAAGGATCAGGTCGTGGAGAGTAAAAAGAAAAGGCCGCCGATAGAGGAGCGGTACATTGAAATGCGGGAAATGCATGAGATCGAGACGGAAAGATGCGAGAAAAAACGGAAGCCAAAATTGTTCGGCAAACGAATACCAACGAGCGCGGCATAACACCTTACGAAAGCGCCCCGATACCGGCCGGTAGGCATCAATGTTTTCTGCAGACAAAAAGACGATATACTCGTTCTCCGTGTCGATATTTTCCAGCTCGTGTATGAGCTTTTGGGTATAGCGTCCCAGGCCTTTGCCAGTGGTGCCATAGAAGCGGGCATCGATGCCTATGCGCATACGCGAAACGGTTAGCGGTGCTGGCGCATCGTGTAGATGAGGAGCGCCTGGGCCACCAGGATCGAAAATGCGTCGCGGTCCTCAAGATCGTTAGCCTCCTTGGCGAACATGAGAAATGCGTGAATGCCCTCAGCCGGTTCCGAGGAACGGACTACCAAAAAGCCTTCTTCTTCCCAGAAAGATTTTTCGGTTCCAAGAAGCGACTCTTTCGACAAAACCCCTGCCTCTTTCGGCGAGAATGTTTCGACCGAAAGCACTTTTTGTCCGGAACGGGTATCGACGAAGCAAAGAGCAGCCTTGTCCGTCCGAGCCAGCGTTTTTACGGCATCGAGAATGGGTTCGTACACCGTCTCCGGCGGCAGATGCTCGCGATAGAGTTCTTCCTCAGGCAAGCGCAGGCACAGATCGCGAATAATTTCGAAGCGGCGATTGACTTCGCCGATATAGGAATAAGACTGGGAAAGATCGCGCGAAATCAAATTGGTCTGCTTTTGAAGGAGCACTTTTTCCTTGAAGAGCCTCAATAGGGCTTTTTCTTTGGCGATGTAGATAAGAAAGCCGAGTGCTCCAAAACAGAAGATGAGGAGCGCTTCCATATCGCCCTCGCGCAACAAAAAGGAATCGCCGGTGATTATTTCCGGCGTAAGGATAGCAAGAATGAAAATGGCGAGGTAGATCCAGTACATTAGAGTTTCAAGTCTTTCAGATACGCCCTGAGCCCCTCTCCCACCTGAGGATGCTTGAGACCGAGACGCACCGTGGCCTTGAGAAATGACAATTTATCTCCCGTATCCAGCCACTCCCCCGAGAGTTTGCGGCCGATGAGCGGCTGTCCCTGCTCGAGCATCAGATCAAAGGCGTCGGCCAAGCGGATCTCACCCGATTTGCCCTCAGTCATAGAGGCAAGCGTCTCAAAAACAGCGCGCGTAATGATATATTTTCCGGGTGCCACGATATTCGAGGGTGCATCTTCCCTTTTCGGCTTTTCGACGAAACCGGTCACCTGGAGATGGAGCTCGTCGATCGGGTCACCTGCGATAACGCCAAACTTCGAAACTTCGGACGGATCGACTTCAGCCATGCCGATGATGGTCTTGCCATGCATCTCATAGGCCTCGATGAGTTGCTGGGCCGCAGGCACATCGCTGTCGTAGATACAGTCGCCGAACATGACAAGCACGCTCTCGTCGTCATCAACCAGATGCGCAGCCTGTAAGAGCGCGTGTCCATCCCCGAGCGGTACCGGCTGGCGTACATACGAGAAGCGCGCGAGACCCGCGATCTTCCGCACTTCTTCGAGCAGGTCGTGCTTGTTCTTTTCCACCAGGGTATCTTCAAGCTCGTAGGAAACGTCGAAGTGATCCTCGATAGCGCGCTTGCCTCGGCCGGTCACGAAAATGATCTCTTCGATACCAGAAGCCACTGCTTCTTCGACTAGGTACTGAATTACCGGCTTATCAACTACCGGGAGCATTTCCTTGGGCTGGGCTTTGGTCGCAGGCAGGAAACGCGTCCCGAATCCCGCAACCGGAAGAATAGCTTTTTTGACCTTGTGAGGACTGTTCATTGAACTATTTCTTTATGGAGAGAATCTGCTTGATTTCGGCGCTGTGCTCGGAGATAGCTTCCGTAAGCATTGGGTGGAAGCGTCGACTGAGCTCGTGTTCCTTGGCGAAAAGGCCAGCCTCAAGCAGCGCATCCGGCGTCCCTGTATCGAACCAGCCGCCCTCGATCTGGCGTACATCGAGAGCATCATTTTCCAAATACTTCTTATGCATGTCCACGATTTCGAATTCCAAACGATCGGAAGGCTGGAGCGTCTTGGCAAATTCGGATGCTCGGCCATCATAAATGTAGATGCCGGGAATAGCATATTCGCTCTTAGGCGTTGCGGGCTTTTCCTCGATAGAAAGCACCTTGCCGGAAGAATCAAATTCCACCACGCCGAAACGCTCCGGATCAGGCACTCTGACTGCAAAAATGCGTCCCCCTTCCTTGAAGGACTGGATGGCCTCGGTAAAATCGTCTTCAAAAATATTATCGCCCAAAATCATGACACTCGGTTCGCCGTCGAGGAAATCTTCAGCCAAAATATAGGCTTCGGCCAAGCCTCGAGGCTGTCGCTGGACCATAAAAGAAATGCGTACTCCCCGCTTAGCAAGAAGTGACCCCAAGAGGTTGAGGTAATTGCCCGAGTGCTCGGGCGAGACGATCACGAGAATGTCATGGATGTCGGCCTGGAGGAGGGTGTTGAGGGGATAAAAAATCATAGGCCGATCATAGACTGGCAGAAGTTGCTTGGAGGCAGTGGCAGTGAGCGGAGAAAGCCGGGTACCCGTACCGCCAGCGAGGAGAATGCCTTTCATAATGTTTTGATATTAGGAATAAATGGGAAACTGCCGGCAGAGCGCCATCACTTCGCGCCGCAGCGCTTTACGCTCCCCTGCTCCAAACGAACCGGAGAGTGCCTGATGCAGAAGAGCGGCGATCGCGCGCGTGTCGTCCTCTTCCATGCCGCGCGTGGTGAGTGCTGGAACGCCGATCCGGATGCCGGAAGGATCACGCGGGCCGCGCGGGTCGTCGGGAATGACAATTCTTGTTCACTGTAATGCCGATTTCGTCCAGGACGTTCCTCGGCCTGCTTACCGGAAAGCCCGTAACTTGCCACCGTGTCAACGAGAAGCATATGATTTTTCCGTACCGCCAAAAAGAAGCGTTACTCCTTGCTTCTTGAGACTCTTCTCGAGCGTCTTGGCATTCTTGAGTATTTGGCGCGCATAGATACGAAAATCGGGGCGGAGGGCCTCGCCGAGCGCCACCGCTTTGCCCGCGATGAGATTCATATGCGGGCCTCCCTGGATACCGGGGGAAAACAGCCTTGTCGATCTGAGCTGCGAGCGCTGCCTTGCACAAAATCATGCCTCCTCGCGGGCCGCGCAGAGACTTGTGTGTGGTAAGTGTCACCACATCGAAATGCGGCACCGGGCTGGGGAGCGCCTTGCCAGCCACGAGACCGGCAATGTGCGCCATGTCCATCATTGAGTAGGCTTTTACTTTTTTGGCGATAGCGGCGATTTTAACGTAGTCCAGCTGGCGGGTATAGGAAGAAAAGCCGGCCAGAATAAGGGCGGGTTTTTCTTTCTTGGCCAAGCGTTCTAGTTTCTGGTAATCAATACTCCCATCGGCTTCAGTCTTGTAGCGCACGAAGCGGAAAACGTGCGACATGTACGTCACCGGGTGTCCATGCGTCAAATGCCCGCCGTGGGAAAGGTCCATGCCTAAAATAGTGTCCCCGGGCTTGAGGAGGCGGCGTAGGCGGCGATGTTAGCCATGGCGCCGGAAAGCGGCTGCACATTCGCATGCTCCGCGCCGAACAGCTTTTTGGCACGCGTAAGGGCTAGCGTCTCGACAGCATCGGTAAACTCTTGTCCGCCGTAATAGCGCTTCCCGGATACCCTTCGGATATTTATTCGTAAACACAGTACCGAGCGCCTCCAGCACTGCCTCGGAGACATAGTTTTCAGACGCGATCATCTCGAGGCCATCGCGCTGGCGCTTCTCTTCGGAAGCAATGAGCTTCTCGACGGCTGCATCTAATTTCTTCAAATGAGGTCTCTTCTGCATAAATTTCAGGCGTTCAATTCTGATACATATTCTCGAAGCGCTTCTTCATAGGAACGCAGCGGCGGAAACTTGGTATTCTGAAGCACCGAAAAGGCCGGGCGCTTGGCCGGGCGCGGAAAATCTTCGGGATGGGCGGGAGAAAGCGATGTCTTGATACCCGCGAGTTCGAAGAGTTTTTTAGTGGCGCCGTACCAGGTGGCAGCGCCGCTATTGGGCAGATGGTAAATGCCTGCCGGCTCGCCCATTTCAAAAAGCTGTTTGGTGGCTTGGGCCAGATCCGGCGCGTAGGTGAAGCTCGCCTTCTCGGCGTCTACCGCCCTGACTTCGGGCTTCGTCTTGCCGAGCTCGAGCATGGTATCAAAAAAGCTGCGCTTGCCCAGAGCTGACTTTGCTTGGCGGCCGAAGAGCCGCGAGAGGCGGATCAGATAGTATTCTTTGGCATGCGTTTTCTACCTCCTCTTCGCCAGCATACTTGGTCTCGCCGTAGCGCGAAATAGGATTCGGCAAAGCGTCTTCATTGTAGCCCTCTTTCGAACCGTGACAGTTGCCTCCGCAACAGCCACCCGCGCATCCCTGGCGCTCGGCAGGCGGCTCGAGCGTTCCGTCGAACACATAGTCGCTTGAGTAGTGAACAAGCAAGAAACCCTGCTTCACACTCTCTTGTGCCAGAAACTTGGGCAAATCGCGATTCAGGAGGAGCGCCTTCTCGTATTCCGCTTCATCTTCTTCGGCCAGATCCACGGCATTATAGCCCACCGCATTGATAAGAAGAGCGGGTGCGAGGTCTTCCAGACGTTCGCCGAGAAGCGCAAAATCTGCGACATCGACATCATCAATATCCCAGCCGGTTACGTGGTATTCGGTATCACTCTCAAAGCGCGGACCAGCTCTTGCCTAGCATCCCGAGACTGCCTAAAATGAGCACTTTTTTCGCCATAGACGGGAAAATGCAGCGTAAATCCCCTTGAGTATAGCAAAGAAGCCAATTGACAGAAAGGCAAAGAAAAAACCCGCCCGGTATCCGAATTCTCGGAACCAGGCGGGTAAATCGTTAGCAGCAGATAGGCCCAAGCGCCTCTGCGAGCGCGGTAATCAGCACATGATCTTCCGGGTCAAGCCGTTCCAGCTCAGAAGCCGCTCGTGCCCTATCATAGTCGAACTTCATCAAGGGACCGTCCGGCGTCAGAGTGGTCATAACAAGACCTCTAAAAATCCGCTCGGCTTCCTGCGTTGAGCCTATAGGCGAAGGCCTCAGAGCCCAGCCTAATTGCAAACGAGCGCGGGAGGCAGGACTTCTCAGAGCAGCCTCGAGATCAGCAGATGCCCTGAGGATTTCGAAAGCGTGGGAATATGCCAGGTTGCACTCGCCGAAAGTGCCCTGTCCCATATCTGGGTCCTGCTTGGAACGGCCCCGCACCGTTATCCGCCGATAACCGTCCAGCACCAGCTGTGCGATGATCGCTTTAAGCAGGCTGTAGCTATCGTCGAGAGATTTGTACGAGAGAGAAGGCTCTCCCTCATTCGCAAGAGCGAACTCCAGCATGGGAGTATCTCCTTTCTGAGTTGAAACAAAAGAACCATTGCTTTTGCAATGATCCTATTAAAGCACAAAACCTATATTTTTGCAAGTACCTAACGCTTCGAATACTGCTCCTCGTAATACTCCTGATAGGCGCCGCTCTTAACGTCCCTCCACCACTTCTCATTCTTCCGATACCACTCGACCGTCTCTCTCAGCCCCTCTTCCAGAGCGACTTGCGGTTCCCATCCAAGTTCACGCGTAATCTTCGCGTGATCAATAGCATAGCGCCGTCATGCCCCGAACGATCCTTGACGAATTCAAGCTTTTCTTCACTTTCCTTCATGAGTTCGAGAATCTTCTTCGTGATCCAAAGATTTTCACGTTCCCCGTCTCCCCCGATACAATAGGTCTCGCCGATACGACCATGGTGCAGGATGAGATCTAGCGCCCGACTATGGTCATTCACGTGCAGCCAGTCGCGGACCTGGCGGCCATCACCATAGATCGGAACTGTCTTGCCCTCAGACAAATTGGTAATGGCAAGCGAGATAAGTTTCTCGGGAAACTGGTATGGTCCGTAATTATTCGAACAGTTCGATATGGTCACAGGTACGTTGTACGTATGGAAATAGGCTCTTGCCAGATGATCAGATCCCGCCTTCGAAGCACTGTACGGGCTGCGCGGATCGTAAGGAGTATGCTCATTAAACGGTTCATCGTGCGGGCCAAGAGCTCCAAAAACTTCATCCGTTGAAACGTGATGAAAACGCTTGCGGTGCTCCCGTGCCGCATCCAGAAGAACCTGCGTGCCCAGTATGTTGGTCTCAATAAAAATAGCGGGCTGTAGAATGGAGCGGTCCACATGGGATTCCGCTGCGAAATGCACCACCGCATCACACTCCGCTATCAGGCCAGAGACTAGTTCCGGATCGGTGATATTGCCCTTTACAAAATGGTACCGGTCATTCCCCTCCCAACGTACCAAGTTCTCCAGATGCCAGCATAGGTGAGAGCATCTAAAACCGTTACCTGGTACTCCGGATACGTTTCCAAGATATAGTGGACGAAATTCGAACCGATAAAACCGGCTCCGCCAGTGACAAGTAGCTTCATAATCTCTCTAACCGTTAAAGTGGAATTCCTCTGCGATTTCGGAAAGAAGAGGGTATATTCCGTCCTTTTCAGAAACAAGCGGCTCTCCTGTACCCCAATCAATAGCAAGTGCTGAATCATTCCAACGGATGCCCGGTCGTGTTCTTGAGAATAAATATTCGTGCATTTATAGAGAAAAAGGGTTTCGTCTTCCAGGGCGACGAAACCGTGAGCGAAACCTTCCGGAATCCAGAATTGCTTTCTATTTTCGGCGGAGAGCTCAACTGCCACATGCTGACCGAACGTCGGTGAACCGAAGCGGATGTCCCACCGCAACATCCAGCACTTTCCCGCGCGGTACAGAGACGAGCTTGCCCTGAGCAAATGGCGGGGCCTGATAGTGTAAGCCCCGCAATACTCCCTTTTTTGAAAGCGAAAGATTATCTTGTACAAAATCAGCTTCGATACCAGCCTCTTGGTAGCGTTTAGCTTGGTAGGTCTCCATAAAAAACCCTCGCTCGTCGCTGAAAGCTTGGGGCTCGAGAATAAGCAGACCTCGGATTTTCGTTTCCGTTACTTGCATAGGCACCTCATCATTCTAGCGCAGATTTGAACAAAGAAAAACCGCCCTTGCGAGCGGTTTTGTAATTTAGATCTGGATGTCGTTCATGACTTCATCGAGGGTACGTTTTTCGGGAGTAGTAGGTTCAGCTGGATGAGTTTCCGCTGGGGCTTCCCCTTCCTCACGGCGCGGGCTGCGATCGGGGCGGGGCGGCCGTTCGCCACCTTCGGGTTCATTGATCTTCAGATTGACGCGCGCATTGTTGCGGGCGCCGATGACGCGGAGTAGCGTCCGCAGGGCTTTGGCAGTCATGCCCTCACGGCCGATGACCATGCCCATGTCTTTGGGATTGACATCCAGCGTAATAAGCACGCCCATTCGTCGATCTTGCGTTCTACGCGGACGTCTTCAGGATTGTCTACCAGCATCTTCACGACGTACTCGATAAATTCCTTGTCCATCACGTTCTCTGACATACGGGTGCGCTAGGGATTATGAATTCTGAAAGAAAATGCTTCTGTATTTATGATACTCCCCCTTGTTTCTGGCGTGCAAGCAAAAAACGCTTACGCCTGCCATTCTGCCGGCGGGACGAACGGCTTGCCTTTCCAGACGGGAGTTTGGCGGCAGAGTACCTGCTCAGCATCTTCGTTTTCGGCAAGCAACGCTTCGGAAATCTTTTCCATCCGCACGCCCTGAGAACCCTTGACCAAGATCAGATCGTTGGGCCGCAAGAGCGACGGGAGCGCGAGGGCGGCCTCGTCAGGATCATCGAAGCGTTCCAGCTGCTTGCGGCCGAAACCTTTTTCGAAGAGCGTCTGATAGAGCACCTGCATATGCCGGCCGACTAGGATCACCAGACTGACATTGGCCGCTTGGAGCGGAGCTGCCAAAGCCGCGTGCAGCGCATCACTCTCGGGCCCGAGCTCAAGCATATCGCCGAGTACTACGACTTTGCGCGGGGCGCTCATCTCGCCGAGCACCGCCAGGGCAGCCGTAGTCGAGGCCGGGACGCATTGTACGTATCATCCAAAAGCTGCGTCCCATACTTGCCCGATAAAAGATTCAGCCGGCCCGGAAGCGGCCGAAAAGCCGCAAGCGTGTTTGCTACTTCGACCAGATTCACCTTAAGCGATACGGCGACCGCCAAAGCGGCAAGTACGGCGGGAATATGGTGGCGGGCAATGATATGAGGCAGACGGAGCGGCAGCGACTTCCCCTGGTAGCTTATCTTGAGCGTATAGCCTCCGTTTCGTTCCGGATGAAAAGCCAGATGATCGCCCCGCACATCAGCCTGTTCTCCGAAGCCATAGGTAATGACGCGCGCCTGAGTGCGACTCTGCATTTCACTCACGCGAGCGTCATCGGCCGAAAGTATCGCCGTACCGCTCGGCGGCAGGCTCTCGATCAGCTTGCCTTTTTCCTTGGCAATGGCGGCAAGCGATCCAAAGTGCTCGACATGGCTTTCCGAAATATGCGTAACGACGCCGACCTGTATCGGCAAGAAGGAAACTAGGTAATCCATATCTCCCGGCGCATCAATGCCGAGCTCCAGCACGAGGACTTCCGGATAGCGCGAACGGCCGGCAAGGTACGTCGTTAAAAAACGAAAAGAAACCCTGATCCACCCCCAGATAGAGCGCCCGGCGCTTTTGGTACCGAGAATGGTGAGCGGGATACCTATCTCGTTATTGTAGTTGCCCTCCGACTTGCGCACGCGCACCTGATCCGAGAGAGCGAGCGCGATCGCTTCCTTGGTAGAGCTTTTGCCGACCGAACCGGTTACTCCGATAACGACAGGATGATATTTTGCCAAAAGCAGCCGGGCTAAAATACGCAGCCAGGCTTGCAGGAGTCTTTGTCTTGAGAAGGTGGGGCTCGGCATAGGTTTAGGGAAGAGGCTCGGTCGGTTCGACCTTGCCGTACTGAAGCAGGAATCGCATAATCTCGCCAAAAGCCGGCGCGGCACTCGATTCGGCCCATTCGACGTTCTTGGGATTGTCGAGCTTTACCAATACCACATATTAGGATCATTGATAGGCGCGTACCCCACAAACCGAGCCGATAGAGATACCGTCCTCATACCCGCGCACGTTGCCGCTCGCCACCTGAGCCGTACCGGTTTTGCCGCCGACCAGGTAGCCCGGAACCGCCGCCCGTTTTCCGTGGCCGTTTACCACGACATCGCGAAGCATCTGCCCCATGGTTTCGGAGGTCTTTTGCGAAAGCACCTGGCGCACCTTTTCAGGTTCGCGCAGCTCAACGCGTCGTCAGGTACACGATCTTATCAATGATTTGGGGGTTTCATGAGGTTACCGCCATTGGCAAGCGCCGCATACGCATTGACCATCTGGAGTGGCGTGGTAGCTACTCCCTGCCCGAAAGAAGCCGTGTAGAATTGAATATCGCCGCGCGTGTTTTCCAGATTCCGGGTGGAGCCAGCAATTCTGCAGGCAGTTCGATACCGGACTTCTTGCCGAAGCCGAAACGCTCCATGTAATCCTTGAAAGTAGCGTTACCCGACTTGCTGTTCCACGAAAAATAACGCCGGTGTTAATGGATTCATCCAATACCTCCAGCATGTTGGCACGGCCGTAACTCTTGTCATCGGCATTGCGGATATCGTAGCCGCCGATATGGATCACGCCCGGATCGGTGTACTCGGTCGTCGGCGATACTTTACCTTCTTCAATTCCCATAGCCATGGTGATCGGCTTCATAATCGAGCCCGGCTCATAGGTCAGGCTGAGGGCTGAATTGAGGAAAAGCGAATAGTCCTCTACTTTGTTATACTCGTTCGGATTGAATTGGGGGGCGCTTGCCATAGCAAGCAAGCGGCCCGTCTTGGGATCCATAACGATAGCGCTCGCGCCGTCAGCCGCATACTTTTCGATAGCCTCTTTGAGAATCTTTTCAGTTTCAAATTGGATGGTACGATCAAGCGTCAGGTAGATGTTGGCGCCATGCTGGGCAGATTCCATATCGCGATCAGAAAGCGATATCCAGCGTCCGGCCGCATCCTTTTCCTGGCGCAGTTCACCATCCTCTCCTTTAAGGAGCGTATTAAAGTGGCCTTTCCACGCCGTACCCCCCCACGCCGTTTTGGGCTGCATAGCCAAGACCTGGGAAGCCAGTTCGCCAGCCGGATAGTAGCGATACTTCTCCGGCAAAAGGGCCACGCCCGGCAGGTTCAGGTCTTTAACGCGCTGCGCCTCTTCGTCGGACAGGCGCTTTTTGACCACCTCAAACGGATCGTCAGACAGATTAGCCTTGGAGAGAACGTCATTCAAATCGACACTCAGAGCCTGAGAAAGGGCGATGGCCGTTTTTTCTTTTTCGAGTATATTCTTCGGCACGATGTAGGCCATCATATAATCCCGGCTGACCGCGAGCGGATAGCTATGGTCCCCGTCTTGCATAAAGATCTCGCCGCGATCGCCGAGAGCGGCATTTCAGCCACGTGCTGGCCCTGGGCAAAGGCCGTCCATTTGGCATGATCGGCTACCTGGAGAAAAAAGAGGCGCGCGAAGAGAAGTGCGGCCCCGAGAAAGAAAAAAGCTCCCAAGAGCGAAACTCGAGGAGCCTGGAAGGAGCTGTGCCAGACAGAAAGATTTTTCGAAGCAGATTTAGAGCCGCTTTTGTACTGGCGCATACGGTAAAGAGAAAAGGGTCTAGCGCAGGGCGACGGAATGGTTGGACTCAAGGTATTTAATGCTTTCTATCTTGGTCATCTGGAGACTTTCCTGAGATGACTGGATACGATAGAGGGAGCGCAAATCGGCTTCGGTGATGCGCAGCTCGGCATTTCTGTCATGAAGGGTACTGATTTCTTTCTCCAGCTCGCGGATACGGTAGCCCTGGACGGCCGTCTGGTTGACCGAGAAAAGATAGAGCCCGGCCGAAAGAAAAAGGGTAAAAAGGACGAGAAGAAAGAACGTCTGGGCCGAACCCTCCAGGCTCGCGACGGCTGACGGAATCTTTTCATGTTTGTAACGGCCCCCTTTCAGGGCGCCCCTCCTATACTGCATAGATTTTTCTTTTTGTTTTGACTGACTCTCCTTCAACCCTGAAAAGAAACGAGACGCTAACGCTTTTCGGCTACCCGGAGCTTGGCGCTTCGGGCCCGCGGGTTTCGTGCTACCTCATCCGCACTTGGTACTACCGGCTTTTTAGTCACAACGCGCAGTGTTGCTTCCCGCCCGCAGCGACAGACCGGCATATCTTTCGGGCAGATGCAGGGATTAGGCTGCTTCACGGAAGAAATGCTTGACCAGAGTATCCTCACCCGAATGAAAAGTGATGACCGCGAGCCTGCCTCCAGGACGCAGAGCTTCGACAGCCTGGGGCAGAAAATCTTCCAAATGACGCTCCTCATCGTTCACTGCCATGCGCAAAGCTTGAAAAGTGCGCGTAGCCGGATGAATGGATGCACCGCGAGCCCGGCGTCCGGTGGCGGCATCCTTCACGATGCGGGCCAGCACATCGGTCGAGAGAATCGGCGTTATAGTGCGCGCTTTGATAATGGCGTGAGCAATGCGCTTGGCCTGCGGTTCATCGCTGTAGTCGCGTAGAATTTTCACAAGTCCCGCTTCGTCCAGCCGAGCCACAAGCTCAGCGGCTGTCTCCCCTTGCGAGCGTCTAGCCGCATATCCAAGGGACCGGCAAGCTGGAAGGAGAAACCGCGTTCAGGCGCCTCGATCTGATCCGAAGAAAATCCGAGATCTGCCAGAATGGCATCTACACTTGCAGGCGCCACCTGTGCTTCACGCAAATGCTCTGCCAGCTCTGCATAACTTCCGTGCATAAGTACCGCGCGGGGCCTTTTCTTGGAAGAAAACTGTTCCTCGAACCGCGCGAGTGCTTCCTGATCACGATCAATGGCTAGCAGTTTTCCCTGCGTCCCGATTACGATCGAGAAGTGCGCGAGCGTGGCTGCCACCTCCTAATGTGGCATCCACAACCGTAGCTCCCTGATCCAAGACCGGCGCAAGCAAGGCGAGCGTCTCGTCTAAGAGAAACGGGCACATGTTTTGAAAGGCGTTTCGTTTCTTTCATTGTCAAAGGACCGCAAGACTAGTAGATACCCAGCTTCCCGAGCTCTTCGGCGATTTTGCCGGTGCTCTTTTCGGCCTGCGACTTGTAGCGCAGCCACCTGGGGCTATCCCAGATCTCAAGTCGATTGAAGAGACCGACTACGGTCACTTCCTTCTTAAGACCTCCGTCTTGCTTCAAATATTCCGGCAGAAGGATCCTGCCTTGGCTATCCACTTCCACATCGGCGGCACCGGCCAGCATGACGCGGATGAAGCTGCGCGTCCCGGCTTCTCCCACCGGGAGGGTGCCGAGTTTCGTGGCGAGCTCTTCCCACACCTTGATCGGGTAGACGAAGAGACAAGAATCGAGTCCCCGCGTGACTACCACCTTCTTTCCCAGTTCCTGACGGAACTTTGAAGGAAGCGCTAGGCGCTTCTTCGGATCGATCGTGTGCGTGTATTCGCCGATGAACATCGCGCCGCTTTCGAGTGAATTCCCCACTTTCACCCACTTTGGTTAACCTACGTCCCATTCTACTCCACCACTCCCAAAGCGTCAATCACCTGCCCCACCGGACACTGGGGACAACTTTTGGCTTACAAAAAGCAAAAAATCGCTCCGAAGAGCGATTCTTATGGAAAAGTATCTTGCAGCCCTACTTCTTAAAGGCTTTGACATCAGCTAAGACCTCGTCAGCGTGCTCGTCCGGTTTCACATTTTCGTAGACTTTCGCAATTTTTCCTTTCGGATCGATGAGGTAGGAAACGCGGTTAGTGCCCATGTATTCGCGGCCCATGAATTCTCTTGCCCCAAACTTTGTAGAGCTGTACGATCTTTTTTTCTTCGTCGGCAAGCAGCGTAAATGGCAAATCGTATTTCTGCGCAAACTTGGCGTGCTTTTTAGCGCTGTCCACTGAAACACCGAGGATATCGACGCCGGCTCGTCGAAACTTGGCAAACCGTCACGGAAGGAACAGGCTTCTTTGGTACATCCCGGCGTATCGTCTTTCGGATAAAAGTAGAGGATCACCCACTTGCTGCGGAAATCAGAGAGGGTACGCGTAATGCCGAACTGATCAGCGAGAGTAAAATCGGGAGCGATTGTCTTTTCTTTCAGAAGCGCCATAGGTTTATGCATCTTTTTTAAAACGGATATATTTCTTGCCTTTCAGTTTGTCTGGAAAGTATTCCTGAGCGGCATCTTCGGGCGAAGCGTAGTTGGGCGTGTACTTATAATCCTTTCCGTAGCCGAGTTCTTTCATGAGCTTGGTCGGAGCATTGCGGATATGGAGCGGGACCGGTTCGTTCGGGAAAGCGTGCACATCCGCCTTGGCCTCATTATACCCTACATAGAGCGCATTCGACTTCTTGGATTCGGAAAGATACACGACGGCCTGGGCCAAATGCACTTCGCATTCCGGCATGCCCAGGAACTGACAGGCCTGATACGCTGCGACGGCTTGGGGCAAGGCGAACGAATTGGCCAGCCCCACGTCTTCGGAAGCAAAGCGCACGAGCCGGCGCGCCACGTAGAGCGGATCTTCGCCGCCTTCCAGCATGCGGGCAAGGTAGTAGAGCGCTGCGTTGGCATCACTCCCGCGCATGGCTTTGTGCAAAGCCGAGATGATATTGTAGTGTTCCTCCCCGCCCTTGTCGTAGAGCAGGTGCGCCGTTTGACCACCATCTCGACACGGGCTGGATCGATGGACTTCTGGCCCATAGCGGCTGCCTCGAGAATGTTGAGCGCTGTCCGCGCATCCCCGCCCGACACCGCCGCGATAAACGAAAGTGCATCTCCTTTGGCCTTTAGTGTGCCGCCAAAGCCTTCGGGCGAAGCGAGAGCATGCTCCAGAAGCTTCACTAATTCTTCGGGCTCATGCTTGTGGAGCACGAGGACCCGCGTGCGCGAAAGGAGGGCCGAGTTGACTTCAAACGAAGGATTCTCAGTCGTTGCGCCGATCAGAATGAGGATCCCGCGCTCCACATGCGGCAGAAGTGCGTCCTGCTGCGCCTTATTCCAACGATGTATCTCATCTATGAAGAGGACGGTACGTTTACCAATCTTGCGCGCTGCCTCAGCTGCTTCGATCACTTTGCGCAGTTCCTTGACGCCGCTTCCGACGGCTGAGAGTTGGAAAAATTGGGCTTCAGTCTCCTGAGCGATAAGAAGTGCGAGCGTCGTCTTGCCGCTCCCCGGCGGACCCCAGAAAATAAGCGAGGGTACCTCGTCGCGGGCAATAGCCTCGCGCAGAAAAGCATTCTCGCCGAACAGTTCCGCCTGGCCCAAAAATTCCTCAAGCTTCTTGGGGCGCAAACGCTCCGCAAGCGGTATTGTGACACCGCCTTTTTCTTGTGGTCTCAGTGATTTTGACATACTCCCCTAGAGAGACAATTCTACCCCCACCGGACAGTGGTCCGACCCCAAGACTTCGGGTAGGATAAAAGCTTTTTTGATTTTGTTTTTAAGCGCTTTGCTTACCAGTACGTAGTCGATGCGCCAACCGACATTCGGGCGCGGGCGTTGGCGAAATGAGACCACCAGCTGTAATACCCGTTTCCCTGATAGAAAAGCCGGAAAGTATCCACGAAGCCGGCATCAACAAAATTTGGAAACCCTGCCGCTCCTCGTCGGTAAAGCCCTTCTTGCCGATGTTGGGTTTGGGATTGGCGAGGTCATCCGGCGTATGGGGCGACGTTCAGATCCCCGCAAAACACCACCGGCTTTTTCTTTTCCAACTCTTTGACGTATGCCAGGAAAGCGGGTCCCACTGCTTGTGGCGGAGCGGGATGCGCGACAAGTCATCTTTGGCATTGGGCGTGTAGACCGTCACCACGAAAAACTTCTCGAACTCCGCTGCTACCACCCGGCCCTCGCTCAAGGGGTCCTCCGTAGCCGTCTGCGATAAGTTTATATTTCTTGGCGATCTTTGCAGGCAAACCGAGCATGACGGATAGAGGTTTTTGTTTGCTGAAAATAGCCGTACCGGAATAGCCCTTACGCTCGGCTGAGTTCCAAAACTCTTCGTAGCCTGCCATATCGATTTCGGCCTGGCCTTGGAGCGCCTTGGTTTCCTGAAGGCAGAGGATGTCCGGCGCGTACTTTTCCACAAAAGGCGCGAACAGGCCCTTGCGATGCACTGCCGGATGCCGTTTACGTTCCAAGAAATGATTTTGACATTTTTTCCCATAGCTCCCCTATCCTAGCATATCGGGCAAAGGCAAGAAAAAAGCCGCGCCCAAAAGGGAACGGCTGAGTGGGCTCGAGATTTCGAGCTAGGAACAGGAATCTTCGGATTCGATCGTGGGCTGGTGTTTGGTCCCCAGGCGATCAACCCAGATGAAGAAAAGAGAGAGGCCGCTCGCTGCAGCAACGATGACGTCAAGCACCATCGCGTAGCCGAGCCAGGGCATTCCTGCGCCTGGATGCTGCCTGAGCCACAGAAGGCCCAAGACAAACATCAGGCTCGTTACCGTGAAAAGTAGCACCATAAGGGTGATGCTTTTCGGCGAGAGCTGTGAAAAGACGCTTTCGTCAGACGGCTGTCGAAGGGCACTGGTGTCATATTTCTCAGGCATGATGCCTCTCCACTTGTTGAACAAAGAACGAATGCGAGCTCGACGCTTGCGGGCGCGGATCCTCAAAGCCCTCACATAGATGTCATATGTCCGCACATCATATTTGAGTTCGCCCGGGGCTCCGGCACGTTAGCGAAATAGAGGCCGCCGATCACGAATGCGAGCAGAGAGATGAAACCGATCCCAGCCCCTCCGAAGAGCAGCCAGAGATTGCCTTGTGTCCAGCCGCTGTCGTAAAAGACGAAGAATTGTCTGGCCGAAACACAGAAACAAACGCCGAAAACGGTGATCAGTACAAGTGCCACGAGGGACTGGAAACGCTCACTACGCTCTTGCGCTTCACGGCTTTGAGCGCAGACTTCTCACGGGAAGATGGACAACTATACCCATATACCCCTCCTATGGTAAGGAACTCCCTATGCCGAAGCCGGACCCAAAGAAACTCTGGGCGAGCTGAATCGGCGTATGAGCGCCTATAAAGCCCACTTCCTCCAGGATAAATGGCTCTACAGCATTTTCGGCGCCTTCCTCCTCTCCACCCTCGCTCTGGTACTCAGCCTCGTTTTGCAGAAGGAGAAAGACTAGGAGGTTTACTCAAAAACAAAACCCCTTGATGAGCAAGGGGTTTTTCGTTCGGCCAAAGAAGCTAATTCAGGCGGCTGCGACCCAGCAACCAATGGAAAATCGTGAGAATAGCCGAAAGGACAAGGGCTCCGAGAACAGCCGTCCAAAAACCGTGCACTTCAAAACCTTTGACGATACCCCCGAGCAGCCAAAAGAAAAAACCATTGATGATAAATGTGAAGATACCGAAGGTCAGCAGATTAATGGGAAGCGTCAGAATAATGACGATCGGTTTGATCGTAATGTTAATAAGCCCCCACAAGATAGCCAGTACCAAAGCGGTAGCAAAGCCCGCAACCGTGATGCCTGGTATGATTTCTGCTACCACCAAAAAGGCGAGAGCACTTACCACCAGACGAATAGCGAGAGGAATCATAGGACGGACTCAAAAAAATAACGCCCTCAGTATAGCACGCTTTTAGCGCTTAGCGTTGCGGCGGCGGCGCAACAGCGCGCCTGCCGTCTTGAGGCAGATCAGGATGTCGAGCCACAGGCTCCAGTTTTCAATATAGAAAACGTCGAGGCGGTACTCGTCTTCGAACGCCAGATCGGAACGGCCCGACACCTGCGCCATGCCGGTGACTCCGGGTTTGATAGTAAGCAGACGGCGATGGTATTCGGCATAGCGTTCCACCTCACGCTCTTGGTGCGGGCGAGGGCCGACCAGGCTCATATCGCCGCGCAAAACATTCCAGAACTGCGGAAGCTCGTCGAGTGAGAAGCGTTCGATGAACCGGCCGACACGCAGCTTGCGCGGGTCGTCTTGAATCTTGTAGAGAATGCCGCCTTCGCGCACATTGCGCTTGGCGATCAGTTCTTTTTCGAACGCAATGGCTTCTTTAAGGTGCGGATTCTCCTTGGCAATGCAGTAGCGCCACTGCATATAGCGGAACTTGTAGACAAAGAATTTCTTGCCGTTTTCGCCGATGCGCTCGTTACGATAGATAACCGGACCTTCGCGGTCTTCCAGCTTGATAAGGAGCGCGATTACCAGCATAACCGGCAGGAAGAGGAGAGAGAGGAAAAAACCGGCTACCAGATCATAGGCACGCTTGAGGATCTTGCCCCACCCGTCGAGCGGCGTGTGCTGGTATTCGATAAGCGGTTCGCCCCGGAAAATGCTCACGGTAAAACGCGACGTCTGGAAAAAACGTCGGCACATATTTGTAGGTAATATTGTTGATCTGGCAGTAGTCTAAGAGCTTGCCGAGCTCTTCGTCGGTCAGGCTGGTATCGCCGATGATAATCTCATCGACCCCGCGCGCCTTTTGGATTTCCTTGATGCGGGTGATGCTCGCATCATCGATCTGGTCTACGACCCGATACCCCAAGCCCCGATCGCGCTTGAAAGCCTGCTTGAGGCTTTTCATTTTGTCCCCCGATCCGATAAGGAGCACGCGGTGCACCCCTACGCCACGGCGTACGAGAAACCACTTCTGAATCTGCTGGATGATAAGACGAGCGAGAGCAATGTAGAGAATAGCGAAGCCCCAGCCAAAGATAATGACGAAGCGCGAAGAAAACCATTCGCGATTCAGGAAGACTGCCACGATCAAAACGATGAGCGAAAGCGAAGTGGCGCGGCCCACGGCATAGAGCTCGGCCCAAAAACGGCGCGTGACCCGCATCGTGTACAGGCCTTCGAGCGCAAAGATGAGGATAAAAGCGGGCGTCAGGTAAGCTACCGATTCCAGATAGTCGGAGAAAGAGAGGGTGAAGACTTTGGAAATATAGTCTTGGAAAATCGGGACGCTGCGCAGGAAATAGGCAGAAGTCGCAGCCAGAAGGATCATGGCCACGTCAATCGGTACCTGAATGGCGCTGAAATAGATTTCGGAACGCTTCACAAGCGTATTCTTAACAAGCAAACGGACTTCGAGTCCTTTTTCAAAACAGATCTATAAGCCGGATTCTGTTCCCGCGCGAGGCGGGCGACTGGCATTTCTCTTGCTTCCGGCTTGCACCGGAAGTCTTTGCGGCACTCCTCCTCTTCAAGCTTGTAGAAGAGCGAGGCTCGGCCTTGCACTCAGGTAAGGATTTAGCCGTTTCACCCCTGCCGTTACCGGAAGGACTCACCCGGAAAATATCGGGTGCTCTTTAATTTCTCTCAGAGCGTCTCTGTTCGCACCTCGGTGGTCACCCACGACGGGCGTTACCCGCTACCCTGCTGCCTATAAAGGCGAGTGTCCGGACTTTCCTCTCCAAAAGCCAAAAAGGGCTTTCTAGAGCGCCAATCCGATCTGTTTGAAAAAGAGCACGAACGCTATATTCTATCACCTTTTCACCATTTTGTCAATCATTCTTTCCGCTCCATTTTTGCTACTTCGACTCCCGTTCAAGTTCCACTCGGTCACCCTCGTTTAGGCCTGAACGTATCTCGACATCGCCTTCATCGCCTTCCAGGCCCGTTTCCACATCCACCTCCCGCGTTGTGTCGTCAGCCTCGACGAGGCGTCACAAAGGTACGGTCACCGTCGTGGCGCAGGGTTCGGTACGGGAGCAGCAAGACGCCCTCGCGTGTTGAGGTAACGACATCGATATTGGCAGTCATGCCATCGCGCAGCTCCGGACCAGCGTCCTGCAGAGCAAACGTAGCCGTATAGGAGACGACGCTGTCAACGGCTCTCGGCGCATTCTGGATGTCGACAATGGTGGCCTGAAACACGCGCGTATTCGGAAGTCGAAGGTTACTTGGGCCGGCATGCCGACCGCAAGCTTGGCCACGTCGCTTTCCGGCACATCCGCTTTGATGATATAGCCTCCCTCTCCCATAAGACGGGCTACTGTTTGTCCGGTAGTGACGGTTTCGCCGGCACGGCTATCGAGGCGCGTCAGGGTACCGTCAAAGGGTGCGGTCAGCCGGGTATTCGTAATCTGGGTCGCGACCGTACGTACCCGCTGGCGGGCTGCTTCTGTTGCCAATTTCTTGGCTTGGCGCTCTTCCTTTTCCAAGTCATCCCACAGACGGTTGCGCGCCAGAGTCTCTTCTTGGATAGCGATATCAAGCGCTACCTGGCTTCTTGGAGCTGGGAATGCAGTACCGCGGTGTCTAAAATGGCGATGGTTTGGCCCGACTTTACCTGGTCCCCCTTCTTTCACCGGCACGCTAGTCAGTTCGCCGACTGCCTGAAAAGAAAGGTCTGCGTAGGCTTTGGGTTCGAGCGTACCGGTCACCGAAACGGTTTCTCGGACATCGCCGCGACGCACTGTTTCCGTTTCTCCGATTTTCGGTTTGGAGTGCTGGAAGGCATATGCCCCGGCACCAGCTATGGCAAGAAGCGCCAGTATTCCGATGATCTTAGTACGCGTTTTCATTTTGCTTAGAGGAGAGGTTTTTGTTTGGCAACGGCGTCCAGAGTCTCGTTCACCATCCGGTCAGCCACGCGGTTCTGTTCGCGCGGCACATGGACGAAGGTGACTGCGCCGAAATCGAGACCGAGGTTCCAGACCGCGAAGCAGAGTTTCTGAATATGTTCCTTTTCCACTTTGTAGCGGTGTGTCAGCTGGCGCATAGCAAGTTCGCTATCCATACGGCATTCGATGGCGGTCTTTTTGGCGCGTTCCTTGCCGAGAAGGCTTTTGAGCTTCTTGAGTCCCGAGACGATGGCGAGGTATTCAGCCTCGTTGTTGGTTTTTTGGCCGAGGAACTCGCCGTATTCCTTCCCGAGCGTCTCCAGATAGACGCCGAGTGCGGACGGACCGGGATTGCCTCGCGAGCCGCCGTCCGTATACATAATCATTTTCTCCATAGCCTGAAAAACACTCTGAATGAAAGAAAAAAAGAGGCTCGCAACGCCCCTTCAGCATACCACAGACGAAGGCCTTTTTCTATGCGCCTGACGCCTGACGCAAGCGGCTTGGAGCCACATCCAAAACACGTAGTTGCAAGCGCGCCACCCCCTGCCAGACATTCTCTTCAATCTGGAATACCAGATCGATCTCATCGCCTCCCTGGAGCGCTTTGGCAGCATCCGTTGCGGAAAAAAAGACGGCTTCGAAGCGCCTGCCGGGATCGTCTGCCGGGACGAGCTGAAGTTTCAAATGTTTTTCTCCCTTGCCCACAAAGCGCGTATCTTCGACCCTCATATGGCGAAGCAAAAAGACGGGTTCCGGATTCCCCTCGCCAAAGGGCGCCATCTGTTCGAGTGCACGCGCAAAAGCACTGTGGAGGTGTGCCGGCCGCACTTCGGTGTCGATGGTAAGCGGCGGAGCATCAAGGCTTCGCTCGCCGAGCGCCTCCTCGGCAAGGGCGTTAAAGCGTTGATAGAACGCCTCGATATGCTCGTTGCGGATCGTCATGCCTGCAGCTTGCTCATGCCCGCCGTACTTCAGGAGCAGATCACTCGTGGCTTCAAGTGCTTTGATAACGCTAAAGCCCGGCACGCTGCGGAAAGAACCCCGGCTCTCTTCGGGTCCCTTGGTCAGAACGGCCGTCGGCTTGCCGAATTCGCTGGCAATACGGCCCGCAATCAGTCCGACAATCCCGTAAGGATAGTCGGCATCGGCGGCCAGGATAAACTGCTTGTCTCCATAACGCGCTTCGGCTTCTCTACGGACCAGGAGAGCTGTTTGGTCACTCTGTTTACGGGCGCGCGAGATTGAGGTTCTCGAGCTCGACGGCCAGCTTTTCAGCGCTCTCCAGATCTTGTGCCACCAATAACTGGTGCGCGAGCATCGCATGTGCCATGCGTGAAGCCGCATTGAGCCGCGGGGCGATCTGGAAGCTGATGGTCTGCGCTTTGGCCGCGTTCCATTCGTCGATTTTGAGGCGTCCGGTACGGATGAGCGCCTGAAACCCCAAACGACGCGTTTTCCCCAAAACCAAAAGACCGTATTTGACGAGCGCGCGGTTCTCGCCGATGAGCGGCATGACATCGGCTACCGTGCCGGTTGCCACCACATCCAAAACCCATTTGAGCTGCTCGAGCCGCTCGGGCAGCAAGCGCGTATAGAGCGCCTGGACCACTTTGAACGTGGTACCGGCACCGCACAGCTCGCGAAAGGGATAGCCTTCGTTCGGGAGTTTGGGATTGATAATAGCGTAGGCCTCGGGCAGCACCTCTGGAACGTGGTGGTGGTCAATAATGATCGTTTCAATACCATGCTCTTTGAGGCTTGAAATCTCCGTATGATTCATCATGCCGCAATCCAGCGTAAAGACCAGAGTTGTCTGCGCCTGGCTAAAAAAGTCGACGCCGGCAGATGAAAGGCCATGGCCTTCTCTTAGCTTGTCCGGAATATAGACTACGTAGTCCATGCCCAGCGCTTCCAAACCATCCCGCAAGAGTACCGAAGACGTTATGCCGTCTGCATCGAAATCACCGAAAATGCCCACCTTCTCTTTCTGCTCGCGCGCTTTTTTCACACGCTCCACGACGCGCTCCATCTGTGAAAAGAGAAAGGGATCGTACACATCGCGATCGTAGTCAGGAGCCAAAAAATGCTCCTGTTCTTCCGGCGTTGTATAGCCGCGCGCTTCCAAAAGAACCCGGATCACCGGGTGCAACCCTTCCGCGAGAGCTTCGGGCACTTCTTGAGAAAGGAGCTTCCAGGCCATGGTTTATTTTTCTTTTTCCAGGCGGCGGAGTGTCTCAAGCGTCTTCTTCGTCTCCCCGTCCAATTTCTTAGGCATGGTGAGACGGATGACAGCCATGTGGTCGCCGCGGTGAGTCGTACCGATGCGGGGCGCTCCTTTACCCTTGATACGGAAGATTTCGCCCGGTGCCGTACCCGCAGGGATTTTGATAGAGACCGGCCCATCCACCGTTTCGATCGAAACCGTCTCGCCCAAAGCAAGCGTCGGGTAGCTCAGAAAAACTTCGGAAAAAAATACTGTCGGCGCGGCGCTCAAAACCGGATTTCGGCCGCACATGCACCACAACGTACAGATCGCCCGGCCGGCTTCCGGCTTTGCCTGCTTCGCCCTTGCCGGCAAGCGAGAGCGCCTGGCCGTCTTCGATGCCGGCCGGAATATCAACCGTGAGCTTCTCGGTTTTCCGTACGCGGCCCTCGCCCTTACAGGTATGGCAATCTTTGCTGTAGACTTTGCCGCGCCCCCTACAGCGGCTGCAGGTCGCTACTTGCGCGAAAGCCCCGAGGATAGTCTGCGTTGTTTCGCGCACCTCTCCGGTTCCTTGGCACACGGAACAGTCTCCTCCTTGCTGCCAGGCTCGCCACCGCTCCCCTGACACGTCTCGCACACTACATGACGATGGAGCGTAATTTCTTTCTGCGCACCGCGGATCATTTCGTCGAAACTCAGTTCCACATCTACTTGGATATCCTGACCCCGGCTAGCAGTTCTGCGGCCGGATCGTCCGCCAAACAGATCGGAAAAGATATCTTCGAAGCCGCCGTTAAACTGAAAGCCCTGTTGTCCAAAGCCGCCAAAGTCAAAACCACCTGCGCCCGCTCCGGGACCACCACCAGAAAAGGTCTGGCCGAACTGGTCATATTGGCGGCGCTTCTCCGGATCGGAGAGTGCCTGGTAGGCTTCGTTTATTTTTTTGAACTTAGCCTCGTCACCGCCGCCCTTGTCGGGATGGTGCTGATGAGCCAGCTTGCGGAAGGCTTTTTTAATTTCGTCTTGGGAGGCGCTTTTGGAAACGCCAAGGAGGTCGTAGTAGTTTTCGGGCATAGCCGTAAAAGAATATACCCCAGTATAGCGCCAAAAAACAGAACTAGCAATCCCTAGCGCTGAGTGCTAATTTTTTGGTCAGTGGTCGGCGCTCACGAGCTCATCCACCGGCTCCCGGTGCGTCACGATTTCGAGCTGGTCGGTTTTGAGCAAGTAAAGAAAGACGAGATAGCCGAGCGCTATCCACAGATAGCCGAGCACACTCCCGATAGAGAGCAGCGCCAGAAAAAGAACCACCGAGAGGGCGAACGGGAGCGTCTGCGCCGAAAGATTGGCAAAGCCCTCCGTCCCCGAGAAAGCATTGGTGATCTGGCGGCGCAAGACGGAAGCGAAAACCAGATCCATCGGGTCACCGTCGCGTACGCTTTCCCCCCGAAAGCATACCGAGCCGCTCCTCGCCCAAATCCAAGTAGCGGCGCTCTGCCTCACCGCCCCCGAGTACCTGTTCGAGCGTGATGCCATTATCCGAAAGCTCTCGCTCGAGGCCCGGCACTAAATCAAGGTCAAAGGCAAACGGCCGTACGCTCTCGGAGGCAGGCTCGGATGAATCAGTGGGCAAGGTCCGAGACACTACTTTTTCGCGAGCCAGATCGAGCAGGTAGGTCTTGACGCTTACCTGGTTATTCTGGACCTGGCCAAGCTCGGGCTGCCAGTAGCTCGCCCCCTTGAGAAGCACGGTAGCCGCCCCTTCACCCAGGCGGAAACGAGACACCAATTCTTCCCAGGAAGCGCGGGAGACGATAAAGAAAGAAGCGGTTGCCACAACGAGAGCAAGAGCCAAAATGAAGAAAAACTGGCCGGCTGGGCGGTCTTGAAATACTGAAAGCGGATACGCTCGCGCTTTTCAGCCTGGATGCCGTGAATAGCAAGGAGGGTCAGCAGAAAGGCGGGTACGATGGCAATGGCAACAGCCGGCTCGCGAAAGAAAAAGAGGGCCGGCACAAACGGCAAAAGCGATCCGCAGATGAGTTCGCTTCGCGTATCCATACGAGGGCCCCGAGAAAAAAGAAGGTCCCTGCGAGCGAAAAGCCGAGCAGAATGCTTTGGGTACCGGAAATGTAGGCAGCGAAAGATTGGTGGAAAAAAGCGTACCAGCCCGCAAATGAGAACAGACCGAGCAGCAGGAGAGAGGCGATGCCGATGCGTTCTGCCAGGATCTTGTGCATAGTGCTAGAGCCCTAAAGCGGCGCGATTCTGTTTGTGTTCTTCGAACGTACGGGCGTAGACCGTTTCACGCGTTTCGAGATTGGTCAGGAAATAGTAGTACGGATTGGGGGTTGGATAGACGGTTGCCTCAAGAGACTGGAGGCCGGGGATTGGAGATGGGCCCCTGGCGGGAGCCCCGCATACTTATAGGTATTGTAGGGAGACGTCGATTCCAGGTCAGCATAGGAAGACTGATCCTTGGTCGTGCCATGGATATAGTTGATCGTGGCATCGCTCTGGAGCGGCTGACCGCTTGCCAAGCGCTTCCAAAAGATATCGCTGATCATTTTACGATCGGTCTCGGTACGCCCCTCTTCCTCGACAATGCTCGCAAGCGTCAGCGCTTCAAAGAGCGTTTTGTTCTGCATTTTCAGGTCCCGCTCGAGTCCCTCCGGGAGCTTTTCTCCGAAATTATCCAGAAGAGCCGTCACGATATCCTCTGCCGTCGCATCGGGGGCAAAGCGATAGGTATCCGGGAAGAGAAAACCTTCCAGACTTGCTCCAGCAGGCAGACTGGAAAGAAAGGCGTGGTCGGTGCGCCACTTTGGATCTGGCTTTTGCACAAGACCCAGAAACGCCTCCCCTGGAAGGCCCGCTTCCGTCAAACGCAGAGCCATCTGGGCTGCGGAAAAACCTTCGGGGAAAGTAATCTGCAAATCCCGCGAAAGTGCATCTCCGGTCGTAATGCGCCGGATAATTTCTTTGGCAGTGGTCGTATTATCCGCCAAGTATACGCCTGCGATCACCTGCCCTACCTTATGCTCGCGCACTACTTCGAACAGGAATGCCAGACGGGAAACGATAATGCCTTCGGCCTCGAGGCGGGCGGCAAGCTCGGGGAGTTTTTCGCCGGGCTTGACGACAAAACGCGTCTCTTCGCCGAGATGCGGACGGGCAAAAGCGGCTTGGTAGGTAAAGAAACCCATCACTCCGAAAACGAGAACGGTGAGAGCAGCGGCAATAATGAGAAAGATTTTCATAGCGGAAAGATTACTCCTATTCTACCCTTTGAGCGGTGCAAAGGAAAAGCCTTTGAAGGTCTGCTTCCTGGAGGCGCCGAAGGCGTTCTTGTGCGCCATACAGAGCCATTCGCCTGACGGATAGATCAGCCGGCCTCCGGGACTCAGGGCATCGAGGAGATCCGTACTCGAGGCACTTCCTTCAGGGAGGGTACCGCAAGCCAGAATAGCATGATAAGGAGCGTGAGGAGTAAGAGAGCGAAAGCCATCTTCGGCCCGTAGTTCTACCACTCCCTGGCGAAGCAGCGAAAACTTCTCCAAGTTCTCTTTAGCAAGGGCCGCGAGCTCTCTATCTTCTTCAAAAGCGATTACCCGGCCTGTTTCCCCTACCATAGCCCCGAGAAGTGCCGGCACATAGCCTGAGCCGGCACCGATGACCAAAATGATTTGGCCAGGCTCCGGTGCGAGCATTTCTACCAGCACTCGCACAACGCTGGGTTGAAGCATAACTCGTCCACCGCCGAGAGGAAGCGGGATATCGCTTGTTGCCAATGAGGCAAACTCGCTTGGCACAAAGGCCTTACGCTCTATGAAAAGGAAAGCCTCTGCGGGAGAGAGGGCTTGAGAAGCATGTTTCCGAGATGTGTTTCGGACAGAGGGGCGCTTGGCCTGCTTGATCATGAGAAGCGCACTATTTTTAGAGACCGATGACCTGGACAACGACATCACGCGGACGGGCACCGTCAAAGTCAATCGCAAACACGCTCTGGCGTTCACTTAAGATCATTTTACCGCGCTCGATCGGGATGGCCTCGCTATTACCAACCAGAAGCGCTTTACAGTGCGAGTGGCCGTTGCTGCGGCCATCGGCACCGGAATCACGGCGCAATTCGAAAAGATCGTGTGAGTATTGGTCATCTACCGGCACCAAACGGTACAAAAGACGCATAAAATCCTGGATGAGCATCGACTCATTGTGATTGATGGCGATACCCATCGTCGTATGCGACGCATATATAAGCACCTGGCCCTCTCGGATACCCGAACGCGAGATGACTTCCTCGATGCGATCGGTAATGTCGATGAATTCAATCTGTGTGTGGCTCTCGAACTCGACCCGCTCCTTGTAGATTTTCATATCCCTCCTTTGTTTGGCTTACGCTTCGGCGAGCGCTCCTTTGAGCGTCTCTTTGGATTGAACGCCGATGAACTCCTTGACCACTTTGCCTCCCTTGAAGATCTTGAGAGTCGGAATAGACATCACGCCATAAGACGATGCGATAGCCGGATTGTCATCTACGTTTAACTTACCTACTTTGATGCCGCCTTCTTCCGTCGCAAGTTCTTCGATAACTGGCGCGATAATGTGGCACGGTCCGCACCACGGTGCCCAGAAATCGACAAGAACGGGCTTTTCAGACTTAAGCACTTCGCTTTCGAAGTTTGTGTCGGTAAACTCTACAGCCATACGCATGAAAAAAGAAAGTTATGAAAACAGTATATCAAAAACATGCGCATTTGACACGTGTCGCGAGGAGGTATAAGAAAGAAACAGGCGTAGCGTGGTTCTTTCCTCATCTTGGCAAACAGGGAGGTTACGATGACCAAGATCACCAGTAAAGAAAAGCTTGATCACCTCGTGAGCGTCTTTGGCGGCCGGCCTCGAAAATCGAGCCTTATCCGATTTGGACGACATCTCGCAGTCGCTCTTCTTATAATTAGCGGCTTAGCGATTGTTGAGAAGGCGTCCCGATCGACGACGCCGTTGCCCGAGGGTTTCGGACCCTGCAACACTCAATTCGGTCTCGTGATGTGCGAACCGGACACCGCTGCATCGCCGTAATTTCTGTCATTTTGTTATTTCCCCGCCGGGAATTCCGGCGGGTTTTTGCTTTTACGGTGGCTTTTTCCTATTGACAATTCTAGGAATTTCCTCTATACCGTGAACAGTCCTTCCTTCTCTCTAGGAGATCATGTCATGAAAAAAGGAATGCTGACGACTGTCCTCCTGATTATCTGCGGTGTGGTAATCGGGGTTATCTTCGCAAGCAACCTTTCCGACCGGCCGCGCTCGAAGGACCTCTACGGCACCGGGGCACCCGTCTCGGCGACCGATACGTTCGAGGACCCGTGTCCGCCCGGAAACGCGGCGGCTAGCTCTGATCCGGAACTGGATCATGGACATGCAGAACTCTGTGCCGGCACTCCGTAACTGACCCTCTAAAATCCCGCCCAGGCTACTTGCCAAGGGCGGGATTTTTCGTTTCCACGCATCTCTGCTCGCAGTCCCGTGCCCTATTGACAGAATACGCTTTTAGGTGTATAATTACAGATATAGTTCCTCACATTCAGGAAAGGAAGTTCTGTCATGGAAGAAGACTCTGACAAGCATCAGGAGGGCAAGGTTTCCCTCCGGACTGGCCTCTCTGTCATTATCGGCATTGGCGCCTTTGTGGCCGTCGGACAAGGCATGTCCGCAGGCACAAGCCCGAAGGCAATCGCTGCTCAATATGAAGGCGTGAGGCCTTCCGGCTGCTCCGGCCTCATCCGCCACGATACGGGCGTGGTCTACGCCCCTGACGGGAACAAATATGTGGCGCTGTGCCCCGAATCATCCTCCTCTCCGCCCCGCTCTGTGCTCGCACGACTGACTTCTTAGTCAGCTCTCAGCCAGAGCATCGGATCGAAAAACCCCCTCAAGCCAAGGCTTGCGGGGGTTCTTTCTTTATTTGCGCAAAACGGAGAGAAAGGCTGTCGAGGGAATAGAGACCTTGCCGATCTCGCGCATCTTTTTTTTGCCCTTTTTCTGCTTTTCCAAAAGTTTCTTCTTGCGCGAATAATCGCCTCCGTAGAGCTTGCCCGTCACGTCTTTGCGATAGGCCGCAATCGTTTCGCGGGCCACCACCTTGCCGCCGATAGCGGCCTGGAGCTTGATGGCGAAATTCTGGCGCGGGATAGCCTCTTTCAATTTTTCCACCACCCGCTTGCCTTCCGTATGCGCAATGCTGCGCGGTATCAGGCGCGCGAAAGCATCGACCGGATCTTCATTAACGAGGATGTCGAGCTTGACCACGTCGCTTGGCCGATAGCCGATCTCTTCGTAGTTCATGGAAGCGTAGCCTGAGGAAACGCTTTTCAGGTCATCGTGGAAATTGACGATGACATCCATCAGCGGCGCCTCGAAAGAAAGGAGTACGCGTTCGGCGTCCAGGTATTCGGTATTCTTGTATTCGGCACGGATAGACTGGGTAAGCGTCATGACGCCTCCGAGGTATTCGCTCGGCGCCACAATCGAGAGCGCTACAAAGGGTTCATAAATGGTTTCGATACCGGCGGGATCGGGCATATCCGCAGGTGCATAGAGAGCGTGGCGCTCTGTTTCGCCCCGCATCTGGAGCTCGTAGACAACGGAGGGTGTCGTGATGGTCGGCATGAGATCGAACTCGCGGTCGAGGCGCGCTTGGATAATCTCGAGGTGTAAAAGTCCTAAGAAACCGCAGCGAAAGCCCCGGCCCAAAGCCTGATTGCTTTCGGGTTCAAAAACGAAGGCGGCGTCGTTTAATTTCAATTTTTCCAGCGCATCGCGCATGAGCGCGTAGTCATCTCCTTCGAGCGGATAAAAGCTCGCGTAGACCGCCGGCCTGATCTCGCGATAGCCAGAGAGCGCTATCACGGGAGTAGCGGCTTTGGTGTGGAGCGTCACGGTATCACCTACCCGACAGTAGGCCACGTCTTTGAGGCCGGTGGCCAGATAGCCGATGTCGCCTGCCGCAAGCGTTTTGTCCGCTATCATCTGGGGAGCGAAAAAACCGACTTCCACCACCGGCCCTTCTTTGCCGGTAGCGAGCATATGGAGCATCTCTCCGCCTGAGACGCGCCCGTCCACTACTTTGACATAGGCTACTACTCCCTTGTAGGTATCGTAGACGGAATCAAAAATAAGAGCGCGAAGCGGCGCGTCTTCGTCTCCGCCAGGAGCCGGCACGCGTTCGATAATGCGCTGCAGCACTGCATCTACTCCCATCCCCGTCTTACCGGAAGCAAGCAGGATTTCTGCCGGGTCGCCGCCTAGAATGTGGGCAATCTCGGCGCGCGTCTTTTCTACCTCGGCATTGGGTAAATCAATCTTGTTGATGACGGGAATGATTTCGAGCCCCTGCTCAATAGCGAGGTACAAATTGGCGAGCGTCTGCGCCTGGACTCCCTTGGTTGCGTCCACCAGTAAAACAGCTCCCTCGACTGCGGCCAGGGAGCGTGATACTTCGTAATGAAAGTCCACGTGTCCCGGCGTATCGATGAGATTGAGCTCATACTCCACTCCCCCGTACTCGGCATGCATGCGTACCGGCTGAAGCTTGATGGTAATGCCGCGCTCGCGCTCGAGATCCATCTGGTCCAAAAGCTGCGCTTTCATCTTGCGCTTTTCGACGGTGCGGGTAAGTTCAAGCAACCGATCGGCAAAGGTACTCTTGCCGTGGTCAATATGGGCGATAATACAGAAATTGCGGATATTGGATTGCCTCATAAAAGCACCCTATTATACCAGGAAAAGCGGTTGAGGCAAGGCTCACAGAACGATAATTACCAGTCTCCCCGCTCAGGATGGTCTTCGGTAAGGACTGCTTTCTCAGGCTGGCGCAGAAGGCGGGAAAAGACGAAGCGCTTGACCATATCCAGTTCATGGATGCCAAGCAAGTAGGCGAAGAAAACATAGCTTCCCCCGCCAATCAAGAGCCCGACTATCAGCTGAAGGAAGACTTCGATAAACGTATCGAGCTCATTGGTGGTCAGAGCAAAGACGGTCTTGGAAAGCTGAGCCACGAGACTGGCCAGAATGGCGGCAGAAAAAATCTTGGCGGCCGGCACCATAAAAGCCCGATCCTCCCAGAAAACGGCTTTCTGGCGCAGATACCAGTAGAGCAGTCCCGCATTGAGCACGCTCGCCAAAGAAAAGGTAATGGCAAGCGCTTGGACCTGGAAGTAGGGCAAGAGAAACGGGATCAAGGCGATATGCACCGCTTCGCTTGCGAGCGCGATATAGAGAGGCGTTTTAGTATTCTGAAGCGCGAAAAAGGCCCGGGCGAAGAGCGGAATGAGGCTCTGGGCGAAGAGGCTCAATGCCAAAAACTTCATGACCTCGAACGTGAGGATCGTGTCCTCCCAATCGAACTGACCAGCTCCGAGGATAACGCGCACGAACTGGGCCCGAAAAATAACCATGGCAAAGGAGAGGGGCACCACGAAAAAGAGGATGCGCTGGGCAGTACCGCAGAGCGCTTGGAAAAACTTGGCACCTTCCTTTTCAGCCGCATAGATGCTGAGTGATGGGAAAACCGCCAAAGCAAACGCAATACCGAAGAGGCCTAAGGGGACGCTTTGAATGTTATTGGCAAAGGTGAAGGCAGCAAGGCTTCCGGAAGCAAGCGTCGAAGCAAAGGCGGTCATGACGAGCAGACTGACCTGGCTCACCCCCATCGAGAGCGAACGCGGAATCATGAGAGCGATGACGCGGCGCGCGGCCGGATTGCGCCATATAAAACGGTGCTCCGGCAGCACGCGGAAACCGGTACCGCGGAGCGCCGGGTATTGGATCGCCATATGCAGAAAAGCTCCCAATACGACTCCCCAGGCGAGACCCTTGGCCCCGAAAGAAGGTACCAGGAAGAGCGCTCCAAAAATGATGCCGAGGTTATAAAAAATAGGAGCGCAGGCATAGGCCAGAAAGCGCTTGAACGACATGAGCACGCCGCCGAATACCGCGCTCACCCCCAGGAAAACCGGTGATAGGAGCATGATTCGCGTTAAAAGCGTCGCCAGTTCTTTTTTTTCCGCCCCAAAACCGGGAGCGAGCAGCGTCGTAAGCGCCGGCGCAAAAAGAATACCGAGCAGCCCGAGAAGGCCCAGGGTTACGAGCAGGAAAATCAAAAGTGCGGAAGTAAGACGCCAAGCCTCTTCTTCGCGCCGCTTGGTCACCAGTTCCGTGAAGATCGGCACGAAAGCAGCGCTGAGCGCTCCAGCTACCAGCAGTCCATAGAGCAGATCCGGTATACGAAAGGCCGTATAGTAGGCGTCAAGGACATCGCCTGCGCCGAAGGAAGTAGCGAGAATACGATCGCGCACAAAGCCTAAAAGGCGGCTCGCAATGCCGGAAAGCGCAATCAGAAGGGCTGCCCCTCCGATTGTTTTCGAAGAAGCATTATTCCAATACGCGATTTTTCGGACAATCTTTGCAACCATATCTAGTGATCAAGACGCCAAACCAATCCGGAAAATTTGTCCGTTACCAGGGCGTCTTCAAGAATGAGAATATGGTCATACGGTACCAAATTCCCTCCTGTCTGCCAAACGCTCTCCCAGGAAGCCGGATAGCGAATGGTTGAGACGAGCTCGCTGCCCGGCGTACCCGGCTGCTTCTGGTAAAAGACCGAGAAGGACGCCTGATGCTCAGCGCCGGCACGGACCGTAAGCGGGAGACGGTAGCGGTATTCCACCGTTACAGATTCCCCGGGACTGACGTAGACCCAGTTCCCGAAAACGGTTTTACCGCTCTCCGTACCGATACGGGTTCCCGTTGCTTCGTCGATTCGCTCACTCCCCTCAATAGCTTCCACCTCTTGGTCACGCCGGAAGCCCAAGGCATCATAGTCGAGCGGTGCTTTGGGAAATTCCCACGTCATGCCAGACGCCGAAAGCAGTTCTGCTCCTTCCGGTACGTAGACGCGCATGTAGTCGGTGTTGACCTTGTTCCACCACTCATACGGCGTATTGCCGCCCTTGTGCGTGCGTGTCACGCGGACCGTATCAATGACCGATCCGTCGGGAGCGATTTCGGAAACATGCTCGATCTTCTCATCGATAACGCCATCGGTCTTATAGCCGTTGATGTTGGCATGGATAACGGCCAGGTAATCGCTCGGCGGCGAAGCGAGTTTGCCAGACCAACCAGCGTCAGCGATCAGCTTCTGGGCATCGACGTTGCGCGCGTAGAGGAGGATGTCTTTTTGATTCAGGCTTGCGATAAGGGCATTGCCGAAAGTGAACAATTTTTTTGGATCCTGAGTGGCAAAAACCTGCTCGAAGAGTTTTTCAGACAGATCGCCCAAGACTGCTTTCGGCTTGTTTTCCGTCTTATCGTATTTCACCTCAACCTGTTCCTGGATAGCCGGAATGAAGTTGTCTTGATCAACGGTCATATTATAGTCAGGAAGTGCGATCGGACCGGTAATAGCAAGCAGACGGCCCAGGACCGCCGGCGTTACCGTGATAACGCCATCCACCGTCGGTCCGCCGGTTTTTTCGTAAAAAAAGATGGCTTTTTCCGCAGACGTGGGAAAATCAGGAAACCAATTTGAGTCATGCAAACTCCAGCCAGCGGAAATTTTCTGCAAAGGTTCGGGTGGGACGATATTCTCTTTCAGCTGGCCATCGGGGTTGAAAATGCCGTCCACAAAAAAATCCCGCACTACCCCGTCATTCATATCAAGGAGCGCATAGGTCCCAATAAAGCCGCCTGTAGGCCGCAATTCATGATTATTCTGGAAAAGAAAGAGATACTTGCGAGGTCCATTGCCGCCCAAGAGTTCTCGGAGGACTACCTCATTCTTCTGGAACCCCTCCAGCAATCCGGTGCCCGCCGCCAAATGGGCTTTAGCCGAAAGGAAAACGGGACGCTTGTCGAGCGGCAGATCATCCTCGTTTACGCGGGAAAGTTCGCCATCAGCAGCACGAAGTTCCGTGCCGGCTGTCTGGAGAGGACCTTCTACATCTTTCAAAATACCGAGAAAAGACACGGTGACTCCGTCGCTGTAGGCATCTTTGGCTCCGTGCAAATGTTTGACAACGGTTACGAGCGAAGGTCCGGCCTCGGAAATATGCGCTCCGGCTGATATAAGGTGTTCGCCGCTTGAGAGCTTAGAGAGTCCGGGAACGAAACGCGTTATACCGAGCGCGCTTCCCCCGAAAAAGCCTAGGGTACGCTTGGCACTCGCAAAATCAATTTGTGCGGCCGCAAACGCCTCTGTGGCACCGGCATAATCATCCTGGGCTAGGCTTTTGGCAGCTTGCTCGAGCGAGCCATAGCCCGCCTCGGTTCGAGCCTGAACATGAAGAGCTGCTTGCCTGCCGACAAAGAAAAGCCCTCCGCAAAAGAGTCCGATGCCGATGAAAATCAGAAGAAGGCGTCTGAGGCGATGCGAAGGAGCAGGCATCGCAGAAACAGGCGCTTCAAAACGCTGCCACGAGGGCGGAGGAACCGGCGGGTACGCAATAGCCGGCGGCAT
>JBBCGM010000003.1:0-53544 GCA_037201605.1 Candidatus Moraniibacteriota bacterium | reverse complement strand
AAATAAAAGTACCTCTAGGGTACTCCTTTCACCCGATACTGAGCAAGGACCCTACCTTGTAGTAAAGAAAATTACGCGCCCTTCAATGACATAGCTTGCTACAATCATTGCCAGAAACCATAAACCGCTACCTCCAAATAAAAGCATAGGAACGAGACCTTTTTTACCAAACTTACTAGCTGCTGCAGACAGTACAAAGATTGCCAGCAGCACATAAAGAAAACTGTCTGCAGCTATGATTTCTACTTGACTATTTGACGAACCAAACATGACACCAAGAGCTATCCATGGGTAGGATACAATAAAAAATAAGGTCAGTATGGCAAACGTTTTCCATAGCGATAACTCGCCTTTTGCCTTCCTCCAAACCAAAATACCTATCAGCCAAGCTACGGGAAAGAGAAACATAGTGTGTAAAAGTTAAAAAAGTTTTTCCTTACGGCGTAAGGCGTTTGACATCGCGGGGGTAGAGAACCGCTTCCTTGATACTGCCGAGCCCCAGGATTTTTTGGATGATACGCTCGCTGCCCAGGCCCCAACCGCCATGCGGAGGAGTGCCGAAGCGGAAGATATCAATATAGTCTTTAAAGTCTTCCGGTTTGAGGCCCTTTTTCTTGATCTGCTCTTCGAGAAGTTCCGGCGTATGGATACGCTGACCGCCGGAAGCAATTTCGACACCACGGAAAAGGAGGTCAAAAGTTTCCGTGTATTCGGGATTATCGGTGCTCGGCATGCTGTAGAAAGGGCGGATGGCGGTCGGGTAATGGGTCAGGAAGACCAATTCAGAACCGGATTCCTTCGCAATATGTTCAGAGATAAGACGCTCGCCTTCCCCATCGATATCCTCGCCTTCCGTTTCCTTGCCATATTCCTTACGCAGAATTTTGACTGCCTCAGAAAGACGTAGACGCGGAATGGACTGGCGTTTGGGAACACTTGCCGCGTGGAGCTCGAGCGCCTGGCTGCAGTTCTCTCCCACATGCTCGAAAATCGCAAACATAGCTTCTTCTAGAGCAGCCATAACATCCTCGACACTTTCAATGAAACCCATCTCGGCATCGAAACCCGTATATTCGTTGACGTGGCGCGTAGTGAAATGGGGCTCAGCCCGAAATACCGTTCCGATTTCGTAGACGCGCTCAAAAGCACTCATGCCGGCTTGTTTGTAGAACTGCGGGCTCTGGGCCAGAAACGCCTCGCGATCGAAATAGTTGATCTTGAAGTAGTTGGCTCCCCCTTCCGTTGCGGCATCAACGATCTTGGGCGTCTTGATCTCGAGAAATCCCTCCTTTCGCATATGGGTCTCGTAGGCAGCGAGGATTTCGGAGAAAATTTCAAAAATACTGCGCACTTTGTCATTCCGTAGAGCAAGCGTCCGATAATTAAGCAATGTATCAAGCTGCAGGCCCATCTCGGATTGCGAAACATCAATCGGCAGATCAGCTACCGGCTGAGAAAGCACTTGGAGCGTTTTTACTTCGATTTCGATGCCATCGAGCGGACCAGGATTCTCACCCTTGGCAGGACGCTCTTTGACGAGACCAACAAGTTCCACCGAACACTGCGCACGAGCGCCTTCAGCTGCTTCCTTAGCTTCGGTTGCATCCGGAAGGATAACGGTCTGGACGCTACCGCTGCGGTCGCGAATGTCCAAAAAGACCAGCTTGCCGTGGTCTCTGCGGGTACTCACCCAGCCCTTAACTTGTACCGTTTCACCTATTTTATCTGGCAAAGCGGCAATCAGAGTACGCTCTCGTGCTTCCATGGTTTCAGTTACTGTGCGGCGAAAAAATTATTGACGGCGTAGACCAGATCGCTCGGGGTAATCTGGGTCTTCATGAAGACATGATTGGCAATACCGGCTTTGGAGAGTTCTTCCATTTCATCAATCTCGACCGATGCCGAGAGTAAAATGACAGGGACGTTTTTACCCTCTTCCGTCTCACGCAATTGGTGGACCATGTCTTTACCATTAAGGCCCGGCATCATAATGTCGGAGATGACCATATCATAGCCGCCAAGGGAAGCCTCTTTCAAACCTTCTATACCATCATGCTTGGCCGTTACTTCGTAGCCTTCATCGCGCAAACGCTTGGTAAACATTTCCACAAAGACGGGTTCGTCTTCGATGAAAAGGATCTTCTTGTTTTTAGAAGTTGCCGCCTCGCCGTTTTCGGAAGAAGTGTGGCGAGCGTGGTTTTTGTTCTGCTCGTTAAATTGGCGCAGAAAGCGATTGACTTCATCCACTACCTGCGAAGGCGAGAATTCTGTTTTGGAAATAAAGCCGTCTGCCCCAAGATCCAAGCAACGCTGGCGATCCTCGGGACTGGAAAGGTTGCTAAAGACGATAACCTTGGAACGTTTGGGGTAGTCCTGAGCATTTTTTTGGAGCTGTTCTAGAACCTCCATACCGGAAAGCTCTGGGATAACCAAATCAAGAAGGGTCAAATCAAAATCCTCCTCCTGGATAGCCTTAAGGACGGCTTTACCGGTGGCTACGTTTTTCACCTCAAAACCCGAGCTTTCGAACTTCTTGATGTAGATCTCAGCAATAAACGGGTCGTCTTCGACAAAGAGAATCTTGGGCATAGGGATGTTTCTAGGATAGCCTGCGAGGTAGGAGAAAGCAAATTTTCCTTTATTACTTGGGTTTTTCGATCTTACCAGCCTTGGAAGTCGTGTTAACGAGCGGCAGTTCCACGATAAAGGTAGACCCTTTACCAGGACCCTCCGATTCGGCCCAAATACGGCCACCCATAGCCTGGACAAAGCTCTTGCCTACAAAGAGCCCTAACCCAGCACCACCTACCACCATGCGACTGGTTTCCTTGCTACGCACGAATTTCTCGAAGAGATGAGCCTTGTTCTCTGGCGCCATACCGATACCGGTGTCTTGGACCTGGATGCGAATAGCCGGACCGCTTTGCTGGAGCAATATAGCGACAGAACCCTCTTTCGTGTATTTAATGGCGTTATCAATCAGGTTGGAAAGCACTTCCTTCAGCTTATTGGGATCAACCAGGAGTTTGGGCAAGCCATGCTCAGGCAGTTCCAATTTGAGTGTAAGCTTCTTATCCTTAGCTGCTACCTTGAAACCATCTATCAGATCTGCCACTAGGGGCTCCAACTGGGTTTCTTCAAAATTGTACTGGATACGACCCGCTTCGATGCGTGAGACATTGAGTAGATCTTCTACAAGCTGGATCAAACGATCATTAACCGAGTAGAGCTTATTCATGACATCCTGAATATTCGGCGGCACCTTTCCATAGGAACCCTCAAGGAGGAGTGAGATGTAGCCTTTTATGGCTGTCAGAGGAGTACGTAACTGGTGGGAAGCTATAGAAATGAACTCGGACTTGGTATTGTCCAGGTCCTTGAGACGCTCATTGGCCCGTGCCAAACTATCCGCCATTTTTTGAAGTTCCTCTTTGCGCTGTATCTCACGCTTGACTGACTGGATTAACATGTACCCAAAAACTAAGATACACACCAGGGTAAGTAAGGTGAGAGAACGATTAAGTGGTGTTCTAACGAAGAAGAATTGAGCACCAACAAGAATAGTTATAGCTGCAACTAAAACTTGGACCGCAAGTGTTTTAATATCAAGAATTTGATATTTGACAATAGAATAAGCTAGAAAAGCAACGAAGATGGGCATTCCAAAGAGGCCATACTGAGCAACGGACCAGTCACTCGATAAACTTCCAATGATATTGCCCCAGGAGAAAAAACCTAGGAAAAATATGACCCCTAAACAGACTGCAAGAATTTCTTTCTTTCTTCCAAGATATTTTTTGTAGAGAAGAGCTCTGATAAGTTCAAATAGAATAAGAAAAACGTATAAAGCCTCAGAAATATATATGAATTTCCACAATGGTCCCTCTAAGGCCTCCCGATCGCAATTTGTTAGATCAAAATACTCTAAATTATAATGAGAGGCGACTAGAAAAATTAATGGAAGAATAGGAAGTAAGAGAAAAAACTTGTCCCGAAAAGAGATGTCTTTTTTATGTATGAAGTAATAAACAAAGTAATAACTAAAGAAATAGATCCCCGTTTCAAAAAAAGACGAGAATAGACCATGCGAACATTATATTTTCGGATACCTCACTTGCCCAGAGAAACAAATCTAGAAGAGACCAGGCGCAGAAAAAAAGAATAATCGTTAGAAGTAGGCGATTAATGAAATCTTTACGATTAGCAAAGAAAATGAAAAAAAAATAAGGTTAATGAGGCGAGTACTGGACCTAAATGAGAATAGTATATGAGCGGGTCAAAAACATTCTCTGAGAAAAAGAGATAATAATAGGAAGGAGCCCAGTCACAGGCAAGAAGATTTGTCATAGTGGAGTACTTGGCTCTCACATTATATACCCTTTGGAAATATGTAGGAATATATGGCAAATACTTTCGAAATGTCTTCTCCGGTAATGTAAAAATTGATCCCACGATCAGGCGACAGTCTTTGCTTCCACAATTGCATCTCATCTCCCAGATTGTATCTTCGGATATTGAGTAATCAAAAGCTCAATTCTTCCCCCTTCTTTATATTTCTCATAGCTACAAATTGTTTTCGGCCCCTAATCCCAACATTGGGATTACAAGAATGATTGATTTTATCTGCAGGAGTCTTTGGATCAATCCATACGAGGCGGTCAATCCCAATCCAATTGGGAGTATTATAAAGCTCCTCCTTAGTAATTTTAGAATATGTTTTATAAGGTCCTTTTAGAAGGAATATGATTTCACCTTTTTTTAAATCTTTTTTTCGCAAACACTCCATCGCCATGAATAAGCGACTGATCAATATACCATTTAGTCATATCCAGATAGTTTTTCGGTTTCGAAAGCAAACCCAATTCTCCTTCTAAGCCTAGCAAAGAGCATTTAAGAAGTAAATAAAAGGGACAGTGTCAAGATAAGACACTGTCCCGTAGTTTCCCCTTTGCCAAGCCTCGAAGAAGCAAAAGCCAAAACCGCTATGTCTGCAAGAAAAATCGTGTAGACGTAGGTGATTTCCGCCTCAACCATGAAGTCGATAGCAAAATAATTGAGCCCATTACCCAAGCAGGTGCCCGTCCAGGCTATGAAATCTCTTCCTCTGGATGCTCCCAGCTCTTAAGCATAGTGGGAACAAGGGCAAGAACTTCCGCAACAAGCATCGCTCGCAACACCCAAAGAGGGTCGTGCGATACAATATACACTGCGATAGCGATGAAAGCGGCAATAAGGCAGAAGTAATCCAATCTGGTAAACTTTCTTCCGTTCCCGTACTTCCACGCGAGAAGCGCGATAATAGAAAAAGCAACAAAATCTCCCAGAAGCACATAAACAGTATTTTGTGCCCCTGCAGCCCAGTACGAAACAAGGGTAATTCCTGCCATAGCAGAAGAAATTATCCAAGTAAACAGATGGGGTTTCGTTTTTTCTTCGCTTACGAACAATGGTGATCATATACCAGACCATGACCCACCAAAAAAGATACGAGACCCGGCTGCGATGCCGGCAATTTCCGGCAAAGCAAGCATCAGATTTCTCCTCTCAGGTTTTTAAAATACTGACCCCCTATTATATACCTAAAATACCCTTTTGTCAAGGGTATCAAACGCATAAAGAAATCCCCTTATTTACGGGGAAATTTACTCCTGAACAGGTCCTTGAGTATCTGTATCTGCGCTCTCAGGCTCAGTAATAGGAAGTGTCACCTCGCTATCACTTGATTGCGTACCTTCTAGTTCTTCTCCTGGCTCATCGGCTTCCGGAGTTTCACCCGCCATCTTCAGTAATATCCTCTTCAGCCGATGAATGAGAGGCATTATAGGTATCGGGATCACTGCATTCCTCCCCCCTCTTCAAGAGCACTTGGATCACAGGAAATGAGTTCACAAGCGTCTTCTTCCTCAGAGCAAGTGTATACTTTGTCACAATCTCCTTCTAGCGCAGGCTCACAAGCGGGAATATTAACAGCCTTACGATAGAGAATCTTATAGTAGGTGGTGTCTTCCTCTGCGTTTCCCGTACACTCTGCATCTTCAGCCTCTGGATCACAATAAGACACATAGCAAATTTCCGTTGTGGGATCACACGGCGTCTGAAGCTTTACCACATAATTACGCTCAATAACGTACTTATAATAGGTAAAACCGATGCCCCCTATGGCTAGTAAAATATACAAAGCCGTCAAAAATTTTGACTTCCTATCCATGCCCTAAAAATACCATAATCATAACAAAGAAAAAAGCAGCTCTCCGGAGAAAGCTGCTAGTTGTGAGTTCCATGTTAGAAACTCCAGGTAAGTGAGGCGACGGCGCGTGCTTGGCGTTCGTCCGAACTCTTTTTGGCCAAAGGTACCTGGCCACTGAGCGACACGGTCCAATGATCATCCAGAGCATATTCGCCCTTGAGGCCTGCCACCACACAATAGTCCGGCACGCCGTCATAGGGGCCCTTGGCGTGGATCAGACTTCCGGTCAGGGAAAGCTTGTCCCACTCATGAGTGTAACTGGCTTTGAGCCAGAGACCGCGAGCTTCAAACCCCTCTTTGGGAATGTAGTATTCCGCTGAGAGTGAAGCGCCTTGGTAATTCAGGCCCGCAGAAACGACAGCTGTCCCGGTTCCCTTGTAGTCATAATAGGCTACCGAAACTGCTGCTCTGTGACATCTTTGGCGATGTCTCTTTCGCAACCGATTGTAAAGTCGGTTTCGTCACCAGCAGACTTGGCGAGCCCGCGCGATACCCAGATACTCCCGTAACAGCCGGATGGCTCATGCGAGAGCACGAGTTCGGGCTGAATGACCGGCCCGTCCGTATACACAGACAGCTCGTCATCGGTGTAGCTTGAGGCGAGAGTGACCTCGCCATAGACATTGAAGTCCTTGGCATCTGCACCCTTGGCCCAAGCCAAGAAGACGCAGGCCAGAAGAAATATAATCCTGATCCGGCGAAACATGCGCCTCCTCCCTGATTGTGAAGAACTGTTATCACCGGCATTTTAGCGTGACCTAACATTATACTCCTTTTTTATAGAAAAAGTCAATAGTAAAAAATCCCCTATTTATAGGGAAATTATATCGAAATTTATCTAGAGCAGTCTGAGATAATCCAATCCCAGATAACCGACTTCGATATCGGTCAATTGGCCGCTTCGTAGATGCTTACGAAAGTCATCAAGAGGCATTAAAACCACCTCTGTGTGCTCAGTAGCAGTATTCTGGATCTCCCCTACTTTCTCACAATCAGTAGCGACAAAACAATTACGGTGCATTGTGGAATAGCCACAATCGAGCGCTTTGGCCACAAATTGCATATTCCCCTGGTATCCCCGTTTCTTCAAGCAGCTCTCTTATCGCTGCTGTTCTGGCGTTTCTCCCCGCATCAATGCCGCCCCCTGGCAGTTCGAATAGAATTTCTTCCGGGCCGGGCCTAAATTGTCTCGCTAGAATGACTTCTTTGTCTCTGGTTAAAGCCAAGATACAGACATTATCTTTTTCTTTTTTGACATAGAAATCAGCTACTTCCCCATTGGGCAGCTCAAAATCCACACGCTCTACTCCCCTACCATATTTCTGAAAGACGGTCTCTCGCTTCTTTACCGGCCATTTTTTGACTGACATAGAATAACTCTCTTTAAGCCTCAATCTTGGCAATAAAGTCGTCGGTGGAGAGAGAGCCGAGGGGGCCGTTGTCGCGGCTTTCAACGGAAAGGGTTTGAGCTTCCACCTCTTTCTTGCCGAGGACAATATAATATGGGACCTTGGAGGCTTTGGCATTGCGCACTTTCTTGCCCAGCGTTTCATTGGAAGCATCGAGCTCCACGCGTAAGCCTCTTTTGCTCAGCTCGGATTCGACGGATTTGGCGTATTCGTGTTGCTCCCTCACTTATGGGCAGAATACTCACCTGGATAGGGGAAAAGCGTACTGGAAAGTTCCCAGCTGTGTGTTCGATCAGGATACTGATAAAGCGCTCGAGAGACCCCATAATAGCAGCATGGATCATGGCGATACGCTCGCGCTCCCCCCTTTTTCGTTCGTGCATGTCAGGTCAAAACGCTCCGGCATATTGAGATCGAGCTGGATCGTGGCTATCTGCCACTCACGGCCGAGCGCATCACTCGCCATAAAGTCGAGCTTGGGCCCCATAAAAGGGCAGCCTCTCCGACACCCACGAAAGAGTCCACTTGCTTTTCTTTGATGATTTCTTCAAGAACATTTTTCTGCAAAATCCCAGGATTCTTTGTCTCCCAGATAGGCCTCGGGGCTCCCCGGATCGTGCTTGGAGATACGGACGCGCAGATCAAAACCGAACGCTCCGTAGAAGTCATGGACAATATCCCATACCTTCAGGAATTCCTCTTTAATCTGGCTCATGCGACAGAAGACATGAGCGTCGTCTTGAGTGAAAGCGCGTACACGAGAAAGTCCGGAAAGCTCCCCCTGTCTGTTCGTCGCGGTAGCAAGCCGTGGAATTGGCGTAGCGCTGGGGCAATTCGCGGTAGCTCCAAGGACGCCGGGCGTAGATCTGGGTATGGTGAGGACAATTCATCGGCTTCATGGCGAAACTCGTGGCCCTCGCGCGTCGTAATACGAAAAAGTTCGTCTTTGAATTTTTCCCCATGGCCGGAGATTTCGTAGAGATCCTTCTTGGTGATATGCGGGATCTCGACCTGTTCATAGCCAGCCTTCTGGCGCAGCTCCCAAACGTAGGCGTCAAGGGAGATTACGAGCATAGTGCCGCGCGGCCGACCACAGGGGCAGCCCGGCCCCGACTAAGGGTGAAAAAGAAAACAGATCGAGCTCGACTCCCAACTTCTTGTGGTCGCGTTCTTTCCGCCTCTTCCTGATTATGACGATAAGCATCAAGTTCTTCTTTCGTTGCAAATGCCAAGCCGTAGATACGCGTCAGCATCGAATTCTTCTCGCTCCCCCTTCCAATAGGCACCAGCGATATGGGAAAGCGCAAAGGCATCGGCTGGGATTTCACGCGTATTGGTCACGTGACCGCCTCGGCACAAATCGGAAAAAATTTTACCAGTCGCGTAAACAGTCAGTTTTTCACCTCGCTCCGCAATATCAGCAATGAGCTCGAGCTTGAAAGGCTGGTCGGCAAAAAGCGTATGTGCTTTTTCCCAGCGAAATTTCCTCGCCCGTAAAATCAAGGTTTTCCCGCGATGATCTCGCGCATGCGGGCCTCGAGCTCCGGCAAGGTATGCTCGGAGAAAGGCTGCGAGAACTGAATATCATAATAAAAACCGTTGTCGATAGCCGGACCTACGCCCAACAAAGCTCGCGGATCATATTCCAAAACAGCAGCCGCAAGAATATGGGCTAAAGAGTGGCGGATAGGCTCAAGGGAAGATGCATCTTCTGGCATAGACAGGCGCTTTTTGGCTTAGCTTTGCTTTATTTTAGCTATTCTGGAGCTTCTTGTACAGATTGCTATCCCCTGCCCCTGCTGCCTCGTGGCGGGCGGCAACGGCCCGGTAGCCGCAGTAATCACACTCGGGATGAGCTTCCGGCAACGAAGAAGCCTCCAGACAGGCGCGGGCTGCCACCAGCATATCGGATACCCATGCGTCGTCTCCGGTATACGGGATGAGTTTGACGGTGAATTCGAGCTTGCCGTCGAAGGCTTTGCGGGTCGGTCTGGCCGTTACAGTAGACGAAATAGCCGGTATCCGACACTCGGAAGCCATTGCGGCGGAACAGCCACTGGTACATTTCCATCTGACGCTTGTACCCCGCCCTGCCATTCGGCATCGAGCGTTACTTCGCCGTCCTTGGACGTTGCCTTGTAATCCACAATGATGAGTTCGCCATCCGGTGCGACCCATACGTCGTCTACGCCGCCGGAGAAGAGAAAGCCCGCTCTCCTCATGCTGGGCCCGAATACCGCGGCGCAGCGAATCGCGCCACTCTTCCATTTTGGGGTGCTGAAAGGGTACGGCATCCAAACCGTAGGCTTCCATGAGGGGATGCGCAGTCCCCTGGGCTCGATGAAGGTCGAATTCTTTCTTAAGAAGGGTGTCTACAGCAGAGTTGAGGGAAAAAGGGAAACCCGGGGGGCGGGCGGTACCGAGTCTCCGATCCAAATAGAAGCAACGCGGGCAAGACATGAAGAGCTCGAGCTTGCTGCGCGAGAGCTGGAAGGGGCGTTTTGCTATACGGATCGAAAAGATTGCGGGTCCGGAGCGGGTTGTAGTACTGGGGACATAGGTTTAGGCAAAGGGGCTTGCGCTTCCACTCTAGCACACCACCAGGTACGCTTAGGCGTTTTTGAGCAGGCGACGGAAGACGGCGCGCGTTTCCTTGGCAGCGGTAGCCCAGGAGAAGCGCTCTTTGCGTTTCAAGCCCCGGGCAATCAGGGTAGCGGCGAGTTCCCGGCTGTCGAGTACTGCTTGAAGCGCTAGGAGAATCTCGTTGGGCTGATAAGGATCGATCAGGATGCCGGCATCTCCCACGATTTCCGCAGCGACGACGAATGCGAGGTGATAACCGGTACGCCGCAGGCGAGTGCCTCGAGCGGCGGAAAGCCAAAGCCTTCGTAAAATGACGGATAGACAAAAACGCTCGCCATGCTATACAGAGCGACTTTGTCTTCCTCTGGCACATATCCGAGCACATGAATCTTGGCACGGGCAGGCGACACTTCGATGCGCCGTTTGAGCATAGACGTTTTCCAGCCTGGACTCCCCGCCAGCACCAGGTGCGCTTCGGCACTCCGGCCACCCTGCTTTTGGAGCATTTCAAAAGCCTCAAGGACAGCCAGGATGTTTTTTGCGCGGCTCAAAGGTACCGAAACACAGGATATAGCGGTAAGGCAGCTGATAGCGCTTCTGGATATCAACCAGGCCCAAAGTATTGCGATCTATCACCCCGAAAGCGCGAATGCAAACCACTGGGAACCACATGGACTTTGGAATTCGAGAGGTGGAAACGAATGCGCACATCATCGGCAGTCGAGCGCGAGACTGTAATCACGGCGTCAGCGCGGCGCACCAGGGAGCGCAGATTGACGAAGAAGTGCCAAAAGGCGCTGTTTGACGGAGAAGGTTTCGGGGGAAAATATTAGCCGAAAGATCATGGACAGTGACTACCAATTTGGCCTGCGGCGAGACAGCGACGAAGTTCTGATTCGGAACAAAGAGGAGATCTACGCCACCCGAGCAAGCGGTCTATATAAGGACGACGCAGATACCAGAGGGAGAGATTGAGCAGCTTGTTCGGATAGCGGAAAACACGTAAGGTCACGTGCGGAAAAGCATCGATCCACGAAAAGTCGGCGCGGGGAGCGCTCCACGAGTTAAAGAAGAGGACGTATTCGTTCTCCTGATCCTGGCGAAAGAGCTCCTGCAAAAGCTCTCGCGTATATTCTTCAACGCCGGTATGCCTGCCCTCCGCAAAGCACCGGATATCAATGCCGATGCGCATTCGAGGGAGGGGTTTTGAGATAAAAACGTAAGAAAAACACCGAGAAAACCGGCAAAGAGACCGAGGACACTCCCTACCAGAAGCGTCTTCCCAAGCTGCTAAACGAGCATCGGTCACGACCGGGTCCACTACCCCAAAACAACGAACCAGCCATCCTGGCTGTTTTCCCCCGATTGAGAGAATCCGTGTAGCGATTAGCAAACCGTGACCAAAGCATCGGAAAGCGGGGCGAGAGCGTGCGGATTGGGATGCGTAAAGGTGACTTCGACCACCTGCGAAGACAAACGGCTGGCGTGAAAACTCTTGGCGCCGGGTCCCTCCATATGCGCTGCAAATTCATGATTGATATCCTCTATGATACGGGGCGACTGCAGCCAGCGCACCACCGTATCCGCAAAGCGTTCATCCGCCTGCAGACGGTAGAAATCGTCATAGGTATATTCACCGGAAACAGGGGCCTGGGCACTGACGCTGCGGCCGATATTGAGGAGCAGACTTCCCTGGAAGCGCACCGGCTGGAAGAGGAAGACAAGCAGCCCTAAGGCCAAACCGAGCAAAAAAACTCCTCCCAGAAAGCGGCGGTCGCGCCAGATGATGTCGAGATATTCTCTTAGTTCCATACGGCAATTCTTAGGGGGTAGGATCAGAAAGTTTGCTGCTTTTCCCGTGCGCCTGGAAGGCACGTTCAACATAGTCCTCTTATTGTAGCCTTAAAGCGTTCCTTGTCAAAAGCAAGCGATCGGGCCCGAATGGCTTCGGGATCATAGGACTCAGGCACGAACGTTTTGAGCGCTTCAGTCAAGGAATCAACCGTCTGCTCATCGAAAAACTCGCCCGTCACGCCCTCCTGCAGATGTTCAACGATATCACCGCCCCGATAGGCAAGAAGCGGACGGCCGGATGCCATGGCTTCGATCGCCACAATACCGAAATCCTCCTCTTGGGGAAAGATAAAGGCGCGGCACTCGGCATAGTAGCGCGAGAGTTCCTCATCCGGCACGCGGCTGAGGAATTCGACCGTCGGACCGGCTATTTTCTTGAGGCGCTCAAATTCAGGCCCGCGGCCGATGATTTTCAGCGGTAATCCGAGACGATTACAGGCCTTGATAGCGATGTCGTGGCGCTTGTAAGCCATGAGGCGCCCAACCATGAGAAAGTAGTCCCCGCGTTTCTCGCTTACGGCAAATTCCTCTACATTGACCGGCGGATGGATGATGGTTGAATCGCGCCGGTAATACTTGGCGATGCGGCCCGCGACGAAGCGGGAATTCGCAATGATCAGGTCCATGCGTTTAGCTGAAGGCCCAATCCCCACAGACGAATCGGGCTCATGAGGAACGGCACCGCGCGTTTGACAAAGCTCGGCAAACCGAAATCGGTCGTGTATTTCTGGCAGTCATCCCAAGCATAGCGCATGGGCGTATGCATATAGCAGATATGGAGCGTCTCGGGACCCGTAATCACGCCCTTGGCATAGCTTGACGAATCGGAAAGCACGACATCGTACTGGTCAAACTCGAACTGCTCGATAGCAAGCGGCATGAGGGGCGGGGAAGAGCCTGTGGCGCGTACGGGAAAATGGCAGGCGCTGAAGAAACGAGGTGTGTATGCGGGCGTCGGCGAATTTGCCGTGCATTTTTTCCCGGTCGTAGAGAAGCGTGTAGAGCGGCGCCTGGGGATAGAGTTCGCGAAAGGCCTCGAGCACGCGTTCTGCTCCGCCGTACTGGACCAGATAATCATGGACAAGGGCGATCCGCATAGCCTTAGGATCGCAAGCGGCCGCGGGTTTTCTCGGTCACATGGTCGGCCATCTTCCGGAACGCCTCCTCGACTTCTTGCATGGTAAGCGTACGCTCGTCAGAACCGAATTCGAGATGGAAAGCAAGACTCTTCTCCCCTTCCCCCCGCATAGATATCAAAGAGGGTCACGGTTTTCAAAAGGCTGCCGGCGCCTTCCAAAAGAAGTGCTTGCACGCGGGCCCACGCTCATATCGGGAGCAAAAGAAAAGGAGATATCGCGACGTACCACCGGAAAGCGCGAGACGGGTCGGTAGAAGTGCTCGGCCCGCCCCAATGCAAGGAGTGCCGAGAGTTTGCCTTCAAAAACGGCTACCCGGCCGCTTAGCAAGTTTCAGCTCACGGCTCACGGCAGCACGCACTTCACCTAAGACCCCGAGTTTTTCCCCCGCAAGGGAAATACTGGCGCTCTTAACAGGATCGAGGAATGGATAGGCATCTAATTCATCCTTGGAAAGAGGGACGAAATCGGCACGCTCGGCAGGATCAGCCGCAAGCGCCGAAAGAGCGGCTTCAAGTTTGCCCTTCAAGAGAAAGAATGGGCTCGAGGCTTGGCGCCCAGACTCATACACTTCTACCCAAGCCGTGCGCTTCTCTTCGAGCAGTTTCTTATTTTTGGCTACTCCCCTCCCCAAAAACACTGCCGATTTCGAAGAGCGCGACGCTGTCAAAAGCGCGGGCGTTTTCGGCAGCAGTACGGAGCAGATTGACGAGCAGCGTACGGCGCAAAAGAGCCTGATCGGGATTCATAGGATTCTCTAGCTCGAGATGAGCTTTCGGCTTGAGACCGAAGGCTTGCGCTTCCGGCATACTGTAGAAGGAATAGGTCAGTGCCTCGGAAAAACCGAGATGAGCCGAGAGTTTCTTGAGATCCCGTTCGCGTGTACGGGTAGAGGGAAAGTGCTTCGTCGGAGGAAGCAATGGAATAGCCGGCAGAATCTTCTCATAGCCGCGCATACGGCCGATTTCCTCAATCAGATCCCATTCGTCGCGCAGATCGGGCCGGCGCGTTGGCACCGTCACCTCGAGCACGGCAAGAGACGCCTTCTTTTTCACTTTGAGACCCAGAAGGGCAAGGAGCTTCACCACCTTCAAAAAGAGGGACTTTCTCGCCCAGTACCTGTTCAACGCGGAGAAGATCGAGCTTGATGCGGCGGGCGAGCGGTTTTTTCAGGTAAAGATCCCGGAGACCGAGCAGCTTGCCTCCAGAAACGCCCGTAAAGAGCTCGGCTGCAAGGGGCGCAACTTCTCCTGGCAGATTGGGATCAAGGCCGCGCTCGTAGCGGTAGCTCGCATCCGTCATAAGGCCCATGGCGCACACGGCTGCGGCGAATGGAAGCGGGATCAAAGACCGCCAGTTCCAGGAAGATATTTTCGGTCTTGTCGCTCACGGCCGAAGATTCTCCGCCCATGATGCCGGCAAGAGCGAGCGCGCGTTTCTGATCAGCAATAACGATGTCTTCTGGATGAAGACGAATGGTTTCACCGGAAAGCAGCTTGAGACGCTCCCCTTTCTTGGCGCGCCGGACAGCAATGCCTCCGGAAAGCTTGTCGGCATCAAACGCATGGAGGGGCTGGCCGGTAAGAAGCATCAGGTAGTTGGTCAGATCGACTACGTTGTTGCGAGAGATTTTTCCTGATTGGAAAAGACGGAGGAAAAGCCAGAAGGGCGATGGTGTCACGCGGACGCCCTTGATAGAGAGGCCTAGGTATCTGACGCAGGCCGTCTTGTCAGCAATTGCGACCCTGGGAGCGCGATTATACGCCGGAATGCGCAAACGTTTCTTTTCTGCTTCGGCAAAGCGGGGGGCATAGCCGTCGAGAGCCGCGATCTCGCGGGCCATTCCCTGGTAGGAAAGCGCGTCAGAGCCGCGATCCGGCAGAACTTTGATATCGAGCACGGCGTCGGCAATACCGTAGTGCTTGGCAAACAGGGCTCCGCGCGGCGCGTCTGCAGGCAAAACCAAGATGCCTTCGTGACGATCACCCAGGCCCAGTTCGCGCTCGGAGCAAAGCATCCCTTGGGACACTACTCCCCGCAAGCTCGCCTCTTCGATCTTCATGTCACCCGGCAGAATTGTTCCAGGAAGCGCGACGACTACTTTTTGGTTCGGGGCGCCGCAGACAATCACATGGCGGTCTTCCCCCTTCGTATGGACGGTTGCGATTTTCAAACGGTCTGCATTAGGGTGCTGTTCGAGCGCCACGATTTCGCCGATAACAAGATTCTCCAAAGTAAGCTCCCCGCGCTCGACCGACTCCACTTCGAAAGCGCGCATCATAAGCAAGCGCGCCAGTTGGTCGGGTGATTTGCGGGTGCCGGAGAGCTCTTTAAGCCAATGGTAGCTGAATTTCATACTCTAGAACTGCTTGAGAAAATGAAGATCGCCGCTCATGAGCAGCCGGATATCGGTAATACGGTATTTCATCATGGCAAGTCTCGTCAGGCCGAAACCCCAGGCAAAGCCCTGGTATTTGCCGCGCGGATAGCCGGCTGCTTCAAACACATGCTGATTGACCATGCCGGCCCCGCCGATCTCGAGCCAGCCAGTCTTCTTGCAGGCAGCACAGCCCTTACCGCCGCAGAGCACGCAGGTAATATCAAATTCAAAGAGGGTTCGGTGAAGGGGAAAAAGCTTGGACGCAAGCGCACACTTACCTTACGACCGAAAAACTGCTCGAAAAAGAGTCCTGCCAAGTGCTTGAATGTAGCAACGGTCACGATACCCGCCTCGTCCACCATGAGGCATTCGAACTGATGGAATGTGTGTTCATGAGAAGCATCGGTTGCCTCATTGCGGAATACGCGACCCGGCACCACGACGCGGAGCGGCGGTTTGTGGCGCTCCATATAACGTACCTGGCCGGGCGAGGTGTGGGTACGCAAAAGGAGTCGTTCGCCTTTCTTAGCCTTTTTGGCATGTGCTTTGACCCAAAACGTGTCCTGCATATCGCGGGCCGGATGATCAGGCGGAAAGTTCAGGGCATCAAAATTGTAGTGTTCGGTCTCAAGCTCTGGCCCGTCGTACATATCAAAGCCGAGAGATCCGAAGATTTCTTCCACCCGCTCTTCAAGGAGTGTGATGGGGTGCAGATGACCGGTAGATACCGGCGTTCCAGGTGCCGTAACATCGAAAGGGATAGCGTCTTCGGAAGTCGTAGTCCCGAAAGCCAGTTCTTGCTCCCGTACGGAAAAAGCTTCCTGAAGCACTGTACGCGCTTTCTGCAGAGCAGCGCCTTCACGGCCACGGGCTTCGGGCCGGAGCGTCTTTAAGGCCGAGAAGCGTGAAGCGATCTCACTCTTGCGGCCCAGATATTGCTGCTGCCACAAAGCAAGCGCCTGCTGGTCCGCTATGGAGCCGAGGGCCTCAAGGGCTTGGGTTACCAAAAGATCTTCGGGATGCGACATGGTTTCATTCTAAACGGAAAACGCAGGCTCTCCAAAAAACTAGAAAACGACTTTGATAAAATCCTTCTTGCCAACTTTGAGTATGGTACCGGAAGGAAGGGTCATTTCTGGATCACTGAGCTTCTCTCCCTCGATAGATACCCCTCCCTGTTCGATTTTACGCCGAGCGTCGCTCTTGCTCTCAGCAAGCCCTGCCGTTACCAAAACATCGATAAGTGGCATCTCTGAAGAGATTTTGACTTCCGGCACTTGCTCAGGCACCTTTTTTTCACTGAAAGTGGTAATAAGTATTCTTTGGCTGCTTGAGCCGCGTCGGCTCCGTGGTAGAGCGTCACCAATGCTTCTGCCAAAAAGAGCTTGGCATCGCGGGGCGGCAAAGCCACGACACTTTTTACTTCTTCCAATGGGATACGCGTGCAGTGGATCAGATAGGATTCGATCAACTCGTCCGGTATGCCCATTGCCTTGCCAAACATATCGTTGGGAGCTTCGGTCAGGTTGATGGTATTGGCCCAGCTCGAGCTCATCTTGCGCCCGTCCGTACCAAGGATCAGGTTGGTCATCATAATGTCTTGGGGCTCCTGATGGTACATTGGCTGGACATGACGACCAGCCAACAGATTGAAGCGCTGATCAGTCCCGCCAAGCTCTACGTCAGCCTTTACGGCCACACTGTCGTATCCTTGGGAAAAGAGGGTACATCATTTCGTGAAAAGAAACTCGTTGTCCTGCATCCAAGCGCCGCGCTATGACCTCGCGTGAGGCAAATTCTTTCACGCTAAAAAGATTGGCTATTCTGGCAAGTTCCATAAGGCCCAACCTTGAGAGCCACTCCGAATTATAATGAGTTTCCGTTTTCTCTTTATCAAGGATCTTGTAAGCCTGATCTAGGTACGTCTGCATATTCTCCTTTATTTGCTCTTCGGAAAGCATGGGGCGTTCAGATTCTTTATCTGAAGTATCTCCAATCCTGCCGGTCTCATCACCAACGATAAAAACTGCCGTATGGCCAAGCTCCTGGAAGTCGCGGAGCTTCAAAAGCGGAATGGAGCGCCCCAGATGCAGATTAGGACTCGTCGGATCAATGCCAAGCTTTACGCGGAGCTTGTCTCCGGAAAGCAGGCGCGCCTTCAAATGCTCACGATCAATCACCTCGGCGACGCCGCGGCTCAAGAGCTCTTCAATTTTTTGTTCCTTATTTTCCATAGGTTTTTTACCAGCCTTCTTCACGATACCAGATTCCTGACTTATGCACTGAAGCGTCTGCCGAATATAGGGAATGGTATTCTCAGGCAGGGCGGTTAAGGGAAACCAATTAAGCTCGCTGCATTTCTCAGGCTCCTTATTTTCGATATCCCCCGTCCACTCATCAGCTGTAAAAATGCTTCGATACGCAGAGACCCGTCTTCCCCTTTCCGATGAATGATATGGACCGGTTTGATATTTTCTTTGTCCAGACGGACCCCTATTTCTTCTTCAATCTCTCGGATAAGCGTGGCGGAAAAAGATTCACCCTCTTCTCCATGCCCGGCTGGCACCCCGTAGTAATCGTCCCAATAGCCGGTATTGATACGCTTGGCGAGCAGCACTTTGCCTTCTCGAATCAGCAAGAGGTATGAGGCGACAATAGCGATGGGGAGATGCGTTCCCATGGCGCTTTACAATCCGAAACGCTTTTTGGCGAGGCGATACTGGTCATCCGAGATCTGACCCGACTTGCGCATAGCCTCGAGCGAACTAATGATCTCATCCTTGTGCTTGGCAATATTTTTAGGCGTCATGGCTTTTTGCATCGTCTTCTGGCGCTCTTCCGGACTCATTTTGGCTAAACGTTTCATGGCAAACTTCTGAAGCACGCCCATGTCTTTCGTATCAGGCATCCCTGGCATGGCAGCAAGCTTCGCTAGCTCATCTTCTTCCTCTTCGGCTTTTTCGGGATTCTTGGTAAAAGGATTCCACATACGCAACGGAAAAAATAACAGTTAGAAGGGCAGGCGGGCACGAAGTTGAGACCAGAGGCCCGGCTCGCCTTTTCTCGCTCGTTCTTTCATAGTATAGCGCGTCACCAGGAGAGCGGAAGCGATATAGACCGAGGAGTAGGTTCCGAAGGCGACGCCAACCAGGAGCGCGACGCCGAAATAACGTATGCTCTCGCCGCCGAAGATCACGATAGCGATGAGGGTAATGATAACGGTCATGGAAGTGTTGATGGATCGGCCCAGGGTTTCGTTGAGCGAACGATTGACCAGATTCTCAAAAGAGACTTTGCGCCCGGTGCGCTGGAGATTCTCACGCACGCGGTCATAGACCACGATCGTGTCGTTGACAGAGTAACCCAAGATAGTAAGCAGCGCCGCAATAAACGGCACGCCTACCTCTACATCGTAAAAGTGGCCGAGCACCGCAAATACTCCGAGCGTGATGATGAGGTCATGCGCAAGCGCGATAACTGCACCGAGACCGTACTCCCACGAAGTAACGGTCCCTGATACCCCGCGAATGCCCATGCAATATAGAGAGCGATAGCAATAATCGAGAGAATCGTGCCTTGGATAGCATGGCGTTCAATTTGGTCAGATACTGATCCGCCAATAAAGTCCGTGCGCAGCTGGGTCACCGCTGGGTCAATGCCTTTGAGTTTCTCCAAAACGCTTTGGTTCGCTGATTCATCGGAAGCCAAATAGCGAAGCAGGACCGTCCCTCCGCCGTAGGCTGGATAGTAAGGCTCTTGAGGTCAAGCGGGGCAAGCGCTGCGCCGAGGGTTTGCACTTCCGGCACGGGACTCAGGGCAAAGCGCACTTCCATAAGCGTTCCTCCGCGGAAATCGATTCCAAAGTTCAGTCCCCACAGAAAAAGCACCACGATGCTCACAAGCGTCACCAGGATGGAGAAGGCGTATGCGTATATTCTTTTTTGGATGATTTGGAGCATATGCTTAGTCTTCTTTGGGGAGCGGTTTCTTGGGAGTGACGAGCACCTTCGGGTGGCGTTCCATCCAATCGCTCACGAGAAATTCCATGGTAACACGCACGATGACTACTGCCGTAAAAAGCGAGAGCAGAACGCCCAGCGCCAGAATCAAGGCAAAGCCCTTTACGAAGCCGGTTCCGAACCCGACTAAGATGAAGGTGGTGATAAGCGTCGAGACATGGCCGTCACGGATCGAGGGCCAGGCGCGCCGGAAACCCTCCTTGATGGATTTGATAGCCCCTTTGCCATAGGAGAGCTCTTCGCGCGTGCGCTCGAAAATCAGGACGTTGGCATCTACAGCAATGCCAATAGAAAGAATGAAGCCCGCAATACCCGAGAGCGTAACGGTAATAGGAAAAGGCGTGAGCGCCGAGAGCCGGAAAATAGAAAATAGCAAAGCGGTGTAAAGAAGGAGCGCCAAACCGCAATGAGGCCGAGAAAGCGGTAATAGATGAGCATAAAGACGGCTACCGCAATAAGCCCGATAAGTCCCGCTCGCAAGCTGTGCTGGAGCGCCACTTCCCCTAAAGAAGCATCCACGCTCTGCTGGCCGACCAACTCAATCGGTACAGGAAGCGCACCTTCGTTTAGGCGCTTCACTAAGTCATTGGCTTCCGGCAAGGTGTAATCGCCGGTAATGACCGCCTGGCCGTTTACGATTTCCTGCTGAATGGTCGGAATAGTGATCGGTTCATTGTCGAGGAAAATAGCGACCGGCTTGCCCACGTTGCGCTTGGTAATGTCGGCAAAGAGCTTCGTCCCCTCTTCATCGAACTGGAGCGCTATCTGCGGTGACCCGACACCCTGGGTCTGGTAATCAACATACGCGTCTTGAGGTTTTTTCCGAAAGGCCGGTCGGCTGGTAAGCCAGGAGAGGCGAATCATTGAGCGAGCGCTTGGTAAGCAGAATATGGGCCGCTTTTACCTCACGATTATCGCCCTCGCCCCGTTCATCAATCTTTTTGATGATGTGCCAACCGAAATCGGATTCGACGAGTTCCGGATACACCGATCCTTTCGGAAAGTTATCGCTGAAGACCGCCGCGTCGAATGCGGGTACGAAAGCGCCTTTTTTGGAAAAATCAAGTTCCCCTCCCTGGTCTTTGGAGCCGGGATCCTCGCTGTTGTCTTTGGCAAACTGGGCGAAATCAGCGCCGCTCTTGGCCTGCTTCAAAAGTTCTTCGGCTTTCTTCTTGGTTTCGGCATTGTAGTCGTCAATCTGTTTTTGCACCTCAGGGCCGGCCGGCTCGCGGAATTCCAGGAACGGCGTTTCCTTGATCATTTCTTTGGCCTGCTCGATATCCTTGACGCCGGGCAGCTCCACGATAATACGACGCTCCGATCCGGAGCGCGATTGCTGCACGAGCGGTTCGCCCACGCCGAACGCGTTCACGCGCCGCTCAATGACAGCTTCCGCTGCGGCCATAGCGTCATCCACCTTTCCGAAGGAATGTCTTTGAGATCGGCCGCGTATTCCAAATGAATACCGCCCTGCAGATCCAGACCGCGGTTTATATGCAAACCGCTAATCGCCCGGGAAAGAGGGGGGATAAAGCCGACGAGATGTGGAAAGCTCAGGATGGCTGAGATAAGAGCCAGCAAGAGGACACCGCCGAATTTCAGGCGGAGTTTTGACTGCTTTTTCATGGGCCAAGTATACCCGAAAAGCCCTTATCTAAGCAAATTTCTGAGCCAAAAAGTTATTCCTTGGAAAATTTCCCCTCTTCCATTACCAAAGTGCGGTCGATATGTACCGACTCTAGGAAGCGGCGGTCGTGGCTCACAAGCAGAATATTGCCCGGAAAAGCGTTGAGCGCCTCTTCCAGAGATTCGATAGCCTCAAGATCCAGATGATTAGTAGGTTCGTCAAGAATGAGGAAGTTGACGCGCCTCAGCACGAGAAGCAGGAGTAGGATGCGCACGCGCTCGCCGGGACTGACGAAGCGGAGCGGCGTGTCGAGGAGATCGAGCGGTAGGCGGGCTTCATGGAAAACAAACGGGAGACGCTCTGGGTCGAAATCAGGAGTATCTGCAAGCGCTTTGTGAAAGATGCTTCTGACTTTATCGCGCTCGCTTTGGATCAGACGCTCATGCTCTTGGTTCAAAATCCGAAACGGACTTTTTCATTTATAAAAAGTTCTCCGGCAAGGGGCGCCAGAGTGCCAGTAAGCGTTGCGAGGAGCGTAGATTTGCCGGCGCCGTTGTCGCCGAGGAGCGCTACTTTTTCCCCTGCTTTGAAAGCAAAGGTAAGAGGTGTCGTGTGAAAGCCTTCCGGATAGCCGCAAACCAGTTTCTTGCCGCTCACGACTGCTTTGCCTGCAAGTGCCTCGGCGCCGAAATCAAGCACCAGTGGCATTCGCTCATAGGGCGCATCGATACGATCGTGACGCTTGGCGCGTCCTTCGAGCGCGCGAGCTGAGGCGCTGAACTTCTTGGCCGCGCGCTCCTTCTTGTAGTGAGAAGCGAGCTTGTCGGTATCGGGAGCAGGCTGATCCCACACCTTCTCGGCCCAATCGCGCTTTTCTTCGCCGCTCCCGAACAGGCGGCGCTTTTCGACTTCTTGACGATTGTATTCCTCGCGATGGCGGCGTAGGCGGTGGCGCTTGGTTTCATCGTAGGTTGCTCCAGTTGCCGTTATGCATAGTCGTTTCACGCTTGGCACGGTCGATCTCGAGCACTTTGGTAACGACGGCATCGAGGAAGGTACGGTCATGAGAAGCCACCAATACGGTTGCTTTGGAAGTATGCAAAAATCCCTCCAGCCACTTGAGGGCTGGGGCGTCAAGATTGTTGGTCGGTTCGTCGAGCAAGAGCAAGTCAGCACCGGAAAGAAGGGCTCCGGCCAGCGCCACTTTGCGCCGTTCGCCGCCGGAAAGAGTATCTACCACTCGATCGGACCCAAGATCTTTGACATGCAATCCCTGGAGTACGCGATGGGAACGCTTGCCGAATTCATGCCCACCGAGGCGTTCATAGGACGCTAAGGCTCGGTCGAAACGCTCTTGGGCATGCGGCTCGGGCAAATGGGGACGCAAACTCTCCATTTCTTCTTCGAGAGCCGTGAGGCCGGCGGCGCGGCGCAGGTAGGCGTTGAGCGTCTCCGTACTCTCAGCTAGTATTTCTTGTGCTAAAAAGCCGATCAGAACCCGGTTAGGCAAAAGGATCTGGCCACGGTCGGCTGTCTCGACACCTGCCAGAATAGAGAGGAGCGTGGATTTGCCTACGCCATTCTCTCCTACGAGCGCCACTTTCTGACCCTCTCCAATGGAAAAAGAGACCTTCTTCAAGACGGTCTCGCCTCCCTGGTTCTTGCGGATGTTTTTGACGGTCAGCATAGCGAATATTCTGAATAAAAAGAATACCACAAAGAGCTCTTAGAATCAAGAGGTGAATCTGTATTCAAGAGAGGATGTTGTAGTTTCTTCTTAGGCGTGGCGTCCCCCTGAAAGAAAGCCCTCTGTTTCCGAGAGCACTTTGCGAGCATTCTCGAAAGTTACTTTCTCCAACGCCTCGCGGTACGGGAGCCAGAGGAAGCCACGGTGCTCATGGGAAAGGCGTATCTCTTTTTGGGGAGTCTCGGCCGGATAAAAATGGACGTCTTGAAAATCCAGATACCTCTCTTCTCGCTTATGCGCCGGGCGCGTTCGTTACCTTTGGCGGTGTAGAAATAGGAAATGCTGACACGCCTAGGAGAAACTTTGAGCTCAGTAATACCGGTTTCCTCTTCGGTTTCGCGCCGAAGTGTCATTTCCTCTGTCTCACCGTCTTCGATGTGGCCTTTGGCAAAGTCATAGTGGCCGGAAGGGTAATGGAGAAGCAAATAGAGCCTTTTGGCGCCTTCGGAGCGAAACACTACGGCACCGACCGAAGTTTCCCAAACGACGGGCAAGCCGAAAAGGCGCAAAAAAAGATAGAGGGGTTTCCAAACGGGCAGTTTCATTCCTCTAGCCTACACGAGTTTCGGCGAAAAAGCACCTTACTCCCTCCGCAGGGCTTCCATAGGCGAGAGTCGCGCTGCCCGGGCTGCAGGAGCAAGACCGAAAGCAACTCCGACAACAATCGAAAAGAGTGCACCCACAAGAAGCGAAGCGGGCGAGAGCGGTAACGTGAAGGGATAGCCGAAGTGACCGATGATAAGCGTTGCAACAAAGGAAAGTCCTACCCCGAGCAGAATACCCAGTATGCCTCCGGCCAGCGTCACCAGAAGGGCTTCCGCCAAGAATTGGCGAAGAATATCGGAAGAGGTGGCCCCCAGCGCCTTGCGGAGGCCGATTTCGCTCGTGCGTTCGGTCACCGATACGTACATGACGTTCATAATGCCCACACCGCCTACGACGAGCGAAATAGAGGTGAGCGCAATAAGAAGGATGGTCAGTCCCCCCAGTACGGTATTGATAGTCTCCTTGGCTTCGCGGGTTGAAGTGACCGAAAAGTCATCCTTGGCCGGATCATCAATGTCATGCTCCCGGCGCATGAGACTCTCCAAGTCCAACACGGTACGGGTTTCCTGGTCCGCATCGGCCATGCGTGCAGAAACGAACTGGAGGTAATCAACGCCCAGGATTTTCTTTTGCAGCGTCTGGATAGGCACGTAGGTAACGGCATCGAGATTGAAAAAACCAGCTGTCCCGCGTGAAGCTAAAATACCGACTACTCGGTACTTCTCGCCTTTGAGCGTAATAGATTCCCCGATGGCCTCACGGTCGCCGAAGAACGTTTCTTTGGTTTCGCTTCCCAATACCACTACCCGAGCCTGGCCTTCATCTTCCTCCCGCGTAAAGAAGCGGCCTTGCTCGAGGCGCAGGTTCAGATCCACTTTGGGCGCATCCGGCCCCGTACCGAAAAGAAGAACTTGCTTGCCGGTACTGCCAAGCGTCGCACGTGCAGCCCCGAGCGAGCCGCCATAGGCCGCTTCGATATTCGGGAGTTTCTCAATCGCTTCTTCGTCATCAAGCGTAAGCGTCGTAATGCGCACGCCTTGCGCTTGGCTTCCCGCATTGGCAGTCGAGTATTTCCCAGTGCTCGGCACTTTGACTTCGATTTGGATAACATCGGCCCCGAACGTGTCCACTTGGCCAGACACGAAATCCTTTACTCCATCGCCGAGCGCCATCACCACCACTACCGATAAGACGCCGATCACGACACCGAGAAGAGAAAGCCCGGTCCGTCCCAGATGCGAGCGAGCGCTTTTGAAGGCGAACCAGAGAGCGCGGCGATTCTTGGCAGAAAAGACAAGCATAGAATTATTCGTAACGCAGAGCTTCCATTGCGCTCACGCGAGCTGCTTTGAACGCCGGGTACAGGCCAAAGAGGATACCAATAGAAACAGAGACTGAAAAACCTAACAAGAGAGAGGCGAGCGGAACGAAGAACTGCCACTCGTAGCCGAGCGCCCTGATAATAATGCTTGCCACATAGGTCAAAAGCGCTCCGCAAAGCATGCCAAGAATACCGCCGATAAGCGTCACGAAAACCGATTCGATCAGGAATTGGCGCACGATATCGCGGGAACGGGCTCCGACGGCCTTACGCAGGCCGATTTCTCGGATACGCTGAGAGACCGCAATAAGCATCGAATTCATGATACCGATGCCCCCGACCAGAAGAGAAAGGGAAGCAATGGTAATGAGAAAATATTTGAGCACATCCGTAACGGAAGTAAGGATGCTGAGCGCCGCCTGCGTATTGCGTAGTATTGTAAACGGCTTCCGCGAGCTCCAACACGGTATCGAGATCGGTTCGCGTTTCTTGACTCACCGGCAATAAACCAAACAAACGTGCCAAAGAAGTAAAATGCCCAGCCCGGATCTGCCAGAACAGAATTCCAGCTTACCACAAATACGCTCACCACTATTCCACCCACAATCCAAAGCCAGGTACGGCGTTTCTGCGTGTTTCCCTCCATATGAAAACTATGCGTTATAAAGACTGTCCTCGCAAGAGCTGGTTCAGACGACGCTTGTATTCTTCAACGGTAGGCTCACCCGCAGAACCTTCACTCAGCAGTATTTCTTCTTTCTGTTCAGGTACCGGTTCCGGAGAGGGTTTGCCATCGCCAAAAAGGAAGGCTGGGACTTCGTCTACGACCGGCAGGTTGGCTGGAGCACTCGCCGTATCCAACTTGGAAATATGAGGCTCGACAGAAGAAAGCACCTGATCAAAAGTGTTTGAAACAAGGGGTTTTTCAGGTGTGCTTTCTTCGGATTTGTAGGCCAAAGAAGCCGACGGAGAGGGTGTGAAATGGGCAGGCCGCAACCAGGGTACGGATTTCCCGATCGGCAGATCGCTTTCGGCCCCATGGCGTGGAAAAGGACGGCCAACGCCGAAGAAGAGACGAAGAATCAGGAAAAAGAGGCTTGTAACAGCGATGCCCGAAAAAAGCGAGAGAGTGATGTAGCCAAACGGATTAGCAACACGAGGAGCCACGATGGGGCCATCCACAGCCCGGATATCCACCTGAGTCTTGAGATTGTAATACAGGCTTGCCTGTCCCAAAAGGGTTTGGAAATAGGCGCGGGATAAAGCGCGCGCTTCTTCCTCGCTGGAAGCCAAAAAAGTAACGGACACAGCATTTCCCTGCTGCGCTCTCGCCTGCACACGATTCTGCCAAAAGGCCTTGCGGTCATCCGCTTGGCGGCCTGCTGACGCATCAGTAATCTCTTCATGCGTTTCCAGCAAGCGATCATAGAAGCGGAGCGTCCCCGAAAAGATAGGCGAGTGAGCCGTTCGGCGGCCCTCCTCCATTTGCGTTTTCGGCAGCACCAGAATTTCTAAGCGGGCAGAGGACGCCCGAAAGAAATCAAGCCAAAACAAAAAACTCGCCGCCGTGACGAATACGAGCGTGACGACAAAGATTTTTTGAAAAGAGGAGAGGCGCAGCATAGCGGACATTACTTAAGACGGACCGTTAACACACACGCGCCGCTCGCCTCCATCTGGAGAGTCTCTTCGTAAACAGCGAGTGTCCGCGCAGTGATGGCATCCCAACTATAGGTTTCCTCGGCACGCGCCATAGCTTTTTCACCGATTGCTTTGGCTTCATCAGGGCGATTGACAAAATACGCCATCCTTTCTTTCAGCGCCTCGACATCCTTGCTGGAGAAGCTCACGCCGGCATCGGTACCGATGGCCTCGAGATTGGCAGGAATATCGGAAACCAAAGAAAGCAGGCCGTGTCCCATGGCTTCAAGCAGAGCCAGTGACAACCCCTCGTCTTCAGAGGTTTGGAGAAAAAACGCGGCATGCGTATAGAGCGCATCGAGTTGGATGCCGTGCTGCTCTCCTAAAAACACGATGTTGGGATTTCCAGCAGAGAGTGCCTTCAAATAGTCGACATATTCTTCGCTGTATGCCGAGTCGCCGACAATAGCGAGTTTAAAATTATTCGGAAGTTTTCCGAGCGCTTCCAGTTCCTGAAAAGCCTTAATGGCATAGTGGACTCCCTTGTGACGCACCAGACGGCACACCGAAAGCATGTAGCGACCGGGACGCAGACCCATCTCCAGGAGCACCTCTGCACGCTCTTCACGCCGGACTTCTGCCCCATTCGGAATCATCACAAACTCACGGCCATACTGATCGCGCGCATACCGAGCGAGCGTCTTGCTGATGACGATCGTTTTCCTCCGGCACCGCACAGGTAACCCATTCGGCCAAACGCAAAGCAAAGCGGGCCAAAATACCCCACTTTTTATGAAAGTAGTCACGGCTATGAAAGGTAGCGATAACGCGTGTCCCGGGACGGAACAGACGCGGAATGATCGAGAAGACGCTTGGGCCAATGGAGTGGTAATGGATAACGTCGTAACGTCCGAGGAAAGTCGCGTGCAGCGTCGCCAAAAAACGACTGACTCAAGGCCGCCCAGTACTTGGTCTCAATGATAGGGACCAAAAAGATGCGCACACCACGATAGGTTTCGTCGACGGAGCCCAAGCCGGTGCGAGAATAGACGGTCACTTCGTGACCGAGGGCAGCCATACGCACTGCCAAATTCTCAACGTGCTTCTCCACGCCGCCAGAACGCGCCGGCATGCCTTTTTGTCCGATGAAAGCGATCTTCATAGATTGAAGGAAAACGCCGAATTAGGAAGAGCCGAAGAATGTCAGAGATAATTCCCTTTTGATTTTTGTCGGTATAGATCTTATTGCCGCCACCATTCTGGTAGAACAAAATTGCCGAAATTCTTACAGCCTGAGGCGTACGGGCAATACGGGCCACGCCGTAGCGAGCGTTCCCCACGATTGAGCCCCTGGCGGATCCCGAAATTTCCAGCCGCGCCGTAGGCGTTCACTTCATAGCCCTCACGGCGGTTGTAACGAACACTGTTATTTTTGGTCCAGATACTGGAACCATCAACGGTTACCACCATGCCGGTACCGCGATTGTCGTGCAGACGCGTCTTCTCAACAGAAGCTTTGACGCCCGCAGCAAAGAGAATGCCGTCCGTGTCGTTTTTTTCGAAAGTGCTTTTCACAATATCCACCTGACGCTTTTCAGCGTACAGGCCGGCTCGGCCGCTCTCCTTTACCCACACATTATCGAGAAGAGCTCGGTGACTTTTATCACGCGGCGGCAGCCTCCAAATAGATACCGTCACCTTCGCTTGACTTGACCGTCACATTGTAAATGTGGGTCTTCGCGTCGTTGTCCACCTGGACGCCACGCTTTCCGTCAGTGACAGTGAGCGTGGAAAGCTCGGTGTTATCGTGCAATGTAACCGTCGGCTTGTCGTTATCACCATCGATCACGACATCTTCGCGGTCCGCACCTACCAGCTTAACATTTGCCGGTACCGTTACGTTCTCTTTGTACTTCCCCTTCTTTACGATGACCGTAGTGCCATTCTTGGCCTTATCCAAAGCCTTCTCGATCTTATGGTAGGGATGAGCAGAGGAACCCGTCCTCCTTACCGGAGGCATCCTGGTCTACGTAGAGGGTTTTCCCGGAACCAAACGCCAAAAGGGGGCCTCCTACCAGAATTGCAAGTGCCAGCATATAGAAAAGCCACGAAGAAGACCGAAAAGAATACTGAGGCATAGCGAGTAACTTCACAAATTATTGACCTATGAGCATAGCAAATTTTTTCCATTTTTGTCAATGCCTGGTATACTATAGGAAAAGGGCTTATATAAGCCTCGAAAAAAGCTACAAAAACAACATTCCTATGGATTTTAAACCCCTTTTCGAGCCTACCTCGATCGCTATTATTGGCGCTTCCGAGAGGGAGGGAAGCGTCGGAAACGACCTCGTCAAAAACCTCCAGGCAGGATTTTCTGGCAGCCTCTACCCGGTGAACCCGAAAACTCGGGAACTCCTAGGACTTACCTGCTACCCTTCGGTTAAGGATATCCCGGAAATAGTAGATCTCGCCATCATCGCCATCCCGGCCGTGGCAGTTCCAAGCGTCCTGAGAGAGTGGCGTCGAGAAAAAAGTACGGTCTGTAGTAGTAGTCTCATCAGGTTTCAAAGAAAGCGGGCCAGATGGTGCAGCACGGGAGATGGAGCTGATCGAAATCGCAAACACAGGTGATCTGGCGCTCCTGGGTCCCCAACTGTCCTTGGCTTTCTGAACCCCCTTCCAATCTCTCAACGCCTCCTTCGCCCCGCGTATGCCGAAAACAGGTTCGGCTGCGTTCCTTTCCCAAAGCGGAGCGCTTTGTACGGCACTCCTCGATATCGCCGGAGACAGTCTCGGTTTTTCCCTTTTTGTCAGTACTGGCAATAAAGCGCTCATTGAGGAACGCCTGCTCATCGATTATTTGATCGATGACCCACAGACAAAAACTATTTACTTTCTATTCCGAAGACATCGTGGATGGCAGCGGGCTGCGTGCGGCAGGCAGAAGAGCAGCAAAGAGCGGCAAACCCGTGATCGTCTTAAAGGGGAGGTGACACCGCGGCCGGCACACGGGCATCCAACTCACACACGGGCTCGCTTGCCGGAAGCAGCGCAGCCTACAGGGCCCTTTTCACGCAAGCTCGAATTCATCAAACCGACAGTTTCGAAGAATTGCGCGACCTCCTCGCCTTCTTCCAGGATAACCCCCCTGCCCCAGGGCAAGCGTGTTGCTATCATTACCAACGCTGGTGGCGTAGGCGTGCTCGCCACAGACTGCTTGGCCAAGCAGGGACTCGAAGTAGCAGCTTTTTCCGAAGCCCTCCAAACGAAACTCAAATCTATTTTGCCGGGAGCCGCAAGCGCTCTTAATCCCATTGATCTCCTGGGAGATGCACCGAAAGAGCGCTACCGCGATGCGCTCGAAATCCTGGGATCTTCTGACGAGGCCGACCTCTTCCTTGTTATCTTGACTCCTCAATCCATGACCGATGCGCTTGGTACGGCTGAAGCCCTCATTGCATTCCGCAAACAGTCCAAAGAAACCGCTCGCAGTGGTCCTTTCGGGAGACAATGCTTTTGAAGAAGCGCAGACTCTCTTGGGACAAAATGGAGTCTCTTGTTTCCGGTATGCAGAGAACGCCAGTGCCGCTTTCGGTTCAGCGCTCCGCATCGCCGAATTCCAAAAGCCCGAAAATCTCGCAGAAACATTTTTTGATTTGAATACTGATAAGAAAGCCGTTCAGAAAATACTTGAGGACAAACCGTTAGGCGAGCGTCTCAGTGAGGACGACGCGCGCCAAGTGCTTGAAGCCTACGGTTTCCGTTTCCCGCAAACGGTACTGGCTCAAACCCTTGATGCAGCTCTCCGCGCCGCAGAGTCTTTTACAGGCCCCTTTGCACTCAAAATCGTATCAACCCGATATCGTCCACAAGTCAGACGTGGGCGGCGTTCGACTGGGAGTGACTCCTGAGACTCTGGCAGCCGAATACAAGCAGCTTCTGAAAGACGTACATCAAAAAGCCCCCAAAGCCAGGCTCGAGGGCGTCGTTTTGGCCGAAATGGCACCTCACTTCGGGTTATGAGCTCATATTCGGACTCAAAGACGAACCCGGCTTGGGCAAGGTAGTGCTGGTGGGCCTCGGCGGTATCTATGTGGAAACCTTTCAAGATGTGGCTATGCGTTTTGCGCCCCTTACCCCAAGAAGATGCGCGTGAAATGCTCCATGAACTCAAAAGCTTCGCTCTTCTCTCCGGCGCCCGCGGCAAACAGGCAGTAGATGAAAACGCGCTCCTAGAAGCCCTCGGCAGATTGTCACAGCTTGCTACCGACTTTCCCCAGATCAGCGAACTGGATCTCAATCCCCTCCTGGTCTACCCCGGCGGCATACCCGCGCTTGCCGTAGATGCTCGCCTCAGCCTTTAAAAATATAAAAGGGCTCCGAAAGGATATTTCCGGAGCCCCTAAGATTTTGTGCGCTGAAGGTTATGAGCAGTCAGTCTACGGCCTGTGATTTGTCGTTTTCGCACTCCCGTACGTTCCTTCCGTATGATCGCACCCAGATCCACGGTGATCTGCGGCACCAGAAAGTCTTCGCCCATATTAGGAAACTTTCCTCCGAAGAGCGGAATCTTAATAGGTCCCGCGCCATTGGAAAGGTGTACCAACCCAAGACTCAAAGAAAAAACATCATTAAGGGGCTTTTCAAGAGAGGCCTCCAGAAAGAAACTGTACGGCGAGCCGTGCCGAGTACGCTCTCGATGGACCATCGGCCCGATACCTATACGGGTTTTCAAACGAAATCCTTGCCACAAGGACTTTTGATAGCCGATACCCATACCTGCCACCCTGAGTATGTCCCTGCGGCTGTTTCCAGTCCCCGAGAAAAGCTAACGGAAAGAAATCCCCCCTGCCTTCCAGAAAAGAAAGCTTGGAACTCTGTCTCTGGTCGTGGTACTGCCACTACTGGCAAGAAAAAAACCCCTCTCATAGGCCAGCAGCTGATAGGGTCTCTCTGGTTCTTGCTCTGCTTTTTCTTGGGCCGCCTGAGTGACAGAGGACCCTGCCAAAGCGAATGCGGCACAGCAGTGCTTTACCCATAGCTTCATGACTTCCTCCTACAAAGAACCTTGTCATCATTATTTTTAAAGACAACGGATTACTTTGCCATGTAGACACTATTTTGTCAAGATTTTTCATTATAAGCCAAGCGTCTGGTAATTGGCGAGCAATTCTCGAATAAAAGAGTTTGGATTCAGATCCCTGACACTTACTTGCGCTTTCTCACGCACCGCTTCAAGTTCTCCTTCTGGCATTTCGAGCACGCGAGCCATCACCTCCGTAAGTGCCTCCCTATCCCCGAGAGGAAAAAGAAAGCCATTCTCGCCATGCCGGATGCGTTCGGTAATACCGCCTGCGCGAGAGGCGATCACTATCGTTCCCGCAGCCAAGCTTTCTGTAAGGGCTAGGGGAGATTTTCATACCAGAGCGAGGGCAATACCACGGCGCGGACAGATTGGCGATACTTGGCAAGCTCCGCCTGATCCAAGTGCCCCAAAGAAAATAATACGCTCCCCCAAATTCTCCTGTTCTACCACTGTTTCAGCTCCGCTTCTTGGGGTCCTGTGCCGGCAATAAAGAGCGATTCCGTTCCGGGCAAATCCCGAAAAGCTTCAATCAGAAGCTGCGCACCCTTTTCTGGCGAAAGGCGACCGAAAAAGAGAAAACCGCTCCGGAGCCCTTGCTCAAGCGCCGGCTGTGGTATAGAAAGGAGCGGATTCGGCAGATAGCGGAGGCGTTCTGGAAAATGAAAACCGAGTTCACGGAACTTGTGCTCCAAAAAGCCGGCTCGGTGCAAAGAAGACGCCTACTTTGCCATAGGTACCCATCAAGCGATGCAGCACCTTTTCGAGTCCGCACACGAGACTTTCAGTATAAGAGTTGCCGACGCACAGATCACGGATGCAGCGTAGTGCCGAAGTATGTTCCCAAATTTGTCCCCGTACGAAAAGAGTATAGTTGGGCGAAACCAGCTTATAGTCATGAGTGTCATTGCCATGGTCACGTCACGTTTGGCAAGTACCGTAATGACTGACGGTGAAAGCTGATGGTAGATATTATGCAGGTGTGCGACATCGGGCTGGAACTCGTCGATAAGAGTACTGAGTTTCCTGGCTGCTTCACAATTATAAGGATACGGAGAGCAAGACGGACACGCTGAAAGAGAGAGGGTTTGCCGGCCCGGTATTCGACGTGAGAAACGAAATATTTAGCCCAAGGAGTCTCTAGATTTTCCGGATGCTCCATGGCAAAAAACGCTACTTCGTGGCCGGCCTGAATGAGGATTTCAGCCATGTCAAAATAGGCGCGTTCAGCGCCGCCCCGCAGATAATGGTATTTATTGACAGCAAAATGCGCATACGAGTAGCTGCCTCCTGTGTTACTATAACCTATATCCCTATCGTTATGAAAAGACCTTCGGCTCCCGAGCGCTTGGCCTATGCCGTTTCTGCCAGGAATCGCACGCGTAAATATGCCGCCTTTTTAGCTGCCATTAATCCTCAGCCCCAGGAAACCCTGCTGGATGTCGGTGCCAATGGAACGGAGTATTCCGAAACCGATAATTACCTAGAGAAACACTATGCCTATCCCGAGAAACTCACGGTGCTGACACTCGACGACCCTTCAGAACTCGCGAAACGCTATCCGCAGATTCGTATGTACGCGGCGATGGCACACAGCTGCCATTTGACGACAACGCTTTCGATATAAGCTATTCGAATGCCGTCATCGAGCACGTAGGGGCGAGAGACGATCAGGAACGGTTTTTAAGCGAACTCTACCGAGTAGCCCGGCGCGGCTATCTGACTACTCCAAACAAATATTTCCCCATAGAAGTGCATACACGCCTACCTCTCCTTCACCTTCTCTTGCCGCAGAAATGGCTTGATGGTGTGCTTCGGGTGATCGGCAAGGGCTGGGCCACTAATGGCTATATGACGCTTCTCGGTAAAAAAAGATCTCCTTACCCTTCTCAAAAGCACAGGCATTGAAGACTATACTCTCTCCACCGAACGCTTCTGGGGTTTTCCTATGACCTACACTATCGTATGGCACAAACCACACTGATTCCTCGACACATCTTTGGACTCTAGGCGCAGGGCTCATTTTTCTCGCCACCCTTGCCCTCTCGTCGCCTTACATTTCTCTATCGTGATACCCATCGTAGCAGGACTTGGGGTAGTTGCGGTTACTGTTTTTGCCGCGCGACCTCTTTTTCTCTTGGCACTCTTGATCGTAGTGCGCATGGCACTCGATTACTCTTCGGAATTTTTCCAGTTCACTTTCCAGGATATTTCCATCACCCTCTCACAGCTGGTTGGCATTTCAGTAGCCTTTTTAGGAGTCGGAACGCTCTTATGGCAGCGGCGCAAACTGCTCTCTTTTCCCCTGCTTCTCCCCTTTGCACTCATTATCCTCTGGGGACTTACCCACCCGCTTTCTACTCCATCAGTGCCAGCACCACCCTGCGAGAAGTTCTTCGTCTTTTTGATCTCTTTACTCTTTCATTTTTTGCCTATGCGTTTACCAAAAGCAGAGAAGATACGCGTACGCTTCTCGCAGGGGTTTTTGCCTCCAGTCTTTTACCCATTCTCTTCGGTCTTTACCAAACGCTTTTCGGCATCGGTTTCAGTGACGAAACAGTCTCCATTCCGCGTATTTTCGGTACCTTCAGCCACCCGAATATTTTCAGCCTCTACCTCTTTTGCGTCATCGTCTTTGCCTTCTTGTATCTGATCACTTTCGCACGAGTGCGGAGCGAGCGCCTCACCCTCAGTATCTTTCTCGGCATATTGCTCATTATGCTCTTGCTGACGTTCGCGCGCGTGCCTGGGTAGCGCTGTTCCTGTTTGGTTTCTTGCTTGCTCTTCTCCGATACCGCATACTCCTTATTCCCCTCATTTTCCTGCCATTGGTACTCTTTTCTTCTCCGCCTCGTTCCATGACCGCGTCTTGGAATCTTTCCGATCTAATCCGATAGCTCCATTGTCTGGCGTCAAAATCTCTGGCATGATGTCACCCTGAAGGCCCGTCAGGATGGCCGCACCCTTCTGGGAAGCGGGATGGACACTTTTCCCCTTGTTTCTGAGAGCCTGCGTGGACAAAACTTGGGCTCCAACGACCCGCACAATGATTTCGTAAAGTTCTTCGTGGAAGGCGGCATTATCGGTCTCGCTACTTTTCTCCTCTATCTTGCCTCTCTTGCCTGGATCATCGGGAAACGCGCCCTGCGCGAGCCTGATACACAGCTCCGAATGGCTTTCGGGTTTCTCTTCCTTCCTCTTCCTCTCACTCGAAGCATCAGCGCTTACCGATAACGTTTTCAAAAACACGCCCGTGGGATGGCTCTTTTTCCATCCTGCTCGGCTCTTTCCTCGCGCTCGCAGAGCAGAGAAAAAAGGGTGTCTAAATTTTTGGGTATAAAATATCCGGGAGAGATTCGCATGCATTGCATACAAATCCCTCCACCGGATCAGACCGCCGAAAGATTAGCGGCCGGTGTAGGCGGGCAGTCCGACCAGACGGTCACGACCGGCCCAGGCGATAGCGACCAGCTTGCCGTCCGCCGTCTTCTTGGCGATGATCGGCGTCGCGTTGGGATAGAACCGGCCGGTGACCGCCGCGGTGCCATTCACGATCGGGGCGCAGACGGCGGCCCGTTCGGGGATTGACATCATCGAAGGTGCCGTCCCTGCGTACCGCCCAGTTGCCGTCGATGTTGGACATGCAGAGGAGCGCGCCGTCGAAAACGGACGGGTCCTCCTCGAAACCGAGGTGACAGCCGGCCGACGAGCAATGCGCCTGGGGCGAGAGCTTGTCGAGCGGCGTCATGGCGATCGGGCTGTTGGCGCGCGTCACGGCGCTGACCGGCCGATCCGGCCTGGTCGAGACGGTCGACTGCTGTGCGAGTGCCGGTGCGCCGAACGAGGCGGCCGCGATGGCAGCGAGCAAAAAGGTCTTGAAAAGGTACTGCATGCCTGACTTCTCCCTTGTCTGACCCGGAACCACTCCGGGATGGAATGATTCCGAATGGAACCTGGTGTCCGGCTTTTCACCCGAACGCCCCATTATACCCTTTCGCTCATTTTTTGTCAATAGCTATAAAGAGGCTTATTAGAGCCCTATTTTAAGATTTTTGAGAAAGAAAAAGAGCGTCTCCGAAGAAACGCTCTGGGTGCCGATGATACGGCGAGGGGACGAAAAAGAGGTTTTGGAAACACCCCGGTCCTTTCCTCACACTAGTGTGAGGATCGGCAATAGCTACAACTCATGAGGTGCAGGCCTTCTGCTCCTCTGGATTGCAGCCCGTTTTTTGCATCCCTTCCGTTTCCGAAAGGAATACAGTGGTATTGAGTTTCCTTTATCTCTTCTTCATTACGTATTTTCTTTTCACCCCTATTCGCGGAGGGGCGCTTCCGCAATTACTTGTCCGATCGCGGTAGCGGCTTCTTGCGGCGCATCCGTAGATACGACCACAAGCCCATGTCCGCCGTCGAAGGTTCCCCTGGGGAAACCATCGATCTGCTGGTCGCGCGCCTTGTAGCGCTCCGACTTGGCAGTGCAGGCAATGTCCCACCAAAGACCCGACCGCAAGCGGTGCGATGTCGCCGGTGAGAAGATCGAAGTTCGGTCCGAAATGCACTCCGACACAGCGGTGCTTGTCGAAAGACGCGCCGAGCCGAAGCGATTCCGGTCCATGAGCCAGGAGACTCGAGGAATGTGCCTGCCTGGACGTAGGGCTGGAAGTGACGATCATCGCCACCGACCCAAACCCGCACGCCCGCTTGAGCAATCACATCGAGCTTCCCGAGATCGCGCGTGTCCTGGATGGATTCCCCTCCCAGGTATGGCCGACAGACCGACTGAGCGGTACGCCGATCGACGCGTTCACTTGTACTTCCCGGATGCCGCCCTTTTTGCTTTCGCAGCGGGGCTTGTACCAGTTGGCGCTCACATCCACACCAAGCGTCGTGAAACGACGGTGCGAACGATAGTCACCCTCACGGAATTTCTCGTTCAGGCGCCCGATCATGGGAGCCTTCAGTTCGAGATTCCAGCAGTTGTCGTCAATATACTGGTAGGCCGGCCCGATTTGGAACCAGTCGCCAGAATAACCGACCGCGGCCATGATCGACACGTCCGTTCCAGGCAGTGGCTTTGCCGCCAATACCCAGTTCGTGCATGCCGTGTTTGCCGCGCCAGCATTTGAGATACGCAGCGCCGGTAGCATAACCGAAAGCGAAGTACCGCCGACGAGCTCCTTCTCGGTGCCTACGACCGCGTTCCAGTCGAAACAGCCTTTGCGTGCCTCTTCGGGAGGCAGCGAGGGCTGCTCTTCCAGAGGCGGTACCGGCAGTTCTTCCTCCGGCGGCGGAGGAGTGGGAATGGGCGGAGGCGGCGGAGCCGTCTCGAGACCCACGTTGGCACACTTTTCGACAATTGTGACAATACGACCGTAGAAAGGCGCACACGGAAATCCGATGCGTTTCCTTACCGACGTAGACGACCTTTTTCTGAACCACTACGCGCGTGCGAGTGGCATAGGACATCGCTTCGAAGCGCATGCCGGGCCGTCATATGCCTTCTTCGGCAGTTTTGTCGCGAAGAGCCTGGTTGACTTTCCACGATCTCATATTCCGAGAGACCCATCTCGCGCATAGCGAGGGTTTGGGCTCGGGAGAGATAGCGACCATCCTCAAAGGTGATCATGGGCCTGAGACCCACAACACGCCATTCACGATAGCCGTCGACATTCCGTCCAGCTGACAGGCGACCGGAAACGGTCGTTTGTGTTTACTGGAGAAGAAGTACCGATGCGGATCCGTTGGCCGGCATGAAGCTTGGTACAGTCAGCAAGGCTATTAGCCTTACAGACAGCGCGCCAATCTTTGCCAGCAAGCCGGTAGAGCGTGTCGCCCGCTTTCACGGTCTACAACATGCTCAGCTGCCTGTGCAGGCTGCGACAGGCCGAAGCCCATAAGCAGCGCTGCCCAGGCAAACAGCCAGAGCAAGAGCTTGTTACTCCATGATACGTCTCCTAGTTTGGGCGCCGTGGCAGACTCAGAGCGAGTCGCCACGACAGGGTTGTCGCGTTGACTCGTCTCGTGATGTTTCTCCTGTCGTTTGCCGGCCAGACAGTCCTTTTTGAGGACGCTGGGGAGGCTTGCGATAAAGGATACTGCCGCACCGATGCCAGCCGAAGCCGGATCAATGCCGCCGATGCGCAATTGACCGCACGTTACCGCGCGATCACCAAAGGAATTAAGCGGAGTATAGGCCGCCAAAAATTCCTTTACATAGGGACTTCCAGAGTAGTAGGTGCCATTGACTCGTAAACGCTCCGGAAAGAGCGCTTCCAGGTCACGCCAGAACACCCTTGTTTCCGGATCGCTCCGCGTAAGCGTGACGACCGGCGGCAGAGGTGCCGGATGAGTGACGAGGAAATCCTGAGACATGCGCCCCTTGCGGAGCTTGATGCCCTTGGTTTCCCTGAGATCGATGCTCTCTCCTTGCGGAGTAAGCAGGTAGCGGCCGTCGTTTGACACAATGGCCATCCACCCTGACCTTAGAGTCGACTCGCTGCCCGGAGGCAAGAGCACGACAAAGGCAGTACGCGTTGGATTGAGGACTGCCGAATAGACCGCCAACATCCCGTCCGACCGCACCACAAGGGCGCGGAAGACGTTCGGGTGGAGCGAGAAGAGAAAGTTCTGCCCATCGCCTGACGGCACCGAAACGGTGCGCGCCGGATCCGGTGCAAGAGCTCTCTCCACCATTCGGCAGGGACAACAGAGGGGAGAGAAATCATGATGACATCGACCACTTGAGTAGCGGCAATGTCTCCGCGGATGGCCAGACTAAGGCCCGGTTCCATCCGCTGGATAACCAGGAAATTGTCTTTGACAGACGCTTCCTGATCAATCGTAAAGCCGGCGTCTTTCGCCCCGGCTTCCTGCGGCAGAGTTGCCTACCGCTGCGAAAAGCCCGAGGGCAAGATACGCTTGCTTGAACATGTGAATTCTCCTTCAATCTGAATCTGAATTGGGAAGAAAATACGTAATTTGGAAAGGTGCTACTTCTCTTTTCTTTTCCTTGGAGGAAGGGAGCGGATACTCCCCTCCTTCCAAAGAAACTTTCCCTCTTTCTCTTTTACGAGGAGGGAAAAACGCTTCTAAAGATATTACTGATGCCATAAGGTGCGCTCCTGGCGCAGATACGCGCGCGCAAGGGCAATTGCATAGACGAGGAAGAAACCGAACAGGAAGGCGGCGATGACTACCTTTACGAGCTGTTCCATTGTCGGAGTGCGTTCAATGATCGGTCGGACAGCACGCGCACTTCGACGCTTGCCGGATCGCCGCCGCGGAACAGGTGTTCTGTTGAATGAGTACGTCTGAGAGGCCGTCCATGATACGCGCTGCGTCACTCTGGCTGTTTGACTTGACTGTAACGGTGATGACGCCGAGCTCGAGATTTTTGCTGACGCGCACCATTTTACTCCATTCGTCGAGACGGTTCTTTTTATCAAAAGGCAGCATCTCGGCATTGATTCTTGCCGGTGCCGATGACCGCATTGATGAAGCGTTCGCTATGGATAGACTCACCAAGCAGGTTGCCCAGATACTCGGAAGATTTGAACTGCGTATAGAAGTCCATGCTCCCGGCATTGGCCTGAACGATCAGGAAGTCAGTCGTATCCTGGTAGCGTTTCTCGAAAAGCATAAGACCCGCAAAGCCGAAGGCAGCGCATAACAGACCGATGAGTACGGCCAGGCTGACTTTACGCCGAAGTGTCCCCAAAAGAAGCTCATGAGACATAGGATGCTTGCATTAAACGGTTAACGCAATATATTAGCAAAAAATAGCACTTTGTCAATAGGGTAAAGAGGGTTAAAAAAAGCCTTATTAGAGGCTTTTTCGGACTATCGGCAAAAAGAGACTTCTCAGCTTAGGAAAAAAGTCCGCCAAGGCGCGAGAGGATCTTGAAGGTCGAAAATCACGCAGCGTGACGATAAGCATAAGGAGGAGGAGGAGTGCGAAGCCGATTTGGTGGATGGTCCCCTCCAGTCGCTCGCTCACCGGCTTTCCCTTGAGCTTCTCGATGAGTACGAACAGGATGCGGCCGCCATCGAGTGCCGGTATAGGCAGAATATTGATAATGCCGAGGTTGATGGAAAGGAGCGCGGCAAACTGAAGCAGATAGGCAAAGCCCAGATCGCTCATTTGCTTGGTCAGGTAGACGATACCGACGGGGCCCGTAATCTCGACCGGCGTTTTCTCAGCTATTCCAAAAAGTCCTCCGATCATTTTGCCAAGAGCGGCAAAGATAGCGAGTGTCACATTGGCCGTGGCACGAGCGCCGTCAGCAATGGCCTGGTACCAAGGATGCTTGACCTTGGCAGTAAAGGCGTAGCTAATACCAAGCGCCCCCTCCCCGGGCCGCACTTCGGTTTTCGGCGTGCCGGTGATCGTCATCTCCTCGCCGAAGCGATTGAGCTCGATGCGGATTTCCTGGCCGCGATGAGCCGCTACGAAGCCGCTTACCTGGTCGAGCGAGCGCACATCCTGGCCATCAAGGCGTTCCAGGATATCGCCTGGCTTGAGGCCGATTTCCTGAGCCACTGACTGCGGAACAATCTCGAGAATTTGGATACGGGCATCCGGATGCTGCGCCAAATCCTGTTCATCGATCGGCTCGGGGATGCCGAGCATGAAGACAATCGAGATCAGTACCCAGGCAAGCAAAAAGTTCATGAGCACGCCTGCCGCGAGCACGAGGATACGGATACGAGCCGGCTTTTTGGCAAAGCTGTCAGAATCCTGACCGCCAGGGGCGGCGGCATCCTCACCTTTGATCTTCACGAAACCGCCCAAGGGAATCCAATTGATGGAATAGACGGTGTGCGTGCTTCGCACGTCGCGGTTGCCGAATACTACTCGGTAGCGGCCGGTCTGGTCGTCTTTCACTATTCCGATAAGACGAGGCGGGAAGCCAAATCCGAACTCGTCAGCCTTGATGCCGTTATAGCGAGCCACGAGAAAATGGCCCATCTCATGCACGAAGACGAGCAGCCCGAGGAGAAGAATAAAAATGAGGATAGTGAGCATACGAGGTCGATTAGACGGTCAGAATATCCTCCTCTTTCTTCTGACGCATGTCTTCGAGTTTTTGATTGTATTCGTCGACGAGCTTCTGAAGGTCGTCCTTGCCGCGGAATTTATCATCCTCGGCGATCTCTCCTTGTTTCTCCAGATCCTGGATATCTTTCCAGAGGTCTTCACGGAGGCTGCGCACGCTGATACGCGCTTCTTCAACCCGCTGATTCAGCTGTTTCACCAGCTCCTTACGGCGCTCCTCCGTCAGCGGCGGAATAACGATGCGAATATTCTGGCCGTCGTTACCGGGATTAAGTCCCAGGTCCGCTTCGCGGATAGCCGTCTCGATAAAAACCAGACTCCCCTTGTCCCAAGGCTGAATGAGGATTTGGCGGGCTTCGGGGATAGAAATGCCGGCGATCTGCTTTATCGGACTCTTGGTGCCGTAATAATCGACGAGAAGATCTTCGACAAGCGCCGGATTAGCCCTGCCGGTGCGGATTTTGGCCGCTTCGGCACTAAAGTGATCTAGAACTTTTTCGAAATCAGGACGCTTCTGAACAAGCAGGTCTGGGATGGGCATAAAGCAGAGGAAAATGAGTGGCAGGAGTCTTGCGTGGCTTATTATAGCCTAGAAGGCCCTGAGCGTGAAGTAGATCTGGGAAGGGTTTGCGGGGTTATAGAAGATGTAGCTTACGCCCCGGGTAATGGGCAGATTAGTGGTCGCCCACTTTATGCCCCCGTCAATGGATTTGTAAAAAGCGTTCCCGGAAGCGTAGACGATCTCATTGGAATTCGTTGGATTCACCGCTACTGCCCGGATAGGGAAATTTTTCGAAGTAGCGATGATATCGATGGCTTTCCAGGTCTTACCCGTATCCTCACTCCGAAAGAGACCATTTGCGGCTCCTGCGTAGTAAACGCCCGAGCGGCTAGGATCTGCGATAACGGTCGAAAAGGTTTCGGGCTGGCTACTCGCATTTGGATCGGTGACATTCTGGTAAGTCCTCTCGGTTATGCCCTGACCCTGATTTTCCATAAACGTCAGGCCGCTATCGCGCGAGACGCTGGTCCCCTGATCATGCAACACCAGGAATACGAGATCGCGATTGGCGCGATCGAAGAGGATTTGAGTAACTGGACCGCTCGCCGTCGTGACATTTTTCCACGTATTGCCTCCGTCAGTAGATTTGATAACCACCCCGCTCGAGGTACCTGCGTAGAGCACTTGGGTATCGAGAGGATGTATGGCTAAGGCTGTTATGACCGTGCCGGTGCCGGGCTCGGTATAGATCTCGCGAAAATCAGCGCCCGCATTGTCGGAGACGTAGATCTTTCCCACCTCTTCATAACTGCCTGTAGCGAAGAGGCGATCGCCGTTTTGGGGATCAAGAGCCAGTCCGTAGACCTTTTGGGGGCGGATAGGCGACGGGGGACCACTCCTCCCCTCCGTTTTCGGTACGGAAAATACCGTCGGCTGCCGTGCCGATATAAATGATGTCAGGGTTGGTAGGATGGAGCGCGACCGAGAGTACGTTAGCCGTCGTGATCTTCTGCTTGTCGTTTATGGTCACTTTGGGCTCAAAGGTAGCGCCGGCATCAGTTGACTTGAAAACGCTCCCCTCGTGCCCGCCTGTCGAGAGGAAGGGAATAGGCAGCGAACAGCCGGAAAGAAAGAGGAGGGAAACCAGGGCAAAAGGAAAAAAGCGGCGCATAGCGGTTTTTCCCAGTATAGCAACAAAAAAGGCCGGGCAAAAGCTCGGCCTTGAGTGTCCGGAGGCAAAGCTTATGCCTTTGGTGGACGATATGTCGGAGAAACGTTGTGGTTACACCTCGTAAAAAGAATTCTCTCATTCCCCACGCGAGTCCGCAATCTTACCTCATCGTAGAAGTAGAAACCGTTGGCGCCAGGCGGCAAGGCGATACACTGTCGGCTACGGCTTTCCACTTCCTTGGGGCCCAATACGGAACCCGGCTGAGTTAGACGAAAATGGCGTGGGTAAGAGAAAGCTAAAAAAGTTTTCACTTCTCCCGTTGCAGAGATTTTCCTCATTTCCTTCTCCTCGCTTTCCAAAAACAACTGTGGGTGCAGTAGGGATCGAACCTACGACCGTTGGCTTAAAAGGCCACTGCTCTACCAACTGAGCTATGCACCCGACATACACGACTATTTCTCCTCACTTACCCCCTCTTCACGTAAGTGCTTGGCGGTCCTGCGGACGACCTTGAAAAAGATGTGCCGGCGCGTAATATACGCAAAAAGACCCAAAACGACAGCCGTACCTAGGCCCCCGAGGAATTCTGCAAGCACTTCGTGCCAATAGATAAGCGGCATAGCGATATGAATGAAAGGATACCAGGAAAAACTATAGCACAGGCAAGGCGGCGGTCAACCCTGCGCTGCTACCCCACACAGGGCAGCAGGCCTTACCCTTTAGGAGCTATACGCTCTTTGCCAAGGGTTTCTTGAAGCACTTTGGGCACCCGGACCGATCCGTCGGCTTCCTGATAATTTTCGAGAATTGCTACCAGCATGCGACCTACGGCGATAGCGGTAGCATCATTCATATGCACAAACTCGATCTTTCCGTTTCCGCGCCGCACGCGGGTTTGGAGACGGCGTGCTTGGTAGTCACCCATGAAGTCAGAAGTATGAGTTTCGCGATAGCGATCCTGCCCAGGCATCCAGGTCTCAAGATCGATCTGGCGCGCATCCGGCTTGCCCATATCTCCAGTACACACCGCTATGGCCTGGTAAGGTAGCTCTAACGCCTGCAAGATGTACTCCTGAATAGCTACAAAAAGATTCTGTTCGTTCAGACCATCTTCGGACAACGTGAATGATTCCATCTCCAGCTTGTCGAACTGATGCATCCGGATGATACCATGCGTGTCCTTGCCGTAGCTGCCAGCCTCGCGTCGGAATGCCGTTGCATAGCCGGCGTAGCGTCTCGGCAATTCACTTTCCTCAAAAATCTGATCCATGTGGAGCGCTCCCAGCACGTGTTCAGCACTGCCGGTCAGAAACAAGTTGTCCTGCTCCAAGAAATAGCGGTCTTCTCGGGGTTCCAAACGATCCATTTTTGCTAATACTTCAGGACGCACAAAAACCGGTGGGATAACCGGAATAAAGGCTTCGCCCACAAACGTAACGCCAGCCTTGGAGGCAATCTCGCCCAGGAGCGTTTTATCCCCCAGGATGCGGAACACAAAGTGGACTAAAGCGAGCTGAAGCAGCGCCACATCCCCCATCAGGTACGCAAAACGCGAGCCCGAGACCTCGGCTGCCCTTTCGCTCTCGATGCCGCCTAAGAGGCGCCCGATCTCCATATGATCCTTTGGCTCGAAAGCAAACGAGGGTTTCTCTCCCCAGCTACGGACTACCTGGTTACCGCTTTCATCCTCGCCGAGAGGGGTGTCTTCAGTAGGAACATTGGGTACTGCCAACAGGAGCGCTTCATAGGCTTCGAACGCTTCGCGAAACTTGGGTTCGGCTTCGTCTATTTTCGTCTTGATCTCCTTGCCCTTGGTAATGATTTCGGTCCGTTCGGCCTCATCCTTCGCTTCCTGGATCAGGCTGTTGATATCGTTTTTGAGCGAGCGCAGTTCCTCGAGCTCTTTTTTCAAGCTTAGGTACTCTTGATCTTTGACGAGCAAGAGGTCGATATCAACATCAGATTTCTTGGCCTTTGCAGCCACCTTTACCTGATCGGAATGGTCTCGGATAAATTGAATGTCCAGCATACGAACGTTGGGGCAGTGAGAGCTAGTTTTTGTCTAGAATCTCGAGGGATTGCAGCTTCTTGTATTCAGCGCTCCAGCCGATCAGATTGGTAAGTACTTGGAAAAAGCTCCCCAGGGAAGCAATCGCCAAGAGCACGAAGAACAGCTGCATCTGAGGTACGGCGAAGTAGAGGAAGAGAGAACCCAAGGAAAGCCATACTCCGATGCACCACGGACAGTTAAGAAGCTTATCGAGGGTGCGCTTGAGCGAATTCTGACTCGGTACGCGCTCGATCGTCTCTTCGCCTCCGTCGGCATAACGCACTTTCTTAACATCCATGAATGCCTCGCGCAGGAAGAGCGTAATGTTGTCGTAGGCAAACAAACGGATGAGGCGCAGGAGCGCGAGCGAGAGGATTAGAATATCAGCAAAGGAAATGGGGCCCAGTAATCGATTATCCAGAAGATAGACGAAACCGAACCACGCCAGGAGCGCGAACAAGACCAGCGCCAGAATATTCCAGAGCTTAATATTCTCTTCAAACCGAAATTCTTTGTGCGTCATAGGACGTAAAGTAAATTAATTTCCGAGTGGATGATACTGGACTCGAACCAGTGACCTTTCGAATGTGAATCGAACGCTCTAACCAGCTGAGCTAATCATCCTGTTCCCGCAGACAAGAGCCTTCTCTCCCTACCCTACTCCTCTTTCGTGACCTCTTGCAAGCGTTGCTCCAAGAAGGCTTTCGGTAAAACACTGAGAAACCAGCCAGCTTTGGGGCCACTTTCTTTGCCCAAAAAGCTCAAATAGAGAGCGCCGAAAAACTCCTTTGGCGGAAGGCTGGATTGCTCTTTCAATCCGTGCAGCTCGGCATGCAGCTCCTCGCCGCTCAACGTCTCTTTGTTCTGAATAAAATTCAGCACTAAACGCAATGCTTTCTTTTGCTCGGCAGAAAAGTGCTGAGCAGATTCAGGTACCGTTTCGGTTTGGAGCGTATACCGGTAGCTTTCGGGAGCATAGCCCTCCAGCCAATGCTTCGCATAGTGCGCCCGCTCCTGCGCCTCCGCCAGATCAGCTTCTGAGAGATCTCCTCCTTTAAGTTTCTTAATTTCGCTTTCGAAATCCATATGCGGCATCTGAACCAGAAAGGCAACGAGTGAAAAACGCGGAAAGAAACGTTTAACGATATCGCTCTGTTTTTGGGACGCATGCGCCAAAAGAAACGCGCGCGCATAGTCATCATCCTGACCGGCAAAAAAACTCTCGGCATACTTATCGTAGAGATCGTAAAGAAGCGGGATGGTATCGCCATCCGGAAGAAAGTCAATCACTCGTTTCGGATCCTTTGAGAGCAGGAGAAAACGAAATAGCTGAGGAGGCAAAAGATCGGAGATTTCTTTTGAAGAAGAACCCGCTCCCTTAGAAGAAGACATCTTCTTACCATCGACAAGAAAGAATTCGTAGGGAATATCGAAGGGCGGTTCATAGCCGAATACTTCACGAGCGATATGGTTAGCAATATCGCGTGCGCCTCCACGAGTGGAGTGATCCTTGCCAGCTCCTTCAACCGAAACATTGAAAACGCGGAACTTAGCTGCCCATTCAACCTTCCAAGGAAATTTTGCATTCCCATCAAACGGCGATATCTTCCCGCGATGCCCGCATCCTTCGGCCCACTTCACCAAATGAGGCTCGCAAACATATTCCACCAAATCTCCGTCAAAAGAAATAACCTTGGTGGTACCAAGTTTACCGCAATGTTCACAAACGACATGGAGCGGCATCCAGTCTTCCGGTTTTACAGCCCCTGATACTTTTTTATAGATTTCCCGAATTTTAGCAGCGTTTTCGAGCGCGATGCGGATGACCTCGTTATACTTACCCGCCTTATAAACTTCGCTTGAGAGATAAAATTCAGGAGCAAATCCGGCTCGCTCAATAACTGCCTTGAATTCATTTCCAAAGTATTCAGCAAAATTCTTAGCCTCTGAATCAGGAGAAGGCACATTGCAGAGCGGTTTGCCCATGTGGGGACGAAAGATTTTTTCATCCAGATAGACAGGAAGACCGTCCATCGGATCAAAATCATTAATCTCGTAGAGAAAACGCGTGCTTATACCTTCAGTTGCTAAGATTTCAGCCACAGCGCCATGGATTGCCACGCCGCGCATAGAACCGATATGCACGCGGCCAGAGGCGGTTTTTTCATCACGTATGACAAGAGGTTCGCCTGAAGCAATCTTTTGCTGATATTTCTGTTTAATCTCGCTTACAACACGATCTGCCCAAAACATAGAATTGCGAAAATATGGCTTTATTCTAGGCTTTTTGGACGAAATAGGCAAGAAAAAATCCCCTGGCGGAGGGGATTTCGGCAAGCCTCGGGATTATTGCACGTTTACGATCTGGTATTTGATCTTGCCGGCAGGAGCAGAGAGTTCCACGGTGTCACCCTTCTTTTTGCCCATGAATTGGCTGCCCAGCGGTGACTCATGGGAAATCCTCCCCTGGCTGGGATCAACTTCGTTGGAACCAACAATCTGGAACTCAACCTCCTTATCAGCCATTTTGACGGTCAGCTTGGAACCGATTTCCACGGCATCGGCTGCACGGTGTTTTTTAGCAACGACAGAGTCCTTGAGCATGGCTTCGAGTTCCGCGATGCGGGATTCGTTTTCGTTCTGGAGACGCTTGGCTTCGCTGTATTCGGCGTTCTCGGACAAGTCACCTTGCTCTTTCGCCTCTTTGATAGCCTGGGCGATTTCTTGGCGCAACGTGATCCGGCGCTCTTCCAATTCCTGCTGGAGCTTCTTCAGTCCTTCAGCCGTGAAAATCTTTGGCATGATGCGTGTAATACCTGGTTATGTTTTTTATGCATACTTTGGAATAAAATTCTCTCCCGCAGGAGAGAAAAATATCCGAAGTGACCCGAATGATACCGACTTTGTTTGTGGCTGTCAAGCAGCTCCAAAAAGCCTTTATTCAGGGGCTTTTTCATCGCGATTCCCGAAGTACCATTGGTAGGCATCGCTTGCAATTGGCACCGCATTATAGCCCTCTTCTGCCTGACCTTCCACGAGGACAATAAGCGCCAGCTGCGGGTCATTATAAGGAGCAAACGACACGAACCAGCCGTGGGTTTTTTCCTCGCCTCCGAACTGAGCGGTACCGGTCTTGCCAGCCACTTCTATGGGAAGCGTTTTGAGCTGCTGAGCCGTACCTTCAGTTACCGTCTCTCGCATGCCCTCACGCACGATTTTGAGGATATCAGGAGAAATCAGATGGTCTCGCACCACCTTAGGAGGAATCGTCTCGATCTTTCCGTCGCCAGAGCGGGTTTCCTGAGCAATCCGGGGTTCATAGAGCGTGCCTCCGTTCGCAATAGCCGCCACAGCATTCAGGATCTGAAGAGGGGTAGCAGTAACGAATCCCTGGCCGATCGAAGAGTTATAGTCATCGCCCACGTACCAACGCTCCCCGAAGGTCTTTTTCTTCCAAGCCGGGTCGGGGATAAAACCTTCGGCCTCACTCGGGAAATCGATACCGGTGGGCTCACCGTAGCCGAAGAGGTTTTCGTATTTTTTCATGCGCTCCATTCCCAGGCCCTGGATATCGCCGTAGCCGCCACCCACCGTATAGAAATAGACGTCGCTTGATACGGCGATCGCACGGCGGATATCGGTAAAGCCGTTGACGCGCCAGTCGCCGAAATAGGCATTGCCGATAGAGAGGCCTCCCCGACTTTCAATCTCGCGGTCCGGAGAAATAATGTTCTCGGAGAGCGCTGCAGCGGCAATGACCGGCTTGATCGTCGAACCTGGCGGATACTCACCCGAAAGCGCCCGATTAAAGAGAGGGCGTGCCGGGTCATTTACGAGCTTCTGGTATTCGTCTTGCGAAATGCCTTCGGAAAATAGATTGTTATCGAAACTCGGGATACTGACCAGCGCTCGCACAGCGCCGTTACGCGGATCAATAGCGATGGCCGCTCCTTTGGAAAGATTCTCTTTCGAGAGCACTCCGGTCATGCTTTCATAGAGTTTTTTCTGCAAGCCGGCATCAATATTGAGTACCAGGTCATCACCAGCCACCGGATTCTTGGTACCCAATTCGTTTACGACCCGGCCGCGAGAATCCACTTCTGCCTGGCGAAAACCGTGCAGGCCGCGAAGAGCGGTTTCATAGCTCTTCTCAATTCCCTGCTTGCCAATTGAATCGGTGAGCAGATAATCCGGATGTTCATCAAGTTCCTCCTGCTTAATTTTTCCTTCGTAACCCAAGAGGTGAGCAAAGACAGGGCTATCGATATATTCGCGGTGAGCGGTCTGGTAGAGCTGGATACCGGGAAACTGAGCGCTGTCCTCCAGGAAAGTGAGGGATTCTTCCTGGCTGAGCTTTTCCTTGATAGGAATGACCGTGGCCGTATTCTTTTTGAGCTCGTCAAAGGTTACATCCAGAAACGAGCGGTCCAATTGATAACGGGCCGCCAAACGCTCTTTGAGCACTGTGCGTTCACTTTCTTCTTTGGGCAAGTCCGGAGCGCTCGCTACCAGATCAACGCTCGGCACATTGCGCACAAGCGGCGTACCGTGCGTATCGGAAACAATGCCGCGCGGCGCATCAATAACAAGCGAACGGATACTGTTATCCGAGGAAATACCGCGATACACTTCGCCCTTTACAACCGTGAGGAAGAACACGCGGCCGCCCAAAAGACCGAGGGTAAGAAACGCAAGCCACATGAAAGCTCCCAGTATGTGGCGCTGTACCGGCCATTCCAGTTTGGTCGCACCAGGCTCCGTTGCCGAAAGGACAGCATCATCGATTTCGACGCTGCCTGATGGTGTTATTTCGTAAGGTTTGGGAGCAAAAAGGGGCATACGCTTCTAGCGGATATTCATAGTGCTCTCCTGATATAAACGCTCAATAATCCGTTCCCAATATTCAAGAAAGAAAAAAGTGAGGGAAAAGATGAGCGAGGCAGTTACCACATAGAGGAGCGGGTCAGCGGGCGGCCAAAATGCCGCAGGACCTCGTGTTCCTCGGAGGAACGCATCGAAAATGTTAAAGGCGTAGCCGGCCACAGCCGTTCCCAGGCTATAGAACACGACGGCCGCCATCCGATGCTCGAGAAAAAAGCGGCGCGAGAAGAAGCTGACAGCATAGGCCACAATAACCGTAAGCGGCGAGACAAAACTGACCTGTCCGTCGATCAAAACATCCGAAAGGATGAGGAAGGGCAATCCGATCCACAGGGCCTCTGGAAAGCCGCGTAGAAGGGTCCAGGCGATAAGGACGCTCAGAACCAGAAGAAGAGGCCCCCAACCGGGTAGCAGGATGCCCAGAAAGGCATGCTCCAGGACGAGAAAGAACGCTACGAGGCCAACTTGAAGGGCAAGGATATTCATTAGCGTGTACCCTTAATGACAAAGAGGAAACGCAGATCGGCATAAGAAACCGGGGGAAGAATGGTAGCCTGCTGAAATAACTGGTCGGGCGCCAGCTTGACCTCCGACAGAGTACCGATGAGCAGGCCTTCGGGCGTTCTCCCGCCCAGGCCCGAAGTCACCACCGTGTCCCCGTCTTTGAGTGAGGCATTTTGCTGTACCATGCCGTAGATGACTCCTAGGCCATGCTCGCCGCGTACCACGCCGCGTGCTGCCGTAGCGGTCGTTACCCCGTTCACTACGCTGTTCGGATGGTTTAAGATCATCACTTTTGAAGAATGAGAGAGTACCTCGTCCACACGCCCCACCAAAACGCCCGCTTCCACGATAACCGGCATGCCCGTTTCAATGCCGTCAGCACTCCCCTGATCAATCTCGACCAGGCCGGAAACATTTTCCGTATCGCGTCCAATAATCCGAGTCGCTGAAAGATCAAAACGGTCGCGTGGCAAAAGATCGAAGCTCCGGCGGATTTCTTCACTTTCCTTGACCTGGAGAGTGAGGCGCGCGTTTTCGGCCAAAAGTGCGCGGCGCTCTTTTTCCAAATTTTCATTGCGCTCTTTCAGATCACTGATGCTGCCCAAGAAACCGCCCAGATTACGCACTTCAAACGCGACCGGTGCCACTACTTTCTGGAAGGGCCACAGGACGGTAAGCAAAACGGCGCGCACCGGCAGAAGCACCGAGCCGGGCTGGAAAAAGATAAAAAAAGTGAGAGCGGCTCCGAAAAGCGTGGCCCAGAAAAGCTTCCTATGGAAAAGATTCTTGCGTTCTGCCATACGTATTTCCCTAGCCGCCGAGCGGCCGGCCGGCTTCTTCTTCGATAAGTACGTCTTTTAGGGTTTCCATGTCATCCAAAACGATGCCGGTCCCGCGCACCACGGCGGTAAGCGGATCCTCCATCATGCGTACCGGCATACCGGTCTGTGTCGCCATAAGCTTGTCCAGTCCGCGGATCAAACTGCCTCCCCCCGCAAGAATAATACCGCGATGCATAATATCGGCAATGAGCTCAGGCGGCGTTTCTTCCACGATGGTCTTGATATTGTTGATAATAACGCGGATGGAACGGGTCAGCGCTTCGCGGATATGCTCATCATTGGCAATTACTTCTTTGGGCAGGCCGGAAACCAGGTCACGGCCCCGCAAGGAAAAAGTGAGGCGATCGCGCTGGGGGTAGGCACTCCCGATAGCGATTTTGGCTTTTTCGGCGGTGCGATCGCCGATAAGCAGGTTGAATTCATCTCGGCTGTAGCGTACGATGTCCTCATTCATTTCGTCGCCTGCGATGCGCAGACTGCGTGACAGCACGACTCCGCCCAAGCTGATGACAGCAATTTCCGTAGTACCGCCGCCGATATCGACAACCATATTGCCGGTCGCATCCGTTACCGGCAGACGGGCACCGATAGCGGCTGCCATCGGTTCATCAATCAGATACGCTTGGCGCGCACCGGCACTCAGTGCCGCTTCGATTACCGCGCGTTTCTCCACTTCCGTCACGCCGGAAGGAATACCGATCAGCACACGCGGGCGACGCAAGAAGGAAAAACTCGACTGCGTCACTTTATTAATAAAATAGCGCAGCATCTGCTGCGTGATCTCAAAATCGCTCACCACACCGTCAACAAGCGGACGCGTTGCCACAATATGGCTGGGCGTTTTCCCCACCATTTTTTTTGCAGCGCGACCGATAGCCAGGATCTGCCCGGTTCGCTGATTGACCGCAACCACCGACGGCTCGTTAATCACGATGCCGCGGCCCTTCACGTACACCAAAGTGTTCGCCGTTCCGAGATCAATACCGATGTCTTGGGAAAGATTACTCGCAAGCGCTTCGGGAATGAAGCGCTGGAGAGAAAAAGGGAGAGAGGAAAAACGAGCCATACAAAAAAGCATCAAGAGAATTACCCTATTGTAGCTCTTTTCCGGCTTTTTTTCCAGGCCCCAAAAAGCTTCTACTAAGCCTCTTCTTGGTCTTCTTCGGAATCATCCTCTGCAAGAAAACCACCTGACTGATGGTGCCAGAGCTCGGCATATAGGCCGCCCTGTTTGACGAGGTTGGCATGCGTCCCCTCTTCTTCGATTTGGCCCTCGCGATTGAGGACGATAATGCGATCCAGCTTTTCCACCGTCGAAAGACGATGCGCAATAACGATAGCCGTCTTTTCGCGCATCAGCTCATCGAGAGCTTCCCGAATTTTCATTTCACTCACTGTGTCTAGTGCACTCGTGGCTTCGTCAAGGACGAGAATAGGTGCATTCTTGAGGATGGCCCGGGCAATAGCAACACGCTGACGCTGGCCGCCAGAGAGTTTGACGCCGCGCTCGCCTACCAATGTCTCGTAGCCTTTGGCAAGTTTATCGATAAATTCATGCGCATGGGCTTTGCGCGCTGCCTCAAGCACTTCTTCACGGGTGGCATCGGGACGTCCATAGACGATGTTTTCGTACAGCGATCGATGGAAGAGAAGCGGCTCCTGCGGCACATAGGCAATATTCTGACGCAGATTGTCCTGCGGCACGGTACGAATATCCTGACCGCCAATAGTGACGCTCCCCTGTTGGACATCCGCAAAGCGGAGTAAAAGCTTTGTCAGTGTGGATTTACCGCCACCGCTCGGCCCCACCAGGCCTACCTTCTCTTGGGGCCGTATTTCAAGCACCAGATCTTCAAAAACCGTGTCACCGTCAGCGTACCGAAAACCGACTTGCTCGAATCGGATAGCGCCTTTGGCATTAGAAAGCGGCTTAGCATGAGAATTATCGGTAATATCCGGCTCGATATCAAGCGTATCCGACATTTCTTGAGCTCCGGAAAGTGCCTGTAACAGACTCGAGATACCTCGAGTTAACTGCCAAAAAATACGAAAAAAATCACCGGAAAAAGTATACAGAAGAAAAACAGTACCAGCTGTCATATTGCCAAGTGACCACATGTAGAGAGCAGCCCCCAGGATACCGAGACGCAAAAAAATCATTATGCCATTCTGGAGAAAGGTCATGAGATTCCAAACGCGTGAAGATTTATCCAGTGCGTCTGCTTCTTTTTTAACCAGTTGAAAGTAGTCTTTTCGCTCACGACCAAAGCCTGCAAATATCTTTACCGTAAGAATATTGGATAGGACATCTGCCAAACGGCCACTAGTACGACTAGCTGCCTCAGCCTCAAGTGCATCGTAGTACATGCGTTTGCGGAGAAGAAAGTAGGAGAAGGGCAGCATCAGCGCGACAAAGAGAAAAAAAGCTAGAGCGAATGGAGGAGAAAAGATAGAAACAGTAACGATAATAGCGACAAAGTTGATAATCTGGTTAAAAATATTAAAAATAAATGAGTCAATCAGATTTTGAAAACTACGTACAAAACGACCAGCACGAGCGGTTAAGCTACCTGTTAGATGGTTAGCATAAAAATCGTAGGAATGTTTTTCGAATGAAGCAAAGGTAAACTCCTCTAAGACCTTGAGAGATTGGACCTGATAGATACGCCCCACACGATCCCCAACCCGCCAGAGAATGAAAAATGTGAAGTAAAAAATGGCGAGAGCACCAAACCACCAGAAAAGCTCCCTTACCGATCCTCGATCCGTAATCAAATCAACAATGTGCTTATAAGCCACAACTGTAAATACCTCGGCAATGATCGTACCCAATCCGTACAAAAAGATATACAGCCAAAAATACCCCTGGTAGGAGCGAGTAATCTTCCAATAGCGCGCAATAATGCGCTTGGATTTTGCGAATGAGACCTTCTCTTCTTTTTTCAT
>JBBCGM010000002.1:0-346371 GCA_037201605.1 Candidatus Moraniibacteriota bacterium | reverse complement strand
AGCGACAAAAGAGGGGAAGAGAGGGGATAAATTAAGAGTATGCCACTCCTCGGCCCCAGAGTCAATGGGTTTCCTACAAAAGAAAAAAGCCGCTTCAGCGAGGAAGCGGCGTGTCTCGGAGAGCGGCTCTTACAAGAGTCCGACTTGTCCGAAGAAAGTCAGAGTGAGGACTGGGAGAAGGGCCAAAAGGAAGGCCATACTCGTTTCCTCATTCTGGGCTGCCTGGACTTCCGTCGCTTGGCAGCTTGCGCACCCGGGAACGCTGTCCGGGGTGATCTCTTTGTTTTCCATATTTATTTTTTAATGATTACTCCCGTCTGAAGGTATGGAGCCTCGTGGACGGGCTAAAGAAATAAAAAACGGCTGAAGCCCACAGAAGGCTGTCACCCGTTTTCACTTCTAGATACAGTATAGCAGAAAAAAAGGCCTTCGTCAAGGAGGTTTCCACAGATGCTATACTGGAAAACGTCCGTTGTAATTATAGAGAACGTAAGAGAGTTTCTATGCAGATCAGAATACTTATCGCCATACTCATGCTGCTTGTTCTTTCCGGTTGCACGACGAGCGAAGTGCGCCAAGAAAGAGGGAGCGAAGAGACGCTCCGCTACGACAAAACGCAGGCGGCTGCCGAGAAAAACAAACAAGCCCAGACTCCCCGCTCCGCCTCCCGGCCAAAGCCAAACTTCTTCATCACCCTCTCCATCTAACGCCAAAAAAATGTACCAACAACCGCCCGTCATGCAGATCGATGCCAAGAAAAAATATCAAGCCACCCTCAAAACCAGCAAAGGGGACATCGTCGTAGAACTCAATGCGGAAGCAACGCCGCAAACCGTCAACAACTTCGTGTTTCTCTCGCGCGAAAAATTCTATGACAATACGCCCTTTCACCGGGTCATCAAGGATTTCATGATCCAGGGGGGTGATCCGCAGGGAGATGGAACCGGCGGCCCCGGCTATCGCTTTGCTGACGAAGCCTTTAGTGGCGAGTATACGCGCGGTACGCTTGCGATGGCCAATGCCGGTCCGAACACCAACGGCAGCCAGTTCTTCATCATGCATCGCGACACGCCGCTCCCGAAAAACTATGTCATCTTCGGCCACGTCACGGCAGGGCTCGACGTACTGGATGCCATTGCGGAAGCGCCGGTGACTAGCGGTCCCGGAGGTGAGCCTTCCCAGCCTGTTGATCCGGTGCGGCTCTCAACGGTGGAAATCACCGAACACGAATAAAAAGAAAAAACGCCTCCGAGGAAATCGGGCGTTTTTGTGACACATGCACTTTTATACTACCGCATCTTCCGAGTCTTTGCCACCAAAGAAGGCTTTGTAGGCGATCGGAATGAAGAAGAGCTTGGCGATGCCGGAGAAGAGGAGGCCCGCGATGATAGCGCCGCCCAGTCCCTGCCAGATGGGATCTGAGAGGGTGATGGGAATAAGGCCGACGATCGTAGTGAGCGCTGTCAGGAGGATCGGTTCCAAGCGGCTGGCGGCGCCTTCAGAGACGGCGCGATCAAGCGGCAGCCCCGCGTCCATGTTTTTGTTGATCTTGTCGACCATGATGATGGAGTTATTCACCACGATGCCGAAGAGCGCCAGAATGCCGATGAGAGCCGGGAACGACAGGGGAATGCCGATCAGTCCGAAGATGATGAATACGCCGGAGACGGCGATCGGGATAACGAGGAGCACGATGAGCGCTTTGCGCAGCGAATTGAACTGCACCACCATAGTGGCGAAGATAAGGATCGCTGAGAGTAGCATGGCCTGCAGAATCGACTGGATGGATTTGTTATTCTCATCGTTCACGCCGCCGGTTTTCCAGGCATAGCCCTGCGGCAGATCTAGTTCCCCGTCGGCGAATTTTTCGAGCGCGGCGTTTTCGGTGGTGACGGAGTAGCCGTCATCGACGCTTGCCGTAATGGAGAGCGTGCGTTTGCCGTCTTCGCGGGTGATAAGCGTAGGATTTGGTTTGAGGACGAACGAACCCAAATTGGCAAGCGGAATCAGGCCTTGGGGAGTCGGGATACTGAGTCTGCCGAGATCTTCGGCGCTCGCGAGGCTGTCACTCGATCCGAAACGGATCACGACATCCTGTTTGTCATTTTCAAAGAGAGCGTCTTTTTTGATGATCGAACCGCTCCCCAGCGTGCGCAGCCACGAGGCGACATCGCTTTCGCTTAAGCCCGCTGCCTGAATTTTTTCGTTTGCCGGAACAAAGACGATCTTACTCGATCCGCCTTCAATGGAAAGGCTGACGTTTGAAGTCCCGGGCTGGTCTTTTAGGTATGCGGCGACGCGCGCACCGTAATTTTCGAGTGTTGGCAAATCTTCGCCGAGAAGCTTGATCTGCAGATCAGCTCCTGCGGGCGGACCCCCAGAGGCTTGGGCAGCTGAGAATTTGCCGCTTGAGTAATCCGCATATTCGCGATTGAGGCGTGTTATGAACTCACCCGAAGAGAAATCGCGATCGCCTTCCGGAACGAGGAGAAGAGTAATGAGAATCTTGTTCGAGCTCCCCCCTGAGAATGAGCCGTCGAGCGAAGCGGCACCGAGTTCCGCTAGGCCGAAGTGCACGCCGGATTCCTTGCGCAGGCTCTCCAAAAGCCCCGAAGCTTCCAGGGCACTCTGGTCACGCGGGGTACCGGTAGGGAGTTCGACAGAAACGGAGACGAGTTCGTTGTCTTCCGATGGGAAGAACTCGTTAACGACGAGACCGAGCGGTACCAACGAATAGGAAAAGAGCATGAAGATAATGAGGCCCGCAAGCACGCGGCGTCGCAGGCGCTTCTCACCGATGATGCGCTTGATCAGTTTTTCATAGCGGAGGGAGATGGGGTGGAAATCGAAAAGTCCTTCGTCAGTGAGACGGCGTACATTCGCACTCAGAAAAGGGCGGGAAACGGCCGTCTCGCGTTTCTCGCGCCGTACCAAGCGGATGCTCCAGCCTAGGCCAGTAAGGGCCGCAAGCGCCAGGGCAAAGAGAGCGATACGATACGGGCCCGCCGGGATGAGAAGAAACAGCAATCCTGCTCCCAGCAGGAAAACAAGCGTGTAGAGGAAGGAAATGACGCGGCGCGGAAGTTGCCGTTTTGGAGCATCGCCATCATGGGGATAACGATGAAGAGCGCTACGGCAGCCGAAATGGCGAGCGCTGAAGAAAACGACAATCGGAATCGGACGGATGAATTCGCCGATAATGCCCGAGGCGAGCAGGAGCGGCAGAAAGGCCCAGACGGTCGTGATAGTGGTCGTGAGGATAACCCCTCGGAAATCATTCCAGACGAAGAGCGCGCTCTCATCCGGCGTAAAGCGCCGGGTGCGCTCGTAATTGGCCATGGCCGAAATAATGACGATGGCGTTGTCGACCAGAATACCGAGTGCCAGGAGGAGCGAGAAGAGCGAGATGAAGTTAATGGAGATATCGGCCGATCCCATGATGAGGAACGTAATAAGGAACGTCAGGGGAATGGCCAGAGAGGCTACGATGGATTGGCGCAGGCCGAAAAAAGAGGATAAGGACGAGAAAAACGAGCCCGACCGTGATGGAGAAGTCGCGGAAGAGCTGGAAGAAGCTCTTGCTGATCTCTTTGCCGCTGTCAAAGGTGACGCTCTGGGTAAAATGGTTGCCGTGCTCCTCGTTAGTTTTTTGGAAAACGTCATTTGCGGCCGTAACCGCCGCTTGCGTATCAGCCGAGTCGGTCTTGAATACCGAGAAGGTGACGGCCTTTTGTGGGGCGACATCAGGCGTTGCGTAGAGCGCTGAGGAAGTATTGTTGGCACCGCGTTCCTCTATGGTGGCAATCTGTCCTAAGCGCAGAGGAGTGTCATTGAGGCGCAGCGGGGTGTTGCGCAGATCTTCTACTGAAAGCGCCTGCCGGTCTACGGCGAGTGAAAAGGTATTATGGTCCGAAGACAGGCTGCCGCCCGGGAAACTGCCAAGCGCCGCAGACACGCTGTCAGAGACGGTGCGCGGATCAAGCTGATAGCGGCTCAGAAGTTCGGGCAAAAGAGAGACCACTACTTCTTGGGGCTGGTTGTTTGCGAGGTCGACGCTCTCAATCTCCGGCAAATCCTTAAGCCGTTCCTCCAAAACGTCGGTGAAGTTTCGGAGAGTGGCCGGATCGGCGCCGGACACTGCAAAGACGAGAGCCGGCTGGTGCTCGAAATCCATCTTTTGAACACTCGGGGTTTCTGCGTCTTCAGGAAGGCCCGAAACGCTGTCGACAGCCGACTGTACATCAGCCTTAGCCTTGTCGGGATCGACGTTTGATGCGAATTCGAGCGTGATGAATGAACTTCCTGCCTGCGAAGAAGAGGTAACAGAAGTAGTATCCGAAAGGCCGGAGACGGCGTCTTCGAGCGGAATAGTAACGAGATTCTCTATATCCTCGGGGCTTGCTCCCGGATAGATGGTCGAGACCATGACGATCGGGATTTCAATACTGGGATTGAGCTCGCGCGGCAGACTGAAGAATGTAGCGAGACCAGCTGCTGAAAGCGTCAGGATGATGAGAATGATGGTACGGATATTACGAAAATAGCGGCCGATAGCCGTTTGGCGCCATTTTTCATCAAAGGTTGCGTGCGTCAGGAAAGAAGCTTCGTGCTCCATAAGATAGACAGGAAAAACAGGGGTTAGCGAATTTCTACCGCTTCCCCGTCAAGCAGGTTGCGGTTGAGGAGGATGCGGCTTGTTTTGTCCAAACCGGAAGTAACGAGTGCAAAATTACCATAGACTGAGCCGAGGGTGACTTCTTGCGACTTGGCATGGCCATTTTCTTCGACAAAGGTCCAGGCGCGTGCCTGATCTTGAAAAAGAGCGTCAAGCGGAACGAGGATGCCATCGGTTTCCTGAGAATCCAGCGGGAGACTTATCTCCAAGAAGCTGCCATCACTCACCGAACCGGCAAGCTCTGCCGGGAGCGTAAAGAGGACGGAATACAGGCCATCTTGGTTTTCGCTGGTCGAAAAGAAGGTCGGCAAAAGAGCCACTTGCTTACCGCTTATGGAGACGAGCGCTTCTTTGGTCGGATTGAAGAAGAGCGCTGTTTCAAAAGGGATGAGGATTTCGGCGGTGATATTCTCTTTGCTTGCCGTGAGCGTCGCAAGCGGCGCGCCGGCAGAAACGAACTGGCCTATGCGCACATGAATCTGCTCGACGGTGCTTTGGGAGACGGCCTTGGGGCGGAGGACGGATTCATTGCGATTAGCGATGTCGAGCTGTAAACGGGTATTTTTAAGGGCCACCTTGCGTTCCTCGTCCTGAATACGCAGCGTATTCAGCTGTATGTCTTCCTGCCGATCGGACAGCACGTCATCGTTTCTGGCTTCTTTTTTGCCGAGATCGATATTCTTTCCCTGGTAGTCGTCTGTCTTTTCTGCCAGAGCAGCGTTGTTTTGGGCAATCTGGCGCTCAAGAGCGGCTGTCCCGCCCTGGTAATCATTCGAAAGGGTAACCAGCGTTTGTCCGGTACCGACGGTTTGTCCCGGCTTGACCAAGATACTCGTGACAATGCCCGGAGTGAGAGAAACGAGTTCGGTGCGTCCGCTCTTTTTTACCTCGGCCGAAACTTTGATACGTCCGCCTTCTTCAGGCGTATACGCGGCTGAAGCTTTCATAGAGGCACTGTTTGTTTCCGGGGCGCTTTCGGCGTCCGCAAAAAGATGCCCTAGGAAAATGGCACCGAAAAGGAGTGCTAGCAAAAGAAAAAAGGCGACATTGGTATGCCGAAGGATCTGAACTTGAACTTTCCGGAAAACGGACGAGAGAAAACGCATAGCTTTTGAGAAGGTTAATGGCAATGAAACAATTAAGACACTCTAGCACAAAAAATGGGTGCTGTCAAGCTGAAAAATCCCTTGTATCTGCTGAAAAAAGTATCCAACGTGCTAGAATAAAAAAGCCTATGTTTTCTTTGCAACCTCTCTTTTTACGCAGGAAAAACCGCTCTTTTGAGAAGGGAGCTCCTGGAGGGCCTATTTTTCGGAGGAGCTCTGTTTTGGCTTGGGTCATGTATGGCCCAGGCAGCTCTTTCGCCGGAAGCCATTTCTGCTCTGGCCAAGCCGGGAACGGTTCAAATCGTCACCCATATTTCCGGCACGGCTACCATTCCCGCGGTGGCCGTCGATCCGCTTTCCAAAACGGTGCGTTTGGAGGAGAATCAAACCCCGCGCACGCTTCCAGTCGATCAGTATCTGAGCGGCAGCGGCTTTGCCATATCCCAAGAAGGCTATATCGCCACGAATGCCCATGTCGTTTCTTCCGAAGCGACCAAGCAAGAATTGGCGACCGACAGCGCCTTCCAGGGTCTTTTTGCCGGAGCCCTTTCTTTAGATGACGAGGAAATGCAGTCCTTTCTCGACCAGGAAGGTGAAGCTTTTGCTCAGGAGGTGTTGCGCTTTGTCCTAGAAAACAGCACTTTTGACCTGTCTACCGAGGCGCATGTGTTGCGGCCCGGGACGTCGACTTCGGACTTCAAGAAGAACTTCGAAGAGGGAGTCGTGGCCGAAATTATCTCCGCCCACCAAGGATTTTTACAAGGCGAGAGCGATGTAGCGCTTCTCCGCATTGCGGAAGGGCCTCTGCCGGCACTCCGGTTAGGGGCTGGTTCCGTCTCAGGCGGAGAAAAGGTGTACATCTTAGGCTATCCGGCAACAGCTGAACTCGGCCAAAGCGACAGCCGTGAGCCGACTCTGACTGATGGTATCGTGAGCGCTTTCCGCAAGGATGAACAGGGCGGAGAGGATCTCATCCAGACGGATGCCAAAATTTCCGAAGGCTCTTCGGGTGGCCCGCTTCTGAACGCAGAGGGAGAGGTGATCGGGATCATTACTTTCCAGACAGATACCCTGCACCGTTCCTCGGGAGACAATTTCGCTTTCGCGCTTCCGGTCCAAGAGCTGCGAGGCCTTTTGGATGAGGCGCGCGTGACGCCACAAGAGAGCATGTTCGGTGTACAATTCCGAGAGGGGTTTGTCTTTTATCTCGATCGGCGCTGCGAAAAAATGCTCCGAACGTTCGAGACCATTTCCGAGAGCGCCTCTTTTCCAATAACCCCGTCACTCGCTCCGTTTCGAGAACGCTGCCAAGACTGGCAGGCGAGCGGCACGGCCCGCGATTCTTTCTGGGAACGTTTCCGTACTTCCGAAGAGGGCGCCAAACGTTCGGAACTCTACCTGTTTGCTGGATCACTCTTCTTTTTTACGGTTTTCCTGGGAGTGATTCTGTGGCTCTTGCGCCAAGTCCAGCGGGAGGAGCTTGCTATCAAACGATTGAGCCGTCGCCTGAGCGCTGATGAATTCCGCCTGCGCGCCCATGAAATGCGGGAGGGTCAGGAGAATTCCGTTTCACAAAATACCCGGGAAGATCAAATAAAAACATAGAAGAAAAAGGAGGGACATGATCCATTTGAAAGATATACTCGCGAGCCGCGAATTCCGCACACCGCTCTTCATGGTGCTCTTTTTGCTTTTGGGTATTGGACTCGGAAGCCGTCCCTTGCTCTTGAGTCTGCTTCTCTGGGGATACTCACCCTTTTGGTAGAATCCTGGGGGACGTATCCGCCACGGTAAGTGGACCCTTGATTATTTGGCTTTTATTGCTCTCCTTTTTGCCTTGTTTCTGGACCAGTGGCTTGCCGGGGCGATTATCGCGCTCATGGCTACGGTCTCAGCCGCTCTTGAGGCCTATGGGACGCGGCATGCGGAAAAAACGCTCAAAGCGCTTTTTGACGAGATCCCCAAGACCATCCGCCTCAAAAGCGGAGGTCAGGAGCATGAAGTAGCCTTGCAAGCAGTGCAGGCGGGCGATACGGTAGTGCTCCGTCATGGCGAAATGCTCCCGTTTGAAGGAAAGCTTCTCTCTTCAGAGGGATCATTTGATGAATCTTCCATCACCGGAGAGCTTTTGGCTCGCCCCTATCTGCGGCATGACCTGCTCAAGGCAGGATACATTAATACGGGAGGCGCGGTGGAGATTGAAGCACTCGGGGATTTCGAGCATTCAAGCTATCGCAAGATCCTGCAGTTGGTCGAAGAAGGCAAGCGTCACGCCGCGCCTTTTGTTCGATTCTCGGAGCGGGCCAATATTTACTTTACGCTTTTTACGGTCCTCTTCGCGACCTTGGCATACGTGGTTTTTCATGACGTGTCTCGGGTACTCGCCGTGTTTGTTCTGGCGACGCCATGCCCTTTGCTTATCGCCTCACCGCTCAGTTTTATCGGCGGACTGAACCGAGCCGCCCGTTCCAATATCATTATCAAAAGCCCAACCATCCTCGAGCTTTTGGCGAAAACCAAAGTGTTCTTTTTCGACAAAACTGGAACGCTCACCCCTCGGAGAGCCGGCTTTGCGTGAAATCCACTGCTATGATCAGGCGCTCGAAAAAGACGAAGCACTCAATCTAGCCGCGTCTCTCGAGCGCCATTCCCTCCACCCCGCTTGCCCGCTCGCTCTGGCAGCTGCATGACACGCGCCGCGGCGAGACACTTATAATGCAGAATGTACGTGAGACGAACGAGGGCATCGAGGGGACGCACCAGGGCGTTCATTACCGTCTCCAAGGCGCACGCTTCCAGAAAGGCGACGGCATCCGCATTGATCTTTTCGTCGGCACGCAGAAAGCAGCCACATTTGTTTTCGATGACCGCCTGAAGCCCAATGTGACAGAAGTGTTCGGCTATCTTAAGGAGAGAGGCTATCGGCTGGGCATCCTGACAGGCGACAGCCAGGAAAATGCAGAACGCCTTTTAGGCGATTTCGGGTTGCCTCTCTATGCGCGCGCTACTCCGGAGCAGAAGATGAGTCTGGTACGGCGCCTTCAGCAACAAGGCCAGCTGGTCGGTATGGTGGGAGACGGGCTCAATGATGCACCCGCTCTTGTCCTCGCGGATCTCGGCATTGTTTTCGCTGGAAACGGAGACGAGCGCGACGACTGATGCAGCAGATGTTGCCATTCTGGACCGGGATATTATGAGTATCAAACGAGCCGTACATATTGGCCGCCGCTCGTACCGAGTGGCTTTCGAAAGCGTCGCACTCGGCATCGGACTTTCGGTCGCCGGCATGTCCCTTGCTTTTTTTGGCTTTCTGACGCCGGTGCAAGGCGCGCTCATCCAAGAACTCATTGATTTCTGCGTCATTTTAAACGCATTGCGTTCCACCTACTAGGACTCCCTATGCTATGATAAAGGCGTTTAAGGCTATGCGTATCTCTCATCTTTCATCAAAGCGGCGTGCGTCCATTCTTGTTTTCACGCTCATCATCCTTTCTTTTCTCCTGGTTTCTTCCCTTTCCGTTGCCACGGTAGCGCTGACTCAAACGCGTACGACAAACGCGCTTAACCGTTCAAGTCTGGCGTTTCAGGCAGCGGATGCGGGAATTGAAGCTATGTTTCGTAAGTTGTACGGCCCCACGGGAGCCCAAGGGGTTTGTTCTGGGGTCAGCCCTCGTTTTAGCTGTATGACGGCTTCGGACGGTACCTCGCCGTCTTTTTCTTGCACGAGTACGGGTCGGATCAGGAGGAATGTCGCGACCACTCAGCCGACGGGTACGTATGAAATTACGCTCTATGATGATTCCGGAGATGTCATGGAGTGCAATGAGATCAACCCGAACTCCACTACGTGGCGGCGTGACCTGGAACGCATCACAAGCGAAGGCACCTTTGGCGGTACGACTCGCGCCGTCCAGGCCGAAATCAAATATGTCGGTCCATAGGACGTATCCCTTTCTCGATCATTTAGAAAAGACCCTTACTTATAAGTAAGGGTCTTTGCGTTATCACAAGAAAATAATCTGAGAGAAGAGGAGTTTACTTGTAACGGAGCGCCTCCAGAGCATCGATCTTGGACGCCGTTCTGGCCGGAAACACGCCAGTAAGAAATCCGACAAAAGCACCGAAGGCGATGACGACGCCTATGAACCAGAGCGGGCTATAGAACAGATCGACTGCCTCACCGCCGAAGCGCGACGCGATCATATTGATAAGCACATTGATGATTTCTCCCTCGATGATTCCGAGGATCACGCCGCCGACCGATCCGAGGAAGCCCATCATTGTCGATTCCATAACGAACATGAGGGATATATCAGTGCGCGATGCGCCGATAGCCTTCATAATACCGATCTCTTCAGTACGCTCCAGGAGCGCGATAGTCATGGTGTTGAACATGCCGATAGCCGAGACGATGAGCGCAATCATGCCGAAAATCATGAGGATGATCTGAACGGCCCGGAAGACCTTATTGGCCTGGTCGACGGTTTCAGAAATGGAAGAAACGAGGAAGCCGCGTGTCTCTATGACCTGACGGACTTGGTTGACGGAGTTGGTAGAGCTTGCCTTTACCTTGATCTTGGAAAAGCTGTCGATAGAGAGGCTTGAGAGAGAGCGAAGCGGCAAATAGGCGCTGTTTTCGCCCACGACGACGCCCACGACCGTGTACTCAGTAGGGGGCGCAAAGGTGTCTGCTCGGTTGCTGCCCGGGGCGCTTTTGGGAAAGAGCGTAAAACTGACCTTTTGACCGAGAATTTCTTCAGGCGAGATGCCCAGTACGGCCGCCAAGTCTTCGGTAACCACGGTTTCAGAAGAACTCGTTTCACTAAAGAAGCGTCCGGCTACCACTTTCAGCCCCTCGCTTTTTTGGAAACCGGACTCTGAGCTGACCGTGTTGATGTCAAGTGTCAGGGATTGGAACTTCGCCTGGCCGGGCAGCTCTAGTACCGGCGTGACTTGGACGACATCCGGGACAGACTGGAGATTATCAATACCGGTCTGGTTGAGGATCAGTCCGCGTCCTTCTTGGCTGCCTGTCACATCCAGGCTGACGAGGGCGTCTGAGGTGGTAATGCGCTGGAGGAGGGTCCTCTGGAGCCCATAGCCCAAAGAGACGAGGAAAATGATAGCTGCGATACCGACACTCATGCCCAAAATAGTGAGGAGCGTCCGCATAGTACGGGCCTTGAACATGCGCAGGGAAAGTTTCAGCAGGTCGGGGATAAGCATAGCCTAGGAGTATTTGAGAAGCATGATAATTTCCACTTCGCGCACGATTTTCTCAACGGTCAGCTTGTTGAGGCCCACGCCTCCCTGGCTGCGCGCATCGTCGAGCTTTTTCTGCAATTCGATCTGCCCGATATGGCTTTCGAAGCGGGCCAAGAGCGCCGCTTGAAAGCGGCTTCTCTGCTCCTCAGAGAGGCTGCGCAGATGGAAGCGAGCTGTCAGATACTCAAGAAAACCGGGAATAGCAGCCGTTCCCTGCTGTTTGAGCGTTTCTACTTCGTGGAGAATCGCCGCTACCTGGGTGCTGAAGTGCTGCGCGCGCATCTTGTTCCAGCCTGCACCGCCGAGATCGAGGCTGCGGTCGAGCCGTTCCGAGAAGAGGCCGGTATCGATGTTCTTAAAGAGCAGCTCCTTGAGGAAGCCTTCGGCAGTCGTGATTTGATCGTCATTGAGATCTGAAAGCAGGTAGGCAAGCAGCTGTTTAGCTTTGAACGGTACGAGGAGTACGTCCATCTGCTGAGGTAAGAGGTTCTTGAAGGAGTTCATAAGCATCTTGAGCTCCATAGTCTCGGGGGACTCTTCCTCGCGCTTCTTTTCCGCACCTTCTGATTTAATCGGCCGCTTCTCCTTGTGCACTTCTTCTTTGGTGATGTATCCGTCCTTCATGAAAATGACCCGATCCGCGTAGGGGAGATGTTCCGGGTTGTGCGTCACCATGATAACCGTCTTCTTATCTACCTCGTTTAACTCTTTGAGAATACGCAGCACATTCTCGGCACTTTCGCTGTCGAGGTTTCCGACCGGTTCGTCAGCCAGGATGATATCGGGATTGTTCATGAGAGAACGAGCGATCGCTACGCGCTGCTTCTGGCCGCCGGACAGCTGACTCGGGAATTTGTCCGCCTGTTCTGCGATGCCGAAGCGCCGCAGCAAGTGGTAGCCGACTTTTCTGCGCACGCTGGGACTCTCGCTGCGAAAGACTTTTGGGAGACAGATATTGTCCAGGATATTGAGGGAAGATATCAGGTAGAAAGCCTGGAATATCATACCCATGCCGGTCTGGTGCAAGTCCAGTTCTTCACGCCGCGACATCGCGCCGAGAGCTTTACCCTTGAAGAAAACGGCACCTTCGCTTGCCCGTTGCAGGCCCGAGAAAGAATAGAGAAGTGTTGATTTGCCACAACCGGACGGCCCGAAGATGATGACGTATTCCTGCGGATAGATGGAAACGTTGATCTCTTTGAGCGCCTGAATCTCGTTTTGTTTGCCGCGATTATAAATGACGCGCAGTTTTTCCGCGCGTATCAGAGCCAGGGCATTCGGGTCGGTTTCGAGAGGCATATTTTTTTCGATTATAGCATAATTTTCCCCTCAAAGCGGCTTCTTCTGTGCTAAAATAAAGCCAATATGAAGCCGAGCGGATTGGTCATAGTAGTGGGAGTAATCGAGGTTATTCTCTTGACCCTCGTCCTTATTTTTTTCTGGCATCTTCGAAGGGGAGCATAGCGTTTCACCTTGCTGCTATGCCCCCAGGTTCAAAGGAACTTCTTACAGGAGTCTAAAAAGTGGTTGTGGTATACTGGGCTCAAGACAAGGAGGAGTAACTCGAATAAGATGCATTGCTATGGAAGACATCTCAGTAACAGAGACGGAAGGTATCGCGCCGGCAAGCAAAAAAAAAGTTTGGATTTCTGAGGCGCTCCTCACGCGGGATGCCCTCCTGATTGCAGGTACGATTCTGCTTTCAGCTATTATTATTTCTGCAAGTCTCGCTACGCCTATGAGCAAAACTTCGGATCCGGCTGCCGCTGCAGTTGTCCCAGGTGCCGATGACCAGGGTACGGCTGCTGCTCCGGAAGCTACCAATGTAACCGTTTCTTTAGACGATGACCCAGTCTTAGGTGATAAGACGAAAGCGAAGGTGGCGATTATCGAATTTAGCGATTATGAATGCCCGTTTTGCCAGCGTTTCCATAAGGATACCTATGACCAGTTGGTCAAAGACTATGTGAACACCGGCAAGGCCATCCTCTCTTTCCGTGATTTCCCTCTTTCATTCCATGATCCCAAGGCAACGGAGGAAGCGGCTACCGCTTCTTGCGTGCGCAAGGAAAAGGGAGATGCCGCCTATTTCGCTTTTGGCAAGGCTCTCTACGACAACACGCAATCGAATGGACAGGGCTTGCCTGCCGGCAAACTCGAGAGCCTGCTTCGTGAAGCCGGTGTTGATCCGGTAAAGATTGCTGCCTGCGCTCAAACTCAGGAAGTTCAGGAAGAGATCAAAAAAGATATTGCTGACGGTACGACCGCCGGCGTGACCGGGACCCCGAGCTTTATCATCGGTACGGTTGACAAGAATGGTCAGGTTACCGGTGAGCGGGTAGTAGGCGCTCTGCCCTACGCCCAGTTCAAGGCCACCCTTGATAAGTACGTGAAGTAAGGCTTCCGTCTTTCGGAAAAAAGCTCTCCCGGGGTATTCGGGGGAGCTTTTGCTATACTAGAGACTTAAGAATGTTCTATGACTCCCTCTCTCCATCAAGCGTTGCGTCAGTGGCGCGACCGTCAGGCAAATATGGAAGGCGTTGAATCCTATCGGGTGCTTTCAAACGCCGTTTTGGATGCGCTTGCCATAACGCGTCCCCAGAGTAAAGAGGAGATGCTGGAAGTAAAGGGGATTAAGGAAGCGCGCTTCCGCAAGTATGGGAAAGCGCTCCTCGGCATTCTCAGCGAACATGGATCTGAAGCGATTCCTGCGCCCAAGGTAAACGAGAGAGGCCTGTCCTCGTCAGAGTCGGAGAACGCGTCTGAAATTGCTTCACAGGAACCGCTCTCCGTCAGCCAGTTTCTTGATGGGTTGAACGTCGAACTTTCAGGTCTGGCTGCCCGCATCAGAGGAGAGGTGACCAGTCTGGATATTCGCGAGCGGGTCGTGTATTTCAGCCTCAAGGATCCCTCCGACGAGAGTACTCTTCCCTGCTTTATTTTCCGCAGCGCCTATGCGCTCTCGGGTGTCCCGCTTGCGCTTGGCGATGAGGTGGTAGTCGAAGGCGTTCCCAATGTCTATAAGCCCCTGGGGCGGCTCGCCTTCCAGGTCGGGTTTATCGAGCTTTTCGGAGAAGGAGCGCTCAAGAAGGCCTACGATCTCCTCTTCCAGAAATTGGAGAGCGCAGGCATATTTGCACAGGAGCGTAAGCGAGAATTACCGCTCTTTTGTGAGCGTATCGCGCTTATTACTTCGAAGGACGGAGCCGCTATTGATGATTTTCGCATGAACCTCAGTCTTTCAGGCATGCGCGTCTCTTTCTATCCGACAGCCGTGGAAGGAAAGCGAGCCGTGCTGGAAATCTTGGCTGGTATCAAGTATTTCAACCAGACGCCCGAAAAATTCGATGCGCTGGTCGTTATCCGCGGCGGCGGCAGCTTGGAGAGTCTCCAGGCTTTTAATAACGAAATGCTGGTTCAGGCAGTGGCCGATTCCAAGATCCCAACGCTCCTCGGTATCGGCCACGAAAAAGACGTGACGCTTGCGGCTCTAGCGGCCGACAGAATGGTTTCTACGCCGACCGCTACCGCCAAGCTTTTGAGTCAGCCCTGGAGCGAGGCTCGATCGCTGATAACTCACTTCGAGCAACATTTGCCGCTCCTCTTCCAAGAGCGATTAGTTCTTGCGACCCGCCTGCTGGATCGCGGTAGTGAAGGGCTGCTTACTGCTTTGGGGTCGGTACGCGACCAGGTGCGCATGTGCGAGCAGGGCATGGCCGAGCGCATCGTAGAACTTTCCGGATATGTCCGCGAACGGCAGACCGAGCTTTCGATCACTCGTCAGAAGATGCAAGAAAATTTCCGTTTTCTCCTGCTCCGTGTCCGCCGAGCCTTGGAAGCTTCCGAAGAGGCCTTGGCTCTGTATGACCCGCGGCGAGCGCTGGCCCTGGGCTATAGCCTGATTAAAAAGGGTGAACGAGTGCTCAAAACTGCCGGCGAGACCCGAGTGGGTGATATACTCGATATACAGCTCGGCCGAGGCAGTCTGTCGGCCGAGGTAAAAACTATTCATGAATAATACGGCTATGCCCAAATCAACATCGCTCGGGGAGGCTCTGAAAAAAGTCCAGGAGATTATGAACTGGTTTGATAACCAGGAGGAAGTAGATGTCGAAAAAGGCCTTGAGAAAATAAAAGAGGGGGCGACGCTCATCAAAGAAAGCCGGATACGCCTCAAAGAAATCGAAAACGAATTTGAGACGGTCAAAAAAGAGCTCGAGAAGGAGTAATAAAGAGTGAAATGAAATCTAAAGAAAAACCACCTTCCGCATGTTTGCGGTTGGTGGTTGTTTTCTCCCAAAAAGGAGGGAGGTGTTGATCGCACCATTGCCTCGAGTTGTTTCGGAGGCGTAGTTACCCATCCCCCTCTCCCGAAGGAGGGAGGTGTTGATCCGAAGACGGACTCGTAGCAATGCCTCCAGTAGTTACCCATCCCCCTCTCCCAAAGGAGGGAGGTGTTGATCTGGCAAGCAAGTTTTCCTTGCTGCTCTGCGTGGTTACCCATCCCCCTCTCCCGAAGGAGGGAGGTGTTGATCTTCCGTCTAAAGCCAAATGGGGGTGTCACGCTTGCGCGGACTTCAATCAGGCTTGGCAATTTCCTGAAAGGCGGGGGTAACAGCCGCATAATCAGGGGAAATTCCCCCTGACCACAAAGGATCTCTGGACTGAGCAAAACAGGTCTTTTCCACGGGAAAAGGGGGATGTTTGGCTCAGGGTTGTTTGTTAATGTCCAATGTAGGGAGACAGTAGCAGAAAAGGAGGGGTTTGTCAAGGGCAAGAAGGTCTCTATTGACAGACTTCATATTCCGTGCCATATTCCAAAGTCACGCATCAGTCGTGATAGTTTTCGTTTTTTGACAATCACTAGCAGGAGGGCCTCATGCCTCGCAAATTAGACCGCGATCAAATGTATACGAGGGCTGTCCGCTTTCGTGTCAATGTCACCCCGGACCAAGAACGCTCCCTCATCCACTGGAGCGATCACGCATTTCTCATTTGGAACCAGGGGGTGGAAGCCAGCAGTGCTTGGTACAACGATCACATCGCGCCGCTGTTGGCGCAGTTGCAGCAAGCGGAAAGCGCAGAAGCCAAGCAGGCTTGCCGCGATGCGGTAAGGGAACGCTTCGCCAGGGCGAAAGCTGATAAGGAAGATACGGGCCCCTACTCAGACTTCCATTTCAACTTTCTGCTCACCGGTTGGCGGCAGAGCCAGCCCGGCTGGAATGAATACCCGACCGACTGGCAGCGCGAAACGCTGCGCAGTCTGGCTGGCGCCATCAAGTCGTGGCACGCGCTGCGCGCCCGGGGCGATCCCGACGCGCATCGGCCTCGCGAACGCGGTGCCGAACACTTCAACGAGCTTATCTGCTACGGCAGCGGCTGGAAGGTACTCGACAACCAGCAGCTCCGCCTTTCGGCGAAAATATTCGGCGACACGGACATGAGCTTTGCCATTACGCCAAGCCCCTATGTCCGGGATTTTCTGCGCGACGCGAAGAAACTCGTGCGCTGCGTGGTCAATCGCGTCCCGAGCGACCTGCGCCAGCCAGGCCGGTGGTATGTTTCCCTCATCGCCGACTTTGCTCGGCCGGCGGGGGTGCCATTCGATCCCGAAGCGGCCGTCTATGTGGCGCTCGGAGCATCGAGTCTCGGCATCGTCTCGCCCTTGGGTGAGGCGGAATTTCCGCTCTGGCGTCCGGACAAACACTGGATGCCGCTCATCGTGACTGCTCAAGAGCGGATGAAGCACCGAGTCAAAGGGTCTCGGCGCTGGAAGAAGCTGAGCGCTCGGCGCCAAGGCAACTATCGCAAGATGGCCCGCCAGCAGCACCTCAATCACTGTGAAGCGGTCATTCGCAAGTTGCTGCCGCACGGGGCAAACTTCGTCATCACCGATCTGGTGGTGCGGAGCAAGCAGGGCAAACTGGCCGACAAGCACGACCAGGAACGCTCAGGCATGCTGGGTGCCAACTGGGCGGCCCAGAACACGGGCAGCCTGGCCGATCTCGCTTCCCAGCTTTCCAACAAAGCCGAGGAGCGGGGCGGGGTGGTGGTAAAATTCCGCCCTCCCGATCCGCGCCGCAAGCTCTCGAAAATCGAGATGGCTCAGCATCTGCGCGAGCATTTTCTGGCGAGCAAGTAGCAAGTCATCCCTCAGTCTCGGGGCGGTACTCCATGGAGTACCGCCCCTGTTTTTTTAACCATTCAACTTTCTTGACTATGAACGCGCTTTTCCTGAATCGGATAGCGGAATATAAACATACTGAACTGTGTTTTGAGACGAGCAAAAACATCATTTTTTACAAGATACGTCGTCAAAACGCTTTACTCAGCCGCTACCAACAGCCTCTCTTTGCTGGGCCATGGAAAGCAGAGACGCTTGAACATCTACTCCTGCTTGAAGCACGCGCCGCCAAGCATTTTTGGAATCGATTTTCGCTATTGGTTGGCGAAAGATACCAGTTTTTCGCTCGTATCCAGCATGGCCAGAATATCGTCAACAAGCTTCTGGATATCGGATACCACCATCTTACCAACAAAGTAAGAGGACTATTAGCAGAGCAGAAGACACCGATGGAGATCGGGCTTTTCCATAGGGCTCATCGTGCCACGGCTACGCCCCTGGCGTATGACCTGGTCGAGCTTTTTCGTTCCGACTTCGTCGACCGAGAAGTACTCAAATTTCTACGTCTCAAGAAAAGGCCATTGCAAGAGATCGACCAAGCTTCTGTGAGAAAACTTCTTTTTCGGATAAACAAGCGCTTTGAAAAAAGCGTCTATCTGAAAGCCTTCCATCAGTGCCATAGCCTGGGTTATTATATGACCCTTCAAATCGTGCATTGTATCGCGGCGATCAATCATAAAATGGTTTTTCATCCACTCGTACTTCCGGATCGACATGAGGATCGCTGCCCTTGACAAACCCCTCCTTTTCTGCTACTGTCTCCCTACATTGGACATTAACAAACAACCCTGAGCCAAACATCCCCCTTTTCCCGTGGAAAAGACCTGTTTTGCTCAGTCCAGAGATCCTTTGTGGTCAGGGGGAATTTCCCCTGATTATGCGGCTGTTACCCCCGCCTTTCAGGAAATTGCCAAGCCTGATTGAAGTCCGCGCAAGCGTGACACCCCCATTTGGCTTTAGACGGAAGATCAACACCTCCCTCCTTCGGGAGAGGGGGATGGGTAACAGCGAATGTCATTAGAGTCAGTGCCCGTCCATGATCAACACCTCCCTCCTTCGGGAGAGGGGGATGGGTAACTAGCGAACGATATAATCAGGATCAAGGTCGATCAACACCTCCCTCCTTTTTGGGAGAAAACAACCACCAACCGCAAACATGCGGAAGGTGGTTTTTCTTTTGAGAGAGCCCTTTTTGCAGTATACTAGAAGTGAAAAGAAAAAATCACAGGAGGGAAAAATGAAACATTTCTCAGACGATATTTCCTTGGTACTCGGCGGTGCGGCCGGCCAGGGCGTGCAGACCGTGGAAGCGCTTCTTATGGGTATCCTGAAGCGTGAGGGGTACCGCGTGTTTGCAAGCAAAGAGTATATGTCGCGCATCCGCGGCGGGAGCAACTCTACGGAAATCCGCATTACCAAGAAGGCGCGGGCCGCTTTTGTCGCGCGCATCGATTTTTTGTTTGCCATGGACAAGGACGTTGTGCCGCATCTGGAGGAGCGCATTTCCGAGGACACGATTATTTTTGGCGAAGCGGCAAAACTTGCCGTCAAGCCCGGCCAGCATTTGATAGATATTCCTTTTACACGTTTTGCAAATGAACTGGGGAATCCTCTGTACACGAGCACCGTGGCAGTAGGGGTGGCCTTGGGCGTCTTGGCCGCCGATTCGGAAGAGGCCAAAGCGTATCTCTCGGCCCACTTCGCCCGCAAGGGAGAGGAAGTCGTGGCTAAAAACATTGAGGCTCTCCAGAAGGGCTACGACTTCGGCAAGCATCTCGCCTATGAAGCCGGTATTGAGATTCACCTGCCGCGCGAACAAGGGATTAAAGAAGAGATCGTCATAAGCGGGGATGAGGCTTTGGGCATGGGGGTGCTCGCTGCTGGCTGTAATTACATTTCTTCCTACCCGATGTCACCGGGGACCGGTCTCCTCACGTTTCTCGCAGAGCAGGCACATGCTTTTGGCGTTGTTGTGGATCAGGCCGAGGACGAAATTGCAGCCATTAATCAGGGGCTCGGCGCCTGGTACGCCGGCGCGCGGGCGATTGTGACGACTTCCGGCGGCGGTTTCGCGCTCATGTGCGAAGGCGTGAGCCTGGCCGGTATGATTGAAACGCCCATCGTCATCCATGTTGGCCAGCGTCCCGGTCCTGCTACCGGTCTTCCGACGCGTACGGAACAGGCAGATCTCGACCTCGTGCGTTTTGCGGGTCATGGCGAATTCCCGCGCGTCATTTTCGCTCCCGGAACGCATGAACAACTCTTTGCGCTTACAGAGTGGGCCTTTGAGCTGGCTGACAAATACCAAGTCCCTGCTTTCATCTTGACGGACCAGTATCTGCTCGACAGCGTCCGCAGCTTCGCTTCAACAGAGCTTGCACCTGTGCCAGTCAGTCATCATTTCATCGAGGCTGAGGCCGGCTACAAGCGCTACGCCTACGCGGCTTCCGGAGTATCGCCGCGTGGTATCCCTGGCTACGGAGCTGGCTTGGTAGGCGTGGACAGCGATGAACACGACGAGGAAGCGCACATTACCGAAAGTGCTTCTGTGCGCAAAGCCATGCACGAGAAGCGCTTGGCCAAATTCGGCGGACTGACCGAAGAAGCCCTCATGCCGGAAATCCTCGGTGATGCAAAAAGTGCCAAAACGCTCATTGTTTCCTGGGGCTCGAACCGCGGAGTGGTAACGGAGGCCTTAGAAAGTATTGGGAACGACGCTCTGGCCGGCGTGCATTTCTCCCAAGTCTACCCGCTCCCACCTGCCGGGAAGAAGCTGTTTGCGAAAAAGAAGGTAGTGGTGCTTGAGAATAACGCGACCGGCCAATTCGCACGCCTTCTTTCCGAAACCTACGGCGTTAAGATCACGGGCCGCGTGCTCAAATACGATGGCAATCCTTTTTCGGTGGAAGAGACGGTCAAAGAATTGAAAACTTTCCTATGATCGACAAAAAGCTCTATGACATGCCCATCGAAACGGATATCGCTTGGTGTCCGGGCTGCGGCAACTATCCGATTCTCAATATCGTGAAGCTTGCGCTTTCCGAACTCGACATTCCGCCCGAAGGCGTAGTGATGTGTTCCGGCATCGGACAGGCTGCCAAAACCCCGCACTACCTGAAAGTGCATTACTTCAACGGCCTCCACGGCCGAGCGTTGCCGCCGGCGACCGCCATCAAAATCGCTAATCCTTCGCTTACCGTCATTGCCGAATCTGGCGACGGGGACACCTACGGAGAGGGAGGCAATCACTTTCTGCACACGGTGCGCCGCAATCCGGATATTACGAACATCGTGCACGACAACATGATCTATGGCCTCACCAAGGGACAGGCTTCGCCCACGTCAGAGAAGGGGATGAAAACGCCGGTCCAATTAGACGGCGTCCTTATGGAACCGCTCAATCCGCTGGCTCTCGCCCTTTCGCTCGGCGCGACGTTCGTCGGGCGAGTCTTTTCGGGCGATATCATGCAGGCCAAGGAAGTTGTGAAGGCAGCCATTTTGCATAAGGGCTATGCCCTCGTGGACGTTTTCCAGCCCTGCGTAGTTTTTAACAAGCAAAACACCTTCCAGTGGTTCAAGGAACATACGTATTACGTGGATGAGAATCACGATAAAACGAATCGCGAGGCAGCGCTTCGACTAGCCTTTGATGCAGAAAAGCTTGCGCTCGGCGTTATTTACCAAACTGAGGGCCGCGCTCCCTACGATGTCCTGATACGCCAAGACCAGGAGCCGCTCTTCCAAAAAAAGCGCGACGATGCTGCGCTCGCGAAGCTTATCGAGAGCTATAAATAGTTTTTTATGAAACTCTTTTCCAGATTTAAAAAGAAGCGCAAAGCCTCCAAGATAGTGGTGGTAGCCTTCGCAGTCATCACGTTTTGGTGGGGCGTGTGGGGGATCCTCGATCATTATTTTTTTCCGCAGGCCGAAATTTTTGCCTACGTGGGCGCTATCATTTTGGCGTTCATAATTCTCTATCTTGACGACTTCCACCTCAAAGAGCTGGAATAACTTTCGTGCTTTTGGCAAAAAGGTATACTGGGGGTACGTAACTTTTTAAGCGAAATCTATGTCGGACGTAGACCAGACCGGAGACGTAGTAGAAGGTGCCGAAGAGCATATCGTGCCGGGCGTTCCGGAGACGACCCCAGAAGCTCCTGCCGAAGGCATGCCCGCTGAACCGGCCGAAGGCGGCGAAGAGCCAGCCGGCGAGATGATGTAGTTTTGAAAGGTAAAAAAGAGCTCCTGGAGGAGCTCTTTTTCTTTGGAAAGAAAAAGGTACGTAATAGATTACGTACCTTTTAATCGAGTCCTAACTGGATGCGGGCGTCCGGCGTCATCTTTTCCGGCGTCCAGGGCGGATCGAAAGTAAGCTCCGTCTCTACGTCATTGATCTCCGAGACTTCCAGCACGCGATCCTCGATTTCCTTTTGGATCTGGCCGAAGAGCGGACAGCCGATGGTCGTGAGGGTCATGGTGATTTTAGCCTTGCCTTCGGGGGTGACGATGATTTCGTAGATGAGGCCAAGCTCCACGATCGAAATCCCGAGCTCGGGATCGAGTACGAGAGAAAGCTTTTCGCGGACCAAGTTTTGGAGATGTGCAGGCATGAAGGGTGGAGACCAAAAAAGCTTCGGCGCTGGCAGAAACTTTTTGGGAAAAATGGAAGAATTAGGCTGGGAAAATTTGCTGACCAGTCTCGTCTTTGATGCGAATGGCACTGACTGGGCAGGCGCGAGCGGCATTGAGAACCGTTTCCTTGTCATCGAGGTCTGCGGTGGCAAGAATAGCTGCCTTGGCTGTCTCATCAAGGGCAAACGTATTGGGAGCCATGGCGGTACAAGGAGCGGCACCGATGCAGATCGAATGATCGACCTCGACGGTATAGCCATTTTTGAGTGTCACGGGGCCGGTTGGTTTTGAGGGGTCTTTCCACTCAGGCATAAATGAAGGTTTTAGGTATTATGAAGAGCCTTTTTCAAGACTTCCAAGGATAGGATACCACATTTGAGTCGGCCCGGGGACAGGGAAACTTCCAGGAGTTTCAGTACGTCTTGGGGTTCCAGGGCGAGTGCCTCGTCGCGTGACATACCGGAAACATGTTCCGAGAGCAGCGAAGCCGAAGCGAGCGAAATAGCACAGCCGGCACCCGAAAAGGCGATATCCCCGATGCGCGCGTCTTCTATCCGGATATCCATGGCGAGCCGATCCCCGCAAGTCGGGTTGAGCGCTTCTGCCGAGCCTGTTTTATGCTCAAGCGTGCCGAAATGACGGGGATGGTGATAGTGATCCAGGATACGGTCTTGGTAGAGCGACATAGTTTAGGCGGCAAAAAAAGAGTAGGCCTCGGCGAGCGCGGTGATAGCTTTTTCGATATCCGTTTCAGTGGTGTAGATGCCGAAAGACAGACGACTGGATGCAGCAACATGAAGCGCGCGATGGAGCGGCGCTGCGCAGTGCTCACCGGCTCGGATGCAAATACCGCGCTCGCCGAGGAAGCTCGCCAGATCGTGCGGATGCGTATTCTCAAGCGTGAAGCTGACTATCCCGACGCGTTTCTCCGCATCGGGAGTACCCAGGATATGCACATGCTTTCCGAAAGCCGTTTCGAGTTTCTGAATGGCGAAATGCGTAAGCTTCTCATCGTGTGCAGCAATCTTTTCCAGGCCAGAGGTTTCCAGGAAATCGAGCGCGGCACCCAGGCCGAAAATACCGGAAAGATTGAGCGTACCGGCCTCAAACCCTGCCGGGCCGCTTTTCCATTCCGGCGGATCGGCGAGCGCATCAAGCACCATGCCGCCGCCGAGGGCTGCTTTGGAAAGTTCTTCCTGGAGCGTTTCGCGAATAAAGAGAAGTCCGGTACCGGTAGGAGCGTAGAATTTGTGCCCGGATACGGCTACGATATCCGCATCCCAGTCTGAGATTTTGAAGCGCCGCTTGCCGGCGAGCTGTGCCGCATCAACGACCAGCAGGGCTTGCGGCGCGCTCCGACGCACCAGCTTTGCCAGGAAAGCGATGTCTTGAATAGTACCCAAAACGTTCGAGGCAGCAGAGAGCGCTACGACACGCGTGCGTGGGGTAAGCATTTTCTCAAGCTCTGCTCTATCAATGAACCCATCCGCAGTAACGGGAACAGTTTGAAAAGAAGCCTGCGCGCGTTTGGCGAGCATCTTCCAGGGCAGGAAGTTGGAGTGATGCTCCAAAGCACTTGCGAGAATCTCGTCTCCAGAAGTGATCGAATCACGAAGCATCTCCGCTGCGAGATTGAGGCCAGCCGTCGTGCCGCTGGTGAAAATCATTTCTTCAGCCTTGGCACCGAAAAAGCGCGCGGCGTGAGCGCGGATTTCTTCTACGCGTGCCGAAGTGCTTTCCGCAAGCGGGTAGAGGCCGCGGGCCGCATTCGTACCGTACTCAGTCGCATATTCCGAAACGGCCTGGATAACCGAGGCAGGCTTCAAGCTGGTAGCAGCCGTGTCGAGATAAACGAGATCGGGATGATGGGAGAGAAGGGGAAATTCCATACGTTTAGACAGCAAAAGCGGCTACTTCTTGCGCGAGCGTTTCTCGGAAATGAAGGAGTTCGTCTGAGGCACCAAGCAGCTTCTCCATTTCTTCAAGGGAAGCGGCGAGAAAACCATTCGTCAGAAGGGTCTTGGCCGATTGGGGATCAATGCCGCGCAGTCCGAGCGCCGTGATCGCCTCTTCGTTTATCGGTGCGACCGAGGCCCGATGATGGCACGAGACGTCTTCGGGCAATATCTCGAGGGCCGGTTGGCTTATGTGGCTCGCGCCGTTTGAAAGCAGGAGGCCGCGGCTTTCCTGGCTTGCAGCTGAGCCGCTGGCCTCCTCTTCGATGCGGATCAGTCCCTGGTAGTCGAGCGCGGCCGTATCTGAGAGGATGCCGCGTACGCTTACGGACGAAAGGGTGCGAGGGGAGAGGTGGTGCTGCGTGATACGCAGGGCGTAGCGATGCTCGTGGGTAGCAGTATAGAAAGCGAACACGCGCACTTCTGCTTCAGGATGTTCGAGGGCGAAGGTATAGTCGCCGGAAGCATTGTGCAGCACGAACACGCGCTGCTCTGCCTTTCGGATCGCGTAGGTTTTCTTTTCTTCGGTTTGGGGAATGAATTCGATGTGCATACTTAGCCGATGCTGCCTTCCATCTCCAGATTGAGCAGGCGATTGAGTTCGATCGAGTATTCCAGCGGGATTTCTTTGACCACCGGATCGATAAAGCCGTTAACTAAAAGTCCTTCCGCTTCCGCTTGGTTCAGCCCGTGCGTGCGCAAATAGAAAAGCTTCTCGGCCCCGATCTTCTCCACGGTCGCTTCGTGCTCGATCTGCGCCGTTTGTTCCTTGATGCGCATGGTGGGATAGGTGTCGGAGCGCGACTCTGCATCCAAGAGAAGGGCGTCGCACACCACGGAAGATTTAGCATTGGTCGCTCCTTCTGCAATGTGGACCAGGCCGCGATACGAAGAGCGCCCGCCATCTTTGGCGATTGATTTGGAAACGATACGCGAAGTGGTATTGGGTGCGAGGTGGAGCATCTTGGCGCCGGCATCCTGGTGCTGATCTTTGCCCGCATAGGCAATCGAGAGCACTTCCCCGCGCGCTCCTTTGCCGACCAGGTAGACAGAGGGGTATTTCATGGTGACGCCGCTCCCGATATTGCAGTCGATCCATTCCATCACCGCATTTTCCCGTGCCTGGGCACGCTTGGTGACGAGGTTATAGATATTTTTGGACCAGTTCTGGACCGTGGTATAGCGCACGCGCGCCCCCGGTGCCACGAAGATCTCGACCACGGCTGAGTGGAGCGAACTCTGGGTGTAGGTAGGGGCGGTGCAGCCTTCGATGTAGTGCACGAAGCTTCCTTCTTCGGCAATAATGAGGGTCCGCTCGAACTGCCCGAAAGCTTCCGAGTTAATGCGGAAATACGCTTGGAGAGGCAGCGCGACGGAAACCCCCTTCGGCACGTAGACGAACGAACCGCCGCTCCACACTGCCGAGTTGAGCGCGGCGAATTTGTTGTCGTGAGCTGGGATGAGCGTACCGAAGTATTTGCGCACGATATCGGGATACTTGCGGACCGCGCTATCCATATCACAGAAAATGACGCCGAGGCGTTCCAATTCGCGGTTGAGGCTCTCGTAAACGACCTCGCTTTCGTACTGGGCCGAGACGCCGGCCAGATACTTTTTTTCGGCTTCCGGAACCCCGATACGGTCGTAGGTTTCCTTGATTTCGGCCGGGAGGTCTTCCCAAGAGTTGAACTGCTTCTCGGTCGCTTTGAGGTAGTAGGTCAGATTATCAAAATCAATACCGGAAAGTTCCGCTCCCCATTCGGGCAGGGGCTTGGCTTCAAAATGCTCCAGGCCTTTGAGGCGGAAGTCGCGCATCCACTCCGGTTCCTTTTTGTGCGCCGAAATTTCTGCCACGATATCACGATTCACTCCTAACTGTGTCTTGTGCACGGAGCGCTCAGGCATGGAGAAACCATAGCGGTAGTCGGGAAGCTCTACCGTTTCTTTTTTCTTGGTTTGTACCGAAGTTTTGCGCGCCATAGGTTAGAACTGACTAAAGCCGTTTTGCTCGATGTTCTCTGCCAGTTCCTGTTCGCCGGTTTTGACCACGCGTCCGTCCTTAAGGACGACAACATGGTCGGGACCCAGCGCGTTGAGGAGCTTGTGCGAGTGTGTGATAAAAACGAGCGTCGAATCTTCGGGCAAGTGCGCCTTGAGAAACGCCACGATTTTTTTGAGGGCATCTACGTCTACGCCGGTATCGATTTCGTCGAAGATGGCGAAGCGCGGCGCAAAGAGGGCGGCCTGGAGCGCTTCCACTTTTTTCTTTTCGCCGCCGGAAAAGCCTTCGTAGAGGGAACGTTTAAGGAGCTCTTTGGGAATGCCGAGTTCTTCTGCGTAGAGATGTGCGGTTTTGTGGAGGGTGAGTGCGTCAAACTCTGAGTGCTCGCCGAGGAGCGCCACGCGCAGCATGTCCATAAGCGATACGCCCGAGAGCGGCAGGGGATTCTGGAAAGAGAGGAAGAGGCCGAGGCGCGCGCGTTTGTCGGGAGAGAGGTCTTTTAGGGACTGGCCATCGAAGAGGATATCAGCATTTTCGCTCAAGGTAATGGACGGATGGCCCAGAATACTTGCGGCGAGCGTCGATTTGCCGCTCCCGTTGGGGCCGAGGAGCGCAGTCGTGCTGCCGGACGCGAAAGTATAGCTCACGTCGGAGAGAATTGGCTGTCCTTCAATGGAGGCTGAGAGGTTTTTGAGTTCCAGCATAGGGAGGTTTAGGCGGTTTGGAGAATAGGGGCCTGTTCAGCGAGCGTTTGCAGGCTGACGCGCGAGAGGCTCTGCTCGAGCTCCTGCTCGACGAGGCGGAATACCAGATTGGTCTGGCAGTGGCTGACTTGGAAGCAGGGCAGGGTACCCGGAGTATTCGGGGCATAGATTTTGAGCTTGCCGTCCAGATGGGTGAGGATCTCCCAGAGATTGAGGTCGCAGGGCGCCTTGGCTAATACATAGCCTCCCCGTGTCCCTTTATGAGAAACGATAAAGCCTCCCCGACGCAGTTCCTGGAGGATCTTTTCCACATATTCTTCAGGCATGCTTTCGCGCTTGGCCAGGTCATGCCCGGAAAGGGGTTCTTGCTCGTTTGCGAGTGCCAACATGGCCCGAAGCCCGTAATAAGCCTTTTTTGAGACTTTCATAAAATCAGACTAATTTAGTCTTAATTAAAGTACAAGTTAGAGAGAGCATTGTCAAGAGAAGAGAAGAATGCTAAATTTTTGCTATCCGGCAGAGGAAGTGGCTCGCCTTCTAGCCTTCCTGGAAAACTTCAGGAGACGCGGACAGGGCTACCGTAGAGGCACGAATCGATACTTGGGGGAGCACCGGCGCTCCTTGTCTATCGTTCCCAAGTGATTCGTGCCTCTACGGTTCTTTTTTTATCCACATTTCCGATTGATGGAGAATTTTTGGACAAAACTGCCCAAACCCTTTTTCGTCACGGCGCCGCTTGCCAACGTAACGGACGTCGTTTTCCGTACGCATCTTTTGCAGTACAGCCGCCCAGATGTCTTGTGGACCGAGTTTGTCTCCGCTGACGGCCTGTCTCATCCGAAGGGGAGAGCGGCCCTCATTCGAGACTTGGAATTCCGGGAAGAAGAACGCCCCATCGTGGCACAGCTCTTTACCGCGGATCCGGGAGTGATGCGCCAAGCAGCACGATTGGTCGCGGAGCTTGGTTTTGACGGCGTTGATATCAACATGGGCTGTCCGGACAAAAACATCATGAAGCAAGGCGCGGGTGCTGCCTGCATGAAGGATGCGAAGCTCGCCCAAGCGCTTATTCTCGCCGCGCGTGAAGGGACCAAGGATGCCGGCAAGGAATTGCCGGTTTCCGTAAAGACGCGCCTGGGTTTCAATGAAGATAGCCTCGAGGTTTGGCTCCCGGCGCTTTTGGAAACAAAGCCTGTGGCAGTGACGCTCCATGCCCGCACTAAAAAAGAAATGTCCAAGGTACCCGCGCACTGGGAGCGTATCAAGCGTGCTGTGGAAATCCGCGACGCTCTCGGAAGTGAGACGCTTATCATTGGCAATGGCGATGTGCGCGATATGAAAGACGCACGGCAAAAAGTGGCCGACACCGGAGCGGACGGCATCATGTTCGGCCGCGCACTTTTGGGGAATCCATGGCTTTTCGATGAAAAGAAAGAGACAGTCACGGTAGAAGAAAAATTGGACGCCGCACTCCTCCATACCCGCATGTATACAGAGCATTATGGCGATACCAAGAGTTTCGAGCTTTTGAAAAAGCACTACCGCGCCTACATCAATCACTTTCCTTTGGCCAAAGAATTGCGGGCGGAAATGATGGAGGGCAAGGCCTTCGAAGAAATAAGAGAAACGGTGGAGCGTTTCAAAAAAGAACATTCCAAGATGCTTACCCTTCCCTCCGAGACGCATTATCTTTTGTAAAAAATACCCCCAGAAACGCATGCGTTCCTGGGGGAGTAGGGTTTTCTAAGGGAACCGTCCCGGCCACGTCTGCGAGATGACGTAGTCGGTTTTCTCGCCGTCGTCGTGTGTGAGATGGAGGATGACGAATGCCTCTTCTTTCCCCCAACGCTCAAGCGCTTCGGTCTGTTGGCTGAGGCACTTGATCTCGTCAGTAAAAGATTTTTTGCCATCGACCGTTCCGTGCTCGATAAGTATCTCGGCGTTGATTGAAGTTTGTGCCAGCGCCTCCTGCACAGCCTCGAGACGTTCATAGAGGTCTTCACTCATCGGTGGTTGATATTCCGCAATGGGCACCTTGTCCCAAAATAACCAGCCCCTTGCCAGTGGGCTGAGGCTCCAGAGGCACCATACGAGCCAGACGGAGAAAAGAGTGGCTGGAAACGAAAGAAGGCCCCCTACAGCTGCTACGCTTCCGGGCAAATCCGCGGCATAGCCTGCCAGGAGGGTGAGGATAATTTTTGCCCAGAGCATTCCCAGGCCGCCCAATATACAAGCAAGCAAAAATAGCTGACCGAAAATGTTAGACCATTCTTCTCTGAAGAAATCTTCCAGGAATTCTTCTAAGAAGAAAAAGCAGTTTGAGATTCGTTCCTTCAAAGGAATTTTCGCCTGCCGCTTCTTGGCTTGGCGTTTCAGTTGCTTCACTGCTGATTCGTGGAAGGCAGAGAAACCGTGTTTGTAGAGGATGCCTTCGACCTCAGTGTAAACAGCCTTTCTTTTCTTTGACTCCTCTTTGAAAGCGAGAAACTTAGTCCTGCCCTGGTAACCAAGAGCGGGAACATTCGAATGCGTTGACTCTGTCATATGAATCCCTTTCTCGATTCTTGGTTTTAAAAGAGCGATAAACCTCTCAATGAAGGTTCTCGGCATTCTACGGTAAGGGAAATAATTGTCAATGTATAAAAACTCCCGGGCTACATATTGCAGCGCGGGAGTCAGGATGAATCGAGATTCGCGTATTCTTCGAGCATTTAGCTGAAGATGCGCGGATCTTCGCAATCGTAATATGCCGTGCCGACCTGTACCCCGTCTGCACCGACGCGTAGAGATTCGGCAATATGTCGTCCCCCTGAGATGCCGCCGACACAGAGAATTTCGTTATCTGGCAAAGCATCCCGGAACTGCGCAACTTGTCCGAGTGCGATAGCACGTATGGCATCACCGCCCAATCCGCCATAATGTTTGCCGAACGGTATTGCATAGCGGAAGTCAGGCAGATCGCTGTCGATAAATTTAAGCGCATTCGGAAAGGTATTGGAGAGCACTAGCGTAATGTGCGGCCCTCCGCACTGGAAAATTAGAGAGGCTACTTCTTTGAGGAGCACCGGATCGCTATAGGGAGAAAGCTTGAGGCGGATACCGAAAGGCTTTACGCTCATCCTCCGCAGCCTTACCAAGACATCCAATTTACTCTCCAAAGCCTGAAGATCAAAGGAGAGAATGCGTTTCTGTTTGCCGCCTATCCACACATTGGAGCAGCTGGCATCAAACTCGATATGGTCTAGCCCTGCTCTTATGCAGATGCTGGCTAATTGAGCCGTTTCTCCAGCTATTAGGTCAAGCGATGTGATGCTGACCGAAATCTGTTTTTGATTACCGTGACATAACCCAACGAAGGCTTGTAGGGCAGTGAGATGATATGGTCCGAGGCCCTTGTTCGGCAGGCCAAGCGCATTAATGCTAGTCCCTCTGGCATCACGATAGTAATTGGTGCCGGGATTCCCTTCCTTTTCAGTAAGGGTAAACGAACCGAGTGTAACTGTGTCGACTGCGGAACGGATCAGTTTTGCCACACCTTCGACGGTGCGACAAGTACCGGCCGCATTGCCAAGCGAGAATGTGTGTGGCATGATGTACCTCTTCTCTATTCGGTTTTTAAAGTGCGTATACAGCTTTCTTTCAAGCTTCACGCTATCATAGGGGAGGATAAGGAATGCTGTCAAAATTATGAAAATCGCCGTACTGGTTTCAGGCGGGGTGGACAGTTCCGTGGCACTCGCGCTCCTCAAGGAGCAGGGCCACGACCTCACCGCCTATTATATGAAAATCTGGCTCGAGGACGAGCTTGCCTTCCTGGGGGACTGCCCCTGGGAGGATGATTTGGCGTACGTACGAGCGGTGTGCGAGCAGCTGGGCGTACCGCTTGAAATCGTGCCGTTCCAAAAGGAGTATTGGGAGCGTGTGGTAGCGTATACGCTCGACGAGGTGAAAGCCGGACGCACGCCGAACCCGGATATGCTCTGCAATGCGCGCGTCAAATTCGGCGCCTTTTATGAATACCTGGAAAAAAGCGGAGAGCAGTTCGATAAGATCGCAACCGGCCACTATGCACAGGTGGAAGAGCAAAATGGAAAATTCTTCCTGAAGACTTCGCCTGATCCCATAAAAGATCAAACCTATTTCCTTTCCCAGCTCTCCCAAGCGCAGCTCTCGAAGGCCCTTTTTCCGATTGGCATTTTTCCTAAATCAGAGGTGCGTCGGCTTGCCGAAAAATTTACACTTCCAAATGCTTTACGCAAAGACAGCCAAGGCATCTGTTTCCTGGGCAAGATTCCCTTCGATGAATTCGTGAAATACCACCTCGGCGTGCGGCCGGGCAACCTGGTTGAGCAGGGGACGGGCAAAGTCTTAGGCGAGCACGAAGGCTTTTGGTACTACACGGTCGGGCAGCGCAGGGGCATCCGTCTCTCGGGCGGTCCCTGGTATGTGACCGGTAAGAATCCGGAGACGAACGAAGTGTTTATCGCCCACGGCGAGAACTTTCAAGAGGAAGCGCGCGATACTTTCGAGGTAGGGAGTCTCCATTGGACTTCCGGCCAGGCGCCGGAGGGAAAAGAACTCTCGGTCAAAGTGCGGCATGGAGAAAAAAGCTACGCCGCCACCGTGACGCCTTCTGGAGAAAAATTGGAAGTAAAGCTTTCCGAGCCGGACCAGGGGATTGCCGCCGGCCAGTTCGCGGTATTCTACGCGGGAGATGTATGTTTAGGGGGCGGAGTAATATGCGCATAAACAAAGGCAAAATTCTTTTTTTCGAGACGTGCCTCGCGGACTTCCTCAAAAAAGCCGGGCGGGAGCATTTGCCGTGGCGCAAACAGGGGGTGGCGGCGTATGAAGTGTGGGTCTCGGAAATTATGCTCCAACAGACGCAAGTCTCGCGCGTTATAGAGTACTATGAGAGGTTTCTCAAAAAATTTCCTACGGTCGGAAGACTTGCGAAAGCCAGTTGGGAAGAATTTCTTCCGTACTACCAAGGGCTGGGCTACTATGCGCGCGGCCGCAATATGCTCAAGGCCGCGCAGCTGGTCGTAAACGAGTATCAGGGCATATTCCCAAAAGACCCCGAAGCCTTGCGGAAGATTCCCGGCGTGGGGCCCTATACGGCGGCTGCCATTGCAAGCTTTGCCTACGGTCGTAAGCATCTGGCCTGGGATACAAACCTCAAGCGCGTATTCGGCCGCTTTTTCTTCGGCTCCAAAAATGCGGCTTTTGACGAAGAAGCGTTTGAAAAAGAACTGACGCTCCCGCGTAAGAAACTCAACGCGGCGCTCATGGATTTCGGTTCAAGTATTTGCACCGCGCGGCCCAAGTGCGGAGCCTGCATGCTCCGAACCCGCTGCGCGTACTTTCGGGAGGGCGGCAAGCAGGAACAGGCGCTTGTGAAAAAGAAAAGCACCTTCCCGCTTTCCGAAGCCCGAGCCTTTGTGTTTCTCCATGAAAATCATCGCCAGTATTTCTCGGCCGCTAAAAAGACGTTTCAGCCCTTTTTCCTGCCGCCAGGCTACAATTCACGCTCCGGCATCAAGCAGTGGTTCAAAGAGCGCTACGGACTGGATCTGGCCGTCCGGCCACCGCACGGAAAACTCTTTATCGATAAGAAGCCTACCCTCCTGGTGAATGCCCAGATTCTTCTGGGAAAGCCTCTTTTCCCTGTCTTTCCGAAAGAGGCGGTAAAAGGGTATACTAAGGGAAGAGAGTAAGCCTTTCGCCTACAACCTATGCAACTCAAATCTTTCAATGTCTATTTCTTCTTTGCGCTCCTGATCGGCGTCAGCGTGCTGGTCTTCTTTATCTTCAAGCCTTTCCTGACGGCCATCATTGTGGCGGCCATTCTCGCGACCTTCATGAAGCGGCCGTATCATTTTTTCGAGAAACTCTTCCGCGGCCATCGCTCCGTCTCTGCACTGCTTACTTGCCTCATGGCTATCGTGATCGTGGTCACACCGGTAGCAGTGGTAGCGACCCTGGTTTTGGGCGAAGTCGATAATCTCTATGAGAGCATCGAGACCCAAGGCAGCATTGAAAACATGCTCAACAAAGCGTACGAGACCGTGGCAGACAAGCCCCTTCTCAAGCAGATTATCCGCCGTGACAGCTTTTCCGAAGAGAAGTTCTTAAACGATATCCAGCAGCTTTCCTCGAACGCGCTTGGGATTTTCCAAAAGCTCTACCAGAGCATTTCCTCCTTCGTACTCTGGGTGTTTATTCTCTTTTTCACCCTTTACTACTTCCTGATAGACGGCAAACGCATCCTGCGCTCGCTTATGGAGATAAGTCCTCTCAAAAACGAGCACGATCGTCTCCTCGTCGAGAAATTTGTTTCCATCAGTCGGGCAACGCTCAAGGGTAATCTGGTGGTGGGCGTCATCCAGGGCTTTTTGGGAGGGCTCGCCTTTGCTATTGCCGGCATCCCGGGTGCCGTTATCTGGGGCGTGATCATGGCATTCTTCTCGCTCATCCCGATGGTGGGTACCGGTATCATCTGGCTTCCCGCCGCCATCATTCTGCTGCTCCTCGGCGAAGCGTGGCAGGGGATCTTCATGCTGGTCTTCGGGACCTTTGTCATCTCCTCCATCGACAATATTCTGCGGCCGAAGCTGGTGGGCCGCGACTCGGCCATGCATCCGCTCATGGTCTTTTTCGCAACCATCGGAGGTATTTACCTCTTTGGCTTGCCGGGGTTTGTGATGGGCCCGATCGTCGTCTCGCTCTTTCTTGCGCTCGGTCAGATTTACCAGATCGAATTCCGTTCCCAACTCAAGGAATACAACCAGCCTGAGGAGGTCTAGACATGCTTTCCTTCTGGCAGCAGTTTCCGTTTCATCTTGACCCGGTGCTTTTCCGCGCCGGGTTTTTTGCTCTCTCATGGTATGCGCTCTGCGCACTCTTAGGCACGGTCGCAGCGGTGATAGTACTGAAGCGTTGTACAGTCTTGCCGCAAACTCTCGGGAAGAAAAATTTCGAGGATCTTCTTCTCTTTCTTTTTTTCGGAACGCTTTTGGGAGCACGCCTCGGGTACGTCTTTTTCTATAACTGGCCTCTGTATCGTGCCGATCCTGCTTCCATTCTCTTGCCTTTTGCCATGGGGGAGTATATTGGCATCGCAGGGTTTTCTTTCTACGGCGGAGTATTGGGGGCCGCCCTCGCCCTCTTCTTTTTTGCCCGCTCCCGAAACCAGCCCTTTCTTCTGCTGACTGACGCCGCCGTACTTGCTGCGCCGTGCATTTCTTTTTTCGGCCGTATCGGGAACTTTCTCAATCAAGAGCTCTATGGCCGCACCACGACAGCGGTTCTCGGCATGCGTTTCCCAGGCGAGAGTACCCTCAGGCATCCATCGACGTTGTACGAGGCGCTGGGGGAGGGCCTTCTTCTTTTTACGGCACTTTGGTATCTGCGCCATCGAGTACGTTTTCAGGGAGAGTTTACAGCCCTTTTTCTTATCGGGTATGGGAGTATTCGCTTCTTTCTTGAGTACTTTCGGACGCCCGATCCGCAGATCGGTTTTCTCTCCTTCTTTGGCTGGCCGCTCACGCTGGGCCAGGTTTTTTCACTCGGGTTTTTGGTTCTTGGCGTTCTTCTTTTTTGGTGGGCGCGCAAACGCCAATATGCTATACTATCAGGGAATTTCAGGTGATTTTTCTTTTGAAATATATGGAAAATAAGATGCTGTGGATCGTCGGTGGAGTGACCCTTCTTCTCATTGCCGGACTCGTCGGTTGGGGTATTTTTGAACAGAAAAAAACCGCCCAAGAAGCCGCGTCAGCAGGGCCGGATGCCAATATTATCTATTACTGGGGCGCTGAATGTCCCCACTGCAAGGCTATCAACGAGTTCATCGAGCAAAACGATATCGCTTCCAAGGTTCAGTTCACCAAGAAAGAAGTCTGGCACAACCGCCAGAACAGTCAGGAAATGGCCGAACGAGCCAAGACCTGCGGTATCGACCCCAATAATATCGGCGTACCCTTTGTCTTTGATGCAGAAGCCAAGACCTGCACGATGGGCGAGCCCGACACCCGAAAATTCTTTGCCGAGCGGGCCGGTATAAGTAGTGATGAAGCCACTCCCGCACAATAGATCGCTTCGCAAAAGAAAAATCAAATTTTTGTCAGCATGAATCCCTCACCCTTTACCCCAGAGCGTCCTGTTTGGCAGCCAAAGCGGCCCACGATGGATATTCGACCCAAACGAGGCTCTTTCTCACAAGCCAATCGCTTCTCCGCTTCGGTCCCGGAGCCGAAGACAAGCGCGCTCCCTTCTTCAGCCGCACCGCGCCACCTCGATGGCGTGCGACGTGAGAAGCGCGCCTTTTTGGAAAGTCTCAAACAAGAGACGGTGTACGACACGTTTTGGCGTTTTTTTCCGCAAGGCCGAGCTGTATATTCGCTATCTGCGCCGCTTGCTGCGTCGGCTGACGCCGGATTTTGCTCCGCACAAAATGCTCTATGGGTCGCTCATGGGCGGAGTGGCATTCGGCATGCTCACCATGATCTCTCTTGAGCATTTCTTGGGTCCCGGTGTTTTTGCGCGTGCCACGCCTGAGACAGCAGTGCAGATGGAAAATGCAGACGCTTCTCCGGAAACGCCTGTCTATAATAAGAACGGCGATATCTTTTTCGAATATTTCGGCGTTGGGACGGATTCCGAATACGAAGCCAATGTGCGCGCCATAGTAAAGGGCTATCCGATCGAAGCCATGCTGCCTGAGATCTTCAAGCAGGATCGCATCGTAGCCGCGTTTCTTATCGGTATCGCTAAAAAGGAGAGCAACTGGGGACTCCGGGTGCCGGTACTTGAAGACCAGGACTGCTTTAATTACTGGGGCTACCGCGGCCAGCGACGGCTTATGGGTACGGGCGGCCATACCTGCTTTAACAGCCGTAAGGATGCGGTAGATACGGTAGCTAAACGCCTAGACGAGCTTATCAATTCCGAGAAGCTTAACACCCCTGAAAAACTCGTGGTCTGGAAGTGCGGGTTTAGTTGCGAGGGGCATAACCGCTCCAGTGTCCAGAAGTGGATTAGCGACGTTGATCACTACTATACGGAGGCCATGGAGGCCACTCCTGAAGACGAAAAGGGGCTTTAGGCTCATATTATCTCTGTTGGCAGCGAAAGAGGATTTTTCCCTGTTGGGGAAAACCCTCTTTTTGCTTTATTTAAGGCAAAAATTAGCAATTTTAGACATTTTTTGCTTGACCGAAAGGCTGGGATTTGCTATTCTACACCTTGCGTTTTTGCCGCCTCCGGCGGATTGAGGGCCCTGGAAAATGGTGGCAGAACGTTCATTTTAATCGCTGTTCTGGACTTCTCCATAAGGCGCTTTTGCTCCCTTCCCCTCAGATTCTTTGGGAGTAAAGCGTACTAAAAGAGAGTTACCGGTTTTACGACACGACTGATTTCGACTGGAGGGTGGGAATCTCTGAAACCAGGAGCAGCCAATTTATGCGTTTTTCCGATCCTTTGAAAGCAGCTGGCTTCGGCCGGCTCTTCGGGGACCTCAAAGACATTCGGCCGTTCCCGGCCCTACTTACTGGTACGAAGGAGAAATGTTTTTCCGCCTTCGCACTTTTTTCTATTGGTCTTGCGACCACCATGCCGCTTCTGCCTCCGGGCGATGCGGGCGAACTTGGTGCTTCCGAAGCAGACCGCATACTTGCAGCCGAAGCGGCGGTGCCGTCCGATAATACTGCAGAGCTCCTTACCGATCGGGCAGAGGCCAGCTGCCGTATCCAGCAGACCGAGACCAAGGAAGAGAAACTGCTCGCCAAAGAGCCTTCTTCCGATACTCCCGCTCTGCGCCAAGAAAAAGAAGACCCCTGTAGCGCTGCCAAGCGTGCGCTTTTGGTGCATTCGGATGCCGAAGCCACTCCAGCCGACAATACTCAAAAGCTTTCCCAAAAAATTTCCGGTATCGTAGGAGACGCACCGATTGCTGCGATGGTTCCTGCTATTAGCCATTATGATGCCGACATTGCCGGCCTGCTGGTGGGAATCGCGAAAAAAGAATCCAGCTGGGGAGAACACGTCCCGACCAAGAATGGCGAAGACTGTTACAACTATTGGGGCTACAAGGGCGCCGGATCCCGCGGTACGTCTATGGGCTATGGCTGCTTCGCTTCTCCCGAAGAGGGCGTTGAAGCTATTGGAACGCGCCTGGAAGAGATGGTCGACAAACGAGAGGGAAAGAGCGAGCCCTCGCGGCTGGTGGTGGCGTGGAAATGCGGCTCTAGCTGCGCAACGCACAGCCCCTCAAGCGTCCAGAAGTGGGTGAGCGATGTACATCAGTACTATTCGCAGATTACCTACCAGGAGTAACGAACAGAACAAGAAACCGACCGTGGGCGTCTCTCCTCGAGAGGCGCTTTTTCTTTGGGGCTCTGATATACTGGAGAAAGTCTATGCATTGGATCCTCCCTGCCATCTTCGGTTATTTCTGCTTGGGCTTTTCGCAGCTTCTGGATAAGTATCTGCTTGCCGGCAAGCGCATACCCGAGCCCGCCGTCTACGCCTTCTACGTAGCTCTGTTCAGCCTCTTTTCGCTTTTCTTTTCGCCGTTCGGTTTTGGCGCCGCTCCGCTCCGTCTTATTTTCCTCTTCCTCTTTGCCGGGGTCTTGTTCGTCTACGGCTTGCTCGCTTTCTACTATGCCGTGCGCGATTACGAACTCTCCCGCATCGCGCCGCTCCAGGGACTCATTATCTCGGTGACCGTCATCATCATCGGCCTGTCCTTTCCCCAGCTCTTCGGGGAATTTACTGCTACGCTGCCCGTTTTTCTCTCACTCGCCCTCTTTGTGATCGGCGGCATTCTAGTCTCGTACGACCTGCCTTTCAAGAAAGGGGATCATTTGCCGGTCTCGGTTTTCCTTTCGGGTGTCGCTATCGGACTCTATGTGCTTATTCTCAAATACGCGTATACGGAAACCACGTTCGTGAACGGGCTGATCTGGTCGCGCCTCGGTATTTTTGCCGGCGGCCTCTCCCTCCTTCTGTATCTGCCTTTTCGCAAACAGATCACGGCGGGCTGGCACCGCAAGAAGCGCTGGCACATCGTGCGCAAGAAGCGTAGTTCTTTGACCGCTGCACTCTTTGTTACCAACAAGATTATTGCTGGGAGCGGTACCTTCCTTCTCCTCTATGCCATCGACCAGGGTTCCGCAGCCTTTGTCCAAGCGCTAAACGGCATTCAGTACGTGTTCGTCATGGTGCTCGCCCTCGCGTTCGCGCTCAAATTCCCCAAAATCTATGCCGAAAAACTTCATTTCTAGGGACTGGTTCCAAAAGCTTGCAGCGGTCGCTATGATCGCCCTTGCTTTCGGCGTTGCGGCTTGGTCCGGCGTGCTTTTTATCCTCTAGCTTCTATAGTATGCGCCGTTTCTTTTCTCTCTTCGGCAAGACCCTCCTTTTCCTTCTTATTTTTCTCGGGATAGTCTTTTTCTTCTTTAATTTGCCCGGCCCTGCGCCGCGCGAGGGACGTGCGGCTGGGGATGACGTTCTCTCAGCGCTACGCGACCGATCTCGGCCTGGACTGGCGCGAGACGTATACGGCGCTCCTCGATGACATGGGCGTCAAGGAAATGCGTCTGCCGGTCTACTGGGATCTGATCGAACCCAGTGAGAGGAGAGCGCGACTACAGCGATCTCGATTGGCAAGTCGCGCGAAGCCGAGAAACGCGGTGCCCGACTTATACTCACCGTAGGCCAGCGAGTGCCGCGCTGGCCGGAGTGCCACATTCCGGCCTGGGCAGCGGGCGATACGGCCATGCGCCAAGGCGCTTTGCTTGATTTTATGGATGAAACCGTGCGCCGCTATCGCGACAACGGGGCGGTGGCCTTCTGGCAAGTTGAGAACGAACCGTTTCTTTCGCAGTTCGGCGAATGCCCGCCACTCGATGTCAACTTCTTGGAAAGCGAGATATCTCTCGTCAAAGCGCTTGACCCGACGCGTCCGGTCATCGTGACCGATAGCGGCGAACTCTCGCTCTGGTTCCCGGGCGGACTGCACGCGGGGACGTGTTCGGCACGACGCTTTATCGCCATATTTACAAGGACGGCCTGGGCTACGTGACGTATCCTATCGGACCGAATTTCTTCAAGGCCAAGGAATGGCTGGCGGCGGGCGCTCACGCATCAGGAGAACTTTCTCGTGATCGAGCTCCAGGGCCGAACCGTGGGGCCCGCGGCTGGGTAGCGGCGGTGCCCCTCGAAGAACAGTGGCGTACGATGGACAGTGAGAAGCTGCGTGAAAATGTTGATTATGCCAGGCGCGTAGGCTTCCAGGATATTCTACCTGTGGGCGGAGAGTGGTGGTACTGGCTCAAAGTGAAGCAGGCTACGCCCGGATGTCTGGGAAACCGGCAAGGAATTATTTGCACGCTATGGCGGAAGAAGCTGGTGGTAATCGTGCACGATATCCGAAGCGCCCACAATGTCGGCGCTTTTTTTCCGCACCGCAGACGGTGCCGGAGCACAGAGGCTCTTCCTTACCGGGTACAACGCCGCGTCCAGGCTGCCAAAAAATACTTGAGGACCCAGGCCGAAAAAGCGCTTGCCAAAACAGCTCTGGGGCTGAGGAGAGCCTTCCATGGGAGTATCGTGAGGACCCGGTGGCCTTGATAGGGAGCTCAAGCACAAAGGTTTTCAGATTCTGGCGCTCGAGCAGGCCGAAGGAAGCCGGGACTATCGGACAGCGCTCCCGCCCGGTCCCAAGCGCTTTTGGTAGGGAAGCGAAGTGGAGGGGCGTGCCGCAAACCCTCCTTGCGCTCTGCGATGCCATCCTCGAAATCCCTATGCGCGGCGAGAAGAACTCGCTCAACGTCTCGGTCGCTCTCGGCGTTGCCCTCTATCAGATAACCGCTACAATGAAAGAAAAAGAAACATGACAGCCCAAAAAGAAAGACAAAATTGCCATTTTCGACATCGACGGTACGATTTTCCGCAAGAAATCTGCACTTCGGAGCTCATCAACGAGCTCGTGTGGCTGAAGATCTTTCCGCTCGAGGCGCGCACTCAAATTGACCAAAGTATACAGTCACTGGTTGGAGCACGAGGGGACGTACGAAGAGTACCGTCAGGCACTGGTCACCATCTATTCGGAATACATCCGCGGCCATTCCCGCGAGGAGGTGCTCAAAGCCAGCAAGTACGTTATTCCCTTTCATGCCAAGCGCACCTATATTTTCTCGGAAGACCTCATCAAGCGTTTACGCGAAGAGCACTATCGCATGATCGTTATTTCCGGCTCGCCGCTCGAGATCGTCGAGGAATACAACAATCACTACCTCGGGTTCGACGAAGTGTTCGGGAGTGTGTATGCTTTGGATACGGACGGAAAGTATACGGGCGAGGCCACTTTTGAACCCTCTCGGGATAAGGGACGGGTGGTAAGCGACTACATCGGCCGGCATGGCCTGAGCCTCGAACATTCCTACGGTATCGGCGATACGGAGAGCGACATCGGCTTCCTCGAGCTTGTCGAAAACCCGATCGCTTTTAATCCCAACCAGAATCTGCGCGCCGTGGCCCAAGAGAATGGCTGGCCGGTCGTTGTCGAGAAGAAAGACGTTATCTACGAAATCAAATAGTATGCTGCTAAACGATCGTATTGATGGGTTCGTCAAAAAAACGTTGTGGATATGGCTGCCTTTCTACGCACTCTTCATCCTGCTTCAGGATGTCGGCCACCATCGTAAAACCCATGAATAAGACAGAGCGCGCGAAACGAGAGCGGCCTTTTTTTCGCTGGGCTGCTCGCCTTGTGGCTCGCGGTCATTTTCGCTTTTTCCGCCATGCCGGGCAGTCCTTGGCCGCAAGACACGAGCCTTGCCTATCTGCTCGAGCGCAAAGGGGCGCACGTCGTCGAATACTTCATTCTCACCTGGCTTATCTTCGCCTTCCTGCGCGCTCAGGCTCCTCAGGAAGGGCGGTTGCGGCTTCTTATCGGGGCGGTCGTTTGCGCGCTTGCCTACGCTGCCACCGACGAACTCCATCAGTTCTTCGTCCCGTACCGGGGAGCGAGCCTGCGCGATGTGGGGATTGATCTCTTTGGTATTCTGCTCGCCGCAGGCACGCTGGCTCTTGCGCGTTTCCGCCGCCATTGAAACGAAACAGAATCTCCGTGCTAATAAAAAACCCGCCCTTTGGAGGCGGGATTTTTGAATATCTGAGGAGACTTATTTGACCTTCTCAACAAAGGCTTTGAAGACTTCCGGGTTCTCGACAGCCATCTGGGAAAGGACCTTGCGGTCGAGACCGATTTTCTTTTGGCTGGCGAGCGCAATGAATTGGCTGTACTTCATGCCGTTTAGCCGGAGGGCGTTGTTGAGGCGGGTGATCCACAGGGCGCGGAAATCACGCTTCTTGGCGCGCCGGTCGCGGTGGGCGTAGGTGCCAGCCTTGATGACGGCTTCTTTGGCCTTGCGGAACAGGTTGCTGCGGCCCCAACGGAAGCCTTTGGCCTGTTTGAGGATGTTCTTGTGGCGCTTTTTGGTTTGGGTGCCACGCTTGACTCGGGTCATAGGAGAGAAATCGTAAGGAGGAGATTATATGCTGAGAGCTTTCTTGATATTGGCGGAAACGGCCGGGTAGACGTCGCGATCGCGGCGCTTGGCCCGGGTCTGGGCACCGGTGGCGCGGCTGTTGTAGTGGTTCTGGCCGGTTGCCCGCACTTTGAGCTTGCCGCTGCCGGTCACTTTGATCTTTTTGACGAGGGATTTTTTGGTCTTCTGCTTCATAGAGATGTTTTATTCCGGAGCGATGAGGACGGTGAAGCCGCGGGGTCCGCGCTTGGCCTCTTCCTCGACACGGTAAGGGATACTAATACTTTTCAGGAATTCTTGCAAGTTCTGCTTGGCTTTGTCGTTCATGGCCTTTTCTCGGCCGCGCAAGAGGATCTCTACCTTGACCTTATGCCCTTTGCCGAGGAATTTTTTCGGCCTGATTCTTCTTGAAGGCGAGGTCGTGCTTGTCGGTGCGGAAGCCGATGCGGATGCCCTTGGTGTCGACCTTTTTCTGCTTGGTCTTGGCCTGCTGCTCCTGCTTGGCCTGTTTGTACTGCAGTTTGCCGTAATCGGTCACCTTGCAGACAGGGGGTTTGGCGAGCGGGGAGACCTCTACCAGGTCGGATTCTTGGGCCTTGGCGAGCGCGATGGCTTCGGCGATCGGCATGACGCCGCGGTTTTCGCCGTTTAAGTCAATGACCATGACTTCGGGCACCGCAATCTGGTCGTTCACAGCGCAGACGCTGCTTGACGACGGGTTTTGGTTTGGGACGATTATGCCGACGGCGTCTCATTCGGGATGCTTATAATGGTGGAGTTGATGGGAATTGCACCCATGTCCAGACGTGTTTTTCCAAAAGAGTCTACAAGCGTATCCCAACTTTAGGGTGCTGCCCTCAGAGTAAAAAGCGGGCCAAAGCCTCCGAGGTCGCCTGAATTTGGCAATCCGGCATCCGTCCCAAAGACAGGGAAAAGACGGAGACGGTTCCGAATGATATAGCACCGGGGAGATTCCTATTCGGAAGTCAGAGGCCCGATGGCTTTCGCGATTAGGCGAGAGCCTGAGCGTAAGTAGGGAGCAAATGCCGAAGCAATGGCGCTCTTAGCCTTGTTGATGAAGTTTGCAATTATCATCTTGGAAAGAGATTTTACGACCGGATTTCCAAGGTCGGCTTGCATCTTTTAAAAGTACGCGCTGTCGATTCCGGTCTTGGCGACGGATCCGGGAGGGGAGTGCCTAGTAGTGGTTAACGTGAACGCAGGGCTGCGCGCATGTGGCGCTGCGCCTCGCGCTTTTTCGTGGTTTGCCGCTATCAAAGGCCTTTTTGCCTTGCCCACGGCGAACTCCAGCTTCACGAGTTGTCCCTTAGTATACAAGCGAATAGGCACCAATGTCAACCCTTCGGTGCGGGCTTTGCCTATGAGCGAGCGGATTTCGCGCTTGCGGAGCAGGAGGCGCCGCGAGCGGGTGTCCTCGTGGCGGGTATCCCTATGCGCATGCTGATAGCGAGGGATAAGCGCATTGGTGAGGAACAATTCCTCGCCCCGTACGGTCACAAAGCTGCCTTTCAGACTGGCATGCCCGGTTTTGACGCTCTTGACTTCCGATCCGGTCAATTGCAAACCGGCCTCAAAGTGGCCTTGAAGCGCATAGTCGAATCCGGCTCGTTTGTTGCGGGCAATAGTAGTCATGAGATAACTATACCATTTTTGGCTTAAATAAGCAATAGGTGGCTTTACTATTGACTTTTATATTAAAAAGGTGTATAATTAAGCGTTTCAGGTAGAAAGCCAGAAACTGCCTAGCATCCCGGCATTTAGGGATTTCTTTGACAATAAGGAGACGACGATGACGGACCATCCGATCACGTCAGGACAGGAAAAGCAGATCGTGCGCTTCGTCGGCGACGCAGCGGAAAGCGCGGCCAAGGCCGTGCTCGCTCATTCGCCCCTCGACAAGGATGGCGCCCAACGCGTCATCGAAAACGGTGATCAGCTGAAGGCGGCTCTCGAGCACGTGACTCTGAATATGCTGAGGCAACTTTCGTCGCCCCAGCCCCTGCTTCAGGAAACCGTTCTCTTCAAGCCCGTCGGCCAAGCGACCGTTCCGGCCAGGACAAAGCCCTTCAATGCGGCGGAGTTCTACCGGACCGGCCCCGGCCTCTACGTCTACGACACGTTTGCAAACCGTCTCGACGTGAACGCCAGGCAGACGGTGGCCTCGGCTTCCGAGCGTCCTTACGCGGCTTCGCTTCTCAAGGCGAACGCCTACGACAAGGACATCCGCAAGGAACTGCCGGAAACCCACCTGTCGACGCTCGAAGACATCGCAGGCCTGATCGAAGCACAGCCAGGCGGCAAGTCGGGCTTCCTGCTGAACAACGGCTATGCGAACATCTTCTACGTCGAGGGCAAAAACGGTGAAGTCTTCGCCGTGTTCGTCTACTGGCTCTCCGACGACCGCGGGTGGCTCGTCGACGCTTGGCAGCTCGACGAGGATGGCGACTGGAATGGTGGCGGTCAGGTTCTGTGCCCTGGCAACGCGGCGCTCTGATACTTTGGTCACTTGGGCAACAATCCCTTGGACCCTTTGTTCCTTTGACCCTTGGAAACTGCATGCAGTGACCAAGGGTTTTTCTTTTTACCTCGACTTTTCTGCTCTTTTCGGCTACACTCTTCCTGTTTATGGCCAAAAATCCCGAGCACAAATTGCGCAACCATCTTTCCTACGAAGACGCCCAGAAGCGCTTGGCAAGCGAGCCTTTTTCACGGCGCGTTGTTTCATTCTATCGCTACGTGCACATTGCTGACCCGCAAGCGCTGCGCCATGCTTTGTATACGCAGTGGTTGGATCTCGGAGCGTTGGGACGGATCTATCTTTCCGAAGAAGGCATCAATGCGCAGATGAGCGTCCCCGAGCCTGCTTGGGAGGCGTTTGTCGAACAACTCTCTGCCTGGCCAGAGTTTGCCGGGGTACCGCTCAAAATCGCGGTCGAACAGCGAAACGATGCTTTTTGGAAACTCATCATACGCGTGCGCAAGCAGATCGTGGCTGATGGCCTGGAAGTTCACGAGTACGACGTGACCAATGTCGGTACGCATCTCTCAGCGCGCGAATGGAACACCATGCTGGAGCAGGGTGCGACGGCAGTCGACATGCGCAACAATTACGAGTCGGTTATCGGCCGTTTCGAAGGGGCGCTCACGCCGGATGCCGAGACATTCCGTGAAGAACTGCCGCTCGTCAAAGAAATGCTTGCGGGCAAGGAAGAAGAGCCTGTGCTGCTTTATTGCACCGGCGGTATCCGCTGCGAGAAGGCGTCGGCCTATCTGCGCCATCACGGCTTTGCCCGAGTGTATCAGCTCCACGGCGGTATTATCGATTACAAACGCCAGATCGAAGAGGAAGGTTTGGAGTCGAAGTTCAAGGGCCGGAATTTCGTGTTTGATGGGCGTCTGGCCGAGCGCATTACCGAGGACGTCCTCGGCGAATGCCGTACATGCGGCGCGTCCTGCGACGAATACACCAACTGCCCGGATGTGAAGTGCAATCGCTTGTTTTTGCAGTGTGCCCAGTGTCAGGCGAGGCTCGCGGGCTGCTGCAGCGAATCCTGCCAGCAGGTGGTAACGGCGGCTCTTTTCCGCTAGGCTAGAGAATATATGAAGGAGAGTATTCTCGGGAAAATCCAAGAAGCGTTACAGTCTCTCCAAAAAGAGGGGAGTTTGGCTGGCTTTTCGCTACCCGAGGTAATGGTTGAGCGCCCTAAGGACGAGGCTTTCGGAGAGTGCACCTCGAACATTGCGCTTGTTTCGGCCAAGGCCGCACAAAAAAGCCCGATGGAGATCGCGGAGCTGCTACGGGCAAAACTTACCGACCCGGCCTTTGAAAAGGTAGAAGTAGCGGCGCCCGGCTACCTGAATTTCTTTCTGGCGCCGCCGTATTTTGCCGATGTCTTAGAGAAGAGCTTGGCAGGGGTTGTTATTGAGGCGGAAACCCGAGAGAAGGTGATGGTTGAGTATTCGCAGCCCAACACGCACAAGGAGTTCCACATCGGCCACCTGCGCAATGTTTTTATCGGGAGCACTCTGGTGAATGTTTTGCGCCGCGTGGGGCACGAGACGCTGGGGGTGAACTATATCGGCGATACCGGATCGCACATTGCCAAGTGCCTCTGGGGTATTGTGACGCTGCATGCGAACGAGGACCTGGATGCTGTAGCGAATAAGCCGGAATTTTTGGGCAAGGCCTACGCGGAAGCGGTCCAGGCGATTGAAGGAAGCGAGGAGAACGAGGCAGCATTTAAGGCGCTTCAGAATCGTTTCGAGGCGGGCGATCCGGAGCTGGTAGCGCTCTGGGAAAAAACGCGGCAGTGGTCGCTCGATGAGTTCGATCGCTTGTATGGAGAGCTGGGAGTAACGTTTGACGAGGTCTTCTATGAGAGCGTCGAGGAGCAGGTCGGCAAAGCGCTCTTGCCTGAGCTTTTGGAAAAAGGCGTAATCAAGGAAAGCGAAGGGGCGATCGTCGCCGATCTCGAAGACGTGAACTTGGGCATCCTGGTCCTGGTGCGCCGCGACGGAAGCGCGCTGTATGGCTTGAAAGACATTCCTTTGGCCAAAAAGAAATTCGAGCAGTATGGCATCGACCGCAGCATTTATGTCGTCGATATCCGCCAGTCCCTGTACTTCAAGCAGCTCTTCGAGATTTTGCGCCGCTTCGGCTTTCACAAGCGCATGCAGCACGCCGCATACGAATTCGTCTCTCTGAAAGGCGGGGAGAGTATGTCTTCGCGCAAGGGCAATATTATCGCGGCACAAGAGCTCATTGATACCGTCACTGCCAATGTGAAGGCAGCGTTTCCTGAAAACCCAGACCCTTTGGCTATCGCGCTCGGGGCCATCCGCTTTGCCATGCTACGCCAGGGCTCTACCAGCAAGATTGAGTTCGATATCGAGGAGTCTGTACGTCTTGATGGCGCTACCGGTCCCTATGTGCAGTATGCGCATGCGCGTATCGCAAGCATTTTGCGCAAAGCAGAAGAAAGCGCGCTTGCTTGGGATGGTCCGGTAGAGCCTTGGGATTTCCATGACAAAGAAAAAGAGCTCATCCGTGAAATTTCTCGGTTTCCCGAACTCTTGATAGAAGTCTCTGAAACGAACGAGGTCCACAAGATTGCCCACTTCGCACTTACGCTGGCTGAGAAGTTCCATTCTTTTTATGCCCAGTGCCAGGTGATCGATGCCGCCGATGCCGATCTGAGTCAGAAGCGTCTCCAGCTTTCAGCTGCCGTACAAAAGACGCTTAAAGAGACTCTGGACCTGCTTGGCATTGCCGCGCCTGAAAAGATGTAGTTCTTTTAATTCCGCTAACGTCTGCTTTCCGCATGATGAAACGCCACCTCTACAAAAACAAATATCCCAGAAGCCGAAACGATAGTGAAAAAATCCTCGTTTTCGCCGTAAAAGTGGTCGGTACCGCCGTCTTTCTCCTTATCCTCTCCATCGGGATCGATCTCTTCCGGCTCGCCAAGCATTTTCTCTAAGTTGTATGCCTGAAAATCGCGCCGTCACGCTTTTCCTCGTCCGCCATGGCCAGGCAGCTTCCGTGCCGGCGGGCCTCGTTTCTTCGCTTCCCGAAGGCGCGCATGTCCGCTCTCTGACGCCTGATGGAGAAGCGCAGATTCGCGCCACAGCCGATGCCCTCAAGTCCGAAGGCATCTCGCTTATCATCGCTTCTCCGCTCAAGCGCACCCAGGAATCCGCCGAAATCCTTTCTGCAGTGTGGGGGGCTCGTATCGTAAATGATATCCGCTTGCGGGAGACGGACTTTGGGACCTATAACGGACTGCCGGTGGCGGAGTACTTTGCCCACTATCCCAGTCCCGAGAGCCGCCGGACTGCCGCCCAAGGTCAGGATGGAGTAGAGAATTTTGCTAACCAGGAAGAGCGGGCAGCAAGCTTCTTGCGCGATGTGGCCGCAGAGTGTGCAGGGCAGACAGTGGCCGTGGTGTCGCATGGTGATACGCTGGTAGCGCTTTATCAAGTGCTCTCTCTACAGGGTGCCGAGGGTACGGACCCTGATGAGTACTGGTCGCCTGCCGTTGGAACGTTTCGAAAAGTGATCCTCTCGGTAGGCTAGCCGGCATTTTTTATGAAGATCATTTTTCTCAACTGTTGGCATGGCAAACTGGAAGGAGCGTTCGAGGAATTCTTGCGCGAGCACGTGGAGGACACGGACATTTTTTGTTTTCAGGAAACGCACCAGCCCGCGTATGAAGGAGTGGTGGCGCGCGTATTGGGAGATTTCGTAAGCGTCCGTGCCGCTCGCGGTCAGGCCGGAGAGAGCGAGGCTTGGGTAAACGAGACTTTTTTCCAGAGCAGCATAAAACTTCTTGATCAGAAAGTTTTTTTCCAGGATGACGGACGCTTCGGATTAGCACTCTGGACGCACTTCGACTTCCAGGGGAAAAAGTTTTCCTTGTGCAATGTGCACGGCGTGGCCCAGCCTGGGGGCGATAAGCTTGATACCGATATCCGACTCACGCAGTCCCAGACGCTTATCGACTTTTTGGCGGTCCAGAAAGATCCCAAGATCGTGGGAGGCGATTTCAATTTGCTTCCCGAAGCAAAGAGCGTCCATATGTTTGAAGAGGCCGGGTATCGCGATCTCATCAAAGACTTCGCTATCGACACCACCAGGAACGAAATTGCCTGGACTCTCTATCTGGGAATAAGCAGCTGTTTGCGGACTATGTATTTCTCTCATCCGAGGTAGAAGTGCAGAGTTTCCGCGTGCCGAAAAACGAAGTCTCCGACCACCTGCCCCTCATCCTCGAGGTCGCGCTTTGAGCACCTTGTTCGCTTCTCCGGAGAGTGGTATTCTTGGCATAGCGATGAAGGAGCTATCACTCTGGAGCCGCGGGAAGAAACCACTCCTTCGCCTTGGGTTAGGAATCGGAAGTAGACCCCGCCGGGCAGGCCCGTCATAGCCGTAATGAGTCCGTCGAAAGGCGGAAAAGCAAGGTGGTACCACGCTTAGGTTTATCGAAGCGTCCTTAGCACAAGCGTGTTAAGGTTTTTTCTTTTTTATGCGAAAAGTTGATCCGAAAATGAATTTCCCCAAGCTCGAGGCAGAAGTGCTCGAGTATTGGAAGCGCGAGCGTATTTTTGAAAAGTCGGTCGAGCGTCGGGATGCGGCCAAGACCTATTCTTTTTACGATGGGCCGCCGTTTGCCACCGGCTTGCCGCACTACGGCCATTTGCTTCAGAGCATCCTCAAAGACGTTGTTCCCCGCTTCAAAACGATGCAGGGGTATCGCGTGCCGCGCGTCTGGGGCTGGGACTGCCACGGTCTGCCTATTGAGAACCTGGTAGAGAAAGAATTAGGCTTCAAAAACAAGAAGGATATCGTTGCGTATGGAGTCGAGCGCTTTGATGAGGCCTGCCGCAGCAAGGTGCTCGAATTTACCCAAGACTGGAAAACCTATATCGAGCGCATCGGCCGTTTTGTGGACATGGAACATCCTTACAAGACCATGGATGCGGACTACATGGAGTCGGTCTGGTGGGTGTTCAAAGAGCTCTGGGACAAGGGGCTCATTTACGAGGACTATCGCATCATGCACGTCTGCCCGCATTGTGAAACGACCCTTTCCCAGGCCGAGGTGAGCGAGGGCTATGAAGAGACAAAAGATCTGGCGGCAACGGTCAAATTCGAACTGACGGAAAAGCCGGGTACCTTTCTTCTGGCGTGGACTACGACTCCCTGGACGCTCCCGGGCAATGTGGCTTTGGCTGTGAACAAAGATATCGAATATGCCGAAGTCGAAAGTGAAGGAGTGAAGTACATCGCGGCCGCGGCGCTTCTCGAACAGGTGTTTGCGGGTAAAGAATATACCGAAGCGCGTCGTTTTCCCGGGAGCGAACTTCTGGGCAAGGCGTACCGGGCTCCTTTTGACGACTATCAGAAGAATACGGCACTTGAGAATTATGAGAACGGCTGGAAGGTCTATCATGCCGACTTCGTGACGATCGACAAGGGGACGGGCGTCGCACACGAAGCGCCGGCTTTTGGCGCGGATGACTGGGAACTTTTGAAACAAGAACATCTCCCGTTCGTCCAGCATGTGAGTCTCGACGGTACTATCAAGGCCGAAGTGCCGGAATTTGCGGGACAGGCGGTAAAGACGGTGGAAGACCCGCAGGTATTCGATGTGCAGATCATCAAGGCGCTGGCCAAGAAAGGCCTGCTTTTTTCCAAAGAGCAGTACCTCCACGATTATCCCCATTGCTGCGCTGCGATACGCCGCTTCTTAATTACGCGACGAGCTCGTGGTTTGTAGCTGTCGAGAAGGTGAAAGGGAATGCTCTGCGCAATGCCGAGCAGATTAGCTGGTCTCCCGAGCACGTGGAAAGCGGGCCGCTTTGGCAAGTGGCTCGAGGGCGCCCGCGATTGGTCGATCAGCCGTCAGCGTTTCTGGGCGAGCTGTATGCCACTGTGGGTCTGTGAATGCGGCGCGCAATTAGTTGTCGGTTCGCGCCAAGCATTGGAAGAGAAGAGCGGAAAACAAGTGACAGACCTCCACAAGCACGTCTTGGACGGCATCGTTATCCCTTGCGAGCAGTGCGGAGGAGAAATGCGGCGCGTACCGGATGTTTTGGACACCTGGTTCGATTCGGGCTCCATGCCCTATGCCAGCAAGCATTTCATGGGGGGCAATGAAGGCCCGGAGGGTTTCCCGGCAGATTTTATTGCGGAGATGGTCGAGCAATCGCGTACCTGGTTTTACTACCTGCATATTCTGGGTACGGCGCTCTTTGATACGCCGGCGTTTCATCATGCTTCTGCTACCGGCGTGATCCTTGCTGCGGACGGCAAAAGATGAGTAAGAAACTCGGGAATTATCCAGACCCGCTCCATATTCTCGACGCGTACGGCGCGGATGCCCTGCGCCTCTACATCCTCTCTTCTCCCGTGGTGGCCGCCGAGAACCTTCATTTTTCCGAGGATGATCTGGCGAGCCTCACGAAAAATGTCTTCCGCATGCTGTGGAATTCCTATTCTTTCTTTACGGTCTACGCGGAGATTGATGGCTGGAAGCCGAAGGTGGAGACAAAATTGCCGGAAAACATCCTTGATCGCTGGATCCTTGCGGAACTTCAGGCACTTACTAGCGAGGTAACCGAGGCAATGGAAGAGTATGATATCCAGCGCGCTGCCCGCGCCTTTGCGCCGTTTATCGACAATCTCTCTAACTGGTACATCCGGCGCAGCCGCAAGCGCTTCTGGAAAAACGAGAATGACACCGACAAAGAAGAGGCCTACGGTGCGCTCTATACGGTTCTGGTCAGTCTGGCCAAGCTCATGGCGCCTTTTACACCCTTCGTTTCAGAAGAGATCTATCGCAATCTGACCGGAGAAGAATCGGTGCATTTGGCTGATTGGCCGAAAGCCGAAGATTCTTTGGCGGACAAGACGCTGTCTCAGGATATGTATCTTGTGCGTGAACGCGTCACAGAAGCGCTCAAGCTCCGCTCGGACCGCGCGGTCCGGGTGCGCCAGCCGCTTGCAAGCGTTATCGTACCCGAGGCTTTCGCGGCTCCGCTTCAGCAAATTTTTTGCGAAGAGCTGAATGTAAAAAAAGTGAAAAAGGGAGAGGTATTGGATTTTGATTGGGAGATTACCCCGAACTGAAGCTCGAAGGTGAAGCACGCGAGATTATCCGAGTCGTTCAGGAAGGACGCAAGAAGGCGGGTTTCAACGTCGAGGACCGTATTGCCTTAGGGTATGCCGGCAAGCAAGAAGTCTTTGAGAAATTCGGCGAAGAAATTGCTGCTGAAGTACTCGCCCTCTCTCTGCAGGCGGATCATCTGGATGGGGCCGAGTATAACGAAACGGTCGATATCGCGGGCGTTTCATTCGCCTTCTCTCTAAAGCGCGTTTAAGTAATGGAACGCCGTTACACCGCTATTGTTTTGGGAAAGATCGAAACGGGCGAGACGGACCGCATCTATACGCTCTATACGAAGGAACAGGGGAAGGTGCGCGCGGTTGCGAAAGGCGTACGCAAGCCTGAGGCACGCCTGGCAAGCCAGCTCGAGACCCCGGTTCTTTCTCAGGTAACGGTGGTCGGAGTAAGGGGTCTGCCCAAAATCGCGGGTGCCGTTCTCGAAGAAGGCTTTCTCTCTTTGCGGAGCGATTTTGACGGACTGCGCCGCGCACTAGAAGCGCTGGCATTTCTGGAACGTCTCGTCGACCTCGATGAACCGGACGAGGAAACCTTTTTCCTCACGGTCGAATACTTGCAGCTTGCCGATATGCTTTCGGCCCTCAAAAACGAGCATAGCGTGCGCCTTGTTACCAAGCCTTCCTTTTAAAGCTGTTTGGAATCCTTAGGCTACGGTTTAGAGAGCGCCAAGGATGCGGCGTCCGGCGCGCGCTTGAAGAGTGGGGAGCGTTACCTTTTTTGTCCGGGCGCAGGAGGTATTCTCCCGTTCGGCAGCCCACACGCTACCGGCGAGGCCTTGCCGGTAAGCGAAAACACGATTAAACTGCTGCGCCTTATTAAAGCGAATCGCCTGAAGGCATGTCTCAAGATCAAGGCGGAGAACGTGACACTGCGGGAATTGGAACAGGTAACACGCCGTTTTTATCGCTGGATCGCCCGTTAAGGAGCCGCACCTTGTGTTAGAATAGGGGAAAACAAAGAACTATGAGCTTGGAATCACTCAACGACGAACTCCACAGCCGCAATGCCCATATTGACCGACGCGCCTGACCGAACCGGCGCTCCGTTCGGAAGCCGAAACAGCGGCCCAAAGAGAGGCGTTCCAAAAGACAGAGAGCTGGCAGCCGAAGTTCGAAGAGAAGAACGATATCTATCTGATCAGTCCCGAGCGGGCGCGCCGCAAAAAGCTTCTTTTTTGGGTCGGAGGCGGACTTCTGGTACTGCTCTTGGTGGGAGCAGGCACTTTCTTCGGGGTGAAATACTTTCTGAGTAATGACCAGGTAGATCTTGCGATTAACGGTCCGCGCGAAGCGGCGAGCGCCGAAAAGGTGACCTACGCCCTTACCTATACAAACGGCAACCGTGCCGCACTCAAGGATGCTAAATTGTTAGTGACCTTTCCTGATAACTTTCTGCCGGATGCGGAAGAAGGATTTATCATGGAAGGCTCTCGTGGAGAGAAGGCCTTGGGCGAAGTGCTGGCGGGCCAAGGAGGAACGCAGAGTATATCTGGGACCTTCTTCGGTCCCAAGGGGAGACTCGGGGATTCTACGGGCAACGCTTCGGTATATTCCTACCGGTTCTTCGAGCGCTTTCGAGACCGCTGCGGAATTTTCGGTGACGATCGCTACTTCGCCGCTTACCATAGAAATTGAAGCGCCGCGCGAACTCGGCTCGGGACAAGAGCTTGATTACGTCGTCACCTATCACAATACGAGTCCGAAGCTCCTTTCCGGCGTACATTTGAAAATCCTTTACCCAGGCGAATTCACGTTTCTTTCCGCGAACCCCGCTCCCGAGAATGGACAGGATGATTGGCTGCTGGGCGATTTAGCGCCCAATCAAACGGGCAAGATCGTAGTCCACGGGGCGCTGAACGGCAATCCCAACGAGAACAAGGGCATTGTGGCGCTCGTGGGAGTAATCCAAAACGGTACTCTGGAAGAATACGCTCGGGCTGAGCAGGGGACGCGTATTATCATGTCGCCACTCGCTATCAATCAGACGGTCAATGACCAAACCTCGCTTACGGTACTCCCGGGCGATAATTTGCTTTACCGTCTCTCGTATAAAAATCAGGGCCAAATAGGGTTGCGTCAGGTAGTAATTACTCAGAGTATTGATACGGCCTTTCTGGATGTAAGCCGCCTCAAACTTTCAAGCGGCGCCTACGACGCTTCTCAGAAAAAAATCTTCTGGCGGGCCGCTGATATTCCGGAGCTTGCCGAGCTTACTCCGGGTGAAACGGGTGAAATTACGTTCACTATCCCAGTCCTTGCGAGCTTTACGCTCGGGCAAAACGATCAAAAGACGATCGCTATCCGTTCGGTAGCCACGATCGATAGTCCAGACATTCAGACCCCGCTCGGCCAGAACAAGGTTATCGCCTCTAATGTCATGCAGGTGAAGTTGGGAGCGCTGGTCGGCCTTACGGTACTAACGAGCTATGATGACGAGCGCTTGCGCGGCAGCGGACCGGTACCGCCGGTCGTAGGACAGGAGACGATCTATACTCTTGCCGTGCGCCTTGAAAATTCCTCCAACGATCTTACGGAAAGCCGCGTGACGATGCTTCTTCCGAGTAGTGTCGCGTATGTCGGTCGGCCGGTACCCGAAGATGTGGCGCTCAATTGGAATGAGCGTACGCATGAGCTTTCTTGGGATGCCGGTACTCTTTCGCCGGGCAAGCCGAAGCAATTTTTGTTTCAGGTCAGCATTACTCCGAACGCGAGCCAGGCAGGCCGTTCCGTCGTGCTCGTTTCCAAAGCAACCTTTACCGGCAAAGAGCGCTTCACGGGACGCGCCATTACGGTAGCGCGTGATCAGATCGATAACGCCATCAACACCAGTTTTGAGTCCGCTAAAGACGGAACGGTCCGCAACCCTTGAGTCCCTATGCAAACCTTTACTCTGACCGCGACCAAAGGGGCGCGCCGGGTCGGCCTGCTCGAAACCGCTTCCGGCAGCGCCCTGACGCCCTTCTTCATGCCGATCGCCACGCGCGGCGCCGTAAAGCACATCCTGCCCGAAGAAGTGCAGGCGCTGGGAGCAAGCGTGCTCTTGGGGAACACGTACCATCTGTCCCTGCGTCCTGGAAACGCACTGATCAAGCAGGCCGGCAATCTCCATGCCTTTATGGATTGGCCCGGACCTATCCTGACTGATTCGGGGGGCTTCCAAATTTTCTCGCTCGGCGCGGCGCGCCGAGAGTCGTTTCGGCGTAAACGGGGTGAAACTCTCCGAAGAAGGGGTAGAATTTTCTGATCCCACCAACGGCAATCGTCACTTCATGACGCCCGAATCCTCGGTTGATATCCAGCTGGATCTCGGGAGCGATATCATTATGGTGCTCGATGAATGTCCTCCGTATCCCGCGACTCGCGAGTATGCCAAAGACTCCCTTGAACGGACGACTCGTTGGGCGAAACGCGCCAAGGAGCATTTTGAAAAGCGGACTGAAAAAATGAAAAAGCGCCCGCTCCTTTTCGGTATCGTGCAGGGCAGCGTGTATGAAGATCTGCGGCAGCAGAGCGCTCAGGAACTGACAGATATCGGCTTTGATGGTTACGCTATCGGTGGCGTAGCAGTAGGGGGAGCCGCGCGAAACTCTGCCGGATATTCTTTTCTTGGACGCTCCCGCATTTACCTGACGACAAGCCGCGCTACCTGATGGGGCTGGGCCGCCCGGAGGAGATCGTGCGGGCTGTTGAAATGGGAGTCGATATGTTTGACTGTGTCATTCCAACGCGCGAAGGCCGCCATGGCCGCTTGTTCCGTTGGACAGGTAAGCCTCTGGGCTTGGACGGAGCATTCTATGAGAGCATTAATATCCAGAATGAACGCTTTCGGGAGGATTTCTCAGTAGTAGATAGCCATTGCGATTGTCCGCTTTGTACCTCGCTATACCGCTGCCTATTTACGCCATTTGTTTGCGGTTGGTGAGCCGCTTGGCCAGCGTCTGGCCTCGCTTCACAATCTGCGTTTCTACCTGTCGCTCATGCAAAAGCTGCGGGAGACATAAAAAACGCGTTGCCGGTGTTCCGGTCAACGCGCTCGAATCTTTCGCAATACAGCTTGGGCTGCGAGAATGGCATCAGCTACATTTTGCAGTCTTTCCACAGCCACCGTCTTTTCAGTACTAGCTATATGAGGATGCTGCCAATTCTTAAGGTTTCCTTGTTTCTCCTGCAAGTTTTCAATCTCCCGTTCCAGAAGCAATGCGAGCTTTCGGAATTTCTTTTCCCGTAGAGCCTGTTGGATTTGGAAGTGCTTTGAGAAAAAGGTGCGGAGCTCTTCCGAGATCTGCCGAGAAAAGGTTTTGTCATCGATAACCAGAGGTTTGTCTCCAGTCTTCACTTTAGTACTTTTCATGTGCTACACTCCTCTGAACCTCGGTGAAACGGAAATCCTTAAACGTAGGCAAAAAGAACTTCATTACGGTATACTGAACTTAAACGTATTTGTCAATTCTCTATGACTTCACCTCAAACTACTGCTGTCACCATGGAAAAGCTGGTCGCGCTCTGCAAGCGGCGAGGCTTTGTCTTTCCTGGAAGTGATATTTACGGCGGACTCGCCAATTCTTGGGATTTTGGTCCGTACGGCGCTCAGCTTAAAAGAACCTCAAGGACCACTGGTGGAAGTTCTTTGTGGAAAGCCGCGATGACATGGTAGGACTCGATGCTGCAATCATCATGAATCCGAAAGTCTGGGAAGCAAGCGGTCACATCGCAAATTTTTCCGACCCACTCGTTGAGTGTAAGAACTGCCATGAGCGCTTCCGGGCCGATCAAATCGATCTTTTAGCCGCTTGTCCTCACTGTGGCACGAAGGGCCAATTCACTGAGCCGAAACAGTTCAATATTCTCATGCAAACCTTTCTCGGTGCCGTTGAAGGAGAAAAAGACAACAGCCTATCTTCGGGGAGAAACGGCGCAGGCGATGTTCATTGATTTCCCCGCTATTCAGCAAATGAGCCGCAAGAAGCTTCCTTTCGGGATCGCGCAGAGCGGCAAAGCTTTTCGCAATGAAATTACGCCCGGCAACTTTATCTTCCGGACGCGCGAGTTCGATCTCATGGAGTTCGAATATTTCTTTGACCCGGGGAAAATCAGATTGGAAAGAAATTTTCGAAAGCTGGAAGGGGGAAATGGAAAAGTGGATGGAAGCTGTAGGTATTGATCCGACTAGAACGCATGCAGTGGATATTCCAGACGGAGAACGCGCGCATTATTCCAAGAGAACGATCGACTTTGAATTCGACTATCCCTTCGGACAGAAAGAACTTTTCGGTCTGGCCTATCGCGGAGATTATGATTTGGAACAGCATGAGAAGATGAGCGGACAGGAACTGCGCTCCCTTGACCCCGAGACGAATGAGAAGGTGCGACCCCATGTGATTGAGCCGGCCTTCGGCGCTGACCGAGCTTTGCTCGCTGTTCTCCTTTCTGCTTACGCGGAAGAAGAGACTGGCGAGGGAGAGGTGCGAACCGTATTGCATCTCAAGCCCGTGATTGCTCCGGTGCAGGTGGCGGTCTTTCCGCTTCTCAAGAACAAACCGGAACTCGTTGAGAAGGCCCGTGAAATCTATACTTCCCTCAAACGGGACTTCCGCGCCGAATTCGATGACAATGGCAACGTGGGTAAGCGCTACCGCCGTCAGGATGAGATCGGCACGCCGTATTGCGTGACTATAGACTTCGATACGCTCAAGATGGCGCCGTCACTGTACGTGATCGCGACACGATGCAGCAGGAGCGCGTGAATATCGCAGAATTGCAGCAATTCCTCGCAGGGAAGCTCTAAGACGCTTTCTTGACCGTAAGAAAAAACCGGCCTATACTCAGGGGGTCGTTCTTTTATTTTATGAAAGGAGAAGGCTCGTGTCTCATCTGCATAAGCAGGGTGGAAAGTATTCTTTCCGCTACATACGCGCGCTCCTTGCTCGGGCGCGTATCGAAGAAGTGATCGGTCAGTTCGTCTGGTTGCGACGCGTTAATGAACGCTATTCCTACGGTCTTTGCCCGTTCCACCGTGAACAGTCCACCTTCATTTACCGTTTCCGAAGAAGGAGGACTTTTCCACTGCTACGGCTGCGGAGCATTTGGTGATGTAGTGCATTTTCTCCTCTTCTATTTCCGAAGCCACCATCGAGTAAGTGATTTTGAAAGGGATGAGAGGAGGAAGATCAACGAGGAATTCGAACTTTGGCACTCCACCTATACCGGTAACCAGAGTCTTGATGCGTACGAAAGATCGGAATATCAACTTCTTTGGGAAATATACCGAAAGAAACTCGAACAACTCGAACACCAGGTGGAGAGGGAACTTCAGAAATTAAAAAGCGAGCAAGCATTTAACTATCTTGATGCCATCCGCTGGCTGGCTAACCGCTATCGCTACTGGCCGTCGCAGCATCGGCGTCTGGAAAAACGTTCGAAAAAGATTTGAGGGCGCCTCGGGAAATTCCCAAAGCGCCCTCATTTTGCCTCAAGCGCAACAGATGCGCTGAACAACGGATGCCGGGATTTCCTAGGAAAGAGGACTTTTTTCCTAAGTATGCTGCCGGACCAGTGGCAAGCGCGCCGCGGAGGAAAAGTCCGGTTCGCTTGATGTGTCACCCCGTTGAGCGCTATTATAGGGAAACTCCAGATATTTTCAAGCTTTTAGAAAATTATGAAATACCAGAAATTGACTCTCAAGAACGGCGTGCGGGTAATCCTCGCTCCCATGGCCGATACCCAGACGGCGACCGTCCTTATCATGACCGGGGTCGGTTCGCGCTATGAAACGCGCAAAGAGAACGGCTTGGCCCATTTCCTCGAGCACATGTTCTTCAAGGGCACGGACAAGCGGCCCACCGCACTCGACATTTCTAAAAGAGCTCGATGGCCTCGGTGCCGAATACAATGCCTTTACCGGCGAGGAATACACCGGCTATTATGCCAAAGTAGCGGCTAAGCATTGGCCCGACGCGCTCGACATCGTGTCCGATCTCTTTCTCAATGCCAAGATCGAGCCGCAGGAAATCGATCGCGAGCGGGGGGCGGTACTCCAGGAAATCAATATGTACGAGGACATGCCGATGCGCCGTGTCCAGGAATACTACAAGACACTTCTTTATGGTGATACGCCATTGGGATGGGACATAGCCGGTCCGAAAACGAATATCAAAGCTTTCCAGCGCCGCGACTTTATCAAGTTTTTGAATCGCGCCTATACGGCTGAGAATATCGTGGTAGGCGTAGCAGGTAATATTGATCCAAAGGCGGTACGGAAGGCGGTGGATAAGATCTTTGCTGCGACTCGCCCTGGCAAGAAGCCGAAGTTTCTGAAGGTTCGAGAAAGCCAAGCCAAGCCGGCCATTTTTCTTCAGAAGAAAAAAGTGGATCAGACGAACCTGGTCGTGGGCGTACGGGCGTACGATTTGTTCCACAAAGATCGGCCAGTGCTTGCTGTTTCTCTCGACTATCTTGGGCGGCGGCATGTCTTCGCGCCTTTTTATCGAAGTGCGCGAGCGGCGGGGCTTGGCATACCGTGTCCGGACCGGCATCGACACGTTTTTGGATGCCGGAACGCTTGCCACTCACTGCGGGATCGAGCATGAGAACCTGAAGGAGACGTTGCGCGTCATCCTTTCTGAATACCGAAAAATCAGCACCGAGCCGGTCAGTGCCGAGGAATTGAAGCGCGCCAAGGAGAATATCAAAGGCGGTATGGCACTCGGGCTCGAAGGCTCTGACGAAGTAGTCGAGTACCTGGTAGGCCAAGAGATTCTCGAAAACCGCATCGTGCTGCCGGCAGATAAGATGAAGGCTATCGATCGCGTGACCGTCGAGGATGTACTCCGAGTGGCCAAAGATATCTTCCAAGACAAGAAACTGAACCTGGCCATTATCAGCCCGTCTGCCAAAAAGAGCGAGCTGTCTCGCCTCCTTCACCTCTAAAGCATGCAAACCAAAGAAGCTGTTCAAATCGGTACGACCCTTATCCTGCGCATCGCGTTCGTGCTGGTAGCGGCCTGGCTCGTCTATTTGCTGCGTGACATTGTCTTCCTAGTGCTGGCTGCCATGCTGACCTCTATGGCGCTCCGGCCGGCCATTATCAAACTCTCTCGCTACGGCTTGTCACGGAGTGCCGCCGTTATCATCGTCTACGCGGTTATTTTCTTGGGAGGCGTCGGACTTCTGGCACTCTTTATACCGCTGCTCTTTTCCGAAGTTAAGGACTTTTTGGCGGCTTGGCCGGCTTATCTCAACCAGTTGGACACGACACTCGCTGCTTTCCAGGTCTACCTCGAAGAATTCGGCATTCCCTTCAGCCGCGAACAGTTCTTGGTCGGTGCCGACGGCACATTCGGGCACTGGTTTGGCAGTCTCTTCTCGACGACCGTGGATATCGCGCGCGGACTCATTCATTTTATCGGCTATTTCTTCCTCTCTCTCTACCTGTCACTCGAAGAAAAGGGTCTGGAAAAACTCTCCTCATCCTGACTCCCAAGGCCTACCATGCCCAGGCGATCTCATTCGTCGGCCGCATGCAGAGCCGCGTCAGCCAGTGGCTGTTCGGCCAATTGGTCCTTATGCTCATCGCCTTCGTCATTTACTACATCGGACTCTCCATACTGGGGGTGCCGTATGCTTTGGCACTTGCCCTTTTCGGGGGACTGATGGAAATTCTGCCCTATATCGGTCCTATCTTGGCTGCCATTCCCGCGATCCTGGCGGCGCTTTTCGTCTCGCCCCTTCTCGCTGTTCTGACACTCGCTTTCTATACCATTGCGCACCAATTCGAAGCGCATGTCCTTCGCGTCCGAACTCAACCGCTAGGATTCATTCTGGCAGTACTCATCGGGTTTGAGCTCGCCGGCCCCATCGGTATTATTCTCGCCGTCCCAATCGCCATGATTGGTCTCGCTCTACGTAGATGATCTCCTCGAGAAGAAATCTTCGGAAAACGTCTAACCCTATGCCGGGCACCCTTTTTCTCATTGCTACGCCTATCGGTAATTTGGGAGACATAACCCTTCGTGCTTTGGAAACCCTAAAATCAGTCGATCTCGTTTTGTGCGAAGACACGCGCGTCTCATCCAAGCTCCTGCGCCACTACGAAATATCAAAACCCCTGCAGTCGTTTCATGAACATACGGTACCCGGTAAAACCGCGCGCCTCATCGGGCGTCTTTTGGCTGGTGAACCTTCGCGCTGGTGACGGATGCGGGCACGCCCGGCCTCTCAGATCCGGGCAATGTGTTGGTAGCAGCGGCTCGGGCCGAAGATATCCCTATCGTACCCATCCCCGGTCCGTCGGCTCTGACGGCGCTCGTATCCGTCGCCGGTATCGATCTCAGTCAATTCGTTTTCTTGGGTTTTCCGCCGCACAAGAAGGGAGGCAGACTTTTTTCCAAGAAGTGGCGCAAAGTACACGGCCAATCATTTACTACGAATCGCCCCATCGTGTGCTCAAGAATCTCGAGTTGCTTGCGTCACTCAATCCTGACAAGCATTTGCTCCTGGGGCGCGAGCTGACGAAAATATTTGAAAGTTTTCAGGAGGGCTCTGTGGATGAAGTGCTCGACTTTTTCCTGGAGCATCCTGAGCAGGTAAAAGGGGAGTTCGTTGTCTTGGTTTCCTAGGAAAGAAAAAAGGCCGCCAGATTGCTCTAGCGGCCCGCGTTTGGGCGGTTGCCCACGATTCCCCCTTATGAGAAGCCCCAGTCTCTTAGGTCTCCTCAATCTCATCTTCTTCGTCTCCACAGTCGATGCGCGGATACGAAGAGCATTCTTCATCGAATGGAAGTTCCATATCGACGGCATGGAGGGTTGCTCTTCCAGAACCTCCCTCTCTTCACCACTTTCCCCAAAAAAAGCGTGGCATAAACTTTATTCCCCTTTGTTGCGTGGACGTCTTCAGTCGTGCGAATGCGGCGACTGTTCCGATGGAATGGAAGCCGCCATTTGCTGCTCCGTATCCAAACGAGTCGGCGCTTCCGGCGCAGTAGCTGGGGAGGGGTAGGTCTCTATGCTCCTCCAATGCATCCGTGACGGCTGCTGGCTGGACCGCTTCTTCTCGCAGCTGGGACAAGTCGTTCTTGACATTAGGATTCCCCTTTGAAAAACCAAGGTACTGATGAGTGCGCAGACTGCCCCTTGCAATCTACCATCGAAGCCTACTCTCCGTATTGAAAAAGTCAACCCCCATTCTTTGTCTCACCCTGCTCGACAGAGGATAGCTTTTATGCCATGCTTTGAGGAGAAAAGTGCCTTTTCAAGCCAAATTTGCTCTCTATGACCGAAAAAAACCCCTTTTTTGTCACCACGCCTATTTACTATGCGAATGGCAGCCCGCATATCGGCCATGCCTATACGACGGTAGCGGCGGATACAGTCGCCCGTTTCCAGCGCCTCCAGGGGCAAGCAGTCTTCTTTTCTGCCGGCATGGATGAGCATGGTAAGAAAATAGAGCAGAAAGCCCGTGAAGTCGGGAAAAGCCCGCAAGAGCTCGTAGACGCCGTTGCTCCGAATTCCAGGATCTCTGGCAGAGGCTTGGCATCAGTTACGATCGCTTCATCCGCACGACTGAAGCCGCCCACAAAGAGGCGGTCCAAAAAACCCTCCAAACGCTTTTTGATCGAGGCGCTCTCTATAAAGGGGAGTACGAGGGCCTTTACCTGCGTGGGGTGCGAGCAGTTTAAAACGAGAAAGAGGAATTGGTGGGATGGTAAATGCCCGGAGCATAATCTTGTGCCGGAGTTTCTGCGCGAAGAAGCCTATCTCCTCAAAATGACGGTCTTTCAGGAGGAATTGGTGAACCGGATCGAAAGCGGGGCGCTTACCGTTCGGACCGATCAGTACAAAAATGAGATACTTTCATTCCTCAAGAAGGAAACGCTTGAAGACGTTTCTATTTCGCGTAAGAACGTAGTTTGGGGTATTCCTCTGCCCTTTGATCCCGCCCATACGACCTATGTCTGGGTAGATGCGTTCTTAAACTATCTGACCGTCCTCGGCTGGGAAGGCGGAGAAGTTCCGGCTCCCGCGGCTTGGCCGGCCGAGGTACAGTTTATCGGCAAAGACATTTTACGCGTGCATGCGACTATCTGGCAGGTGCTCCTTCTCCACTTGGGCTTTGCAACGACCCAGACGCTTTTTACCCATGGACACATCCTTTCCGGCGGCAAGAAGATGTCAAAAACGCTCGGCAACGTGATCGGGATCGACGAGATGCTCAAGCTTTTTGGGGGCCGACGGAACGCGGTACCTCCTTCTTTCATCCGGCCGTTTCGGCGAAGACATAGACATGACACTCTCGCGTATGACAGAAAAGTACAATGCCGATCTGGCGAACGGTCTCGGCAACCTGGTTTCGCGCGTGCTGAAGCTTGCTGAAAAACTGCCGGACTCAAATATACCGGAAACCGCCAGGAAATGCCAGAAGCGCTTACGCTATTTCTCGAGGACTACCGAATAACTGAGGGTCTTGAGTGGATCTGGGAGCGTATCGGAGAAGCCAATAAGTATATTGATACGGAAAAACCCTGGACGCTTGCGCCTGATGAAGAGCAGTTCCAGCGGGTCATGCTAAAGCTTCTCTCGGATATTGCCTTGATCGGTTTCGTGCTTACCTCATTTCTCCCAGAGACGGCCGAGAAAATAAAAGGAGCTCTCCAAACAGGCAAGACTGAACCGCTTTTTCAGCGTCTTTAAATGCTTGATATCCACACCCATCTCTATTTCGAGGCTTTTGATCCTGATCGGGATACTGTGATCATGCGTGCCCGCGCCGCCGGCGTGCACCAGATGATCGTGGTTGGCTGCGATCTGGGAGAATGTGCGCAAGCCGTAGCACTGGCTCAAATCCATGACGATGTATATGCCTCAGTCGGCATTCATCCGAATGAATTCCGCCAGAATGGCTCGCTTCCGGATGCTGACTTGGGAAAAGTAGCGGCTGAGCTCGAGGCCTTTGCCGCTGATCAAAAGGTAGTGGCTATCGGCGAGTGCGGTCTCGATTATTCACAGAGCCACGGCGGTATCGATCCTGAAACCAAGGCGCGCCAGATGGCCGGATGCAGTATGCAGTTGGCGCTGGCAAGCAGGCTCGGTCTGCCGGTCATCATCCATTGCCGTGATGCCTACGCCGACATGCTTGCGCTGATGAAAAGAATTTCCCGAGCTTTCTTTTGTTCTTCACTGCTACATGGGCGACACAGAAATCACGCGAGCGTTTCTGGATTTGCCTCAGGTCTGGTTTTCTTTTACAGGTAATATCACCTATCCGGTCAAAAAAGAACTCTTCGGAACGAAAGACGATCTTACCGAAACGGTGAAGCTCATTCCGCTTGAACGCTTGTTCGTCGAAACGGACTGCCCCTTTCTTGCGCCCCAGTCAAAGCGCGGAACGCGCAACGAGCCGGCCTATGCTGTCGAAACGGCCGAAAAAGTCTGCGAACTGCTCGGCGTTACGAGAGAGGCTCTGGATCATGCGCTTGGAGGCAAATTTCCAAGAAGTGTTCACCCGTTCTGCTTGAGACTTGCTTTCCCAGGCATTTTCCGCTATACCAAGGGGGGTTCTTTTCCATTGGTGTTTCACAAAGAAGGGAGGGGTAATCATGGCTACGCAATTGCAGGCACCCGAAAGTAATACAGCTTCTGAAAAGTGGACAGTGGACTATGTTTCGGCCCTCGTGCACTTCCGCATGTTTCAAGTATCTCTCATTAGGTCTGAGTCGATCCCGAATCTGACACAGCGGCAGCTGGCACTCCTTTTCATCGTGTACAGCGTTCCGGTAAGGCTCTGTGTGCATGAGCTTGCAAAGCAGATGGGCGTTCAGAAGCCTATTATCAGCCGAGCGCTTTCCTCGCTTGAGCAATTGGGGCTCGTGAAGCGCGTCCGCGATTCCCATGACAAGCGCAACGTGTTTGTTTCCAGTACCGAAACAGGCCGGACATACTGCTACAAGTTTCTGACTCTTTGGATGGCGTATTTTGACATGTAGGCCTCGGTGTTTCAGGGTTCCGTACGACAGCGTTGCACGGAACCTTTTTTGTTGACGTAAAGCCTTTTCCGGCATACAATAGAAGCGTTTTATGAAGGGCAGAGGCCCTTTTTTCTCACCAAAATATGGAAATTTCCATCGCTGCAGAAAAACTTTTCTCCATTGGCGCCTTTCCTGTCACCAACGCGTTCCTTATCGCCGTCGTGATCGCTTGTCTTCTCGCGTTTTTGACTATCCGGACGACCCGCCGTTTTCAGGAAGTGCCTCGCGGATTCCAGAATATCCTCGAAATCGTCCTGGAATTCCTCCTGGATCTGATCGAGAGCGTCACCGGGAACCGTAAGCAGGCACTCCAATTCTTTCCCGCTCATTGCGACTATTTTCCTCTTCGTGCTCTGCATTAATTGGATCGAGCTTCTGCCGGGCCTCGGTACTGTCGGCTTGTGGCACGAGGTAGATGGCCACGCGACTATCATTCCCTTCCTGCGCAGCACGTCGGCCGACCTTAATTTTACGCTTGCGCTCTCGTTCATGACGGTCATCATTATTCAGGCTGTCGGCATCGGAGCTCTCGGCCTGCGCCAGTACGCGAGCAAATTCTTTGTCAATCCGTTTCGCAAACCCTACCTCATCGGAACGCTGGTAGGCGTTCTGGAACTGGTGAGTGAATTCGGAAAGATCGTTTCGTTTACCTTTCGTCTCTTCGGTAACATTTTCGCTGGCGAAGTGCTCCTTATCGTGATGCTCCACCTGGTTCCCTACTTCTTGCCACTCCCGTTTCTCTTCCTCGAAATCTTTGTCGGCGTTATCCAGGCCCTGGTGTTTTCCATGCTGACGCTCGTATTTTTGAAGACCGCCACCCTGGCGCCCGAGCATTAAAACAGAATCGGTTCATTGGACAGTTCTCCGAAAAAGCGGTACAATAGTCAAATTCATTTATTGAAATTAAGTCATTAACACATTTTCTATGGAAGCAGAATCAGCTCGACTTCTCGCCGCAGCGCTCGCCATCGGCCTTGGCGCCATCGGCCCCGGTATCGGCCTCGGTATCCTGGCCTCAAAGGCTCTGGAGGCCATCGGCCGTAATCCGGAAGCTCAGTCCAAGGTTCAGACGACTATGATCCTGGCGATTGCGGTGACAGAGGCGGTAGCTATCTACGCCCTGGTTGTTTCCCTCATGATTTTATTTGGGTAAGCAAAACGCTTCCCAATTCTTGACCCTCCTTCAAAGATGGAAATTCTTGCAAAACTCGGCATAGATTGGAAACTTCTCCTTGCACAGGCGGTCAACTTCGCTGTGCTGTTCTTCGTTCTCAAGCATTTCGCGTACGGTCCGCTTCTCCATTTCATGGATGAGCGCCGTAAGAAGATTGAACAGGGCCTTGAAAACGCCGAAGCAGCCAAGCAAAAATTGGCAGAAGCGAGCGAAAAAGAGCAGGCACTGCTCCGAGCCGCGCGCGAAGAAGCCAAAGCGCTGGTAGCGGAAGCCGAAGCGGCTGCCCGCAAGCGCGCCCAGTCGCGTGAGATGGAAGCGGAAGCCAAGGTAGCGGCGCTGCTCAAAGAGGCTGAAAGTCGTATGAGTGATGACCGGACCCGCCTCATAAATGAAGCCAGAAAGGAAGTGGCGGGCCTCGTCTCTGCTTCTCTCGACAAGATTCTGGGAGAAGGCGCGGATACCCGTCTGGACGAAGCGCTTATCAAGAAGCACGCCAACGTATGAAAGTAACGGCTTCCCAGTACGCTCAAGCCTTAGAGGCCCTCGCTTCCGAAGAGGATGTCCGAACGGTAGCAGCTCGCTTTGTTCGTTTTCTGAACCGCCGGGGAGAGCGCGCCAAGCTCCCCAGTATCGTCAGGAGCCTGGAAGCCCTCGAGCAGGTGAAAGCAGGGAATCTTCCAGTCGTCATCACCGCCGCCCGTGCGCTTTCCGAGGACGCTGAAAAAGCGTTGCGTGCCAAGGCTAAGGATCTCTATCCTGATGCCAAGAAACTCGAAATCTCTTTTGTGACCGACTCCCGCCTTCTCGGCGGCTACATCATCGAGGCAGGAAGCGAGCGCTTCGATGCGAGTCTCCGTACCGCCAAAGAGGCGCTGGCGCGCACGCTTACCGCTTAATCCCCAAACCTGACAAAAAACGTATGGAAAATCCCCTCATTCAGGAACTCAAAAAGCAGATCGCTCATTTCGAATCCGTCCCGACCAAGACTGCGGTCGGTACCGTGTTGGAAGTGAGCGACGGCGTCGCCCGCCTCTCGGGCCTTTCTGAGATTATGGCATCCGAGATGATTGAGTTCGAAAACGGCTCTTTGGGCGTAGCGCTCAACTTGGAGGAAGGGGAGGTGGGAGTGATGATTCTCCAGGATCTGCAGGGTGTGCGCGAAGGCATGAGTGCCAAAAGCACGGGCCGCCTGCTTTCGGTACCGGTAGGGGAAGAGGCTATCGGCCGAGTACTCTCGCCGCTCGGTATTCCGCTCGATGGCAAAGAAGGTATCAAAGCCGAAAAATATTACCCCGTAGAGAAAATTGCGCCGGGCGTCATTACCCGCCAGTCGGTTAATCAGCCGCTCCAGACCGGCATCAAAGCGATCGACGCGCTCATTCCGGTCGGCCGCGGTCAGCGCGAACTGATCATTGGGGGATCGCCAGACCGGCAAGACGGCTGTTGCTATCGATACGATCATCAATCAAAAGGGCGAAAACGTCATTTGCATCTACGTGGCTATCGGTCAGAAGGAGTCCAAGGTAGCTCGCACCGTCGCCGAGCTGCAAAAAGCAGGAGCCATGGAATACACCACCGTGGTACTTGCCGGCGCTTCGGATCCGGCCGCCCTTTCTTTTATCGCGCCCTATGCAGCGACCGCGCTCGGCGAATACTTCATGGACCAGGGCAAGGACGTCTTGGTGGTCTACGATGATTTGTCCAAACATGCCGTAGCCTATCGCCAGATCTCGCTTATTCTGCGCCGTCCGCCGGGACGCGAAGCCTATCCGGGCGACGTTTTCTACTTGCATTCGCGCCTTTTGGAACGGAGTGCCAAGCTCTCCGCTGAGTACGGTGGCGGATCACTTACGGCCCTTCCTATCATTGAAACGCAGGCCGGTGACGTTTCCGCCTATATTCCCACGAACGTCATTTCTATCACGGACGGCCAGATCTACCTGGAAGCCGATCTGTTCCACAAAGGAGTGCGTCCGGCATTAAACGTCGGTCCTCTCCGTGTCGCGTGTTGGCTCTTCTGCTCAGATCAAAGCTATGAAGCAAGTGGCAGGGACGCTACGCCTCGACCTGGCCCAGTTCCGGGAGCTCGAGGCTTTTGCTCAGTTCGGGGAGCGATCTGGATGAAAAAACCAAGACCTTGATTGAACGTGGCCGTCGGGCGACCGAGATCCTCAAGCAGCCCCAGTATGCTCCGCTCTCGGTAGCTGAAGAAGTGGTCGTGCTCTACGCCGTGACCCGCGGCTTTCTCGACACTGTCCCGGTAACCGATATCAACCGCTTTGAATCCGAACTTTTGAGCGTCCTGCGCAATGAGCAAAAAGCCCTGCCCGAACGCATCACTTCCGAAAAAGCCCTGAGCGAGGATTTGGAGGGCGAACTGAAAGCGTTTCTCGAGGACTTCGTCAAAACCTTTAGCGCCTAATTTCTTCGTATGGCTTCTCAGCAGGACATCGTAAAGCGCATCCGCGGTGCCAAAAGCACCGGCAAGATTACGCGTGCCATGGAGATGATTTCGGCGGTCAAGATGCGTAAGGCTATTGAAGGCGTCGTAGCCATTCGGCCGTATGCGCACGCGACGCTCGCGGTATTGCGCCAGGTGTCGCAGGCGCTCGGGGGCGTTCATCCATTGCTCTCTTCTCGTTCCGTGAAGGCCGTACTCTATGTCGTTATGACGAGCAATCGCGGCCTGGCCGGCGGCTTTAACAGCCAGGTACTCAAGAGAGTGCGCGCCCTGCTTGAAGATGCTCCAGGACCAGGAGGCCCTTTTTATCACCCTGGGTCGTAAAGGCGAAAACGGTATCCGGCGCCTGCAGGGCAATATTGTCGCTTCTTTTCCAGATGCCGTAGCGGATCCTGATCCCGAGAAGATGCGCGCCATTACCAGGGTTATCCTCGAAGAATTTACTAGTGGCCGCGTGGACCGCGTCGTGCTCGTCTCCACGGATTTTGTTTCCATCATGGCGCAGAACGCTAAGGCGCGCGCTATCCTGCCGGTGACGCTTGCGGAAGCGGAGCAAGCTCTTGAGGAGTATGCTCCCGAAGTGTCTGGTGAAGACGAAGTATCCCAAACGGCCGAATACCTCTTCGAGCCCTCTCCGCGCGCCGTGCTCGAAAGCATGCTGCCGCGCCTTATCGAGATCGAGCTTCTGCACGCGCTTCTTGAGTCCAAAGCGTCCGAAGAATCGGCGAGGATGCTTGCCATGCGCAATGCGACCGATGCGGCCAATGATATGGTGAGTGCGTACACGCTTACCTATAACCAGCTGCGCCAGCAGAAGATCACCCAGGAAATCGCCGAGCTGTCCGCCGGCATGGCGGCGGTCGGCAGCTAATTCCAAATCACGATTCGTTCTTCAAGCCGGAAGCTTGAAGAACGTGAGTTGTTTGGAAAAAGAGAAGACCCCGGACGCAGTGCGCACAGGGTCTTTGGATCTCTTAGATCAGGTTCAAATGATAATATCGAGCATACCCATCAGGAATGCTCCGATAAATATGCCGAGTATGAGGGTACCCCAGGAGAACCTGCATTCGCCGGACGAAAGTCTTGGGGAATGAGTACCCGACTTTTTGGTGAAGCTGGAACTGCCGATCTGTTGTACTGCTCGATGTCCCTTTCCTCGCATTTGACTCATGATGTGATCTCCCAAATCAGAAGTTGAAAGAGGAACGCGCACTTTAAAGAACAACGCTTTATTATAGCAAAAAATTACCAATAAGTCAATAGTCCAATCAAGCTTTAGATAAGCCATTAAAGACCAGTATATGCCAGCCACTACATCAGGAACCCTCCTTCAAGTTATCGGTCCCGTGATCGACGCGGAATTTGCTCATGAACAGGATCTGCCGTCCATCTATGACGCTATCGAAGTAGAAAACGGAAAGGAACGCCTCATAGCCGAAGTGCATCAGCACTTGGGCGGCAATCGCGTGCGCGCCGTAGCTATGGGTTCGACCGACGGTCTGCAACGCGGCATGGCGGTACGGGCCACTGGCGCTCCCATTTCCGTTCCGGTCGGGCAAGCAGTGCTTGGACGCATGTTTAATGTCTTGGGCGAGGTCATCGACGGCAAAGAACCGCTTGTCAAACCAAATCTCCGCTCCATCCATCGCGAAGCCCCGGCTTTCGAAGATCAATCGACAAAAGCCGAAGTGTTCGAGACCGGTATCAAATCCATCGATCTCATCTGCCATTCATGAAGGGCGGTAAGGTCGGCTTGTTCGGCGGCGCCGGTGTCGGCAAGACCGTCATCATCCAGGAGCTGATCCGCAACATCGCTTCCGAGCACGGCGGCTACTCGGTCTTTGCCGGCGTCGGTGAGCGTACCCGCGAGGGCAATGACCTGTACCATGAAATGAAAGACTCGGGCGTTTTGGAAAAGACGGCGCTCGTGTTCGGCCAGATGAACGAACCGCCGGGAGCGCGCCAGCGCGTGGCCCCTTTCAGCGCTTACTATGGCAGAATCCTTCCGCGACGAAGAAGGCAAAGACGTACTGCTTTTCGTGGACAACATCTTCCGTTTCACCCAGGCCGGTTCCGAAGTATCGGCGCTCCTAGGTCGTATTCCTTCGGCCGTCGGCTACCAGCCGACGCTCGCCGAAGAAATGGGCGTTCTGCAGGAGCGTATCACCTCGACCAAGCAGGGGCTCTATCACGTCCGTCCAGGCCGTCTATGTGCCGGCTGACGACCTGACTGACCCGGCCCCGGCTACGACTTTTGCCCATCTCGATTCGACGGTAGTGTTGAGCCGCGCCCTCACCGAGATCGGCATTTACCCGGCCGTTGACCCGCTTGATTCCAATTCGACTATCCTCGATCCGCAGGTGGTGGGCGAACGCCATTACAACGTGGCGCGCGGCGTCCAAAAGATGCTCCAGCGTTACAAGGATTTGCAGGATATCATCGCTATTCTCGGCACCGAGGAACTCTCCGACGAAGACAAGCTGACGGTGAGCCGCGCCCGCAAAGTGCAGCGCTACCTCTCGCAGCCCTTCTTTGTAGCGGAGCAGTTTACGGGCGCTTCCGGCAAGTACGTGCGTTTGGAAGACACGATTTCCGGCTTCGAGCGTATTCTTTCCGGCGAACTCGACGATCTGCCCGAGTCGGCTTTCTACATGAAAGGTTCGATCGACGAGGTTATTGCCGAACGCTCTTCCGCCAAGGCTTAAAAACTTCCCTCCCATGTTCACGCTTAAGATCGTTACTCCCGAAAAAGTCGTCCTCGAAGAGGCCGTCTTGTGGGTGACGCTGCCTATCGAGGGCGGCGAAGTAACGGTACTTCCCAATCACATTCCCTACATCGGCGCTGTCAAACCGGGAGAAATCGTGATTGGCCATGAGGGCGAAGAAGAGCGCTCGCTTGCGACCTCGGGCGGTTTTGTCGAGTTCCACGGAGGCGTACTGACTATGCTTGCCGATACGGCCGAACACGCCGAAAGTATCCATCTGGAGCGCGCTCAGGCGGCCCGTGACCGTGCCGAGATGCTCAAAAGCCAAGTGAATACTGAGGATGCCGAGGCCGTGGCGCGTACGGCGCGGCTCTTAGAAAAGGAGATGGCTCGCATCAAGGTCGCTACCAAGCACCGTACCCGCAATCTGCCCAATATCTCTTCCCGCTAGCGTGCGCTCCCGAAAAAAGGTATCCTGGGAACTAGGAGGCCCTGCTTTTATAGGCCATGGCTCAGAAAACCGTTCTCATCGTTGACGATAATCCGGATATTCGCGAAATCTACCGCGTGAAGTTTGAACGTGAAGGTTTTGGAACTCGGACGGCTGAAGACGGCGAAAAAGCGCTCCACGCTATGCGGGCCGAACTGCCCGATGCTATCTTGCTGGATTTGCAGATGCCTATCGTGGACGGACTGGAAGTCCTTGGAAACCATGAAAGACGATCCCAAGCTTTCAAAAATCCCAGTCGTGGTTCTGAGCAATGTGGACTCCGACGAAATGTTCAAGACGGTGTCGGATTTGGGGGCGCGCGGAATACTATCTGGTCAAAGCCCTCGTTGATCCGCAGAAAGTGATCGATGTGACGCTGGAAGCCATGAGCGGAGAAAAGGGGGTAAAAATAGGGGAGAGCAGAGGTATTTTTTTGTTTCCGCCCAGAGGGGCGTTTTTTTATTGAACAAGAGCCTTTTTTAGGCTACAGTAAAGGAGATCAAGACACTTATGGACCCTCAGAAACCGTACAATCCGAGCGAAATTGAGGCCAAATGGCAGCAATTTTGGGAGAAAAATCCGCTGCACCGACCAGCTCAAAAGGATAAATATTACATCCTGGATATGTTCCCATATCCTTCCGGCGATGGTTTGCATGTTGGCCATGTAGAAAACTTCACTGCTACGGATATCTATGCCCGTTTTCAAGCGCTTCCAAGACTATTCGGTATTGCACCCGATGGGGTGGGGACGCTTTCGGCCTGCCCGCTGAGAATTTCGCCATCAAGACGGGCATCCCTCCTCAGCAGAAGACGCGGGAATCTATAGAAAATTTCCGGCGCCAGATTAAATCCGTGGGCCTCTCCTACGATTGGGACCGCGAAATTAATACTTCCGACCCCGGCTATTACCGCTTTACCCAATGGCTTTTTCTCTTCCTCTACAAACAGGGCCTTGCATACAAAAAGCTTGCAGCAGTCAACTGGTGTCCGAAGGATCAGACAGTCCTTGCGAATGAGCAGGTCGTAAATGGCCACTGTGAGCGGTGTGGGACCGAAGTGATACAGAAACAGCTGAACCAATGGTTCTTCAGAATAACCGATTTCGTTGAAGATACACAGACAGAAAAAGGGGAAGGGGTTAAGGGTTTGTTGTCCGGTCTCGCAACTGTTGACTGGCCCGCTTCTACAGTAGCGGCGCAAAAGAATTGGATCGGCCGTTCCGAGGGTGCGGAAGCCGCTTTTTATATAGCCGGGACAGAAGAAGAAATCCGGGTTTTCACGACGCGCCTCGACACTCTTTTCGGTTGCACCTATGTGGTTGTTTCTCCGGAACATCCGCTGATTGAACATCAGAAGGCGTCTATTAAGAATAAAAAAGAGGTCCAAGCCTACTTGGAAACCGCTGGCAAGAAAAGCGACTTGGAGCGGACCGATCTTGCCAAGGAAAAGACCGGAGTATGTATCGAGGGTCTTGAAGCGGTCCATCCCATAACAGGAGCAAAACTTCCCATTTACGTGGCCGATTACGTCTTAGGCAGCTATGGCACCGGCGCAGTTATGGGTGTGCCAGCGCACGATGAACGCGACTTTGCGTTTGCCAAAAAATACGATCTGTCTGTCAAAACGGTCATTGAAGAATGCGTCATAACGGAAGGGGAGCGCGAAGATGCTGTTCGGCCGGAAGAAGAAACTGAAGACCGTCAGAATGTAGCGGTGGCCGTTTATGATCCGAAGCAGGACGCATTTCTGGCGATTTCTTGGAAAAACTTTGATATGCGCGGCGTTGTGACGGGCGGTATTGAAGAGGGTGAAAGCGTCGAGGAAGCAGCGCGCAAAGAAGTGCTCGAGGAAACAGGGTATAAGAATTTGAACCTGGTCAGCCTTCCAGAAAGTATCAAACACACCAAGTTCTACCATCGGGGGGAAGCGGGTGAACCGGCATGCTATCTGGCATTTTTGCCATTTTTGAGTTGGTTGATGATGAGCGCGAGGCCATACGCGCCGAAGACGAAGCCCAGCACGAAGTTGTCTGGGTCAAAAAGTCTGAAGCGGGGGGACTACTTTACAGTGGCTGAGGCTCGCTGGGCAGTCGATCTCTTCTTAGACCAAACAGAGCATGCCGTGACAGGTGACGGCATTTTGGTGGATTCCGAAGAATATAGCGGTCTCTCTTCAGCGGACGCTCGTGAAAAGATCGCGGCGTTTCTTGAAAGTGAGGGCCATGGCGGTAACGCAGTGCGGTACCGCTTGCGCGATTGGCTGGTCTCACGTCAGCGGTATTGGGGAGCCCCAATCCCCATTCTTTACTGTGATGAGTGCGGTATGCAGCCTGTGCCCGAAGAAGATCTGCCCGTGCTCCTTCCCACGGATGTGGATTTTCGCCCCACGGGAGAATCACCACTCGGTCTCTCAAAGACGTTCCAGAATGCTCACTGCCCCGAGTGCGGTGGTCCGGCCCGGCGCGAAGTGGACACGCTTGACACCTTCGTTTGTTCTAGCTGGTATTATCTGCGTTTTGCTGATCCGCACAATGAACGAGTCTTTGCCTCCCAGGAAGCGCTCAAGAGCTTACTCCCCGTCGATTTCTACATGGGCGGCGCTGAACATACGGTACTCCATCTGCTCTACAGCCGCTTCATAACAAAGGTACTGAGAAGAGCGGGTCTGCTCGAATTCGATGAACCTTTTCGTAAACTTCGCCATCAGGCATGATTGTTGCTTTGGATGGCCGCAAAATGTCCAAATCTTTCGGCAATGTGGTCAACCCCGACGAAATGGTAGCTGAATTCGGCGCTGATGCGTTGCGGCTGTACGAGATGTTCCTGGGCCCCATTGAAGATTCAAAGCCTTGGAATACGGAAAGCATCGTAGGAACCCGTCGTTTCGTCGAAAAAGTATGGAAACTTTCCGAACGCGTCCGAGAGGGTGGAGATGAAAATACTGCCTTACAAGTACTCTTGCAGAAAACTATCAAAAAGGTGACGGAAGATATTAGCGACTTTCATTTCAATACCGCGGTCAGTAGCCTGATGATTCTGGTCAATGAAATGGAAAAGAAGCCGGATGTTTCTCAGGAAATATTCAGGACGTTTCTTATTCTTCTCTCGCCGTTCGCGCCGCATATAGCGGAGGAACTTTGGGAAGGACTCGGTAACAAAGAGTCTATCTTCCTTCAAGTACGACGCTTCCAAGATTCAAGAGGAAATAGTGACGATCGTTGTGCAGGTGAATGGCAAGGTCCGTGCACAATTTGAAGCTTCTCCTGATGTGTCACGTGAAGCACTGGAAGAAGCAGCGCTCCGGCAGCCGAAAATCCAAGCTTTGCTCGGCGGGAATGCACCCCGAAAAGTGATTGTCGTACCCGGAAAGCTGGTGAGCCTCGTGGTATAATGCCCCTATTCTGTCTGTAACATTCCTGCCATGCGCTCTTCCATCCCAGACTATCTGCCGCTCGAGCGGCCGCTTATTATTTTCGACCTTGAAACAACAGGTCTCGGCATTGGCGAAGATCGCATCATCGAGCTTGCCTATGAGAAGATCATGCCGGACGGGCAGATAGTAGCTGCCGTCCAGCGCTTCAATCCCGGCATGCCTATTCCGGAGGAGGCGAGCCGCATCCATCATATCTTTGATGCCGATATAGCCGATGAGCCGCGTTTTGCCGTGCATGCCTATACTCTTTGGAATATGTTCGACGGAGCAGATGTGGGGGGCTTTAACATCATCGGTTTCGACCTGCCGTTTCTTACCGGGGAATTCGCAAGCGTGGGCAAAAGCTTCAATTTTTCGCCAAGAGGATCCTTGATGCCAAGATCCTTTACCATGCCAAGGAACCGCGCAATATGTTTGCGCCGCGCAACCTCTCCGCTGCCTACAAGCGTTACGTTGGCAAGGAGCAACGCCTCGGCGCATACGGGCGCTGGCGATGTGCGCGTCACGGTCGAGGTTTTGGAAAAGCTCTTGGAAACGTATCCGGAATTCCGCGATTGGGACACCCTTGCCGAGCTCAACGAGAATAAAAAGCTTTTGGAATCTGCCAAGACCGAACACGCTCCGCTTCCGGGTCCGGACGTGCGCTCGCCGCAAAGCCTCTTCTAGCCTATGCATTTTCTCGATGCCCTCATTCTCGGTATCGTCGAAGGCCTGACGGAATTCCTGCCCGTCTCTTCGACCGGCCACTTGATTTTGGTATCGGAAATCCTGGGGCTTACCGGTTCCGCTTTCCTTCGACTTTCGAAGTGGTGATCCAGCTGGGAGCTATTCTGGCGGTAGTAGCGCTCTACTTCCGCCGCTTAACTCGCGATTGCAGCTCAATAAGCGCTGGTAGTAGCGCTTGTCCCATCGCTTATCGTCGGAAGTCTCTTCTACCCGCTTCATCAAAAGCCTTTTCGCTCACCGCTCGTAGTCGTTGTTGCGCTCTTTGTGGGCGGTATCCTGATGATCGGGCTGGAACGTTTCAGCAGGGGAAGCCGAAAAGCGTACGCACCCTCGAAGGCGTGAGCTACCGACAGGCTTTCCTGGTAGGTATTTGCCAGGCCTTTGCCGTTATCCCCGGCGTTTCCCCGCGCCGCCGCTACGATCTTAGGCGGACTCGCCTTTGGTTTTGAGCGCTCCGTGATTGTGGAATTCTCGTTTCTTCTGGCGTCCCGACCATGCTTGGCCGCGTCGGTCTTCGACCTTTCTCAAGTACGTTTGTCTGGACGTCCCAAGAAGTCCTGCTTCTCGCTACGGGATTTGTCGCCGCTTTCCTGATCGCCCGCTCCTTGCCGTGCGCTTTCTCATCAGCTTTTCCAAAAAACACACTTTTGTCTCCTTTGGTATTTACCGGATGCTGGTAGCTATCGTGTTCTTCCTCTTTTTCCTCTAAGAAAGTATGCAAAAAATCTTCGGCCAGCCGCTCGCGAAAAAATTCTCCGAAGAATCGAAGAAGATACTCATGCTCAGGGTATCCAACCGGGACTGGCCGTGCTTTTGGTGGGCACTGATGCGCCCTCGCATCTCTACGTGAATCTCAAAGAGCGCCAGGCAAAAAGCGTCGGCATTGCGTTGAGAAACAGCTTTTTCCCGAAAATGTTTCGGCAAGCGAGCTCCTTTTTGCCATTCATGCGCTCAATGATCGCGAGGACATTCATGGCATCGTGCTGCAGTTGCCGTTGCCCCGTCAGCTTGACCCCGACCGTTTCGTGGATGCTATTCTGCCGGAAAAAGATACGGACGGTTTCCATCCGGCCACGCTCCCAAAATTTTCTGGGAGGCGACGAGCGTTCTCTCCCGGTCTTTCCGCGCGCCGTGCGGGAATTGATCGTATCAGCTGCAGACGAAGAGGAACTTACCGGCAAAAGAGGACTAGTACTCGCCAAATCAACGCTTCTAGGAGATGTGATGCGCGCAGTGTTGGAACATCTCGGACTGGAGACTCATGTGGCTGTCCTGGAGAGCGTGCGCGAACTCCCGCTCCCGTTTTTGACTCAGGCGGATGTCATTGTCACGGCGTTGGGAGAGCCGCATCTTCTCAAGGGGGAGATGTTCAAAGAAGGCGCCATCGTGATCGATGGCGGCATCGTATCTACCAAAAGCGGAGTACAGGGCGATGTAGACCCCGTGGGACTCGCTGAGAAGAAGGGTTTTTAACACGCCCGTGCCTGGCGGCGTCGGCCCGGTCACGGTGGCCCTTCTTTTGGCCCGTGTAACGGAAGCCGCTGCTCGTGAAGCGGCATATCGAATTACGTAATTTATTACGTAATTCTTCAAAATGTGCCGGGGGAGGGACTTGAACCCTCATGAGATTGCTCTCGGAAGATTTTGAGTCTTCTGTGTCTACCATTCCACCACCCCGGCGTGGAGTAAAATTGCTTTTCCTAAGCCAAGAATATGGGAGTAGGATACGCAATTGATTCCTCTGTGTCAATGCAATATACTGCGTGTACATGGCTAAAATTATCGGTTTTGTAAATCAAAAAGGCGGTGTCGGCAAGACTACCTCCACTATCAATGTGGCCCGTTTTTTGGCGGAAATGGGGCGCAAGGTGCTTCTCGTTGATCTTGATCCGCAGGGCAATGCATCAAGCGGCATCGGTATCGATGCGCGCCGGATTGAAAAGAATCTCTACCACGCTATGATTCTAGGGCTCGCGCCCCAGGAGATTATTCTGCGTACCGATCCGGAAAATTTTCATATCATCCCTGCGGCTCAGGATTTGGCTGGCGCCGAAATCGAGATGGTACATTTGGAAAATCGCGAGTTCCGTCTGCACAGCGTGCTGCGCCAGATCCGACCGTACTACGACTACATTCTGATAGATAGCCCCGCCTTCTTTGGGACTCCTGACTATAACGGACTGGTGGCTCCGATGAAGTAGTCATTCCGGTACAGACCGAGTATTATGCTCTTGAGGGACTGTCACAACTTTTGGGTACCATCGAATTGGTGCGCGAACATTTACAGCCGAACCTGAAAATCATGGGCGCCCTCCTACGCTCTACGATCGGCGCAATCGGCTGGCCCGCCAAGTGGTATCCGAAGTGCGCACGCATTTTCCGGACCGGTCTTCGAAAGCCTCATCCCGCGCTCGGTGCGCCTGGCAGAAGCGCCGAGTTTCGGCAAATCCATTCTTGATTTCGACGCACTCTCCAAGGGTGCCCGCGCCTATAAAGGCGTCGCGCGCGAAATTATCGCTCGCGAGGCAGAGGAACAGCAAGAAGAAAAGAAACGAAAAATTATCTAAACGGTATGGCACAGCAATACGGACTGGGCAGGGGACTCGCTTCTCTTATTCCGCCCAAAAAATCGGAGAGCGCCGCTCCTACTGATGCCGAAATGACGGCAGAGCGCGAGGTGCCTCGGGAAACTTTTATCTACGAGAAAAAAGATGCCGCTCTGCAGGTCCCGAAAGCATCTGAGGCGCCCGCTGATTCGGGCACGACGGTCCAGCAAGTGCCAGTAAGCGCGATCGTTCCCAATCCCGAGCAGCCGCGCCTTCATTTCGACGATGCCAAACTCACAGAACTTGCCGACTCTATCCGTGAGCACGGCATTCTGCAGCCGCTTGTCGTTACCCAGTCGGGGAGCCAATATGAACTGATCGCCGGCGAGCGCCGTTTTCAGGCTGCGAAAAAACTGGGGCTGGAAAGCGTACCGGTCATCGTGCGCAATGCTTCCGGTCGCGAGAAGTTGGAGCTTGCCATCATCGAGAACATTCAGCGCCATAATCTGAACCCTATCGAGGAGGCCAAAGCCTACCAGCGCTTGAGCCATGAGTTCGGATTGGATCAGGCAGCGGTCGCCAAAAAAATGGGCCGGAGCCGGAGCGCCATCGCTAATACCATCCGTCTGTTGCAGTTGCCCGTTGAGATTCAGCGCGCCGTAGGCGACGGGCGTATTTCCGAAGGTCATGCCAAGGCGTTGCTTGCCATTGAGAATCCTGAGAAGCAGCGCGCCGTGTTCGATCTCATTATTAAAGAAGAGCTGACGGTACGTGAGACCGAGAGCCGGGTGAAGAGCGTCGCCGTTTCTTCACACACGCGGACGCTGCGTCCCGAAGCAGCGGCGCTGTTGCGCCAGGCTGATGAGCTGGGACAGCTTCTGGGTACCAAAGTCAAAATAACGCCCTCGGGCAAGGGCGGTAAAATCAGCATCGAATACTATTCAGAGGAAGAGCTCCAAGCGTTTTTCAAGCGTTTTTCTCCCTCTTCGTAAAGGTGGTGATCAGAGAAATTCTCCAGGACGTTCCTCCTCGATTTTTTCGAGGAGTTTTTTCATTTCTGATTCCGACAGGTGCTTGTCGGCTATCAAGAGTGCGTCAGGCGTGTCGATGATAACCACATCTTTCAGTCCCAGAGTAGCGACGATTTTTTGTTGCTTTGTACCAGGATATTCTCACTCCCCAGGTCCACTGCACCTTTCGGTAGAATGACCGAAAGGTTTTTTTCCGCCTTCAAGAATTCATGGAGCGTATTCCAATTGCCGACGTCGCTCCAGCGTAGCGCGCTTGGTATAACGAGTCTCTCGTTTTCAGAAAGCCGTTCGATGATGAGCGGCTCGATTGCTTCTTTAGGAAGCGTCTTATAGAGCGTGAGAATTTTTTCCGAAGCGTCTTCGGGCAGGGCCACAATAGCTTGAAGTGTTTGAGCGAGGTCCGGAGCGAAGTTTTTCGTCCAGAGAGCAAAGGTTTTGGCGAAAAAGATAAAGTAGCCGGCATTCCACAGATAGCGCCCAGTCGGCGATGTAGCTCTCGGCTGTCTCTCGGTCCGGTTTTTCTTTGAACTCTTCGACAGAAAAAATGCGCGCGCCGGAAGCGACGCCTTGTTCTTGGCCCATCTTGATGTAGCCCAGTCCCGTGTCGGGTTTGGTTGGATTGATGCCGACGGTGGCGAGTGCTTCCGGACGAGCAGTGACCGCAGAAAAAGCGCTTTCGAGCGCGGAGACGAACATTTCTGGATTATGAATGGCATGGTCGGATGCAATGGTCGCTACCAGCGCTTCTGGATCTCTTGCCAAAAGACAGGTAGCGACGAGGCCGATAGCGGCGGCCGTGTTGCGGGCTTCGGGTTCCAGGATAAGCTGATTTTGGCTTATCTCCGGTAATTCCTGAAGCACTTCGGTGGCATAGGCACGCGTTGTGGAGACGAAGATCTGTTCTGTGGAGACAACGCGTAGAGCGCGTTCAAATGTTTCCCGCAAAAGTGTTTTGTCGCTTATCAGTTTTTGAAACTGCTTAGGTTTGGTGCGTCTCGAAAGTGGCCATAAACGGGTACCGGAGCCGCGGCCATGATGACGATGAAGCGATGTGCGTCGTGGTTTGGCATACGAGGAAGTTGCTTGCAGTATACGCGAAGCTTCTCTTTCAGCAAACCCGAAAAAAAGTTTCGGAGGAAGCCTTTTTATGGTAAAATTACTTTTGTACGCAATGCTTTTTATTGCTTTTTCCCGGCTTCCCTCGCCCTATGGCTTCGGATTCAAATTCGCCCTCTACTGCGGAATCTCAATTGCCGTTCCGCCCTTTCAACCAAGCCAAAACCGACCTTTCCGCCGGCGTCTTCTCTGGATTCCTATTTTGCTACTTCTCCTCCTTTTGGGCGGCGGTTTCGCTTGGTACTTCTGGCGCCCGGTCGAAACTCCGGCTGCACCCGATGATCTGGTTGATTCCGCTGCTCCTGCGCCGGCAGGAGAACTGCCGAATTTTACTACAGACGCTTCAGCAAATCTGACTGCTGAATCCCAAACGAAAAACGTGCCGGACCTTGCCTACAAAAGTGAGAATTTTCGTATGGCCGATATCGCTATCGCGGGGAAGGTATGTTCCTTGTTTCCGATGAACAGCCGCTCCCACTCGCGCTTTCACTGGTGCGCGGCGAAGCCTTTAGCGAAAAGGATGGGAGCGTCAAGGTGGTGATCACCTGGAATACCAACAAGCTCGCTAAGTCCCAGGTACGCTATGGAAAAAACCCGCGCCAATCTGGATAAAAGTCTTTCGGAAAGCGACTACTCCTTCAATCACACGGTCGTCCTGTCCGATCTGGATGTGGCCTCTACCTACGTCTATGCGATTACCTCCGAAGACCGGTCGGGAGGGCAAAGTACGAGCGACAGTTATGCCGTTTACACAGGCACCAAATCGGTTTCACTTTTCGATTTGATTGCGGATGCCATTGGTCAGGTTTTTGGTTGGGCTATAGCCAAAAATTAGCTGTTTGACAGAGAGGAAACGTGCTATAATTTAAGTACAAATCCGTCTGAACTGAGATGCCGGAATATGTAAAAAACAAAAATCGAAAAACAGCATACACTTCCCTGATAATCACTCTGGTGATGGGGATGCTCATGGGGTGGCAATATAGCCTGCGACCTGTTTTTGCTCAGTCTGCCGAGAACTCAATTAACCAAATTTCTCTCTCTGCAAGCCTTTTGATAAAGAAAATCATCTTATCCCCAATGGTGATTATGAAGTTCGCTTTGCACTCTACGCTACCGACCGCACTACGGCTGACCCTTATCCTTCAAACGCTGATGCCAGTTTGTGGGAGGAAACCAAACGATTACGGTTCAGAACGGTATTTTTCGCGTTTCGCTCGGGACGGCCAATCCGCTTCCGGCGAGCATCGATTTCACAACGGGGAATTACTACATCGGTTTGCGCATCGGAACGGATTCGGAAATCGTCCCTCGCAAGCACCTGGGTGCCGTACCCCGTGCCATAAGTGCTGGAACTGCACAGACAGCGGTAACAGCACAAAGCGCTCAGACGCTTGACGGACGCAGCGTCGGTACCAATGAAGGTGATCTGGTTATTCTCGGCAATGGCGGTAAGATCGAGATCGACCAGCTGCCGACCGGAGATGGTGATGATGAACTGGTACTGGGGAATGATGATCGTCTGGGTCTTGCACACGAGCAGAACACGGATACCGGAACAGATTCGGAAATATTTACCATCGGCAACGGTACGGGCGTGAATAGTACGTTCGATTTGGCAGTTTCTTCAGCGAATAATCCGCCGGCACTCCGTTACAATGGCGCTACCGGCAGCTGGCAGTTTTCAAACGATGGCAGCACCTTTAGCGATATTTCAACGGGCAGCGTGGACTTCTTGGAAACTGCTGACGGTGCTGGCGTTACGTCTTCGTATTCCGGCTTCGAATTGGCCGGGCCGGACGGGGACCAATTAGCATTGCTCCAGGGCTGTACAAACGGCCAGGGATTGGCATGGAATGATGCGAGCAATATCTGGAATGCGCGAGCTTTTCAGCAGGACTCACTGGTACGGGTACGACTGGGTATGTGACGTACTGGAGCGGAACCAGCTCGCTCGGCAGTGAAGCCCAGCTCAGTCCGGTGCGCGGTGGCACTGGCCTAGATGCTTCATCGGCGAGCAATGGCTCGATCCCTATTGGCAACGGCAGCGGCTTTACGCTCAATACGCTTGATCCCGCTGACGGTATCGACATTACCAATAGTCCCGGCCTCATCACTATTGGTCTTGATGTCACTACGACCGGTACGACCGCTACTGCTGCTTCCAATTCCGGTCTCGAAACGACGCCGAGCGGACTCCGTCTGATCGGTGGCTGCAGTAATGATCAGGTGCTTGCGTGGAATGCTACATCGGAAACCTGGTCTGTTCCAATAAAACTGCGGCACCAGCGACTGGACCAGCGCCGGATCATACACGTATCTGACCGACACGGCCGACGACTTGGTCGTCGGTGGATCAACCACCGATACCGGTTTCTTTTTCGATGTCTCTGCCTCGACAGTTGCCTTTGAGGGAGCGACGGCGAACGGTTTTGAAAACTACTCTTGGCGTCGTGGACCCAACGGCTGATCGGGCTATCAATTTCCCGAATGTTTCCGGAACGATTATCACAAGCGGCAATCTCACCGATATCACAACGGTCGGCACTATTACCAGTGGCGTTTGGAATGGCACGACGATAGCCGTAGCGAACGGCGGCACAGGCGCAACCAGCTTGAACAATCTCATCACGCTTAGCACTCACACCACCGGCAACTACGTAGCCAGCATCGCAAGCGGCAACGGTATCAGTGGCTCAAGCGCAAGCGAAGGCGGTACGCCGACGATTGCCATTGATCTTCTTGACTCAGCTGATGGCACCGGCTCCACCTCTTCCAACTCTGGCCTGGAATTCCAGGGGAGCGGCAGTAACGAACTGACCGTCCTCCAGGGCTGTGCCAACAACGAGGTCCTTTCTTGGAATGACTCCACCAACGTCTGGCAGTGTGCAGTGTGTCTGGTGTCGGTGGTGTCACCGGCTCCAGCACCAACGGCTACGTTGCCTACTGGAACGGCACCAGCACCCTTTCCGGAGAAGCTCAGCTTTCTGTTTCCCGAGGCGGCACCGGCATCGGTTCTTACACCATCGGCGATATCCTCTACGCGAGCGGCACTACCACGCTCGCAGCTCTGGCTGACGTGGCTACCGGCAACGTCCTCCTTTCAGGCGGTGTCGGTGTCGCCCCTGCTTGGGGGCAAGGTGAACCTGGCCACGGCTGTCAGCGGTACCCTCCGGTTGCCAATGGCGGAACGGGAGCGACCACCTTTACCGCAAACGCCGTGCTCTACGGCAACGGCACCGGCGCTGTCCAGGTCACGAGCGCTGGTACGAATGGCCAGCTCCTTCTCGGTGTTTCCAGCGGTGCCCCTACTTTCGCTACCCTGAGCAGCGATGCCCACCATCACCAATGCTGGTGTCCTCACCATCAGCGCTAACGCCGTTGCCCTCACCACCGACACCACCGGCAACTACGTAGCCAGCATCGCAAGCGGCAACGGTATCAGTGGCTCAAGCGCAAGCGAAGGCGGTACGCCGACGATTGCCATTGATCTTCTTGACTCAGCTGATGGCACCGGCTCCACCTCTTCCAACTCTGGCCTGGAATTCCAGGGGAGCGGCAGTAACGAACTGACCGTCCTCCAGGGCTGTGCCAACAACGAGGTCCTTTCTTGGAATGACTCCACCAAACGTCTGGCAGTGTGCCAGTGTGTCTGGTGTCGGTGGTGTCACCGGCTCCAGCACCAACGGCTACGTTGCCTACTGGAACGGCACCAGCACCCTTTCCGGAGAAGCTCAGCTTTCTGTTTCCCGAGGCGGCACCGGCATCGGTTCTTACACCATCGGCGATATCCTCTACGCGAGGCGGCACTACCACGCTCGCAGCTCTGGCTGACGTGGCTACCGCAACGTCCTCCTTTCAGGCGGTGTCGGTGTCGCCCCTGCTTGGGGCAAGGTGAACCTGGCCACGGCTGTCAGCGGTACCCTCCCGGTTGCCAATGGCGGAACGGGAGCGACCACCTTTACCGCAAACGCCGTGCTCTACGGCAACGGCACCGGCGCTGTCCAGGTCACGAGCGCTGGTACGAATGGCCAGCTCCTTCTCGGTGTTTCCAGCGGTGCCCCTACTTTCGCTACCCTGAGCAGCGATGCCACCATCACCAATGCTGGTGTCCTCACCATCAGCGCTAACGCCGTTGCCCTAACGCCGTTGCCCTCACCACCGACACCACCGGCAACTACGTAGCCAGCATCGCAAGCGGCAACGGTATCAGTGGCTCAAGCGCAAGCGAAGGCGGTACGCCGACGATTGCCTTGGGCAACCTCACTAGCGACTGGAGCCAGACAGGCGCTTTCGACATTGTCCTCAATAACGCGTCTTCAGAACTACGCATCCTTGAATCAGCCGGAGGTGCTTTCTATGGGACGTTGGATGTTGACGATCTGTCGGCGAATGCTACGTATACGCTGAGTGGCGCTTCCGGTACCCTTCTTACGAGTGCCAACTATGCCAGTACGCTTGATGCCGCCTACGTAAATGTCGGCGAGTCGCCATCCTCTGGAGACATCACCGGTTCTTTCAGCGGAGGTTTAGCGGTAGGGGCCAATGCTGTAGCGCTGGGCACCGACACCACCGGCAATTATGTGGCCGGTGCAACGGCGAGCGGGGGACTCGCGCTTACGGGTACAGAAGCGGGAACGCTGGGTGTTCTTCTCCCATCGTCTACTGAAGGTCTTTCTACGACAACTGCTTCCGGTTCTGGTTTGGAACTTACTGCTTCCGGTTTGACTCTTCTCCAGGGCTGCGCCAATACGGAGATTCTTGCTTGGGATGAAGGAAATGATCAGTGGGAATGTAGTACTGTAGCGGGAGTCGGAGGACTTTCAGGTTCTGGTACGAACGGTCATGTCACGATTTGGACAGGCGCCAATACTCTGGGTTCGGAAGCCCAGCTCGCTCTTTCACGCGGCGGCACCGGCGCATCCCTCAGTGATCCGGGCGCGGATAGTATTCTGTTTTGGGATGATTCGGCAGGGGCAAATACGTGGCTATCGGTCTCTTCCAATCTTGTTATCAATACCACGACGCTTGACCTTGCACCTAACGTTCAGCTCGGTGCCAATGGCACGGATGGCAGCCTGACCATTTTTTCCGAACAAGGCGGAACGGATTACACAACCGTCTTCCAGCCCGGTACGCAAACCCAGAATGTAACCTACACACTGCCGAATGATGACGGGTCGAGCGGACAAGTGCTGGTGACCAATGGAAGCGGCACGCTCGCTTGGTCAAGTGTTTCGGGAGCCGGTGGCGTAACCGGTACAGGAACCGCCGGGTACGCGGCGTATTGGGACAGCACCAGTTCTATAGCGGCAGAAGCCCAGCTCGCTCTTTCACGCGGCGGCACCGGCGCATCCCTCAGTGATCCGGGCGCCGACCGCATGTTGTTTTGGGACGATTCCAATAGCACGGTGGACTGGCTGACGCTTGCTGCCAACCTTGCCATCTCCGGTACTACTTTTGATTTAGCCTCTTCGATCACCGTGAATGCCGTTCAGCTCGGTGCCAATGGCACGGATGGCAGCCTGACCATTTTTTCCGAACAAGGCGGAACGGATTACACAACCGTCTTCCAGCCCGGTACGCAAACCCAGAATGTAACCTACACACTGCCGAATGATGACGGGTCGTCTAATCAAATCCTTACTACTGATGGCAATGGACTTCTTGCTTGGACTTCCGCTGGATCTTCCGGTATCGGTGACATTTCGGCGGTCGGTGACGTGACGAGCGGCGCTGCCTTTGACGGTACGCAAGGTACGCAGCTCATTTTCAATGATCCGGACGGCGATGGCACTCTCTCGCTCGCGAATTTGAGTACCGCTCGTGCCTGGACACTTCCTAATGCTTCCGGCACCCTCGCGCTGTTGGACGGTGGACAAACCTTCACGAGCGCTACTTGGAACGGCTCTACGATTACCGTACCGTATGGTGGCACCGGCGCGACCACGCTTACCTCGAACGGTGTCCTCTACGGCAACGGAACGGGCGTGATACAGGCAACGACAGCTGGGACAAGCGCGCAACTTCTTCTGGCTGACGGTTCAGGCATACCGGTCTTTGCTACGCTCTCGGGCGATGCTACTCTAGCCGCCGATGGCACGCTCACCATCAGTGCCAATGCCGTTGCCCTCACCACCGACACCACCGGCAACTACGTAGCCAGCATCGCAAGCGGCAACGGTATCAGTGGCTCAAGCGCAAGCGAAGGCGGTACGCCGACGATTGCCATTGATCTTCTTGAACTCAGCTGATGGCACCGGCTCCACCTCTTCCAACTCTGGCCTGGAATTCCAGGGGAGCGGCAGTAACGAACTGACCGTCCTCCAGGGCTGTGCCAACAACGAGGTCCTTTCTTGGAATGACTCCACCAACGTCTGGCAGTGTGCCAGTGTGTCTGGTGTCGGTGGTGTCACCGGCTCCAGCACCAACGGCTACGTTGCCTACTGGAACGGCACCAGCACCCTTTCCGGAGAAGCTCAGCTTTCTGTTTCCCGAGGCGGCACCGGCATCGGTTCTTACACCATCGGCGATATCCTCTACGCGAGCGGCACTACCACGCTCGCAGCTCTGGCTGACGTGGCTACCGGCAACGTCCTCCTTTCAGGCGGTGTCGGTGTCGCCCCTGCTTGGGGCAAGGTGAACCTGGCCACGGCTGTCAGCGGTACCCTCCCGGTTGCCAATGGCGGAACGGGAGCGACCACCTTTACCGCAAACGCCGTGCTCTACGGCAACGGCACCGGCGCTGTCCAGGTCACGAGCGCTGGTACGAATGGCCAGCTCCTTCTCGGTGTTTCCAGCGGTGCCCCTACTTTCGCTACCCTGAGCAGCGATGCCACCATCACCAATGCTGGTGTCCTCACCATCAGCGCTAACGCCGTTGCCCTCACCACCGACACCACCGGCAACTACGTAGCCAGCATCGCAAGCGGCAACGGTATCAGTGGCTCAAGCGCAAGCGAAGGCGGTACGCCGACGATTGCCATTGATCTTCTTGACTCAGCTGATGGCACCGGCTCCACCTCTTCCAACTCTGGCCTGGAATTCCAGGGGAGCGGCAGTAACGAACTGACCGTCCTCCAGGGCTGTGCCAACAACGAGGTCCTTTCTTGGAATGACTCCACCAACGTCTGGCAGTGTGCCAGTGTGTCTGGTGTCGGTGGTGTCACCGGCTCCAGCACCAACGGCTACGTTGCCTACTGGAACGGCACCAGCACCCTTTCCGGAGAAGCTCAGCTTTCTGTTTCCCGAGGCGGCACCGGCATCGGTTCTTACACCATCGGCGATATCCTCTACGCGAGCGGCACTACCACGCTCGCAGCTCTGGCTGACGTGGCTACCGGCAACGTCCTCCTTTCAGGCGGTGTCGGTGTCGCCCCTGCTTGGGGCAAGGTGAACCTGGCCACGGCTGTCAGCGGTACCCTCCCGGTTGCCAATGGCGGAACGGGAGCGACGAGTTTGAACGATCTCATTACTTTAGGAACACACACCACCGGCAACTACGTAGCCAGCATCACCAACGGCAACGGTATCAGTGGCTCAAGCGCAAGCGAAGGCGGCACGCCGACGATTGCCCTCGGTGTTCTTACATCTGACTGGAATCAGACAGGCGCTTTCGATATCGTGCTCAACAATGCTTCCTCAGAACTCCGTATTCTGGAATCAGCCGGAGCTACTTTCTACGGGACGCTGGATGTTGCGGACCTCAGTGCTGACCGTACCTACACCTTCCCGAATGTCGGAGGCACGGTGGCACTCATCGATGGCGGCCAAACATTCACCAGCGCTACTTGGCAGGGGACAGCAGTCGCGGTTGCCTACGGCGGCACGGGGGCAACGACGCTTACCCCGAACGGCGTCCTCTATGGCAACGGCACGAGCCCGGTCCAAGTCACCAGCGCCGGTACTTCCGGTCAGCTCCTCGTAGCTAACGGCTCAGGCGTGCCTACTTTTGTCTCCCTTTCAAGTGATGCGACTCTTTCAAATACTGGCGCGCTGACCATTGCTGCCAACTCCGTGGCACTGACAACAGACACAACGGGTAACTACGTCCAGTCCCTTGCCAGTGGCAACGGTATTACAGGCGGAGCCGCTGGCTCTGAAGGCGCGACTCTTACACTCTCCATTGATCTTTTGGACAGCGATGACGGCACCGGCCTCACAAGCTCCAACTCAGGTCTGGAATTTGCAGGAACGGGTAACAACGAACTTACCCTTCTTCAAGGATGTGCCAACAACGATGTTTTGGCTTACAACACTACGACTGAAGAGTGGAGCTGTGCTTCCGTGTCGGGTGTCGGTGGAGCCACGGCCTCTGGTTCCTCTGGTCAGGCAGCGTACTTTAGCGGATCTTCCTCGCTTCAGGGTGAGAATCAGCTCAACGTTTCCCGTGGAGGCACCGGCGTGAACGGCTCCTCTGCTTCTAATGGACAACTTCTCATTGGCAATGGCACTGGCTATACATTGGCTACTCTTACCCAAGGCTCCGGCATCACTATTACCAACGGTTCCGGCACCATCACCATCGCCTCAACCTTGGGCACCTCCATTGATCTTACGACTGAAGTGACGGGTACCCTCCCTGTTGGAAACGGCGGCACAGGCGCAACCAGCTTGAACAATCTCATCACGCTTAGCACTCACACCACCGGCAACTACGTGGCGAGCATCACCAATGGCAACGGTATCAGTGGCTCAAGCGCAAGCGAAGGAGGCACGCCGACGATTGCCATTGATCTCTTAGACTCTGCCGACGGCACCGGCTCCACCTCTTCCAACTCTGGCCTGGAATTCCAGGGCAGTGGTTCCAATGAGCTTGGATTGTTACAAGGGTGTTCTAATGGCCAGGGTCTTTCTTGGAATGATTCGACCAATGTTTGGGAATGTGCGAGCTTCTCCGCCGGTCTTACCGGCTCCGGCACCAATGGCTATGTGGCCTACTGGACAGGTACCAGCAGCTTGGCTGCCGAAGCCCAGCTCAACGTCTCCCGAGGCGGCACCGGCGTCAACGGCTCTTCTGCCGGGAACGGTAACCTCCTCATCGGCAATGGCACTGGCTACACACTGGCAACCCTTACTCAGGGCTCCGGTATCACCGTCACCAACGGTTCCGGCACTATCACCGTTGCGAGTACCTTGGAACAAGCATTGACCTTACTTCCGAAGTCACCGGTACCCTCCCCGTTGGAAACGGCGGCACGGGGGCAACTACCTTCGCCACCAACGGTGTTCTCTACGGCAACGGCACGAGCCCGGTCCAAGTCACCAGCGCTGGTACTTCCGGTCAGCTCCTCGTAGCTAACGGCTCAGGCGTGCCTACCTTCGTCACTCTCGGAACGGACGCTACCTTAGCGGCAAACGGAGCACTGACCATCAGTGCCAATGCCGTTGCCCTCACCACCGACACCACCGGCAACTACGTAGCCAGCATCACAAGCGGCAACGGTATCAGTGGCTCAAGCGCAAGCGAAGGCGGCACGCCGACGATTGCCATTGATCTTTTGGACAGCGATGACGGCACTGGTCTCACAAGTTCCAACTCAGGTCTCGAATTCGCAGGAACCGGAAACAACGAACTCACGCTTCTCCAGGGCTGTGCCAACAACGATGTTTTGGCTTACAACACTACGACTGAAGAGTGGAGCTGTGCCAGCGTATCTGGAGTGGGAGGTGTGACCGGGACTGGTACTAATGGTTATGCTACTTACTGGACCGGAACTTCAAGTATCGCAGCCGAAGCCCAGCTCAACGTTTCCCGAGGCGGTACCGGCGTCAACGGCTCTTCTGCCGGAAACGGCACACTCCTCATCGGCAACGGCTCGGGGTATACTCTGGCAACCCTTACTGACGGCACGGGCATTACCATTACCGAAGGCAGCGGGACGATCACCATTGCTTCAACGCTTGGCACTTCTGTTGACCTGACCAGTGAAGTGACTGGCGTATTGCCGCTTGCAAATGGCGGTACCAACAAGAATCTCACGGCTTCCAACGGAGCAATCGTCTATTCAGATGCCGATTCCTTTGAACTCTCATCAGTCGGCACTTCCGGGCAAGCGCTCATCTCAGGGGGTGCCGGTGCTCCCACCTGGTTTGCTCCGACAGCTGGATCGGTGTTGTTTGCCGGAACTTCAGGGGTTCTGGCTCAGGACAATGCGAATTTCTTCTGGGATGATACAAACAATCGCTTGGGAATTGGAGATGCGACGCCTGACGGTGTGATTGATTTCGACCTTTCCTCTACGAGCACGACGGCTGCTACGGCATATGGTGGTTACTTCACTATCAATGATACAGGAGTAGTAACTACGGGCTCAGATACAAATTATGGACAATATATTGATGTAACTCGTTTTGGAGCAACAGGGGGAACCATTACCACCTATGGAACCTATGTCAATGCTGCAGGAACAAATGCGGGAAGTGGTACCGGAATAACGTATGGAGGTCTTTATAATGTATTCGGAGGAGACACTATTAAAGGAGTAACAGCGAACGTTGGTAACAATGGGGGTAGCCCTTCTTCTGAGATAAGTGCTTTTTATGCTAGTTTGGGATTTGATTCGAATGTTACTACTGCCTATGGGTTGAATATCAGTTCCTTTGGGGGAGATGGCACCGTAACCACTGGCTATGGCGTGTATGTTGCTGACATAGCAGGTACCACTGACTATGCGTTTTACCAGGCCGGGAGCAATGATGATAACTATTTCGCTGGAAGATTAGGTATCGGCGACACCACCCCTGCGGCACCCTTAACCGTCGGATCAGGTGATGCTTTCCAAGTCAATTCCTCCGGTGCTATTGCCGCGGCCACCGGTATCGTCTCTTCTGGCGCTATCACCTTCTCGGGACTGTCCGCAGGGGGGGTAGTGCAGGCCGCAAGCGGTACAGGAGCCCTTTCCGTCGGCACGATCGGCGCGAGTGCCATCACCGCAGATTCGCTTGACTTTACCGAATTCCAGGACACATTGGATCTGGATGCAGCTCTGACTCTCAACCAGAGTACGAATACTTGGACGCAGAATTACACCGGTACAACCGGTACAGGTCTGACCTACAATGCCAATTCGTTGACGACCGGGAGCGCCTTTATCCTGAATGTAGAAAACGCTCCTGGACTCTCTGAAAGTGCTTCAGCGCTCATTTACAATCTCACTTTTGATCCCTCCGACCCTGACTTCACTGGATATACCGGTGTGGAGTTTAATCTCACAAACAACGACACTCAAAACACCGGTTTTGGCGGTGCCACGCTCCTCAAACTCACGAATCAAGAGACGAATCTTGTAGCACCTGGTGGAATGAGTGTGGATGCTCTGCTTCATTTGGATAATGCTGACACCACGACTCTCGGCACTACCCTAGTGGATAGCGCTATCAAGATTACCAATTCTGGTGGCGCTGGCTTTATAGACTACCTCACGACAGATTCGATCAGTATCGATGCGACAGGGGCTATCTCTGGCGCCACCGGCATCGTCTCCTCCGGCACCATTACCTTCTCAGGCCTCTCAACTGGCGTGGTCTACAACACTTCCGGTACCCTCGCTTCCGAAGCCCAGCTCAACGTCTCCCGCGGCGGTACCGGCGTCAACGGCTCTTCTGCCGGGAACGGTACCCTCCTCATCGGCAATGGCTCTGGCTATACCCTGGCTACTCTTACCCAAGGCTCTGGTATTACGATCACCAACGGTTCCGGCACCATCACCATTGCTTCAACCCTCGGTACCTCTGTTGACCTGACGAGTGAAGTGACGGGTGTATTGCCCGTAGCAAACGGCGGCACTGGCACGAGCACCGCCTTTACCACCGGTTCCATCGTCTTTGCCGGAGCATCAGGGGTCTACACCCAAGACAACGCTAACTTCTTCTGGAATGATTCTACTAATCGGTTAGGTATCGGTACCGCTACCCCTGGCAGTCAAGTAGACATCTACGGGACCTCTAATGCTCTCCGCCTTTCCTATGACGGATCGAATTACGGCACGCTTTCTGCAGCTTCAAACGGCAACATCGCTATCAACAGTTTCCAACGTGACCGAGTCACAGGTAGTGGTGGGCTCGGGCGGCAGCGTCGACGCCTCCATCGCCTTTGATGGCTCTGCCCAGGACTACTACTCCGGCGTTGATCAGACCACCGGCTACTACCTCATCGGTTCCGGCTTCACCGTCGGCTCTTCAGCTCTCCTTGCTATAGATTCAACCGGCAATGTGGGTATCGGCACGGGGGTCACAGCCCCGGGAGCCAGGTTAGATATTCCAAAACCTCGACCAGCACTTCAGCGGGAACGGAGTATGGCTTGCGGAACGTGTTTAGTGATACGGGAGTGGTGACCAGCGGCATTGATTACACTTACGGTACGTATACTTCGGTGGACCGTTCAGGGGCCACAGGAGGTACCCAAGCCAACTACGGTAACTACGTAAGCCTTAGCGCTACAACAGGCGCTTCTGGGTTCATCTCCAACTATGGCCAGTATATAAGCGTTTCGGGCAATACTACTGGTACAAGCGCTCACTACGGTTTATATGTTGCCGTATCCGGCGCTGATACCAACTACGCGGGTATTTTTAGCGGAGGCAACGTAGGTATTAACGATGCTACCCCCACGGCTCTTCTTACTGTTGGAAGCGGTGATCTTTTCCAAGTCAATTCCTCCGGTGCTATCGCGGCAGCCGCTGGCATCACCTCTTCAGGTACCATTACCTTCTCAGGGCTTTCTACGGCAGGAATCGTGACCAATACTTCTGGCGGCGTATTGGGTACGACGAATACTCTCGGGGTTACTTTAGGCGGCACTGGTACTGGCACTGCCTTTACCGCCGGTTCCATCGTCTTTGCCGGAGCTTCAGGGGTCTACTCTCAAGACAATGCTAACTTCTTCTGGGATGACAGTAACAATCGACTGGGAATTGGCGACAATACGCCTGAAAACGCGCTGGATGTCGAGACGAATCTCGCTTCGGCCTATGCCGCCTCATTCTTTAATGACGGCAACGATGCCAATCGTTACGGCATTTCTATCCAAGCCGGTCTTGATAATGCCGCGACCACTAACAATAGCAAGCTCATCCAATTTTATGACGGTGACGGGGGTGATTTAGGGACAATAAGCTTTGGAAAAGACTCTGGTGGCCCGTCTCAGCCAGCTGGCCTGCGCCTAGACTCAAGCAGTATACTTTTACTTGGCAAGAATACTCCAGACACCAGGATCGGAGACATTGCCGGCACCGTAACTACTGAATCTTCCAACTATACTTTGAGTGACTTTGGACTTTTCTTGGGGGTGGGCACGGGCGGCGGTTCTCAGTTAACGGTAGAATCTAGTAGTGTGTCTGGGTACAGTGGTTGGTTCAAAAATTTTGATCCCCTTGAACCGGGTGATGGAACGGACAAGCTGGGCCTTTCTATTACCGCTGGCGATCATGACGGTACGAACGCGACGACCAGCACGCTTATCGACTTCTTCGATGGCGGGGATAACCCTGTGGGTTCCATTACTTTCGGTTCCGGCGTGACTTCTTACAACACGACCTCAGACGAGCGTTTGAAGACGAACATCCGCAATACCGGAATCGGCATTGATATGCTGAAGAGCATCCAGATCCGGGACTATGCTTGGAAGGCCGATGCGAGCGGACAGACTATCCACGGTGTTATCGCTCAGGAGTTGGCGCAGATTTACCCGCAAGCCGTGACCGTCCCGCGTAACCCGACTGATTACTGGATGGTGGACTACTCCAAGCTTACGCCGCTTATCATCAAATCCATCCAGGATCAGCAGCTTGCGATCGAAGACAATGCTGCCCAAATCGGCCGGGTGGAACTCAAAACCAACCGCAATATCCAGAGCCTCTCGGGTCTCCAGGGTTCAGTCGATACCCAGCTCGGGCTGGCAGCTGCCGAAATCAATACGCTCAAGTCTGGCCAAGCGACCTTTGCCGATCAATTGGCGGGCGCTCAGGCGCTGTTAGATCAACTGAATACGCAGGTGACTACGAACACCTCTGACATTACGACACTCGAAAGCCAGATGGAAAGTCTTAATGATCGGGTTTCGATCCTCTCTGACTTCTACACGACGTTTGAGCTCGGCACGTTCGTCGCGGCGAATGCGGAAGGGGATGTTGACCTGCTCCAGGGCCGTTTGCGAGCGGCAGTCCTTGAGACCGGGGCACTTGCTATCAATGTAGAGGATATCGATGCTCCGACGATCGGAAGCGACACTATCTTGCCGCTTATTAACGATGATGATGAAGACGGCGAAGATGATGATACCCAAGCTGACGGGAAGAAGGTTTTTGTCGAGACGAAGGCAGTAACGGACGATAGTAAGATCTTTACGAGCTTTGCTTCGGACCCGGGAGCATCTACCTGGGTTGAAAAGCATAAGGAAGAGGGCGAGTATGACGGTTTCACAGTCCATCTGGCTGAGCCGACGGACAAGGCGGTCAAGGTAGACTGGTGGATTGTCGAGCAGAAGTAACATGCGAAGAGCGAAAAGCAAAATTCTTTGGGGACTTGCTGCAGTGCTCGGTGCTGCAGTGCTTTTTCTCGGGATTTTTTGGGCGTATCGTTTTTTCTCACAGGCTCCGACGCTTGCTGACCAAGTCGCTCCTCTCCAACAGGCGGGGGTCCAGGCTCTTTCCGACCTTGAGTCCACAGCTTCTCTGCCTATTACTCAAGAGGAGGGTAAATACCGTATCAAGGATACCCAGAATTCCGGCATTCAGATTACCAGGGCAGGGGAAGAACCAGAAGACAAAACTGGTTTCGAACTCACCTTTCCTGAAAGCCAAAAAGACCCTCTGGAAGTAAAGCTGGATGAACAAAGAACTCTGACTGTTCAGGATCAAAACGCCGAAGAAGGCAAGGCCAGCCTTCTTTCCCGAGAGACACTTGTACGTGAAGCTGCTTCCTCCTTTTTCTCCCGCCTCTTTCCGAAACAGGATGCCTCGTCTCTGCAATACCTCCGCTACCAATCCGGCCGCAAGACCGTCCTCTACAGCTACCAAAAGGACCAGGCTTCAGGAGAAAGAACCCTCAAGAACTGGATCCTCTATGAGCGAGGGTACCGGACAGGAAAAGGAAAGCTACCAATTCACCAATGCCAAGCTCCGCCTCAATGAAGAAGGAGCGGTAGAGGTCTACTACTTCGGCGACCAAGACCTCAAAAACCAAGAAGCCCAAAAGGATGTCCCTCAGGACCTCATGGAACGTGCCCAAAGAACCCTTCAGAAAGAGCTGGGCCAGGACATCATGAGCGGTAATCAAGCTCCCGACCTTCTCATCCCGGCTCCCTACTACTACGACAAGGACGGCAACTACCATGAAGCAAAGTGGCAGGTACAAGATACCACCCTCTCTTTAGAGTTCCAGATAGACCAGAACCTCTACCCCATTGCTCTTGATCCGACCCTTGCCTTCACCGCTCCCGGCGTGGCGAATGGGGGAGTGGCGATAACGGGGGAGGCGACGAGCAGTAGTTTTGGCACCTCTCTTGCTTCAGGAGACTTCAACGCCGATGGGAAAATCGACCTAGCGGTCGGGTCATCCGGCTACCTTGCTAACACCGGCCGTACCTACCTCTTCTACAATGATGGGGTCTATGCCAGTGATGCCACGAATGCCGACGTCACCATCACCGGCGAATCATCGAGCAATTTCGGTAACTCTCTCACCGCAGGCGACTTCAACTCAGATGGCAAGACTGATTTAGCTGCTGGTGCCAATACCTACTCTTCCTCTGCCGGCCGCACCTACATTTTCTACAACGACGGCTCCATCCCGACGACCGCTGCGACCGCTGACGTCACCATCACCGGCGAAGCCTCGTCCCAATTCGGTATCTCTCTGGCCACCGGCGACTTCAATGGAGACGGTAAAACGGACCTGACAGTAGGTGCTAATACCTATTCTTCCAACACCGGCCGCGCCTACATCTTCCTAAACGACGGCTCTATCCCGACGACGGCTGCCACGGCTGATGTGACGATCACAGGGGAAGCTGCAAGTAACTTCTTTGGCCAGACTCTCACTTCCGGCGACTTCAACGCAGACGGTAAAACGGACCTCACTATTGGTGCTCTCGGTTATTCCTCCAACACCGGCCGCGCCTACCTCTTCTACAACGACGGCTCCATCCCGACCACTGCTGCGACCGCTGACGTTACGATCACCGGTGAAACAGGGAGTTACTTCGGAACGGCGCTTACATCCGGCGATTTCAACGCAGACGGCCGCACAGATCTTGCTGCTAGCGCTCAAGGCTATTCTTCTGGTGCTTTTACCGGCCGCGCCTATCTCTTCTACAACGACGGCTCCATCCCGACCGATGCCGGGAGCGCTGATGTTGCTATTACGGGCGAAAGCGTAGTGACTTTTTTTGGCCTCTCCCTCGTGGCAGGCGACTTCAATGGGGATGGCAAAACAGACTTGGCTGTGGGAACCAGCTTTCCTTCTTCTTCCTCCGGCCGCACCTACATTTTCTACCAGAGCGGCTCCATCCCGACGACGGCTGCCACGGCTGATGTCATTATTACGGGAGAAGTTAGCAGCGGTTTCGGCGCTTCTCTTGCTGCAGGCGACTTTAACTCTGACGGTAAAACGGACCTTGCGGTAGGCGCCGTTGGTAGCCGTGGTCGCACCTACCTTTTCTATTCCCAGAATGGCCAGGTGAATACGAATAAAAGCATTACCGGCGAAGCAGGTGACTCTTTTGGCTGGTCTTTAGCGGCTGGCGATTTTAATGCTGATGGCCGTATGGACTTGGCGGTGGGAGCGAATGCTTATTCTTCCAATACTGGTCGTGTTTACATCTTTTACAATGACAGTAGTTATCCCTCCGGGGCTTCCGGTGCCGACGTCACGATCACCGGCGAAACCACGAGTAACAATTTCGGTTATTCTGTTACAGCCGGTGACTTCAACGCAGACAGCAAGACGGATCTCGGCGTGGGCGCCCCCGATTACTCTTCGGGCACCGGCCGCACCTACATCTTCTTAAGCGACGGCTCCATCCCGACCACTGCTGCGACCGCTGATGTCATTATCACTGGCGAAGGGTTAGAGAATTATTTTGGTCTTGTACTTGCTTCCGGCGACTTCAACGCAGATGGCCGTACCGATATAGCTGTCAGCACTTCTCTCTATTCCTCTTTCACCGGCCGCGCCTATATCTTCCTAAACGATGGCTCCATCCCGACGACCGCCGCGACTGCCGATGTCATTATTACTGGTGAAACGACGAGTAACAATTTCGGTATCTCCCTTGCTGCCGGCGACTTCAACTCCGACGGCCGAATAGATCTCGCAGTAGGTGCTAATACCTATTCTTCCAACACCGGCCGCGCCTACATCTTCCTAAACGACGGCTCCATCCCGACCACCGCCGCGACCGCTGATGTTGCTATCACCGGTGAGGATTCTTCTCAATTCGGTAACTCACTCACTTCGGGCGATTTCAACTCAGACGGCAAGACGGATCTCGTGGTAGGAGCGAATGACTATTCCGCAAACACTGGGCGCACTTACATTTTCTACAACGACGGCAGTTATCCTAGCGATGCTGAGAATGCCGACGTTACCATCACCGGCGAAACAGATTCCGCTTTTGGCTCCTCGTTCACCGCAGGTGATTTCAATGCTGACGGCAAGACAGACTTAGCAGTGGGAGCGTATACCTTTTCTTCCGTTACCGGCCGTGTCTATATCTTCTACCAGAGCGGCTCCATCCCGACCACCGCCGCCACTGCTGATGTTGCTATTACTGGTGAAAATACTGATGATTATTTCGGTCTCGCATTGGCTTCAGGCGACTTCAACGCCGACGGCAAAGTTGATCTTGTGGTCGGGGCCAAGGGCTATTCTTCTACCACTGGCCGGGTGTATTTGTATGAAACGCGAGACAACTTCGCGTGGGAACTGCAGCCGCAGCCGCTGGGCCGAACGCGCATCAGTCCGGCTGGCAGCGGCCAGGAAATGAAAATCGTCGGCCAGCCAGGGCTCATCGCCTCGAGTTTTGGCTATACGCTTACTTCTGGTGACTTCAATTCCGACGGCAAGAAGGACTTGGCTATAGGCACATACGATTACACCTTCAGCGTTACCTCTTTTTATGTCGGCCGCGTCTACCTTTTCTATAATGATGGTTCGTATGCCTCGAATGCCGCAAGCGCCGATGTGGTGATTGCTGGCGAAGCGACGAATAGTTTCTTTGGCCAGACTTTTGCTTCAGGCGACTTCAACGCCGACGGCAAAACCGATCTGGCGGTTGGAGCATCCAGTTATTCTTCCGGCCGTGGTCGGGCCTACCTCTTCTACAACGACGGCAGCTATCCATCGGAAGCTTCCGGTGCAGATGTCATGATCACTGGCGAAGCTACCAGTAATTTCTTTTCCATAGCGCTCACGGCAGGTGATTTCAACTCAGATGGGAAGACGGATCTCGCCGCGGGGTCTCAGAATTATTCTTCCTTCAGCGGCCGCACCTATATCTTCTACAATGACGGCAGCTATCCGACCGATGCTGCGAGCGCCGATGTTACCATTACGGGGGAAACCACGAACAATCAGTTTGGCAGGACTCTTACCTCAGGTGACTTCAATGCCGACGGCAAGACGGATTTGGTCGTGGGAGCAAATCGCTATTCTTCCTTCACCGGCCGCACCTATATCTTTTACAACGATGGCAGCTATCCTTCAGACGCTGCGACCGCCGATGTCATCATCACCGGAGAGACTCCGGGAGATAATTTTAGTTATACTTTCGAGGTCGGGGACTTCAACTCAGACGGCAAGACGGACCTGGCAGTAGGGGCCTATGCTTATTCTTCCTCCACCGGCCGTGCCTACATCTTCTACAACGACGGTTCCATACCTACTACGGCCGCCACAGCGGATGTTATTATCACCGGCGAAGCCAGTTCTGCTTTTGGTACCTCCCTTACCTCAGGCGACTTCAACTCTGACGGCCGCCCAGACCTTGCGGCTGGGGCTTCTCAAGCCTCTAGTTTTGCAGGTCGTACTTATATCTTCTACAATGACGGCTCCATCCCCACCACGGCCGCGACCGCCGATGTTATTATTACTGGTGAAGTAGGAACGTCAGCCGGGAGTTCTCTTTCTTCAGGCGACTTCAACGCCGACGGCAAAACCGATCTGCTCGTAGGAGGAGCAGGTACCGCTTATATATACACTTTCAATGATGCAGGTATCACGGGTGAGAGCAGTTCTAATCAGTTAGGTATTTCGCTTATCTCAGGCGACTTCAACTCAGACGGCAAAACCGACCTCGCGGTTGGAGCCTACGGCTATTCCACTAATACCGGCCGCGTCTATATCTTCTACAACGACGGCTCCATCCCCACCACGGCCGCCACTGCGGATGTCGCTATTACTGGTGAAGCTTCTTCCGCTTTGGATTATCCCTCGCCACAGGCGACTTCAACTCCGATGGCAAAGCGGATCTCGCGGTTGGAGCCTACCTAGCTGCTTTTAATAGCGGCCGCACCTATATCTTCTACAACGATGGTTCCATCCCGACGACCGCGGACACTGCTGATGTCGCTATCACCGGCGACGGATCTACTTTCTTTGGCTACGCTCTTACTTCTGGCGACTTCAACGCCGATGGCAAAACAGACCTCGCGGTTGGGGCTATTGGGTATTCTGCCTTTGCCGGCCGCGCCTACATCTTCTACAACGACGGCTCCATCCCGACCACCGCTGCCACCGCCGATATTACTATTACCGGCGAAGTGGGAGGTAATTTCTTCGGACTTTCCCTTACAACTGGTGATTTTAATACTGATAGCCGGACCGATTTAGTTGTAGGTGCCTACGGCTATTCCTCTAACGCCGGCCGCGCCTACATCTTCTACAACGACGGCTCCATCCCGACCACCGCTGCCACTGCGGATGTCGCTATTACTGGTGAAAGCCCGAGTCTTTTTGGAAGTAAGCTTACCTCAGGCGACTTCAACGCCGACGGCAAAACGGACCTGGCAGTGGGAGCAACGAGCTATTCCTCTAACACCGGCCGCGCCTACATCTTCTACAACGACGGTTCCATCCCGACAACGGCCGCCACTGCTGATGTAACGATTACTGGTGAAACGACTTCTAATCAATTCGGCAACTCTCTCACCTCAGGGGACTTCAACTCCGACGGAAAAATGGACCTTGTGGTGGGTGCAACGGGCTATATTTCTTCCACTGGCCGCGTCTATATCTTCTACAACGATGGCAGTTATCCGAGTGGAGCAAGTAGCGCAGACACTATCATCACCGGAGAAAGTACGAGTAATGCTTTTGGGGCCTCTCTTTCTTCAGGCGACTTCAACGCCGACGGCAAAACGGACCTTGCGGTTGGGGCGACAGCTTACTCTTCCTCCACCGGCCGCATCTATATCATTATCACGGAAATTAAAACGGGTGCCGAGCAGCTGTTAGGAGCGAGTGTCAAAGGGGGACTCGATATCAAGGGGAATCTTCTCATAAAATAGGCAAAAAGAGAGACTTTCCTGCCTTGACAAGTGTTTTGGACGGGAGCAGTGAAAAAGGATATAATAAGCCTAAGTTTCTACCTTTTTATCTTTATTCTGCTATGGCTAGCGAAAAACCCGAGTTTCTCGATACGGAGCGCTCCCAAACCGTCCGTCCGACGCATAACTTCATGCGGCCTAATACTTTTGAGCGGCCGACTGTTACGACTCCTTCTCATACCGAGGCACGCCATCACACACCTCTCTCGCCCGAAGGGGGCAAACGCGCAGCGCGCTTCTTTGATGGACTGCTGACGTTTAGCCTGGTAGCGCTGTTCTTCGGTTTCCCGATCTTTTTCCTGGGCCTGACCTATCAGGGGATTACCTTTGAGAAGCAGCTTTACTTCTACTTCTGGCTTTTGCTGGGTCTGATCGCTTGGGTATCTCGCGCTGTTATGACCGGCGAGATGCGCATCCGTCGTACGCCTCTGGATATTCCTATTATCGCCTTTTGGCTCTTCTCTATTGTCTCTGCCGTTTTTGCCGTAGATCGCTGGCACAGTTTCTGGGGATTTTTCGGTGATCCGTCGCGCGGTGTCGTATCGATCACCGCCCTCGTCCTTTTCTATTACCTTCTTCTTTCGCATTTCACCCCGAAGCGCCTCCAATGGATGCTCGGAGCGCTGACCGCTTCCGGTATTCTGGTCTCTCTCTGGAGCACGCTCGTAGTACTAAAGATTCCGTTTCTGCCGGCTACCCTCCAGACGTACGCCCCACTTTCTCTTACGGGTTCGGTAGGTACGCTTACCACATACCTTGGCGTTCTCTTGCCGCTCTTCATGGCTTCTCTCTTTCTGCTCTGGCAGAGTGACGGCATACAGAAAGCACGCCGCACCGCTGCCACGGTTGCCCTCGGACTCGGCATACTCCTCTCGCTGTTTCTCCTCTTGGCACTCTATCAGTACGCCGCATGGCTCGTGATCCTTGCCGGTCTCGCCTTTTTCCTCATTTATATTCTGGCCCAGATCGTCCGGCCGCACGAAGGACTGGCCTGGCTTCCCATGGCGGTGTTCGTGGTGGTTTTGGTGTTTCTCATGATCGGGACGAACAGCTTGGCACGCGCCAATCTGCCCGTCGAAGTCTCGCCCTCGCTCAAATTGTCATGGGTCGTAGCCAAGGAGAGTCTGAGTGAGCATTTCCTGGTAGGGGTGGGTCCGGCTGATTACGGATATGCTTTTTCTCTCTACCATCCGGCCGAATACAATCAGAATCAGCTCTACACACTCCGCTTTTACCAGAGCAAGGGACTGTTCTTTGAATCCCTGGCAACCCTCGGCGGCATCGGTACGATTCTCTTCGTCATTGCTCTCCTCTCGTATCTCTCTGTCGGAGTCTACCTGCTTTCACTCGAGAAAAGCCGTAACAAAATTACCTCACTCGGTCTCCTGACTGCTGCCCTTATGCTGCTTTTGGCTGGTGTGTCGACACCGTTTAACGGGACACTCTTGATCCTGTGGGGACTCATTTCAGCGCTTGCCCTGGGTGCGCTTCTCTGGGAGAGTGGCTTGGAAGAAAAGTACCTGCAGCTCTCGCTCAAGGCTTCGCCCAAGTTCGCCCTGGCTCTTGCCTTTATCTTCATGGTGGTCTCGGCAGGCGTTGCTTTCCTCTTTGTCTTCATGGGAAAAGTCTTGGTAGCCGATATCGAGGCAGGTCGCGCCGTTCGCCTTTCGGCTCAGGCACCTTCGCAGGATTCGGCATCGCTTTTGACGCGTGCCATTAACCGTTATCCGCAGGAGGGCCGCTACTTTACCCGTTTGGGCCAGGAATACATGGCGCTTGCCAATCAGGCCGTGTCCTTGCCTGCAGACCAGCAGAATGAGGATCAGATTGTTTCCAACATTCGCACGGCTGTAGCCGCCGGCGAGACGGGCCGCAACCGCATGCCCAATGATGCCTTGGCTGTTGAATCACTCGCACTGATCTATGAGAACGCTGGATTGTATGCAAGCGACGCCCTTCCGAAGGCACTCGAGCAATACCAGCGCGCCCAGGAACTGGAACCCCAGAATCCGCTCTACGATGTGAAGATCGGACAGATCAAGCGCGCTCAGGCTGATGCAGCCGAAGCTGCTGCTAAGCTGCCCCTTCTGGATGAATCTGAGGCTGCTTTGCGCAAGGCAATTGAGAAAAAGGAAAATCTGGCGCTTGCCCACTACCAATTAGCTCTCACCCTCTCGCGCCAGCAGAACTATGATGCTGCTATGGACGAGATCCGTGCTGCTATCAAGTACGATCCGAACAACGTGAATTACCAGTACAACCTCGGCGTGGTCTACCAATTGAAGGGTGGCAATGAGAACTTTACCCAAGCTGAAAGCGTTTTCAAGGGTATCCTAGATAAGAATGAACGACTGATCGACGTGCGTCTCTCGCTTGCGCTCCTCTACGAACGCGAGAACAAGGACGATGCTGCCATTGCCGAGTATCGCAAGATTCTCGACTACCTGCCGCGTGACGGAGGCGACAATATTGCCCGGACGCGTGAACAGGTCCAGCAGCTCATCACCAATGTCCAGAACGGGACTGGTAACTTGGGCACGCCCGGAGCCAGCCAATCAGGCACCTCTCCTCAAGCTCAAACACCTCCTCCGACTCCAACCGAAACGCCGGTAGTGGAAACGACTGCTCCGCCGGTTCAAACGGGGCCTCAGAATCCGAACCAATCGCCTCTGGTTCCGGAGACTCCCTAGCGCTTTTCCAAAGGCAAAAAAGAGGCCAAATGGCCTCTTTTTTCATACCCTTTTCCCGAAAGAAGCCAGGGGTTGACAGACTTCGCGGACTTGCGTACTATGCACAGGCAAGTGAAAACCTTTTTTGGAGTATTCATCTGATGAATATTGCGTCCAAAATCTGAAGATTCTGAATTATTGTGAGGAGATAAGAATCTCTCCCGATGGGAGATTTTTGTTTCCGCGTAATGTGCGCCTTAACAATTTGTGTCTTTCTGGGTACGCCGCTCTTCGCACGCCAGCGGAAAGCGAATCGGTTATGCTCGGAATAGTCAAATGTTAGTTAGGTCAAGCAATGACAACAAACAACGGTGGAGAATGAATGTTCTTCACTGTTAACCGATTGTCCGTAAGTACTTCGTTTATTCTTCCAAAGCTCGCAAGAGTGAAGGCTGGATTCTCTGGAGTGTTTGCGGACAACTGAAACGAAGAAGGTTACTTAACGTAAAGTGTGGATGCCTTGACTGAAGCAAGCGATGAAGGACGTAGGAGGCTGCGATAAGCCTCGGGGAGCTGCCAACCAAGCTTTGATCCGGGGATTTCCGAATGGGGCAACCCTATCCGTTTTTACGGATAATCCGTATCTGAATTCATAGGGTACGGCGGCGCACCCTGGGAACTGAAACATCTTAGTACCAGGAGGAAGAGAAATCAATAGAGATTCCGTGAGTAGTGGCGAGCGAAAGCGGAACAGCCCTAAACCGTCGATTTATCGACGGGGTTGCGGGGCTTTTGGACTCGGTTGACCGGGGCCGTGCAAGTGTTTTTTAGCAGAACAGTCTGGAAAGACTGACCAAAGGAGGTAATAGTCCTGTATGCGAAAAAGATGCTGCATGGTGCAAAAGTACCCAAGTAGGGCGGGGCCGGAGAAACCCCGTTTGAATCTGGGAGCACTAACTTCCAAGGCTAAATATTGCTTCAGATCGATAGCGAACTAGTACCGTGAGGGAAAGGTGAAAAGAACCCCGCTAAGGGGAGTGAAATAGAACTGAAACACTTTACTAACGAAGAGTGGGAGCCGGACTTGTCCGGTGACCGCGTGCTTTTGCAGCACGATCCAACGAGTTAGTTCTACGCGGCTTTGTCTAAGGGATGTGAATTCCGGAGACCCAGTGAAAGCGAGCCTGAACAGGGCGACCCCTGTCGCGTGGACTAGACCCGAAGCCAGACGAGCTACATATGAGCAGGGTGAAGCGTGGGTAAAACCACGTGGAGGCCCGCACCCACGAGCCGTGCAACACTCGGGGATGACTTGTGTGTAGAGGAGAAATTCCAATCGAGTTTGGCAATAGCTGGTTCTCTCCGAAATAGCTTGAGGGCTAGCGTCTTGTAAATTACATCCGAGGGGTAGAGCTACTGGATGAGAGTTCGCGGTTCGCCGTAGGGCTTTCAACCAAACTCCGAATACTCGCGATGCGTACCAAGGCAGTCAGTACTCGGGGCTAAGCTCGGAGCACAAAGGGAAACAGCCCAGATCGTCAGCTAAGGTCCCCAAATCTGTGTTAAGTGGGCAAGGAAGTGAAGATTCTCAGACACTTAGGAGGTTGGCTTAGAAGCAGCCATCCTTTAAAGAGTGCGTAATAGCTCACTAATCTAGAGTCTTCGCGCCGACAATGTAACGGGGCTAAAACACAGTACCGAAGCTACGGATTTCCTCGCAAGAGGAAGTGGTAGGAGAGCGTTCCGTATGCGCCGAAGCGGGAGGGTGACCGACCGTGGAGCGTACGGAAGTGAGAATGTTGGAATGAGTAACCGCAATGAGGGTGAGAGCCCCTCACATCGAAAGTCCGAGGTTTCCTGGGCCATGGTGATCATCCCAGGGTGAGTCGGTCCTAAGGCGAGGCTGAAAAGCGTAGTCGATGGATACAGGGTTAATATTCCCTGACTGCTTGCATATTCGAAGGAGTGACGCATTCTTGTACTTTTCGCCCCTTATTGGATTGGGGTCGGGGTATCGAGGACGCGGGACAGGCAAATCCGTCCCGCACAAATCCGAGGTATCACGCGAAGTCCGTAGCAATACGGATGAAGGAAAAGGAGCAGAGTGCCAGGAAAAACTTCTAAGGTTCGTATGCAAGCAACCGTACCGCAAACCGACACAGGTGGACTGGGCGAGTAGCCTAAGATGAACGGGAGAGCATTCGTTAAGGAACTCGGCAAAAAAGCTAGGCGTAAGTTCGCAATATGCCTTGCCGACAGCAATGTCGGCCGCAGCGAAAGTATTTCAACCGACTGTTTACCAAAAACACAGGTCTCTGCAAACCCGTAAGGGGAAGTATAGGGGCTGACGCCTGACCGGTGCTGGAACGTTAACGGGAGCGGTGCAAGCCAATCCCCGAAGCGCCAGTGAACGTCGGCGATAACTATAATCGTCCTAAGGTAGCGAATTCCTTGTCAGGTAAGTTCTGACCCGCATGAAAGGCGTAACGAGTTGAAAACTGTCTCAACGAATATCCCGGTGAAATTGCAATAACGGTAAAGATGCCGTTGACCTACAGCAAGACGAAAAGACCCCATGGAGCTTTACTACAACTTGGTATTGAAATAGAGTTTTTGCTGCCGAGCATAGGTGGGAGACTTTGAAGCGCCCCTTCCGGGGGGCGTGGAGTCGCTAGTGGAATACCACCCTGCAAAGACTTTATTTCTTACCCACCACCGTAATCCGGTGGGGGGACAGTGCCTGGTGGGTAGTTTGACTGGGGCGGTCGCCTCCTAAAAAGCAACGGAGGCGTTTACTAAGGTTGGCTAGATCCGGATGGAAATCGGATCGATAGTGCAAACGCAGAAGCCAGCTTTACTGAAAGACCGATTAGTCAATCAGTCACGAAAGTGGAAGTTAGTGAACCGACCATCACTCGTAGGAGTGTGGAAGATCATCAGATAAAAGTTACCCTGGGGATAACAGGCTGATCCTGCCCAAGAGTCCACATCGACGGCAGGGTTTGGCACCTCGATGTCGGCCCATCGCATCCTGGAGCTGGAGAAGGTTCCAAGGGTTTGGCTGTTCGCCAATTAAAGCGGTACGCGAGCTGGGTTCAAACCGTTCAGGAGAGAGATTCTCCTTGAGAGGATTCTAGAATCATCTTTTGAACAGTTTGAACCCGAGGTACAAGACATCAAGAAATAGGTTTTTCGTCTTTGAAATTGAAGATAGTATACCAATCACATCACGGCGGTACTTCATAGTAGTATGGAGTAAGAAGCTGACTCATATCGGTGGAACCCTGAGAGAAATCGAAGGGCAATATCGAGGGAACTCCGAATAGCGGAGGCCCGTAGAGACTAAACGTCAGCAGTCCGGCATACGAAAATTGCCGGATGAAGCTATAGTCCAATGCACTTGGTAACAAGTGGTAACATGCGTGAGACAGGTTGGTCTCCTATCTGCTGTAGGCGTGAGTTGTTTGAGGGATCTCTTTCCTAGTACGAGAGGACCGGAAAGAACGAACCTCTGGTGTATCTGCTGTTCCGCCAGGAGCACCGCAGAGTAGCTATGTCGGGTAGGATAACCGCTGAAAGCATCTAAGCGGGAAGCCAAGCCCAAGATAAGACAACTTCGAGAGCAATCTCGAAAGATTTCCTGGAAGATGACCAGGTTGATAGGCTACAGGTGGAAGCGCAGTGATGCGTTAAGCCGAGTAGTACTAATACATCTATATACACTTTCTTCGTTTCCCTGCGGTTAGCAGTGAAGAATGTTTGTTCCATGCGACTATTCCAAAAGACACAAGTATTGAAGGCAGAGTATCCGGTGCTTCTAGCGTTAGGGAAACACCCGATCCCATTCCGAACTCGGCAGTTAAGCCTAGCAGCGCCGATGGTAGCCTCACGGCAAGAGTAGGTCAGTGCCGGGTACCCTGTTTTCAATAGAAATGAAAAAGAAGAAAAACGCCCTCGTAAGGGCGTTTTTTGGCGGCCCGGAGTGGTGTATACTAGGAACATATCTATGTTTCAAGGCCACCGTTCGCTCAAAAGGGCGTTTATCGTTTTTCTCCTTATTGCTATCCTCGGCGCTCTTGGATTTGGCGTCTATTGGTCGTTCCTGCACACCGCTCCCACCTGTATGGACGGCAAGCAGAATGGTCGGGAGACCGGGGTGGATTGCGGCGGCGTATGCAGTAATGCGTGTATGGCTCCGATCGCCATCCAGGATCTTCAAATTACAGAGGTAGCGCTTATGCCGGGCGGCACCGGCAAGACCGACGCTCTCGGAGTAATCTACAACCCCAACGATACGAGCGGCGCTTCGCGTTTCTCATATACTTTTGAAATCAAAGACGCGAGCGGCCAAGTCGTGGCGACCCAGACGGGGACGAACACCATCCTGCCGCAGGAGCGCAAAACGCTTCTTGCCATCGGCTTGATGACTCCTCAAGCGAGCGGACTTTCGGGAACGCTTCGTGTAGGGAATCCTGAATGGGAACAGTTCTCCGGCTATCAGTCTCGCCCCAATCTCAATATCTACAATCGCCGCTATACGGAGCTTGGTCCCGGCTCGGGTCCCGGCTTCAGTGAAGCGGTCGGCCTGGTCTCAAACGAAAGCCCCTACGATTTCCGAGTGCTAACGGTCGTGGTGGTGCTCCGCGACACGAATGGAAAACCGCTTGCAGCCAACAGCACGCAGATGAATACGGTAGCATCAGGCGAGCAGCGCGATTTCCGCTTAGTCTGGCCGGAAGCGTTTCCGGGGGCGGTCACGGCGGTCGACATGACGATCGATGCCGATGCCTATCATTCGGATAATTTTGTGAAACAGTACTTGCCTGGGGGGACGCTTCCAAGAAATCGCTCCCGGTACTCCCTACTAGCCATGCGTTTCTTCTTCAAGCTCGATTGGGCGCTCCTCATCGCTATTCTCTTTCTCGCCCTCACGAGCCTGCTTATCCTGTTCGGGCTTTCTTCCGGGGGCGGCAGCAATTACTTTCTGCGCCAAGCTATTTTCCTCGGCTTAGGATTCACCATTTTTTTTCTGGCGGCTCGTCTTGATTACCGGCACATTGCCCGCTATAGCACCGGCATCTATTTTCTGACCATCCTTGTACTTCTCGCAGTTCTTTTTTTCGGGGCGACGGTACGCGGTACGGCGGGCTGGCTCTCCCTTGGTATTTTTCAGATCCAGCCGGTTGAGCTCGCCAAACTTTCGCTTATTATTTTTCTCGCCAGTTTCATTTCACAGAAGAAATCCGAACTGGGAGAGTGGACGCGTATTATCGCCTCGCTTCTCCTTTCAGCAGTGCTCATCTTTCTCGTGCTGCGCCAGCCGGACCTCGGTTCTAGTTTGGTACTTATGGCTATCTGGGGCGGCATGATTCTGGCTTCTGGCATCCGCTTGCGCCAGTTCCTCGTGTTAGCGCTCCTCGGCACTCTCCTGTGCGCGTCCAGCTGGTTTTTCCTCGGCCAATACCAAAAGGATCGTATCAATACGTTTCTCCATCCCCAGTCTGACCCACGCGGGTCAGGCTATAACGTCATTCAGTCTATCGTTGCCGTCGGGAGCGGAGGTGTAACCGGCAAGGGCATCGGGCAGGGGACGCAGTCGCAGCTCAACTTCCTTCCTGAAAAGCATACGGACTTCATCTTTGCGGCCGCGAGCGAAGAGATGGGACTCCTCGGGGCCTCCCTTATTCTGGCGGCCTACGGAGTACTCTTTACCGTCTCCGGCGCATCGGTGCGGAAGCGAGCGATAATTTCGGCTACCTTTTTGCCGTAGGAGTGACTATCATGCTCTTTACCCAAATCGCTATCAATATCGGCATGAATCTGGGGCTGCTCCCGGTGACGGGTATTCCGGCGCCGCTTCTCTCATACGGGGGGAGTTCTCTCCTCTCGTTGTTCCTCGCTTTCGGTATGCTGGAGAGCATTTACCAGCACCGCAACGTCCCTTCGGAAGCGTCTTTACTCTCGAACAAAGCGCTTTGTAGAGCCAAAATTACTCTATTGCAAAAAGTAAAAAATGTGCTATAATGAAAAGTAAGCGCTTTGACGCAGTGCACCGATTTTGCTAGTATACGAGGGCTTGAAAAAGCCTTTTTTGATTGTTTAATATGCAATTTACCCTGATGGCCCAGGCGGTGGTTGCCGTGCTGCTTGCGGTCTCTATTCTCCTTCAGAATCGTGGCTCAGGACTGGGCGCCACTTTCGGCGGCGACTTCGGCGGTTACTATACCAAGCGCGGCATTGAGCGCTTTCTCGTGTGGGCCACCGTCGTGTTGGCTGCGCTCTTTTTTATTCTCGCTATCGTCAATGTGCGGCTTTCTATCGTAGCGGCTTAGAGGCTAAACCGTAATCCAAGCGTATCAAATTTTCGTTTCCGAAATCTTTCTCGCAATCCGGCAAGCGTCCCTCGCGGCGTTTCCTCAGGGTCTTTCGCGCTCTTTCCTACCGTGACCGCTTAGTAAGTTCCATCCTTTTTGCACTTGCTTTTGGGGCGCTTCTCTTCTGGGTTTCCGCTCTGTATGTGGCTTCTACCACCCCCACGCCTGACTACGGCGGCGAGTACAGTGAAGGCATCGTCGCCCAGCCTCGCTACCTCAACCCGCTTCTGTCCCAGACCAGCGAAGCCGATGCGGATCTCGTGCAGCTTATTTATAGCGGTTTGTTCGCCCCTGACGAGCAGGGCAAGCTCGTCCCTCGCGTGGCTGAGAAGTACGAAGTTTCAGAGGACGGAAAAGTCTATACGGTGACGCTCCGGCAGGGCGTCAGCTGGCACGATGGCGAGGAACTCACGGCCGATGACGTGCTCTATACCGTCCAAACCATTCAGGACCCTGGCTATAAGAGTCCGCTCCGGCCGAACTGGCTCTCCGTAGAAACCGCGGTGATTGATCGCTATACCGTGCAGTTTACCCTCAAGCGCGCCTACGCCGGCTTTTTACAGAATCTCTCCGTAGGCATTCTGCCCAAGCACATCTGGCAGAGCATCCCTGCCGACCGCTTTTTACTGACCGACTATAACCTCGCTCCTATCGGCAGCGGTCCGTACATCTATGATGATGCGACTAAGGATTCGAGCGGCAATATCCTCTCGATCGATCTCAAAGCCAACAAGGAATATTTCGAGGGCGCTCCCTATATCTCGACCTTTGTCTTCCGTTTCTATCCGGATGACGAGTCGCTGCTCGAGGCCTATCGGCGCAAGGAAGTCTTGGCACTCAACAGCATTCACCCCGGCCAAATAGAAGCCGTTATGGAACGCAAGAGTTCGCGTCTCTATGAGATCGATATGCCGCGTATTTTCGAGGTGTTCCTCAACCGCACCAAGTCCAAGGCGCTCGCGTACGCAGAGGTACGTCAGGCTCTCGCCTTTGCGACCGACCGTGATGCCGTGGTGCGCGAGGCCCTGGCAGGCAAGGCCGCGCCGGCACAGACTGCCTTCATGCCGTTTATGGCGGGTTTTGCTTCGGACCTGCCCTTTCCCGGATTTGACCAAGCGCGCGCCAACAAGATTCTCGATGATGCCGGTTGGAAAAAGGAGGATGACGGGATCCGCCAAAAGGACCGCGATACGCCCTTGGAATTTGCCATTGACGTGCCCAATTGGCCGGAACTGGTCAGGAGCGCCGATATCGTAAAAGGCCAGTGGGAAGCGCTTGGCGCCCGCGTCAGCATCAATGTGCTCGAGCCGCTTGATTTGCAGAAGAACGTCTTGCGCACCCGCGACTACCAGGCGCTCCTCTACGGCCAAGCTTCGATGCTCGAGAGCGATCCCTATTCGTTCTGGCACTCCAGCCAGCGCGAGGATCCTGGCCTCAATCTCTCTCTTTTCGAGTCAGGTGATGCGGATGGGGTGCTTGAGAGTTTGCGCGAGGAACGAGATGAAAACAAGCGCCGCGATCTGTACCGGCAGTTCCAGGAAATCCTTATCGAGGAGAATCCGACCGTCTTTCTCTACAGTCCCAAGTATCTGTTCGTGGCAAGCGACCAGATCAAGGGAGTCGGCGTGACCCGTCTCGACAATCCTGAGAACCGCTTTACCAATGCCAACAAGTGGTATATTTATACCGATAGAGTGTGGAAGAAATAACTCTCGACAAAAGCCATTTTCGTGAAGTGATTCTCGGTACGCCTGATCAGCTGGCGGCGGGTTTTGACCTGGCGGAAAGCGTCTCGCTCCCCGAGGGCTTTACCTCGCTCACCATTTCCGGTATGGGGGGATCGGCGCTTCCGGCAGATGTTCTGCGCACGTTTCTCTTCGACATTGCCGAGGCTTCAGGCGAGAGTGTCGTGCCGGTGTATCAGAATCGCGGGTACGCTATCCAGGCCGGCGCGCTCGTACCCGGGACGCTTCATGTTCTGTCTTCGTATTCCGGCAATACCGAAGAGACGCTGGAAACCTTTCAAGAAGTGGTTATTGAACGCAAGCTTCCGGCTCTCGCCCTTTCGGCTGGCGGAACATTGAAAGAACTGTCTGAGGCAAACGGCATCGCGCACATCACGCTCCCGATGCCGGACGAGCATTTCCAACCGCGCATGGGCACCGGCTATTTCTTGGGAGTACTTCTCGGTATCCTCGGACGCGCCGGGCTTATTCCCGACGTGCGTTCGCAGGTAGTCGCGGCTGCCGAGGAGCTCAAAGAAGCTCTCCCGCGCCTGGAAGAAGCGGGAAAGCTCCTGGCCGAGAAAATGAAGGGAAGTACTCCCATCCTCTATGCTTCCGAGAAATTCCGTTCCGTTGCCATGATCGGCAAGATCAAGATCAATGAGAACGCCAAGACTCCGGCTTTCTATAATGTCTTCCCGGAGCTCAATCACAATGAAATGGTCGGTTTCAGCCTCCCGCAGGGCCCGTTTTTCGTCCTCATGCTGCGTGATCCTGCCGATCATCCCCGCAACCGCAAGCGCTACGAATTGACGCTCGAACTGCTTCAGGAAAAGGGACTGACAGGCGAGGTGCTTGACATGGAAGGGGAGAGCGTGTATAATAAGGTGTTAATGAGTCTGGGTCTCCTGGACTTCGCTTCCTATTACTTAGCCCTGGCTTACGGCCAGGATCCCACACCAGTCGATATGGTGGAGGCTTTGAAGGGAAAATTGAAAGCATAAAACATCGTCGCCGAGATGGTGGAATTGGTAGACACACTAGCTTCAGGTGCTAGCGCTCGCAAGGGCATGGAGGTTCGAGTCCTCTTCTCGGCACAACGTATAGGCATTTGCGACTTACCGCTGGCCTTTCGCTAAATTTTTATTTTTGCCTCGGGTTTCCGTTTTCGGATGCCTGGAGGCGTTATCAGTTATCGTATGGAAAAACATACTCGGCCGGCCAAACCGGCCGCTAAACCTGCTTTCAAACCGGAAGCAAGTAGACCGGCTATCGGTGCCTTTGAAGGTATCGTAGCCCGTGAACAGAATACGCGCGCCGAACGGCCGCGTCACAATAATCAGGGTCGCCGTGAGAAACCGGCGAAAAGCCTAGACGGTATTAAGGGCGGAACCCCGAGGGAAGCCAAACCGGCTGCCGAACAGGGTTCAGTCCTGCGCAAGAAGGCTCGCAAGCCGCGTCTGCGCGACAATCGCCGTTTTCAGAATGTGCGAGCGCATCTTGAACCCAAGAAGAGCATGCAGGCAGTACCGGCTATTCCCGCAGAAACCCTGCGCATCATCCCCTTAGGCGGACAGGAAGAAGTCGGCCGCAACATGACCGTCTTTGAATATGGAAACGACATCGTCATCATCGACATGGGCGTCCAGTTCCCTGAAGAAGACATGCCCGGCATCGACTATATCGTGCCCAATGTCTCATACCTGAAGGGCAAAGAGAAGAATATCCGCGGCGTTATCTTTACCCATGGTCACCTCGACCATATCGGGGCCGCGCCGATCCTCCTCAAGCAGCTGAACTACCCGACTATTATCGGCCGTGACTTTACCCTGGCGCTCATCAAGCACAAGGTAGACGACCAGGAAAAGGGAGCGGCAGCGCGTCTTAAGACGGTGCGCGTAAAATCGCTCGAAGACCGCATCAAGCTCGGCGTTTTCGAAGTCCGTTTCTTCGAAGTCGAACACTCCATTATGGACGCCATGGGCATCGCGCTCGTGACTCCGAACGGCTCGATTATCCATCTGGGAGACTGGATGATTTCGAACGAGCCTATCGACCCGAGCTCGAATGACATTGCCTACAATCACCTCGATTCGCTTCCGAAGCCGACCTTCCTTATGCTCGAATCGCTCGGGGCGCTCAAAAAGGGCATGCCGCCTTCCGAAACGGAAGTGCACACCAATCTCCAGAATCTGATCCGCGAAGCACCGGGCCGTATTATCATCGGGACATTCGCTTCCCAGGTGCGCCGCATCGCCTACCTCATCGAATATGCCGAACGCCAGGGCAAGAAAATCGCGCTCGAAGGCTACAGCATGAAGATGAACATCGAAGTAGCGAGGGAACTCGGCTACATCAAGGTGAAGAAGGATACGCTTATTCCTGTAAACGACATCCACAAGCACCCGGACAATCAGATCGTAGTCATCTGTACCGGTGCCCAAGGTGAGTCGAACGCGGCGCTTTCGCGCATCGTGACCGACAACCACCGCTTCATCAAGCTCCAAAAAAACGACACGATCGTCTTCTCCAGCTCGGTTATTCCGGGCAATGAGCGCACCATTCAGCGTCTCAAGGACAACCTGTATCGCAAGTGCGATCATGTTATCCATTCGGATATGATGGAGATCCACGTGGGCGGACACGGCACGATCTGGGAGATCGAAGAGATCCTGCGTCAGGTCAAGGCGACCTACGTCTTGCCAGTCTATGCGAACCACTACTTCCTCAAAGAAGCGGCCAAGATCGCTTTCCGCCTCGGGTATCCCGAAAAGAATGTCTTTGTCATGGACAACGGCCATGTCTTGGAGGTACCTGGAGAGGACAAAGGTTTCCCGCACCTCTTGAAGGAAAAAGCCGACTCCAGTTACGTCTTTATCGACGGATTGGGAGTGGGCGACATCGGACACGTCGTCTTGCGAGATCGTCAGATCCTGGCTGCTGACGGCATGGTAGCCGTCACTGTCATCATCGACGGAAAGTCCAAGAAAGTGCTGGGCAGCGTCCAGATCACCTCGCGCGGTTTCATCCATGTCAAAGAGAACTTTGAACTGGTAAACGAAACCAAGCGCCGAGTGGAGAAAGTGGTCAAAGACAATACCTCTAAGGGCAGCTCTCTCGACTGGGACCTGGTCAGAAACCAGATCCGCGAGTCGGTAGGGCAGTACCTCTTCCAGAAAACCGAACGCCGGCCCATGATCCTGCCGGTCGTCGTGGAAGTCTAAAGCAAAAAAGAGCCTGAACAGGGCTCTTTTTTATATGCTAAAATAAGTGTTATTAGTAATGCATCCGTTTAAATCTATGGAAAATGCTAAAAGATGGGGAATCGGGAGCTACATTCTTACAGCCATCTTTGTATTTGTTTTTTTGTCTCAGACCGGAGGCTTATTGGGGGCTGTAGTGGGCTTGATTGGAGGTATTTTATCTGGATTAATGCTGTACCCATTAGCTGGTTCTTTGCCGAGATTTATAGCATCTTCATTTATAAGAAGCTTAATTTCAGGATTCATTTTGTGGGCCCTCATCGGCACGGTTTGTATACTAATTCTCATTTTGCTTCAAATTCAGTAGTGATAGTATATTATGAAAAAAGGTATTTTTTCTGGAATCAAGCCATCAGGTAATCTTCACATAGGCAATTATTTGGGCGCTATCAACCAATGGCTTGCACTTCAGGCTGATTACGAGGCACTTTTCTGTGTGGTTGACTTGCATGCCATTACCGTTCCCCAAGAGCCCGCTACTCTCCGAGCTAAAACGCTTGAGATTGCCAAGATCTATCTAGCTGCCGGGATCGATCCAAATAAATGTACACTTTTTGTTCAATCGCACGTCCCCCAGCATACCGAACTCGCCTGGATTCTCAATACGCTTGCTATGATGGGCGAACTGGGCCGGATGACTCAGTATAAAGACAAAACCAATAAGAATGTATGGAAGAAAAAAGATGGTACTCGGCAGGCCATGTCAGAGTCTGAAAAGAAAAAATTTAAGGATAATGTAAGTGTTGGAATTTTCGATTATCCTGTACTGATGGCAGCGGATATCCTACTTTATGATACCCAGGTGGTACCAGTAGGGGACGATCAGTCACAACACATTGAGTTAGCGCGCACTTTGGCACGCCGTTTCAATAAGCGCTTCGGCGACACCTTTGTCGTGCCGGAGCCTAAGATTCAGCAAGAGGGCGCGCGTATTATGGGTCTCGATGATCCGACCAAGAAAATGTCCAAGTCGGCTGCCAGCGAATACAACTTTATTGCACTGACCGATGATGCTGAGACAGTACAGAAGAAGATCAAGAAAGCCGTTACCGATAGCGGCTCCGAAGTCGTCTACGCGGAGGACAAGCCGGCGCTCAAAAACCTCATTAATATCTACAGTCTCCTTTCCGACCAAACGCCTCAAGCAGTCGAGGCTCTCTATTCAGGTAAGGGCTATGGCGAGTTCAAAGAAGGACTGGCCGATGTCATTATTCACTTCCTTACGCCGTTCCAGGGCCGTTTCAATGCCTTGTCCGACGACGAGGTACTCAGGACTCTCCAGAGCGGCGCCGAAAAAGCCAAACAGCTTGCTTCGCAAAAAATGCAGGTAGTGAGAGAGAAAGTCGGTCTTCTCGGACTATAAACTCAAGAAAAGACCTCCCCGAGCGTTGCCAAGGGAGGTTTTTATTAGGGGTTTCGTCGATAGTATTCGTAGAGTTCATTACCGACGAGGCTATTCGGCCAAGACCAGACTTTACGCGGTAAACATTCTCCTTCTCGAGTGCATGTCCAGCTGAGCATCAGGAAGTGTTTGCGCGCATCGGGGCAGTCACAAGGAAGCGTACGGGGTACGTGCAGGCCGGGCACCGTATCCATCAGGGGGCAGAGCACTTGTTCTCCAAGTCCCTGGGCGCCCCGGTACCAGCGCAGTAACTCTTGATGCCCCAAGAGATTGGTTACGGGCGTTTGAATGGGAATAACTTTTTTCATAGCACCTCCTTTTTTAAAGAGCTTTTCAGGCTACAAAAAAAACCGCCCTCGTGGGCGGTTAGATATTCAGAAAGAATGGATTTTTGTAGCTCATCAGAGACTAGTATAGCCTATCCGCGGATGATGGCAAGCAGTTCGCTCTTTTTGGCTTCCATTGCCTCTACAGTCTCGGCTTCCAGGTTGAGACGAAGCAAGGGTTCGGTATTGGAAGCGCGCACGTTAAACCACCAGTCGGGGTAGCTTACTTTCAGGCCGTCAAGCTCGCTTTGTTCTCCGTCGGCATATTGTTCTTTCAGTTTTGTAAGCACCGCGTCCTTGTCGGCTACCTCGCTATTGATCTCACCCGAATGAGCATAGCGCTGCAGGCCACTTACCAGCTCCGAAATGGGTTTCCCCCGTTTTGGCCATGAGGTTTAAGAGCATGAGAGCCGGCAAAGAGCCGGCTTCCGCCATCGAATTTTCCTCGAAATAGTAGTGGCCGGAGAGTTCGCCGGCAAAAAGAGCGCCCGTATCGCGCATCTGGCGCTTAATATTGGCGTGGCCCACTTTGCATTCAAGGGCTTTTCCTCCCCGCTCCTCGATTATTTCTTTGACGGCGCGTGAGGAGCGCAGATCGTAAAGAATCGTGGCTCCAGGATGGCGCTCCAAAACAATTTCCGCAATTAGTCCCGTCACGAGATCCATGGGAATGGGAATCCCTTTTTCATCCACGAAGCCGACGCGATCGGCATCCCCGTCGAAAGCGATACCTAAGCTCGCCTGGTGGCTAGTGACGGCTGTCCGCAATTCATCAAGCGTTTCGGTTTTCAGCGGATTGGCTTCATGGGCGCTGAAGGGGTGCTCCAGGTCGTCGTAGAGGAGTCCGAGTTCCAGGTTTTTATGTCGTTCTTGGAAAATGGGCAGTTCCAAAACGCCCATGGCATTAGCGGTATCGATAACTACACGCGCGCGCCAGTCGCCGAAATCGGCAAAGGCTCCGAAGTAGCGGTAGTAATCGGTTTTGATCTCTTTGGAGGTAAGGCTACCAGTACGCGCGCTTTCCGGAAAATCTTTTTCTAAGACTCGGCGCTTGATGTCTTCGAGGCCGCTCTCGCTCCCCACCGGTACGGCATTTTTGAGTGCTATTTTCATCCCGTTGTATTCGGGCGGATTGTGCGAGGCCGTGATGGAAGCGACTGCCTCTATTTCGGGGTAGCGCCAAGCGGCGAAGTAGACCATGGGCGTGGTAAGGAGGCCTAGGTCGATAACATCGGCACCTTGTTCGCAGGCCCCGCGGGCAAAAGCTTCAAAAAGCGCCGGGCTGGATGCGCGGGCATCCCGGCCAACGGCAAGACGGGTAAGGGAAAACTGGGCGACGGTAGCCCTGCCGATCAGATAAGCGGCCTCCTCGTCTATTTCTGACGGGTACAGACCGCGGATATCGTAGGCTTTGAAAATGGAAGGCTGCATAGCAAGAGAGATACGAGTAATATATTCATTATATCATCATTGACTCGGAAGTATTTTCTGGTATAATCTTGGCACGTTCATTACAAAGGAGTGTGGAAAATGGGTAGGCGTCGGCGCAAAAAAGCCCTGGTCATTATGGCGTTTGTTATGCCAGACCGCGCCCTCTCGGGAGTGGAAAAGGAAAACAACAAGCGGGTTCCTGCTAACCAGCCTGAGAGGCTTATCAAACCGCGTGAAAGTCTCACGTTTCTCGTGGCGCGCGACAACTTGGCTAAACGTTTCGGCTTCGTTGAAATTGAGCTTGAACTGGGCGAGACGGTTCGTGATGCCATTCGCCGTCAGTTTCCCTGGAGCGACGTAGGCCTTAAGCGGCCTTGGAAGCAGATCGGCCAATTTTCTCATCGCGAATGGGATGTCTCGGTGGGCTTCGTAGAGGTCACTCAGGATCAGCGTTTTGCTAATCTCGCTGAACAGCTTCCTGATCTACCTTATTCGCTAGAGTGGCAGAAACCGGACTGGCTATTTCGTCAGCGAGCAAGCGCTTTTCTCAACGAGATTACCACCTCGGCGCTGAAGCAGGATTTCGTTCAAGAATTCTTTCAAGCCTCGCAACATCGCAAAGCGGCCTAAATTCGGCTGAACCAGCCGTAACTCAAGGAGTCCTTCCAGGACTCCTTTTTCTTTATCCTGAGCGTCTTGAAGGGTTTGACTGTAGTGTCCTTTTGACGCATAATAGGCTATCTTTTTGAAACGCTATGTCACTGAAAGTCGGAATCGTCGGTCTGCCCAATGTGGGGAAATCCACCCTTTTTGCGGCTCTTACGCGCAAGGTGGTCGATATCAATAACTATCCTTTCTGCACTATCGAACCCAACGTCGGGATTGTGGAGGTGCCGGACGAGCGGCTAGCGAAGCTCGCAACGCTTTCCCAGAGCCAGAAAATCATTCCCGCAGTCATAGAGTTTGTTGATATCGCCGGACTGGTGAAGGGTGCCAGCCAAGGGGAGGGACTGGGCAATAAATTCCTGGCCAACATTCGCGAGGTAGACGCGGTGATCGAGGTGACCCGGGTTTTCCAGGATCCCAATATTATTCACGTACACACAAAAGTCGATCCGGAAAACGATATCGAAGTCATCAATACGGAGCTTGCCCTTGCCGACTTGGAAACGGTGGCGAAGCGCAAGGTGAAAACGGAAAAAGAAGCGCGCGCCGGCCACAAGGAAGCAGTTACGGAACTGGGTCTTATCGCGAAGCTGGAAACGCTTCTAGAAAATGGGAAACCTGCATCAGGGCTTTTGGCTTCATCGAGTGAAGATGAACTCAAGATTCTGCGTGGTTTGCAACTCCTCACGGCCAAGCCGTTTCTCTACGTGTATAACGTTTCCGATACGGAGGCAGTCTTGGCGCCTTTGCTTGAGGCGCGGCCGCACGTCAAACTCGATATCAAGATTGAAGAAGAGCTTGCGCATATGACGGCGGAAGAAGCAGCGGAACTCGGCATGATCAGTCTGCTTCCCGAGCTCATCCAGGCATCGTATCGGCTGCTTGGGCTCATAACCTATTTTACGACCGGTCCTGAAGAGACGCGGGCCTGGACTATTCGGGAGCATTCGACTGCGCCTCAGGCCGGGGCCGCTATTCATGGCGATTTCGAGGAGAAGTTTATCCGAGCAGAAGTGATTGCGTGGGAGAAACTCATCGAAGCGGGGTCGTGGGGGAAGGCGCGCGAGCAGGGGACCTTGGGCTTAGAAGGCAAAGACTACATCGTAGCTGACGGAGACGTCATTGTTTTCAAAATTTAAGGTTGACGCGGCCAATCTAGCAGTCTATAATACGGAGTGCTAATACTCCTCATTCTTAAAGTATCACTCTTATGGCAAAACAGCTCGCGTATTCCGAAGATGCCCGCAAAAAGATCAAGATCGGTATCGATCGAGTAGCTGATGCGGTGAAAGTTACGCTTGGTCCCAAGGGTCGTAACGTGATTCTCGGGAAAAGCTATGGCGGCCCGACTATTACGAATGATGGCGTTTCTATTGCTAGAGATATTGAGTTGCCCGATAAATTCGAGAATCTCGGGGTTGAACTTATCAAGCAGGTGGCTGAAAAAACGAATGACACGGCTGGCGACGGTACTACCACCTCGACCGTTATTACCCAAGCTCTGGTCCGCGAAGGCCTCAAGTTCGTAGAGACCGGCATCAATCCGGTCGGCATTCGTCACGGTATGGAGGCTGCCAAAGAGGCAGTCATCGCCGAGCTTGAGAAACACGCGAAGAGCATCAATTCTAAGGAAGAGATTGCGAACGTCGCAACCATTTCGGCTGAATCGCGCGAAATGGGCGAGCTCATTGCCGATGTGATGGATAAAGTCGGCAAGGACGGCGTCGTCACGACCGAACAGTCCCAGACACTCGGCCTTACCCAGGAGATCGTGGAGGGTATGACCTTTGAGAAGGGCTACATTTCCCAGTACATGATGACGGACGCGGCGGAGCAGGTCGCGGCACTTGAGAATCCGAGCATCCTCATTACCGACCGCAAGATCTCGGCTATCGCCGATATCGTGCCGCTTTTGAATGAACTCAAGACCTCGGGCAAGAACGATGTGGTGATCATTGCCGAAGACGTCGACGGCGAAGCCCTCACGACACTCATCGTCAATAAGCTGCGCGGCGTTATGAATGTTCTGGCGATCAAGGCGCCGGAATTCGGAGAGAATCGCAAGGCCGTACTGGAAGACATCGCGCTCCTCGTCGGTGCCCAGGTCATTTCCGAAGAAAAGGGGATGCGGCTGGAAGAAACGACGCTTGCTAGTCTCGGTACTGCTGCCAAGGTGATCGCAAGCAAAGATGACACCACGATTGTAGGCGGCAAGGGCGACAAAAAGGCCCTTGAAGACCGCGTTACGGAACTGAAGGCGCTGGTTTCCAAAACGGAGGGCTCATACGAGAAAGAAAAGCTCGAGAAGCGTATCGCCAAGCTTGCGGGTGGCGTTGCGGTTATCCGCGTGGGCGCGGCTACCGAGACGGAACTTACTTATGTGAAGCACAAGATGGAAGACGCAGTCGCAGCTACCAAGGCGGCTATTGAAGCCGGCATTGTGGCAGGCGGCGGTACCGCTCTTCTCAAAGCCTCTATTGCTGTACGCGAGCAATTTGAAAAGGAAAAAGGGAGTGATAATGATTACCAGTCCGGCTTTCTTACGGTACTGAAAGCGCTTGAGGAGCCGTTGCGCCAGATTGCTACGAACGCCGGTGAGACGGATGCGAGCGTCGTCGTCAACAAGGTGGCGGAAAGCAAGCATCCGTTTGCCGGATACAATGCCAAGGAAAACGTATTTGTCGACGATATGATCGAAGCCGGCATTATCGACCCGCTCAAAGTGACGCGCGCAGCTGTTGAAAACGCTGTCTCCGTAGCCTCGCTTCTGCTTACCACTGAGGCAGCAGTCGTCGAAGAAGACAAGCCAGAAACGCCGGGTGCTGCCGGTATGCCTGGTATGGGCATGGGCGGCATGATGTAAGGTTTTTATTGGAATCAGAAACGGAAAAGAGGCGCGATGCGCCTCTTTTTTGTGGTATAATCGAAAAAACACCGAAACAAAACGCGATCTATGCGCATTAATCCCGAGGAACTTCGCCTGTTTTTGATTGATTCGAATATTCTGCCCAAAGAGCAGGTGGATCAGGCATTCCAGAAGGCCAAGGAAAATCAGAAAGAGCTCGGAGGAGTGCTCTTGGAAGACAAGCTCATGGATGAGGTACAGCTCCAGAAGAGCTATGCCTATATGCTTGGTTTTCCCTATGTGGATCTCACCAAAGAGGTTATTCCGCTGGATGTCCTCCAGATCGTTCCGGAACTGATTGCCAAGAAATACAACATCGTCGCTTTCCAGAAAACGGGGAGCGATTTGAAGGTGGCCATGCTCAACCCCGATGACCTGCAGACCATCGACTTTATTAAGAAGAAAACCGGTCTTAAAATCGTACCTTGTCTGACGAGCCGCGAATCGGTGCAGGCGGCCCTGCGCCAGTATGAAAAGAGTCTCAAAGCCGAGTTCGGTGATCTTTTGACCGACAAGGTACTGGCGCCAGGCGACAAGCCGGAGGAAAATCTGGCCGCCGCCGCTAATGAATTGCCCGTGATCCGTATCGTGGACACTCTTCTCAAGCACGCCATCCTGGAGCAGGCAAGCGATATTCATATTGAACCCGAAGAAAACGAGATCCACGTGCGCTACCGTATTGACGGTATCCTCCATGATGCCATGACGCTTCCGAAGTCCAGCGCCTCCGGGCTGGTGGCGCGCATCAAGGTGCTCTCCAGCCTCAAGCTTGACGAGCATCGTCTGCCGCAGGACGGCCGTTTCAAGATCGAGAGTGACGAGTACAAGATTTCTTTCCGTGTCAGTATCTTACCGGTATTTGACGGGGAAAAGATCGTCATGCGTTTGCTCGACGAGTCTTCCAAGGGCCTGACCCTGGAAAAGATGGGTATGCATCCGGACGGGCTTGAGATTATGCAGCGCGAAATCAACAAGCCTAACGGGATGATCCTCGTCACGGGTCCGACCGGAAGCGGTAAGACCACGACGCTCTACACGGTCATGGACATATTGAATACTCCCGAGGTGAACATCTCGACTGTCGAAGATCCGGTAGAATACCGGATGCCTCGGGTCAACCAGACGCAGATCTCGAGCAAGATCGGCATGTCGTTTGCGGCAGCCCTGCGCGCCCTCCTTCGTCAGGATCCTGATATCATCATGGTGGGTGAAATCCGTGACAAGGAAACGCTCGAGATTGCCCTTAATGCTGCGATGACTGGCCACCTCGTGCTCTCAACGCTTCATACCAACTCTGCTGCGGCGGCCTTGCCGCGCATGCTTGATATGGGTGCCGAGCCGTTCCTTATTGCCTCGACGGTGAACATGATTATGGCCCAGCGCTTGGTGCGCCGTCTGTGCGTCGAATGCCGAGAGAAATACCATTTGGAACCCAAAGAACTCGAGTCTCTCTCCAAGCTCTACCCGATCGACGATATCTTCACGCGCCTCAAGAGTGATAGCGTTGGTAAAAAGTACTTGGAAAAGACTTCGAGCCTGGCGGAAGCCGAATTCTATCGGGCCAAGGGTTGCGATCAATGCGGAGGAGAGGGCTACAAAGGACGTCAGGGCATTTTCGAAATTCTTCCCATGGATACCGACGTGCGCAAACTCATTACTCAATCCGGTACTACGGAAGCGATTGAAACCAAGGCTAGAGAAAATGGTATGTTTACCATGGCCGAGGATGGCATTCTGAAGGTTATTCAGGGAGTAACCTCGCTTGAAGAAGTCATCCGCGTCACCAAAGAATAAGAAATGGGGTATACTAAAGGTAAGGGGCTTGTAATAAAAATATGAAAAGAGCATTTCTTCTCTTCCTTTTGTTTAGCCTCTTTTTTCCTTATCTAGTCGAGGCCCAGGCAACCACCCCCGAGACCATCGCAGCCCCTGCCTTACCCACCCAATCCCAAGCAGATCAGGGTCTCCCTCCCATCCCCTCCGCTCCCGGCGGGGAACCCGCAGGCAATGTCGCCTGCTTTGACTACTACCGCTTCGGTTCCGTCCAGGCTGACTTCGAATCCTCCCTTGCCCAAACTGTGCCGGGAGCCGACATTGCTTTCACTGGCCAGGTGAAAAACCAAAACGACTACCCGCTCGTTAACGGCACCCTCTACTTCAAGATCTTCCGCCGGGATGAAGCGAGTTTCTCCCAAGGCGATGGCAATGTCCTGGTTGATCAGTTCACCCTCCCCGATACCTTTACCCTCGCAGCCCAGGGTGAAAAACCCTTTACCTTTACCTGGCACGTACCCGAGCTTGCTCTCGGTGGCGAGTACTATGCAACTGCCTTCTTTGCGACCGAAGGACGCTACAATCTCCTCGGTCTTTCCTTTACCGATGACGTGGTAGGGAACCAGGCCCAATTTTCGGTAACGAGTGACACTCCTGCTCTGGCTGCTTCTTTCGACCGCACCTCGGTCACCTTAAACGACCAAGACCATCACTTCGCTGCTTTCCCGCTGCACTTTGCCGCAAGCGATACGGTCACTGCCAAGATGAAGCTCGTCAATCCGACGAGCGAATCAAAAGTCATCCGCCTCACCTGGAAAGAATATGCCTGGGATGCGCTGCGGCCGGAAAACCAGCGCAATCAGGAATACGAGCTCATCGAACTTGCTCCCAATGAGAGCAAGGAGCTCGCCTATCAGTTCGAGTCCAAGAGCGACGCCGTTTCCTACCTGGTGGTAGAAGCAGATGATCAGGGCGCCAAGTCTCTCCTCGACATCCGCTTCGTACGCGACGGCATCCAGGAAACGCGCATCAACTTCCCGAGCATTCTCAAGTACCCGCTCAAGCCAGGCGAGCAGAACAGCCTTTTTGCCTGCGCGCATTCCACCAATGAACCAGTCGTACCAGGCAACATCCTCACCCTGGCTCTTCGTGATGAGCAGGGGAATGTCTTGCATACCTACAAATACGAGGGCGATATCACCGGTGCTATGGGTGGCTGGAAGGACGACTTCACACCCGCAAGCTATCTCTCGAACTTCACCCTGACCGCTACCTTGGAAAGAGAGAATCAGGTGGTAGAGGAAGTGAGTATCAAATATGCCTGTAACGACATCGATCCCAACCTCTGCGAGGCTAAGGGCGGTGCCGCCAAAGAGTGGCTTGCCGGACCCAAAGGTACGGCCATCCTTCTCATCGGCCTTCTGACCGCTCTCGCTCTCGCCGCTATCGCCATCGTCAAGATGCGAGGCAGAAAGGGGATACGCAGGTTTGGAGCCATCCTCTTCATGCTGACGGTTGCTTCCGGCTTCATGGCAGGGGGGGAGGTGGCAAGAGCTGCTCCCGTGCCGCCGAGCTATACGCTAACAGCAAATCCAAATACCATACAGCCTGGAGGATCAACTACGCTCTCTTGGAATTGGATACTCCCTCAGGGAGTGGCATTTAATTTTCCTGGAAGCTACAGCAGCTGCCAGATAGATAACGGAGTTGGTTCTCTGCGGGGCTATCCCAGCGGCAATGGAGATTCCATTGTGGTGCCGCCTGGCTCGCTTACAGTATCTCCCACACAAACTACAACGTATACGCTGACCTGTTCAGGTACGTATGCTTATTTTGGGTCTGTCACACCATCGCAATCTTATACCAGTACCTCATCCGTAACGGTAACCGTCGGACAGTCCAATAGGCCTCCGAATGCTCCTGTTATTGATGGTCCCGTTGCGGGCATGAGAAATACAAGCTATTCCTTCACCGCAACCGCAACTGATCCGGATTCCGATACCATTAACTACGGTTTCGACTGGAACAATGATAGTTTGGTTGATGCTTGTGCTCCTACGAACTGTAATAGCTACGTCTCCTCTGGTACATCCCAATCTCTTACTCGTAGCTGGCCTACTCCCGGCTCCTACACCTTCAAAGTACAGACCAAGGATTCTAAAGGCGCCAATTCCGGTTGGACTTCCCATACCATCACCATCGCTGATCCCATTGCCCCGCCTGCTCCCGACCTGCGCATCAACAACTCTGATGGCCCACTTACTGTTGCCGTAGGTGCTAACCTCAACCTCACCTGGGGCCTTGTCGCAAACGCAGTCTCATGCACCGGAGCAGGTGCCAGCTGGCCGGGGAACAAGAACCCAGCCGGTGGCAGTGACAACATCCAAGCTATCGCTACTACTACGTACACACTTACTTGTACCGGTCCTGGAGGCACGGGTACGGATTCGGTGGTGGTTAATACGGTGAATGCCCCTGCTCCCGACCTGCGCATCAACAACTCTGATGGCCCACTTACTGTTGCCGTAGGTGCTAACCTCAACCTCACCTGGGGCCTTGTCGCAAACGCAGTCTCATGCACCGGAGCAGGTGCCAGCTGGCCGGGGAACAAGAACCCAGCCGGTGGCAACGATACTCTCCAGGCGACTACGACGACTACCTATACGCTTACGTGCACGGGCCCTGGTGGGACAGGGAGCGATTCCGTAGTAGTAAATACGGTCGGAGCTCCAGTCGTTGATCTCAAAGTAAACGGAAGCGACGGTCCGCTTACGGTCGCAATGGGATCAAATTTAAACATACGTTACAATGCGATTTCCAATGCTATCTCCTGTACCGGTGCGGGAGCTGGCTGGCCGGGAAACAAGAGCCCAGCCGGTGGCAACGATACTCTCCAGGCAACCGCTACCACCACCTACACACTCACCTGTACTAATAGCGTCGGTATTTCAGGAACAGACTCTGTGACAGTCAATGTCTTGAGTGCCCCCATTCCCGATCTCAAGGTAAATGCGAGTGACGGCCCGCTCACAGTCAATCAGGGAACAAACCTCAACCTCACCTGGGGCCTTGTCGCAAACGCAGTCTCATGCACCGGAGCAGGTGCCAGCTGGCCGGGAAACAAGAGCCCAGCCGGTGGCAGTGACAACATCCAAGCTATCGCTACTACTACGTACACACTTACTTGTACTAACAGCGTCGGAGTAAGCGGTACAGACTCGGTCTCGGTGACTGTCCTGCCGCCCATACCCGGCCAGTGCGGTGCGGCCGCCAACTTTCCGACTCGCTTTCCGCGACTATCGGCCTTTGTAATGTCGGAAATCCATCGGCTGTAATTCCTGCCCTTGAGCCTGGTCCCTACACGTGGACTTGCTCTGGTACCAATGGCGGCGTACCTGCTGCCTGTACGGCGCCTTACTTAGAGCCTGCTCCTATCGTTGATTTGAAGGTCAATGGTTCCGATGGACCGCTGACAGTCACGTATGGTTCGAATCTCAATATTACCTGGGCCGTCCATTCCCTATGCAGCAAATTGCACTGGTTCTGGCGGCTCTTGGGGCGGAGCCAAAAGCGTATCTGGTGGCAATGACAATGGTCACAGCCACTGCTCCCGCTTCCTACAGGCTGACCTGTGTGAATTCTCAGGGTGTTACAGGAGGAGATACCGTCTCTGTCAATATCCAGAACACCCTCAAGCTCTGCCAGGGGACCACATGCAATTCCGGAGTGGTGCTGCCAGACCCTTCCTTTACCATGATACGCGGAGAGACACGTAATGCGGTTGCGTGCTGGAACCCTAATCCTGCCTGCGGAGATGCGAGCGGCAATGTGACTTCTAGTACTGACTGGGCTGAACAAGGCAGTAACAATGCTGTTAGCCTAACCCCTGTGGGATCGACTCGGCGCATTAATGCCGACAACGTGGGAACCGAGCGTATCAAGGCCAGTTATCCAAGTGCGCCCATATCTCTCTTTCGCGACATCACAGTCACCTGTACGCCGCGAAGCTGTGAGAGTGACACTCGCTATCGAGACTACTGTTCTGACCAACCCTTCTCGCTGGACACAGGCTGTGGTTACGAGCGGATCTGTAACGGCAAGCCGTTCCTGTGACTTTAACTGGCGGGAAGTGGCGCCGGAGTAGTATAATCTGAGTAATATACTCGAAGTATCTCTATGCTAAAGAAATATCTCGGCAAGACCGGAAAAATCCTCTTTATTGTATTTGTTTTCTTGCCGCAACTCGCTTTAGCTCAGGAGGTTCTTCCCGAGGCCCAGGCAACCACCCCCGAGACCATCGCAGCCCCTGCCTTACCCACCCAATCCCAAGCAGATCAGGGTCTCCCTCCCATCCCCTCCGCTCCCGGCGGGGAACCCGCAGGCAATGTCGCCTGCTTTGACTACTACCGCTTCGGTTCCGTCCAGGCTGACTTCGAATCCTCCCTTGCCCAAACTGTGCCGGGAGCCGACATTGCTTTCACTGGCCAGGTGAAAAACCAAAACGACTACCCGCTCGTTAACGGCACCCTCTACTTCAAGATCTTCCGCCGGGATGAAGCGAGTTTCTCCCAAGGCGATGGCAATGTCCTGGTTGATCAGTTCACCCTCCCCGATACCTTTACCCTCGCAGCCCAGGGTGAAAAACCCTTTACCTTTACCTGGCACGTACCCGAGCTTGCTCTCGGTGGCGAGTACTATGCAACTGCCTTCTTTGCGACCGAAGGACGCTACAATCTCCTCGGTCTTTCCTTTACCGATGACGTGGTAGGGAACCAGGCCCAATTTTCGGTAACGAGTGACACTCCTGCTCTGGCTGCTTCTTTCGACCGCACCTCGGTCACCTTAAACGACCAAGACCATCACTTCGCTGCTTTCCCGCTGCACTTTGCCGCAAGCGATACGGTCACTGCCAAGATGAAGCTCGTCAATCCGACGAGCGAATCAAAAGTCATCCGCCTCACCTGGAAAGAATATGCCTGGGATGCGCTGCGGCCGGAAAACCAGCGCAATCAGGAATACGAGCTCATCGAACTTGCTCCCAATGAGAGCAAGGAGCTCGCCTATCAGTTCGAGTCCAAGAGCGACGCCGTTTCCTACCTGGTGGTAGAAGCAGATGATCAGGGCGCCAAGTCTCTCCTCGACATCCGCTTCGTACGCGACGGCATCCAGGAAACGCGCATCAACTTCCCGAGCATTCTCAAGTACCCGCTCAAGCCAGGCGAGCAGAACAGCCTTTTTGCCTGCGCGCATTCCACCAATGAACCAGTCGTACCAGGCAACATCCTCACCCTGGCTCTTCGTGATGAGCAGGGGAATGTCTTGCATACCTACAAATACGAGGGCGATATCACCGGTGCTATGGGTGGCTGGAAGGACGACTTCACACCCGCAAGCTATCTCTCGAACTTCACCCTGACCGCTACCTTGGAAAGAGAGAATCAGGTGGTAGAGGAAGTGAGTATCAAATATGCCTGTAACGACATCGATCCCAACCTCTGCGAGGCTAAGGGCGGTGCCGCCAAAGAGTGGCTTGCCGGACCCAAAGGTACGGCCATCCTTCTCATCGGCCTTCTGACCGCTCTCGCTCTCGCCGCTATCGCCATCGTCAAGATGCGAGGCAGAAAGGGGATACGCAGGTTTGGAGCCATCCTCTTCATGCTGACGGTTGCTTCCGGCTTCATGGCAGGGGGGGAGAAAGCTGAGGCGAAGAGTGCGGTGTGGAGTAATGACATATCAGAAAGCTTTATTTATCGGTGGAATTATATTGAAGGTGTTGCCACCGACGATCGTACGAATCAGACGCAATATCCGCAAACAGCCGGTTGGGCCAATGCTTTGAAAGGTGTACATGTCGATATTTCCTATGAGGCGAATGTCTACAATGCCGATACGAATACCCTGATTTCGGATGGGGCACAGATCCCGGTCGGGACGCGCATTCGTTTTCAGGCAAAAGCGTATGACGATAGCGACATCTCTTGGTTTGGGGCAGGCTATTCCAATGATTCTCCGAATGGACATTGGAATGCCGGTCCTCCACCGGCTACGTGTGATCAAGCAGACAATGTTGGAACCTTGGCGGGCGGGTGCTGCTGCAGAGCTTCATGCGCACATTCCTCTCAATATCGCTCCTCCTACCAACAGTATAAGCGCAAGCGGCCCCGGCTTGGTGAACGAGGGCGGCGGGGTGTACCGAGTCACGTCTGCCGGCTCTATCCAGGGGAGTGTCAGTTTTAATAATACCTCTGGCAAGCTCTACTATCGCTATAGGGGAAGGTATGATCGCGGTGGTAGAGACTTTGTGAGATTCGAGTGTACGGGAGATAATACACCGCTCCGTGCACGCGCCTTTTTCGGTAGCGGATCTGCCTGTTCCTATATGAATGGAGCAAATAATCAGTGTTCTAATCTCGGTATCGGGTCTCCCTACCAACTGAACGTTCCCGCTCAAACCATCTCTTTCAACCTGACCGCTGTTTCCAATAACACCGCTCCCAACCCGCCTGCTATCACTGGTCCTACTGCAGGCACGACAGGCGGGACCTACTCCTTCACCGCAACCGCAACTGATCCGGACTCCGATACCATCCACTACGGGTTCGATTGGGACAGAAACGGCTCTATTGATCAATGGGCACCTGCCTCAGGGTATGTAGGGTCTGGCACGGGCCAGTCGTTGGGACGCTTGTTTGCTGCCGCAAGTTCCTACACCTTTCAAGTATTGACCCAGGATTCCAAGGGAGCCAATTCCAGTTGGACTTCCCATACCATCACCATCGCTGACCCTATTGCTCCACCTGCTCCCGATCTGCGCATCAACAATTCCAATGGACCGCTTACGGTTGCTTTGAACTCTAATCTCAACATCACGTGGGGGAATGTCGCCCGCGCTACTTCGTGTACCGGTGCGGGAGCTGGCTGGCCCGGAGCTAAGGCAGTTACTGGCGGTAGTGACAACATCCAGGCAACTGCGACTACCACTTACACCCTTACTTGCACGGGCCCTGGAGGCACGGGTACGGATTCGGTCTCGGTCAGTACCGTCGGTGCCCCCATTCCCGATCTCAAGGTAAATGCGAGTGACGGCCCGCTCACAGTCAATCAGGGAACAAACCTCAACCTCACCTGGGGCCTTGTCGCAAACGCAGTCTCATGCACCGGAGCAGGTGCCAGCTGGCCGGGAAACAAGAGCCCAGCCGGTGGCAGTGACAACATCCAAGCTATCGCTACTACTACGTACACACTTACTTGTACTAACAGCGTCGGAGTAAGCGGTACAGACTCGGTCTCGGTGACTGTCCTGCCGCCCATACCCGGCCAGTGCGGTGCGGCCGCCAACTTCCCGACTCAACAGCCGCCTACTATTGGTTTGTGTAGACCTGGCTACGGCACCCCTTCTCCTGTGACTCCGGCAAGCGAAACAGGGCAGCCCTACACGTGGACTTGCTCTGGTACCAACGGCGGCGCACCTGCTGCCTGTACGGCGCCCTACGATCAGCCGGCTCCTGTACCGGTGCTCCGCATCAACAATTCCGCTGGGCCTCTCACGGTTCCCTACGGTTCAAATCTCAACATTACCTGGCGCCTGTTCAGTATGCCGCCAGCTGTACCGGTTCGGGTGTTCCCTGGGGCGGAGCGAAGAGCGTATCGGGAGGCAATGACAATGTTACTGCTACAGCTGCAGCTTCTTACACCCTGACCTGTGTGAATTCCCAGGGTGAGGTAGGACCTCCCTCTTCTGTTTCCGTCACCCTTCAAAACACCCTCAAACTCTGCCAGGGGACAACCTGTAATTCTGGAGCGGTACTCCCAGACCCTTCCTTTACCATGATACGCGGAGAGACGCGTAATGCGGTTGCGTGCTGGAACCCTAATCCTGCCTGCGGAGATCCGAGCGGCAATGTGACTTCAAATCCGAGCACTAGCTGGGGGGAACAATCCGGTAACAGCGCTGTCAGTACCGCGCCTGTAGGATCCTCGCGGCGCATCAATGCCGACAACGTGGGAACCGAGCGTATCACGGCCAGTTATTCGGGTACGACCCTGAACCGTGACATCACAGTCACCTGTACCCCGCAGAGTTGTGAAAATGATGCTCGCTACCGGGACTACTGCTCCGATCAGCCCTACACCATGCCTTCCGGCTGCGGCTATGATCTTAACTGTAACGGCAGCCGTTCCTGTGACTTTAACTGGCGGGAAGTGGCGCCGGAGTAGGCGATGAGCGAAATCAAAAAACGCCCGAACCTATCGGGCGTTTTTCTTTTTACTACTTTTGGCCGAATTCGTCGTTTCGCAGTTCGCGTCGGATATGCGATTTAGCACTTGAAGTTTTGACGAATTGGAGCCAATCACGGCTTGGCTTTTTATTATCCTTGACGGTGAGAATCTCGATCACTTGGGCGTTCTGGATGTGGTAATCGAGGGGTACCATCTTGCCGTCTGCCTTGGCACCGGTAGCGCGATTGCCGACCTCGCTATGGATGGCATACGCGAAATCAATCGGGGTGGCCTCCTCGGGTAGTTCGATGATATCGCCTTTCGGCGTAAAGGCGAAAATGTGATTTTTAAAGAATTCGATGCGCAGCCCCTCGATGAATTCCTGGTCGTCGCGGCCGATCTCTTTCTGCCATTCCCGTAGCTGGGCCACCCAGGCCAGTTCCGCCGGACCCTTATCATCTCTTGTTGTACCGAACTTGCGGGAAAAGAGAGAGCGCCAGCCCGGACGCGCCTTTTCGGCATACATCCAGTGTGCCGCAATACCGTACTCGCTTTCGATGTGCATGCGTTCGGTACGGATCTGCACCTCGATAATGCGTCCTTCGGGCCCGAAAATAGTCGTGTGAAGCGACTGATAGCCGTTTGGTTTTGGGAGTGAGATGTAGTCCTTGATGCGCCCGACCATCGGACGGTATTCGCGATGAATGATGCCGAGCGCTTCGTAGCAGTCGGCGATTTCGGGCACGATGATGCGAAGAGCGACCAGGTCGTAGATACGACGGATGTCCATATCATGCGTTTTGAGCTTTTGATAAAGTCGATACAGGTGTTTCGTACGTCCGTCGATTTCGTGGAAAGAGATTTCGGCTTCGCGCAGGGTTTTGGCGAAAAGCTGCTTGATATGCTCAATGTAGCGCTTACCGTCGTGGAGGTAGGTTTCTTCGAGTTCCCGGGTCTGCTCGTAATTTTCCGGGTCGAGGTAGGCAAAGCACAGGTCTTCCAGCTCGCCTTTGATCTCGCCGATGCCGAGGCGATTGGCGATCGGGGCGTAGATCTCCATTGTTTCGCGGGCAATACGCTCGCGTTTTTCTGGGGCGAGATGCTCCAGAGTGCGCATGTTGTGCAGCCGGTCGGCCAGCTTGATGATAACGACGCGGATATCCTGGGCCATGGCGAGGAACATCTTGCGTAGGTTTTCCAGGAAGAATTCCTGTTGGCTGCCGCGCAATTTAATCTTGCCGAGTTTGGTGACCCCGTCTACCAGATAGGCAACCTCATCCCCGAACGCTTCCCGGAGCTCTTCGAGGGTAACGGCCGTATCTTCCGGTACGTCGTGAAGCAGGCCGGCCGCGATGGTTTTTTCGTCCATGCCGATGGAGGCCAGTATCTGGGCTGCATGCAGGGCATGGTTGACGTAGGGCTCGCCGCTTTTGCGCTTCTGACCATGGTGGGCACGGAGCGCCATTTCGTACGCGCGCTTCACGAAAGCGCGTCCCTCGGTACCGAGAGGGGCGGAAGCGCTTTTGAAGATGTCTTGGAGGGTCGGTGCTTCGGACATAGGGTTTGGAGAAGAGGCATCTCCTATTATAGGCAAGGCGAGCCCGCTCTCCAAATGAGGGCTTTCCTAAAAGGTTTTCCTCCTCTTGACAAATGCAACTAAGTTGCATTAAGATAGGGCTATGAATGATTCGCATTTCCATGCCCTCTACCGTGATTCCGGCCTGCGCTTCACCGCTGTGCGCCGTGAACTCGTGCGCCTCTTCTCCGTCTCCAGCAAGCCGCTTTCGGTAAGTGATCTTTTGGAGCGCCTGGGCCGCAGGGGAGTACAGCCGAACAAAACTACCGTGTATCGTGAGTTGGAAACCCTGCAGAAACTTGGAGTCATCCAGCCGGTATCCCTTGGGGAGCGAGCGGTATTCTATGAACGCCTAGCTCAGGAGCATCACCATCACCTTGTATGTCTGGGCTGCGAGCGGGTTGAGGACGTGCATTTAGACGAGCAAGCAATCCGCCGGGAGGAACGTCGGCTTGGCCGCCAGGGCTTTCTGGTCAGTCGTCACGCGCTTGAGTTTTTCGGCTGGTGCATCCAGTGTCGTACCTAATTCCTTTTGACTTTCTATGGCTTCTATCTATCTCTATACGTTTCTAAGCGTTTTGGCGGTCAGCCTCATTTCGCTCGTCGGCATCTTTACCTTCTTTTGGCGCGTTACTGACCTGGAACGCTGGATCGGCTTTCTCATCAGTCTGGCCGCTGGAGCGCTTCTTGGAGACGCCTTTATCCATCTCATTCCTGAGGCTTTCGAGGAAGCGACTGAGCCTACCACGATAAGTCTCCTCATTATCGTGGGTATTGTCCTTTTCTTCCTTCTGGAGAAAGCCCTGCATTGGCACCACCACGGTGAAGATGCCGATGCGAGCGGTATTCACCCGGTCGGCAAGCTCGTCTTACTCTCTGACGTGTTCCACAATCTTCTCGATGGCATCATTATCGCGGCGGCGTTCATGGCAAGCGTGCCCGTGGGTATTGCCACGACGTTTGCCGTCATCCTGCACGAAATTCCGCAAGAAATCGGCGATTTTGCGGTACTCATCTATTCCGGTTTTACGCGCAAGAGGGCGCTCTTTGTGAATTTCCTGACTGCTCTCTCTGCTTTTGCCGGAGCCCTCATCTTCTTCTTGCTGGCCAGTCTTCGGAAGCAGCAACGGCCCTTTTTGTTCCCATTGTGGCCGGTGGTTTCATCTATATCGCCATGTCCGATCTTATTCCGAAATTGCAGCGTACTCGGGATGCAGGCGAATCCTTTGCCCAATTTCTGGCGTTGGTAGCCGGCGTTCTGGTAATGTTCCTCCTCGGTTTTCTGGAATAAACGGCGGCTCGAAAATAAAACCCCTCTCATTTATTTGAGAGGGGTTTTTTGTCTCAGGCCTTTTTCTTCGTTTTCGGTTTTTCCGTGAGCTTATCGGGCCGGTGGTTCGGACAGGCTTTGTTGGAACAGCGCTCGGGAATGGTCTTGGTACCCTCCATCATAAGCGAACCGCACAGAGGACAGAGATTGCCGGTAGGTTTGGCCTTAATAGCGTTCTTGCACTCCGGATAATTGGAACAGCTGTAGAAGAGGCCGTAGCGGCCCCGTCGCTCGACCATTTCGCCTTTTTGACACACCGGGCACTTCACCCGGTGGTTTTCTGGTTTTCCGGATCGCGTTTGATGTACTTGCACTTAGGGTAGTTGGAGCACGAAATAAAGCGTCCGTAGCGTCCATCGCGTTCGACGAGGCGTCCGTCTTTGCAGTCGGGACACAGCTCGCCTGTTTCCTTGGGGCCTTCGAGCGCTTCGCCTTCCATGGTGCGTGCGCCAGTACACTCGGGGAAGCGTGCACAGGAAAGGAAAGTACCGTTCTTGGAGAGCTTTACAATCATCGGCCCGCCGCACACCGGGCAGCGCATACCTTCGGGAGCGTCGCCGAGATTCGTCATTTTTTCTAGCTTTTCTTTTGATTTGACCTCCTTGGTAAACGGGCCGTAGAAATCACGAAGCGTTTTCTCGTAGTCCCGCGTACCCGCTGCAATCTCATCGAGCTCATCTTCCATCCCGGCCGTAAAAGTCTCTGAAACGAACTCCGAGAAGTATTTGGAGAGAAAGTTATCGACTACTTCGCCGGTTTCCGTCGGTTGGAGCGCCTTGCCTTCCTTTATGGTGTAGCCGCGGTCCAGGATGGTCTTGATGATCGAAGCATACGTACTCGGTCTTCCGATACCGCGCTTCTCGAGTTCTTTGACCAGTCCCGCCTCAGAGTAACGGCTCGGCGGCTGAGTTTCCTTGTCTTCGACCTGCATGCGGACCAGGGAAAGCGGATCGTTTTCGCTTACTTGCGGCAGAAGAGTGTCTTCCTCAAGGCCCCGCGCGTCCAGGGCTAGCCAGCCGGGAGACAGCAGACGTGAACCGTTGACTCCAAAATCGGGCAGCCCGGGACTGTCGATGTTGGCTGTGATTTTGGTGCGCAGCACTTTCGCTTCCGTCATCTGGGATGCGAGCGTTCGGTTGCGGATCAGAGTGTAGAGCTTCTTTTCTTCCTCGGTGACCCCGGCATTTTTTTGCGAGGCGTTGGTAGGACGGATAGCCTCGTGGGCTTCTTGTGCATTCTTGCTGCGGGTTTTGTAGGTGCGTGGCGATACGGCATTCTTGCCAAATTCCTCTTCAATGGTGCGGTAAATGGATCCGAGGGCCTCTTTAGAAAGGTTTTGGCTGTCGGTGCGCATATAGGTGATAGCGCCCTTCTCGTAGAGTTTTTGAGCTATCCGCATGGTGCGGCTCGGTGAAAACCCGAGGCGGGAGCTAGCGGCTTGTTGGAGTGTCGAAGTAGTAAAGGGCGGTTTGGGCCGACGAGCCACCTCGCTTTCTTTGATGCCTTTGATACGCCACTTGCCCTTCTGTCCCAGAGCCAGCCACTCCTCGACTTTTTTGCGATCGCGCGGTTCTTCGCCTGCGAGGAACGTGATCGTCTCTCCCGAGGGAAGTTTCAGATCGGCAGAGACGACGAAATAGGCCTCCGGTACGAAGGCTCGGATTTCCTGTTCTCGAATGACGAGAATGTGGAGCGCCGGCGACTGAACGCGTCCGGCAGAGAGCCCATAGCGTACCTTTTTCCAGATAAGGCCGGAGAGGTCGTAGCCGACGAGCCGATCCAGTACCCGGCGCGCTTCCTGGGCACGGCGCAAATTCTGATCAAGAGGCCGCGGGTGTTTTAGGGCTTCTTGGACGGCGGTGGGCGTAATCTCATAGAAGAGTACCCGCTGGGGGTGTTTCAGGCCGCAGGTCTCTGCCACGTGCCAGGCAATGGCCTCGCCTTCGCGGTCGGGGTCGGTGGCGAGAAGCACTTCCGAGCTTTTTTCAGCCAGTTTTTTGAGCTCCTTGACGATGGCTTCCTTGCCCGCAGAAATCTCGTAATGCGGCACAAAGCCGCCCTCGATGTCGATGGCTTTTTTATTCGACTTCGGCAAGTCGCGGATATGTCCAACGGAAGCAACGACTTTGTATTCGTGCTTCAGATATTTTTCGATGGTTTTAGCCTTGGAAGGGGACTCGACAATGAGAAGTTTCATGAAAAGGATGCGGGATTACTGTCGAGTATAATGCATACTTCCAATGTTTTTTGCAACCCCCTTGAGTTCGAGGAGGGTCAAAAGCGACTGCACCTGGCCCGTTTCCAGGCCGGAAATTTTGATGATTGTATCGATATGCATTGGTTCGGATCCGAGGCAGTTTACGAGTCGTTCTTCCTCAGTTGTCAGGAAGGCCTCGGCGTTTGAAGCTGCTTGTTTTTCTCCCGCGACTTTTTCGAAGAAGGCTGCGTATTCGGAGAAAATATCCTCGGCCATGAGAATAGCTTTTGCGCCGCGCTGAAGCAATCGGTTAGGACCGTCCGACGTTGAGGAAAAGATGGGCCCGGGAATAGCAAAGACGTCGCGATTGTAGTCAGTAGCGAGGGAGGCGGTGATCAGGCTGCCGCTCGCCTCTTCCGCTTCGATAATGAGGGTTCCCAGACAGAGGCCTGCGATGAGCCGGTTTCGCACGGGGAAATGAGCGGGCGTAATCTCGGTGCCCGGCGCCCATTCGCTTATGAGCGCTCCGTGCTCGGTAATGGCATGGGCGAGAGCAAGATGGGTACGGGGCGCAATACCTGCATCATCGAGCCCTCCCGGAAGAACAGAGAGCGTCTGGCCCTCGGCAGTGAGGGTGACTTCGTGCGCTAGCCGGTCAATGCCGAACGCCAGTCCCGAAACGATGACAGCGCCGCGCTTGGCAAGATCAAAAACGAGGCGCTCGGTAACGCGTGTTCCATAGGCTGAGTGTTTGCGTGCGCCGACGACCGCGAGCATTGCTTGCGGTTTGGTGAAATCAAAGTTTCCGCGTACATAGAGAAGCGGTGGTGCGTCCGGGATCTCGGAGAGAAGCTTGGGGAAGCGCGGTGAGCTCTTTGGAATAAGTTCGATGCCTTCGGCGAGAAGCGCTTCCCAGCGGCTTCGCGATGAACGAGCGAAAAACGCCGAAGCAGTGCATGGCGTGCAGCTTCGGAAAGTTTTGGCATGCTGCTCAAAGCCCCATCAGCTGCTTCCCAGGCCGCTTCGGCGCTCCCGAAGTACTCAAGGAGCGTTTCAAGCGTCCGATTGCCGACATGCGGCAATTTGCGGAGCGCGTTTAAGGAGGAAAGTTCCAAAGTTTCCATTTGGAGGCCCGCTTTCGGAATGAGTATTTTAGAAGGGGCGTTTGCGGAGGAAGCGCAGCCAGTAGAAGAACCCGCCGATGAGGAGGGCCGCCCCGCCTACGAGGGCAGCCATGATCGGCAGCGAGAAGAGCCAGCCGGCATTTTCTGTTTCTTGCTGCAGAGGAGTGTCACTGATCTCATCATCGCTCTGGATAGGCGTATTTTGCGAAGGAGTAGAAGGGGTCGGTGCGGTTGGAACTAGAGGGGCAGGCGCGACAGGAGCTTCTGGCGTGGTTTCGGCTGGCGTTTCCGCGACAGGCGCAGGAGTGCTTGAATCGCCCTGACTTGTCCCACCGCTCCCTGGCACGCGGATAGAGAAGGGGAGGGTAGCTGTGTTGCCAGCTCGGTCATAGGCTTTGATAACGAGGCCATAGAGGCCGGGGCCGAGATCCTTGGGGAAAAGGAAGTCAGTCTTCTCGGTCTTGTAAATACGGCCGTTTAGTTCGTAGCGGTAGTAATCGATGCGGTCATTGTCAGTCGCGCTCCACCAGATGCTCTCCCCGGGACGCTTGGTCAGACTGGCTGGTGCGGTGGCGAAAACCGGCTTCTCGGCATCGATAAAGATCTTGTACGTGCGCGTATCTTCGGAATCATCACCCCATTCGTACTCCAATTTCAGTTCGAGCTCGCCGCTCTTGGTTGAGTGAATCTTTTTCTTCCAGTCACCGTTGTCTTCGATGTCGGCATGGCCTACTTTGCGTCCGCCAAGGGTGAAGTTGATGCGTCCGCCGGCCAGGTCTTCGTCCGTACCCTTGATGGTGAATTCTTCACTGTTGAGGCGCGGGAAAGCGTTGTGATAGAGCTTGAAGATTTTATCGAGCCAGGCAAGCTTGGGGCGGCTAAAATCGATGGCTTCCTCCTCCTCATCTTCCTCTTCATCTCCCCCGTCTCCGATACCGTCGTCAACGATCGTAAAAGAAGAAACGGAAAGCGGAGAGCTTTGGTTCGACGAGCTATCCGTAACCCGGATCGTACAGTTGGTGTATGTTCCTGCGGAGAGGGCGTTAAAAGTGACGGTATTGTTACCGATACTGGCGCTCGTGGTCCCCGAAGAACACGATCCGCCGTATTGGATAGTACCGGCTTCGTTTGAGCTGAACGTATAACTCGGTGTCGTATCGGTAGTGGGCGTAGTGACCGGAGTTACCTCTCCGAGCGTCGGAGCGGTTGTGTCAGCGGCGACAATCGTAAAAGAAGAGACGGAAAGCGGAGAGCTTTGGTTCGACGAGCTATCCGTAACCCGGATCGTACAGTTGGTGTATGTTCCGAGGGCCAGGGTGTTGAAGGTAATGGTATTGTTGCCGGCCGTGGCAGAGGTAGTTGCCGAGGAACAGGACCCACCGTACTGGATAGTACCCGGCTCATTTGAGCTAAAGGTGTAGTTCGGAGTGGTATCGGTAGTGGGCGTGGATACAGGCGTCACCTGGGCAAGTGTCGGAGCGGTGGTATCGCTTGCCGATATCGTAAATGCCGTGACGGTCAGGGTATCGCTTTCGTTGTCCGATGCATCGGTTACGGTGATCGTACAGTTGGTGTATGTTCCGAGGGCCAGGGTGTTGAAGGTAATGGTATTGTTGCCGGCCGTGGCAGAGGTAGTTGCCGAGGAACAGGACCCACCGTAGGCAATCGTGCCAATCTCGCTTGAGCTGAAAGTATAGTTCGGAGTGGTATCAGTGGCAGGAGTAGGAACGGGTGTCACTTCGGCGAGCGTGGGCGGCGTGATATCACCATAGGTACCGGCGCCGTAGTTACCGTCTCCATAGTTGGCCGAAGCCAAAGAGGGCCAACAAGACAAAAGGGCGATTGAGAAAAGCCCAGAAAAGAACAAAACGGAAATCTTTCCTCGCAACAAGCTGTGTCTGGACATTCTCCTTGTCTTCTAGAAGTGATTACGGTATAATTATAGAGTAAACCTTTACCTAAAAGCAATGTTTGGTCTTGGTGTTCAGGAACTTATACTCATATTGGTTATCGTGCTCTTGCTCTTCGGCGGCAAAAAATTGCCCGAACTGGCTCGTAGCATTGGACAGGGCATGCGTGAAATCAAGAAGGGCTTTGGTAACGATGATGCTCCGCAAGATTCCCGCTCTTCCGCTCCTGATCAGAAAATGTAAGTCCGGGTTTGTTTAGGTGTAAGTTGCATTTTCCTGTTTTTGGTCAAAAATAAAAAGTCGGTACGGTGAATATGATGATTTTCCCTGCGTATTCGTTGGATTCCGTTATGCGTCATCCAACGACCCGCTTTGAAAAGCGACGGCCTTTTCTGGCACATCTTTTAGAGTTGCGCAACCGCTTTGGCTGGTATGTGCTGAGTTTTGGTGTGGGAACGGTTCTTGCCTACTCTTTTCATGAACCCATTATTGCGGCGTTAACGCGCCCGCTCAATCAGAGCCTTTTCTACTCTTCTCCCGGCGGCGGCTTCGACTTCTTGATCAAGGTCTGCTTACTTGCCGGCTTTCTCTTTTCTTTGCCAGTCCTTATCTATCAATGTATCCGTTTCTTGGAACCCTTGGTGCCGAAGCGTTCACGTTCGTTTTTGGTCTTGTCACTTCTTTCGTCGGTGCTTCTTATGGGACTCGGTGTTTCCTTTGCTTACTTCATCTCTTTGCCCATGGCCATTGGCTTTTTGAATGGCTTTGCCACTGAAGAGGTGCGCTCGCTTATCATGACCAATGAGTATATATCCTTCATGTTGGCCTATTTCGTTGGTTTCGGAGTAACGTTCCAGATGCCGCTTTTTTTGCTCATCCTCAATCATTTCCAGGCCTTTGCCCCCGGATCTCTACGCCGGCAGCAGAAATGGGTCGTCCTTATTGCTGCCATAGCCGCGGCAGTTATTACGCCGACGCCGGACATGCTCAATATGCTGGGACTGGCTGTGCCGCTCATTCTTCTGTACGAAGTATCGGTTTTCCTGGTCTGGCGGGTCAATCGCAAAAAGCGCTTGCAGCCCCTCCGTTTTTCACATGGCGCTTTTACGACTCCAGCTTTTGTGGTATCTTCGAAATAAAGAAACAAAATCACTATGTCACGTCAAAAACCTCTCTTTGCCCAGCTTTTAGTGAAGCCGCTTACTCGTAAGGAATTCCTCCTTCATTTGGGGCTGGTTTTGTTGGCGCTTTCTGGCATACCGGCGCTTCTGAAAACGCTTTCCAGTCCGGATCCGGTCCAGCCAAAAACGCGTCGCACGAGCTCCCGCTCGGAGGAGAGCTTTGGGGGTGGGGCGTACGGTGCATAACTGATTTTATAGGAGTATATGGCACGACTTCCGACAGTTGGCGGTGATGGAGGTGCTTGGGGCACCGTCTTAAACGAGTATCTTTCCGTTTCCCATGACGCGGATGGTCTTAACCTTTTCCCGGCTACAGTCAAAACCGTGAGTGCCACTACCTACACGCTTCTCACTACCGATACCGGTTTAGTATTGGAATTCACCAATGCTTCCGGATGTACGGTAACCTTACCGAATAACTTTTCTATTGGCTTTAACTGCGCCATCGCTCAGTGCGCTGCGGGCCAAGTGACCCTGTCTGCCGCGAGCGGTGCGACGCTGCGTCAGGCCGATAGCTATACCAAAACAGCCAAACAGTGGGCCGAGATCACGCTGCGCGTGCGCACCAACAGTGGCGGTACCTCCGCTGAGTACGTAGCCTCAGGCTACATGGGTGCATAAATAAAGACGCTCACCGTATTTTCGATCTTGCGATCTGCGCCGGTGCTCTGTAGCAGATGTAGGGATAGTAAGAAGAAAGGGCTAGTAATGGCCCTTTTTATTTTTCTTATTTTCCTCATAATTTGCTAGCAGGACTCATCAATTTCTCTCCCGTTGATCCGGATAAGCTCTGGCAAGAGAGAAGAGTCTGATATAGTATTATAAAGACAAATTTTCCGTCTTTTATTTTATATGGTTTTCAACCTCCCGGCCTTTCGAGGCATCATCGTCTCTGCTCAGAGCACCTCGGGAGAACTCCCCGTAAACACCGCTCTCCCCCTCATCACCGGCACCCCTCTGGTCGGAGAAACCCTCTCCGTCTCCAATGGCACCTGGACCAACACGCCTACCAGCTACACCTACCAGTGGAAGCGTGACGGAGAAGACATCGACGGAGAGACAGAGAATACCTATGTACTGACAGAGGATGACTTCAACGCCATGATCTCCTGCGTGGTAACAGCAACCAATGCAGAGGGGTCAGGGGAGGCGGAGAGCGTTGCGGTTCAGGGACTTCCGCCTCTTCATGCTTTAGTCCTCACGCTTACAAGTGGTACTGATGATCCTCCTGAGTGGGATCTGGAGTTCGATGATACGGTTTTAGAAGCTGACTATATTCAGACACAGATTGATACCGTCAACACCTTTGATAGTGGTGATTTGCGCGAGGAAGAGCAGCAGCTTGTGTGGGGTGGAGACGGCCCAATGCCGATAGATTGGGAGATCAACGATGGTTTAACTCCTGATACACCTTATTACATTCGCTCCAGGATCCGTCGTTTTTATGGAGACATCAATGACTATTCGTCTTGGTCAAACACTCTCACGGTCACCATTGCCGCGCCTGGGATCACATATGCCTGGAATAATATGGATTATTCAAGCTGGTCTTCTAATATGAGTATTACGGGGAGTCACCATGAGAAAGCGACGTGCTCAGAGACGGACGTTCCGGTCTCGGTACGCAGCAATGCTCTCTTTACGAGTGGTAAAATCTATACAGAGTTCTTAATCGAGCGCCTCACGATAACGACAGGAGGTCCCTCTATGCTCGGTGTCGCCACGCTTGATTACGGCAATAACGAAGGGGATATCAGTGGACCTTTCGACTCGTATGGACATGTGGAAGAAACATCAGGTATCGCTGCTTACGGTAATTTATACATTGCCAATGTGTATGACTCTATATCGCCCGTTATGGATAATGGTGATAGCATAGGCTTTGCATTCGATATCGGGGTTTCTGACACGAAGTTCTATGTTTGGAGAAACGGAAGCTGGGATATTGGCAATCCTGCGCTCGGCACTGGCTATAAAACCCTTCCGCACACCGCCTTCAAAATGCTATTTAGACCGCTTTTGTACGGAGCACAAACTTTCTCGGTGACTATCAAAGCCCTTGATGATGTAGCTGCAAATTGCCCCGATGGATTTACTCCTGCAGGATCTGCCGTATGATGAATCGTTTCTTTATTCTCTTTGTAGCGTTATTGGCAGGGCTCGGTGTCGCCGGTTTTGCGCTGGACCGATGGAACAGGGAGGGCCAAGCGATCACTTCGGGTTTTGAAAATCTGGATCAATTGGATCTCGATGACGAGCCGGCATATTCACTTACTCCCGGCCAATGGGATGCCGGCGAACAGCCCATCGTGTACCCGCTCATCGGGCCGGACGGTAATTTCTACGAACAACTTGGAGATGAATCGACGCCCGCAGGCGGCATACCGGAAGCCTATGCTTTGCAGCCTGATCCCATTCCAGCCGACGAGACAGGCTGGATCACGCGCGGAGCCCATGGAAGCCCGGAGGGGGGAGATACCACCGGAGACGACGAGTTCAAATTTCGTCTGACCCTCAATGATAGTCACATCTTAGCTGATGATCCGATTCGTAATCATTGCGACCGGGGCGCTTCGCACCTTCATATATTCTTCGGGAATGTCCACGCGGGTGCCTGCTCCACCTTTGAACAGCTGCGTAATTCGGCCGTGCAGGCGCAAAACGATATGGAAGTAGCCTCAACTGCTCCCGGAGGGCCTCTTAACGGCACCGCCTACTGGATGCCTGCCATTCTGGTTCCGGATGCTCTCGGAGACGGGGTTATCCGGGCCAAAAAGGTTGATGCGATCCCGCTCTACTATCAGATACCGGACCTTAACCACGCCAATACTTTTATTGATCTTCCGCGCGGCCTCAACTATGTTTCCGGCCGGGACATGGATGATCCGCTCAAGACCCGTCTCAAAGACGCCATAGCCGCTTCCAATGCGGCGAACGCTGATGCCGGCGGCCCCTCAGGAGCTTATACGTATCTAGGGGACGGTTTTGTCGAGTGGGGCTGTAGCTCAGGCGGCACTCCTGCCGACAATCTTGAGGACTTGGAATGTCCCGCGGCAAGCAGAATTATAGCGGAGGGTCATGGCGCTGAGTGCTGGGACGGCAAGAACCTCAGTTCTCCCGGGGGGTACGGCCATGTGCTTCCAGCAATTAGGGTAAGCGCCACGAATGTCGACAGAACTGATGTGTGCCCGGTAGGGTGGTTCAAATTCCCGGTGCTTGTGCTCAAGCCGCAGTTCGGGCATCTTACGGACGACGATTTCAAGAGCTGGCGACTATCCTCCGATGACATGTTCCAAGACACGATGCGGGCGATACCGGGCTATGAGGACTTTGTCTGCAAGAACGGCTGCAGCTTTCACTTTGACTGGTTCGGAGCGTGGCAGGACGATATCCTGAAGGAAGGCTTCCGTTTCTGTTTAGGCATTCCCAATACGGCTGATCCGGAAAGCGGTGAAGTGCCGCATGGGACTGGCTGTAACAGCAATAGTATGTCGCTCACCTCGAGACTGGTGGGCGGGAACGCTCCAGACGGCACCCGTACGCCACAGGTTGATCTAAACCATTGGTACCGAGGCGATGAATTAGGGGATTACTACGCGATTCCTGGAGGTCACACGGGCCCGGACAGTGTTCACAATCACTAGACTCTCTGAGACTAAAGAGACGTTGCCAAATTCAAAACGACTTTTATCTGCTAAAATGAAGTAAATTCATAAGTTTTTCTCTTTAACTCTTCCTTTCTTGGGCCTCACTTTTTTGCTGTCGATGCCGAGGGGCCGCTCAATTGATGCTTAGTTCGTATGGTACTTAACCTTCCAGCCTTCCGAGGTATCCCTGCCTCTCTCTCCATTCAGAGCGGTGGAGGCGGAGAAGATTTGCCGATCATCACCTCCCTGAATGCCGTAACCTTGGCGGAGAATACGACGCTTGCCCATACGCTTACGGCCAATGAGGCGGTCACCTGGTCGCTCAACGGGGGGCCGGATGTGGCGCAGTTCGAGCTTTCTGGCTCGACGCTTCGCTGGACATCCAACGGAGTGCGTGATCATGAGAATCCCGCAGATGCGGATGACAACAATGCCTACAAGGTGGTGGTGCGTGCCACCAATGCGTCTTTGGCGGTCCGTGATCAAATCATTATCGTTACGGTGACCGATGCCAATGAATCGCCCATTACGCCACCGGTCCTCTCCTTCACTTCCGATCCTGGAGCCAATCCGACTACCATTGATGTTACCCAGCCCGATAACACTGCGGAAGTCGGCTATTATCTCATTCGTCAGATCGCCGAAGACGTTACGTTTACCACCGGTCTTTTGGAGGAAGAGAATCAGCTGGATAACGAAGAATACGTAACCGCAAGCCTCGCGTTTGGCATCATGAACCAGCTCGCGGTCGAGACCACCTATTACTACCGTGATCGCTGGAGGCGCGGAGAGGCAGCTGATCCCAATGCCGTGTATTCTGACTGGTCCAACATCATTTCTGACACGACCGGCTCTGATATCGCTCAATTTACGGCAACACTGGATCCGGATCAGAAAAGCTCTTTTGCGAGTTTAAGTAACGGCAATATGACGCTTACGGGCCCATCCTACTCTTAATTCTTGGGCTGGCTCACGCTCTACGCAGTATCGAAGTAGTGGCAAGTTTTATTTCGAAGTCTATTCAGCTGGCCTTATTGACAATCGCTATGCAGGCGTTTGTAATGAGTCTGTTGTTTTCATTTCGGGATTTAATTTTCCAGGTTACAACAGCACGAATGGCATTAGCACCTATGATGGCTTCTACTATTATTACAACAGCTCACTCCCTATTGAATATGGGAGCCAATGGTGGGGAGCTGATTCTACCCTGATGGTGGCATTCGATACGACCTTGAGCAAAGTCTGGTTTGGGGTAAATGGTACTTGGTCTGGCTCCGGTACCCAGAATCCAGCCACCGGACAAGGCGGGATCAGCGTGCCTCTTGATAAGTATTATCCCCATGTTGCTGCTGACAAAAATGATGTCCTGACGGTTAACTTCGGGGCTACTGCCTTTGCCCATACCCCGCCCGCAGGCTTTTCTCCCTTTTAATGGATAAGCATTGGTTATCTTTCCCTATGAGTTCTAAAATAGATTTATGAAAAAACTTTTCTTCTTCCTTCTCATTCTTTTGGGAGTAGGCGGCGCGGCCTATGATCGGCTGGCTATCCCTACAGCTTCCGGACAGGAAGATCCGCCTGCTTTTGTGCAGCAACCGGTAACGTATGTGACGGGCATCATTGGGGATGGTTCGAATACGCAGGGAGGCACCCCGGCAGCTTTCGCCTATGAGCCGGAGGACATCCCGACTGACTTCGGCGAATATGATTTAGAGGATTGGTTGGAAACGACCGAATCTTTTCCTCACGAAGGCACCGAAGCCAAGTTCCGCACGCACTGCAATCTCTCTCATGTGGCCTATGAAGACCCGATTACAGCCCCCTGGCAATCCGGATTTCATGCACCTCCACATGTTTTTCGGAAATACCGGAACGAATAAGGACAGTACCTACCAAACCCTGCGTACGACCGGCGGCAGCACGTGCGCCGGCGGGATCCTGAACCGGAGCGCCTATTGGTTTCCAGCAGTCATCAAGGATAATGCTCTGGGGGACAAGCCGGGCGTCGTGAAGCCGGAGTACATGATTGTTTATTATAATATCGGTACTCATGATGCATCTCCAAAAATGACGCGCATCCCGCGCGGCCTCAGTTATGTATTCGGTTTTGACCCCTTTGATCCCGATGATGATCGTCACCAGGATGAGATACCCGGTGACCATGTCTATGGCGGCCAGGGTTTTAACGGCTGGAAGTGCCAGGGGACGAACGGTTCTCTCGATCCCGATGCGCACCCGGTCAGCCCGGGCAATGCTAACCAACCCTATTTAAGAAATGACGACGGTACCCCGACGCTCGTGTGTCCGGAGAATGAATTAATTGGCGCAGAGTTTAACGGTCCGCCGTGTTGGGACGGAGTGAATCTTACCAGTCCTGGCGGTCGCGGCCATATGCGGGCACTGGTTCGCAATATCGGCAGTGGTCAGTCGGTCTGTCCCGATGGCTGGTATGAGGTTCCCAGTTTCCAGCTCAATATCTGGTTTCAACACGGGGGTCCTGACGATTACAAAGAGTGGTATTTCTCGTGTGACCGTATGCCTGATTTTACCCAGTTCCATAACGGTCAGTGTGGCCATACCGATTGGCTCGGCGCTTGGGATTACGGGACTGAAGAGAATCCGGGCATCATGCTCACCTGGATGAATAAGTGTAATGGCATTACGATCGGTTCTCTCATTGGTGATCCGCATGAATGCGATGATACTCAATATGGTGATGGCAAGAAGGGTATAGTCCAGGGACCCGCGCCTGACGGTTCCCGTCTTCATCAAATTGATTTCGGACAAGACTGGATCCATAAAGGCTACAATCGCTTTTTCCCACTCCCTCATTCGCTAGTCGGCCCTTCAATCTCCATACCCACGGGACTGAATAAACTTCGTCCAAAAAGCACAAGAAGTCTGATATAGTTACAAAAACAGAACCCTCTCCTTTCTATGGTCCTCAATCTTCCAGCCCTTCGCGGTATTACTGCTTCTCTCCCGCCTGTTGAAGAAGAGGAGGGTTTTATCAGTGACCTGGTAGCTACTGCCAATTCGCACCGGAGCATGCTTCTTACGTTCACTCCCTGGCCCGACACGGTTTACTATCGTTATCGCGTCAACGGGGGAGCGCCGGCAGGCAATCTCCCCTGGGATAACGTGATCCATGGCTTCGTACCGGAGACCGAATACGATATCGAGATCCAGCCGATGGATATCGAGGATAACCCGCTTACTGAGTGGTCGAATATCGCGACTGAGACGACACTACAAATGGTGGCGCCTGTTTTGACGCTTACCTCTGAGACGGGTGCTAATCCGCCTACTTTCCTTATGCAAACCGGAGAGGGATCCTTCTTCGAAGGAGGTACTCCGGATATAGCATGGTCGGTGGTGTTACAGCGCGATACTGTCAACACTTTGATAGCGAGGATCTAGCGGAAGAGGAAAACGAGGTTACTCTGGAGGAAGAATACGCGACCGGGGCGGACTTTGAGATTTTGGAAACGCTCTTTGCCGGCACGCATTACTACTACCGTATCCGCGAGAAGGATCCGGATGGTAATTCCTCTCCGTGGTCAAACATCGTAGATGATCTCATTCCTGCGATAGAGCCCTATACTCTTGATGATTTCCAGAGTGACTATATTCGTTGGTGGGATGCGGAAGATGCCGCGACCCTTACAAAGGATGGAAGCAATAATGTCACCGTGTGGAACGATAAGTCCGCAAGCGCCGATGTGGCGACGGCCGACGGCTCTCCTCTATGGGGAGCAAACGTCCGGGCCTGGGGGCATTCCTGGAATCACTTTCGGTCTCGCTGGTTCTACCGACGGCACCTTTGCTCTCGCACAAGATTATACTGCTCAGCATGCCATTGTGGCTCTTTGAAAGCAAATGCCGACCACGGCGGGTGTACTGGCTATCCAGGTATCTCTTCTTCGCATAATGTTACTATGTTTGCGGCTCTAAACGGCGGGAGCTGGGGGGTACTTATACCAACGCAGCTTCAGGTTCACAGGTCATTCTCCAGACTGGTCAAACGTATCTCCTTGTGATGGCGGGTGGAAAATTTTATACTAACGGTGCTGAAGCAGTAGGCTGGGGATATAATCCGCCGAGCGTTGGCCGTGCGGGCAATGGAAACATCGGTGGCTATGCTCCCTATGGAGAAACTTCCCAGATAACGATTAGTAAACTCCTGTGGCTTACTGATGCTGTAATGACCGATGAATACCGCCAGATTATCGAAGGTATCATTGCCCACGAAGCGGGTATCCAGTCAGAACTGCCGAGCGACCACCCGTATAAAACCAATCCTCCGGGCGCTTAAAATATGAAAAAGATTCTTCTCATTATTATTTTCTTGCTCATTCCGGCGGCAGCTCTGGCCAACCAAAAGCCGACAGATGTTCCACCCTTCGTGCAGCAAGATATCGAATTCACTGATGATCGCTCTGATGTGTACGGTGTTGGTTCGGCCAATGATCCGAGTAGCGCGCCGTATTATGCTGAGAACGAGGGCCCGGAACCGAATGACACGGGCCTCACCCGCCAGCAATTGATAGACGGAGGCTATTTCGAGTCGCTTACCGGACCGCCTATTACTGATACTTCGGATAAATTCCGCACCACCTGCGCCTTTGGCAAGGCCTTTGACTTCGATCCGATCCTCTCGTTCGACGAGGCTGGCTTTGAACACAAGCACTGGCTCTTCGGTAATACGGATCTTCAGCCGGACAGTACCTATGCGCAGCTGCGTGAGAGTAACGCCGGCAGCTCCTGTGGCGGTAACCTCATCAATAACACTGCCCTATTGGGCGCCGGTGCTTGCCGAGCAGGATGCCCTTGGAGACGGCAAGGACTCTGGGCCTCAAACCCTTCTATATCACCCTCTATTATCAGATCCAGACCCCAATCGACCAAACGGAGAAAATGAGCCGTATCCCATTCGGCCTGCGGTATGTAGCCGGTTTCAATCCGCACGATCCTGAGAATGAATGGTACAGAGACAAAATTGCCATCGCCAATTTGCCTGGAAAACTCGAATAGTGGGTATGTCAATAATAACTACAATGGCTTTACTGGGTGGTATTGTTTGCCTACGGCACCGCGCACCAACGCAGATTGTCTGACGGAACATTCGCCCAATACTGATCCAAATGGGAAGCAGCCCTACCTGGTAGACGAGAATGGGAATCCGACGCTCGATGTCCGAGAGGGCGAAGAATTGATCGCGGAACTCGTCGGACCCGAGTGCTGGGATGGGGTGAATGCTTGGTCGCCGAACGGACGCCAGCACGTTGTGTATCCTGTTTCTGCCAGTGATGGAAGAGCTCACTGCCCAGCTCACTGGTATCGGATACCGCCTCTCGGTATCACCTTTCACTGGATTATTGACTACGGTCCCGGAGAAGCGCGGCCAAGTGGGGGCGCGCCAGTCCCTGGCGGTCAAATTAGTCAGCTTTATCTCACTTCTGATCGCATGTCTAGCCTCGCCATGAACTCGGAAGCAACCTCCCCGTGTCTTCAGATTTCAAACCGCTACTGTGGCGGCGAAACCATGCATACCGACTGGTTCGGGGCGTGGAATCAGGAGATGATGCGTATTTGGCAGGCCAACTGTACGGGTGTTAAAAACACTGATCCGAATTTGCCGGAAGGCCAGCTGCAGGGTTGCGGTGATAACCAGTACGGCGATGGTTCCAAAGGAACCGGTATTCTTGGTGCCGGCACCCAATTATTCCACTGGAGTTTTGCGATCGCGGGTTTCGATCGCTACTTCACCATTCCGGGTGGGAATGACGGTACGCACGAGCATTCCGTAGAACTTCATGCGCCGGATGACGACATAGCGCTTGGAGAGAATGATAACTTCTTCGCAGGCGTCTTCCATCGAGTCCAAACTTTTATAAGCGGCATTTTCAGAGGCTGAGAGACTCTGCAAGTATCCGGATAGTAAGAGATTTCTTTTCTTCGTTAGTGGATTCTTCTCCATAGGGAGGGAAATTTTCGTGCTATAATCTGAAAAAAGCTTCCCCCTCATGCCCCGCCTTCCCACCCCAGGCGCCGATGGCGGCGCCTGGGGCTCCATCTTGAATGAATACCTCGCAGTTGCCCACGATGCAGATGGCCGCAACCTCTTTCCGGCTACCCCCAAGGTAGTCAGTGCTACCACCTACACCCTCCTTTCAACAGACAACGGCCTCTTCCTGGAATTCACGAATAGCTCAGGCACTACCCTCACTCTGCCCAACAACCTGCCTGCAGGCTTCTCCTGCGCCGTAACCCAGGCAGGCACAGGCCAAGTGACCCTTGCTCCAGCCTCCGGCGCTACCTTAGAACAGGCAGACGCTTCCCTCAAGACTCTCAAGCAGTGGTCAGAAGTCTCCCTCAGAGTGAGAGGGAACAGTGGAGGCACCTCAGCCGACTACCTGGCCTCAGGCAGCCTGGAAATCCCCGAAGAGTTCCTCATCACCTCAAGCGCTACCCAAAGCGTCTCAGAAGGCGCTTCCTTCTCGCTTACCATCACCACTAACCGAGAGAACGTCTCCTTTGCCAAGACCGGAGGAGCAGATCAAGCCCTCTTTACCCTAAACACCAGTACCGGCCTCCTCACCATGAGTGCCAAGAACTACGAAGCTCCCTCCGATGCCGATACCAACAACACCTACGTCGTACAAGTGACAGCAACGGATGAAGACACGGATGACGAGGTGGTACAGACGGTTGTGGTGACGGTCGGGGATGTGGATGACACTGCTCCTTCCATCACCTCTTCCAACACCGTAAGCGTCGCGGAGAATGCCCAGCTCTCCAAGAGCCTGACTGCCAACGAAACCGTCACCTGGACCATTACCGGAGGAGCGGATCAAGCCCTCTTTGAACTGAGCGGGGCAACACTGCGCTGGCAGAGTAACGGCACCCGCAACTACGAAGCTCCCTCCGATGCCGATACCAACAACACCTACGTCGTACAAGTGACGGCCACCGATACGGCAAGCAATGCTACCAATCAGACCATTACGGTGACGGTGACGAATGTAAGTGAAGTGACGCTTGCAGCGCTAACCCTTTCTGCGAGCACCGTTTCTGAGGATGCGACGGAGGGAACGGTGGTCGGAGCGCTCTCCGGAAAGAGCAGCGGATCAACGCTTTCCATGCAGGACAGTGCTGGGGGACTCTTTGCTCTTGATGGGCTCAACGTCGTCGTCGATGGTTCGCTTGATTACGAGACCGCGTCGAGTCATGACATTACTGTCCGTGAGACGCATGCAGATGCCTCTAACAGTCCTCGCGATACGCCGTTTACCATCACGGTCGAGAATGCTTCGGCTACAGCTTTATTCCTTATAGTGGGCGATAGCCGGGCCGAGGGGAGAGTAGAGCGAAACGGCGATTCCGCATACAACGCAACCGATCCTGATTTCACGCAGTATATTCTTGCCGGCACTCATGCAACGGAAAGTCCCTGGTCGATGCCTCCTGGTCTCAACAGCGATACGAGGCCTCTTAGCTGGCTCGGCGGAAGCGTGGCTGCCGCTGATTACTACTCCTGCGTCGAGGCTGAATGTTTGTCCTTCGTAGCTCGCACCGGACGCAAGGTCGTGGCGCTGCCTATGGCCTGGGGCGGGTCGCACTTCTATGACGACGGCTTTTCTCTCTGGCAAGCTACGGATGACACGGGCATCGCGGGGGTCATAGCGACTCTCACGGACGCCATCCCGGCCGTCACTGCCCGCGACGGAGAATGTCGCGTCGAAGTAGTGCACTGCGAGGCGCTGGAGAACGACACCAACCTCCTAGGCGGTTCGGCCAATGCTGGCGAGCTGATGCTTGATGCCATGCGCGATCACTACGCCCTTATGCGGGGATTGACTATCTCCAGTCAGCAGCCGCTCGAGGATTCAATATTTTTGTTTCCAAGCAATGTGCCGAGCCATAATGCGGCTTGGCCAAAAGGTTGGGAGGCTAATCGAGCTCTTCATATTTTGGCTCATGAGAATAATTACGACAAAATTGCCTACGTCCACCTAAAGGCCTCTGTCGTCGGTACCCAGCCTGATGCGCTTCACATTGCAACCCTGGCCGATGAGAAGGCTAAGGGTGAATTTATGGACGACGCAGTTGCCATTATGCAGAACGAAGCGCTTCCGCCCGCTATCACCCCTGTGGCAGCAGCCAATCCGACTGTTCAGGGCGGCACCAAACTGGTCCTCCCGATTTCGGCGCTTGATCCCGATGAAGAAGCCATGCCAGTTCTCCTCGAAATCATTGCCGGCGGAGACATATTCGAGGTCAGTGATCCGTTTGAGGCAACTGGCTGGACGGTGCGTTTTGTTGGAGACGCAGATGCTGAATATGATGATGCAACTCCTGCAAACAATTTCCACGATGTTACCCTTCGTTTGTTTGGAGGCTTCGGCCAGTATACCGATATCACTCGCACTATTGAGATCCAGGAACCTGAAGAAGACCTTGTCTATCTGATGCGGGATGACTTTGAAGATGGCGAGCTGGGCGCAACGCCAGTCGGGAGCATTACGCATAATTTTACGAACTATACCGAGGGACCGGTTACGCCTCCGCCGGTCGTCGATGGCAAGCTGACATTCGGCAGTGATCTTCCGTACGTGGATACTCGCGATACCATGACGATTGCCACCATGGATCCGGACTATGTCGATATTCGCCTCCGGGGCCTGATTGTCGATAACATCACGAGCCCAGCCGATCACATCGTCATTAAAGCGCACGTTATTGGATTGTCGGGCATGGGTATTTCTACGGCTGGAAGCATGTTCCTGACTACTGCCGGCGGCGCAGGCGTTGGCGTCGGGAGTTTTCCGGCGATGGACGGAGCTTACAGTGAGTTGCGCATGCTCATCACCCACCAGGATTTAGGGAATCCGAACGTCGCTACCATAAGCGTATTCTTGAATGGAGAAGAAACGCCGACGGCGGTCGGGTATGTATGGATACCTTCAACAAGCGGCCTTTCGGACACTATCTTTTTTCAGGGGAGTCATATTTCCGCGAATCTCAGGATCGATGAAATGGCGGTGGTAGCAGAGCCTACCTAAGAGGCTGATCCGGGAGATCAGCACTTGCTTATAGTGGTGGACCTGGCGAGAATCGAACTCGCGCCTCTGCAATGCGAATGCAGCGTTGTACCACTTAACTACAGGCCCGAAAAATAAAAGTGGACCCTATCGGATTCGAACCGATGACCTCCGCATTGCAAATGCGGCGCTCTACCAACTAAGCTAAGGGCCCAAGAGAACGTTTCGCAGTATACCATTTTCGACCGGTTTGTAAAGCATTCTCGGCGTGATCCTTTAGTATGTGGGAGTTGCATACACAAAAGAAGGGGAGTATACCGAAAGAGAAAGGAAGGACTTGATTTTTCCCGGCAAATAGGTTATCATCATTTCTGTCTTCATAGAGAAAGCGCCAGGCTGTCGCGCTCTGCCAGCCCGGAAAAATGGTGCAAAAACGGGTGATTAGCTCAGGTGGTTAGAGCGCAGCACTGATAATGCTGAGGTCCCAAGTTCGAGTCTTGGATCACCCACAGGCGGGAAATTACAGCGGGGTAGAGCAGTGGTAGCTCGTCTGGCTCATAACCAGAAGGTCGGCGGTTCGAATCCGCCCCCCGCAACAAAGGAAACAGTCTGGAAAGCCGGACTTTGTTTTTTGAAGAGCATGCAGGGCAGGGTAGCTCAGTTGGTTAGAGCGAAGGAATCATAACCCTTAGGTCGTGAGTTCGAATCTCACCCCTGCTACAAAAATATTCTGGGGGTGTAGCTCAGCTGGTTAGAGCGTCTGCCTGTCACGCAGAAGGTCGAGGGTTCGAGCCCCTTCACTCCCGCCAAATTTTCTGAAACCCGGTTTTACCGGGCTTTATTGTAAAGAGGCAATAACTCTATGGCTGAACAAGTCGTCCTGCGTTTCGATCGTGTCACGTTCGAGTACCTGCATGCCAAGCCTGTTCTCGAGGAGGCGAGTTTTTCGGTGCGCCGCGGGGCGAAACTTACCCTTATGGGCCAAAACGGCGCCGGGAAGAGCTCTCTGTTTCGCCTTATCATAGGAGAAATCAAACCGGGCGGAGGCCGCGTCTCTCTGGAGTCTGGAATAACGGTGGCTATTGCTAAACAGGTATTCGACCGCGCTCAGCTGGATTGGACTATCGAGCAATTCTTCTCGCAATTCTTCTCTGAAAAGCAATGGAATCTTCCGAAGCTCATTGCGGATGTGCTGGAAATAGTCAATTTGCCCGTTCCTCCGCTTGAAAAGAAAATCGGTGCCTTCTCGGGCGGCCAACAGGCGCGCCTGCTGCTTGCCGGCGCTCTTATCCAAAATCCAGATATTCTTCTTTTGGACGAGCCGACCAACAACCTGGATGAAACGGGTATCGCTCATCTCACTGAATTTCTCATGCAGTACCAGAAGACCCTGATTGTCATCTCTCACGATGCCAACTTCTTAAACGCGTTCACCGAGGGCGTCCTCTATCTCGACAGCTTCACCCATTCTGTCGAACAGTATACGGGCGACTACTACGATGTAGTGGAAGAAATTACACGCCGTGTCGAAAAGGCGGAGCGTGAGAACGTGCGCCTCGAACGCACCATCAAGGAAAAGCGCGATCAGGCCAATGTTTTTGCCAACAAGGGCGGTAAGCTGCGCGGCGTGGCCAAACGTATGCGCGATCTGGCCGAAGATCTCGAAGAGAACAAAGTGGATGTACGCCGCGAAGACAAAACCCTGCCCACCTTCGATATCGAGTGCGATACCGAACCCGGACCGGTCGTGACCCTTCACTCCGTTTCTTTGATGACCGATAAAGGTCCCGTCATCCAATCCTTGGACGATCTCGTCTTGAAGCGCAACACCCATCTTCTCGTTACCGGTCCTAACGGCGCCGGCAAGAGCACCTTCCTCGAAGCCTTGGCGCGCGGCGATCAGGAACGGGCCGCTATCACCCCTGGTGTAAATGTCGGTTACTACCGTCAGGATTTTTCAACGCTCGATTTTGAGAAAACGGTCGCGCAGACGCTTTTGGAAGCCAGTCCTGATAAGAATATGGAAACGGTATATAAGACCAGTGCGCGCTTTCTCTTGCCTTCCGGCTTGATGCAGAATCCGGTCGTGAGCCTCTCCGAGGGCCAGAAGGGGCTGCTGATGTTCGCTCGTCTCTTCCTGGAGCGGCCCAATCTGCTTATTATGGACGAACCCACCAATCACATAAATTTCCGCCACCTTCCGGTTATTGCCGAAGCACTTAATCGTTATCAAGGAACGCTTATTCTCGTGAGTCACGTGCCGGAATTCGTCGCGCAGATCCGTATTGATGAAGTAGTCGAACTGGTAACGGTGCCTACAGCTTAAAAAGCGTGTGGTATACTGGCAAAAACCAGTATGAACGCTTTTTTCCGAAAATTTGCTCAGAAAACTTCTGAATTCGTGGGCCGGCCACTCGCTTTTTTTCTGGCCCTGATTTTGGTCATAGGCTGGGCTATTGTCGGCCCGCTTTTTGACTATTCCGACAGTTGGCAGCTCGTGATCAATACGGGTACGACCATTCTGACCTTTCTCATGGTCTTTCTTATTCAGAATACCCAGAATCGGGATGCCAAAGCCATCCATCTCAAGCTTGATGAGGTCATCCGCTCCAACAAGCATGCCCGCAACAGCATGGTGGATATCGAAGACAAGTCCGACGGCGACCTGATGCAGCTCCAGGAAGAATACACGCACCTGCGTGAACGAGCCGAAGGAGCGCTTGAGCAGCGGCGCCTCAAACGCGAAGCCAACAAAGAGCGGCGTGCCAAAGAAGCAGCTCTTGTTTCGGAGGATCAGCCATCGCTTTCTGCCTGAAGGCTATGCGCTTTCTCGTGCCAATCAGCATTCTTCTTCTCGCCGGCGGCTTCGCCGTCTTTTTTCTTTCTTCTCAGGTGCCCTGTAAGCGTGTTATCGAATATGCGCTCGGGGATGTCGATCCGCGTTTCGGCATCGCTCAAGGCGTGCTCAAAGGAGTGGTTCAGGATGCCGAAATGCCGTGGGAGCAAGCCGCTGGGCGCGAATTGTTCCGCTTTCGTCCCGAGGCTCCTTTGAAGGTCAATTTTCTCTTTGATGAGCGCCAACAGGCAACGCTGGAGTATGCGGCGCTTGAAGCCAAGCATTCCCAAACAGCCCAGAAACAAGAGGCGATTGGCGCTGCGTATGACACGCTCAAGCAGTCCTTTGAGACGAAGCGCGTCGCTTTTGAACAAAAGGCCGCCACCTATGAGGCCGATCTGGCTGCCTATGAAAAAGCGGTGCAGGCGGCTAATAATCGCGGCGGCGCTTCTTCGGAAGAGTATGCGCAGCTTTCCCGTGATCGCGAGACGCTGCAAGCGCGGGCCAAAAGCCTCAATGCGGAGCAAAAAGAATTGAATGTCCTGGTCGATGGAATTAACGCCAAGGCCAAGGAAGAGGGCAGGGTAGTAGCCGATCTCAATCATGATATCCGTGCATACCAGGATCGTTATGGCGCCGGCGAGGAATTCGATCAGGGAGAATATGTAGGGAACGCCATTAACATCTATGAGTTTCGGAACACCGATGAGCTCGGACTGGTGTTGGCTCACGAATTCGGCCATGCTTTGGGTCTTGATCATGTCGAAAATCCGGCTTCGGTCATGTACTACCTCATGAAAGACCAGTCTCAGCACCCCGTCAGGCTGACGAACGAAGACCAGGCTGCCCTTACCGCTTTCTGTGGAACGGACCAGTTCTTTTCTTTCGAGAATCTGCGCGAACTTTTCCGCTACTATTCTTCCCGTGCCGCATTTTTCGGCCAAGCTCCCACTTAGCAAGAGGGAATCGTGGTACACTACGTAGAGTGACTATGGGCATCTTCTTTCCTTCCAAGCGGCTCATGCCGAGCGAATTCGAAAACCGCTTTCGTAGCCGTTTGGCAAGCGCCGGCCTTTCGAGTCGCAAGGTTGACCAGTTCTCGGACATGGCGAATGCGGCCCTCTACGAGCAGGGCAGCCATCGCGGCATTGATCGGCGCGAAAAAGAGCAGCTCATCCATATGCTCCGCGAGCGCCGTTTTCAGAACGGCTTCACTGAGAAGGATATAGACCGCATCGAAAAAGCTTTTGAAAACGAAGTCTGATATATGGCAATCCATTTTTCCTTTGAACAAGAAATCTCCTCGAGCCTTTCGCTCATTTTTGTCATGCTTCTCTCCATTCTCTTGGCCTGGTTCACGGTCGGGGCTGCCTATCGGTTATCGGAGGGGGCTCAGGCCCAGCTGCAGGCCGAAGCTGCCTCTCACACTCAGCTTATGACCGAATACGTTGAAATGAAGCACGTAAAGCGGTCGGGTTTGACAAAGTAAAGGTTTTCTGATTTAATGAAAACTCCGAGCAGCCGGAAGGCTGTTTTTATGTATAAGACCCTTATGTCCAAACCAGTTGTCCGCGGCAAGCGCAAGCGCAGCCTCTCACCCGGCAAGAAGAAATTCATGCTCAAAAAGCGCCAGGGTGAAATCAAGCACAAGAAGAAACAGGGGAAGATTTCCTTTGATTTAGCGCGCCTCACTCGCCCGATCGTCGAAGAAGAGACGCTGCCCCCTCAGGAGAGCCCAGTAGTCCATTTTAATGACTTTGCCCTCGATTCCCGACTCAAGGAGAATCTCGCACACCGCAATCTCACTCATCCGACGCCTATTCAGGGATTCACCATCCCCGCTCTTCTTAGCGGCCGGGATGTTATCGGTATCGCCAACACTGGCACGGGGAAAACAGCTGCTTTTCTCCTCCCGCTCCTTCATCAGACCCTCAAAAATCCGCGCCACCGCTCGCTCATTATCGCCCCTACGCGCGAACTCGCCGAACAGATCGAGCGCGAACTCAAGCTCTTTGGCCGCGGTTTCCGTATGAGCTCGGCGCTCTGTATCGGCGGTACTTCCATCCAGGATCAGGTACGCAATCTCAAACGCCAGCCGGAGTTCGTTATCGGAACCCCTGGTCGTTTGCTCGACCTTATTGATCGCCAGGCGCTTGATATCCGCCGCTTCCAGGCGGTCGTGTTGGACGAAGTGGATCGCATGCTCGACATGGGCTTCCTGAAGGATGTCAAAAAAATGCTGCTCCAGGTAGGCAAGCCGCGCCAGCTCCTATTCTTCTCGGCTACTATGCCAAAGACGATTGCCGAGCTCGCCGCGCAATTCCTCCACGAGCCGCTCACCTTTACGGTCAAGCATCGTGCCACCTCGCTCAATATCGAGCAGGATGTCGTGCGTGTTACCAAGAAACAATCCAAGCTCGAGGTACTCCATAGCCTGCTGCTCGATCCCGGTTTCCAGAAAGTGATTATCTTCGGGCGTACCAAGCGCGGCGTTGAAAAACTTGGCCGCGAGCTTGCCTCCCGCGGTTTCAAAGCCGAGGCGATTCATGGCGACAAGACGCAGTCGGCCCGCTCCCGTACCATCAAACGCTTCAGCCGCGATGAGATCTCTATTCTCACGGCCACGGATGTAGCGGCTCGCGGCCTCGACATTCCCGATGTCACGCACGTCATCAACTACGATGTTCCCGAAACCTACGACGATTACGTCCATCGTATCGGCCGCACCGGCCGGGGCGCTAAAAAGGGGAAAGCCCTGACCTTCGTGGATGAAAAGATGCAAGGTGGAGTAGAATAGGGAAGGACCGCCAAAAATACACATGAGTTCTCACGAATTCTTCATTCATACTGAGGCGTTCTTCCGTCTCTTTCTTTCCGTCGTGCCGCTTGAGTGGTTCGTTTTTATCGGTTCGGCGCTGGAAGAATTCTTCAGTATTCTGCCTGCCTCGCTCGTTATGGGCATCGCCGGTTCGGCAGCCCTCATTGATGGGCGGACGCTCGGGTATCTTGCCTTCCTCGCATTTTTCGGAAATATCGGACGCTTACTCGGGACGGGGTTTTACTACTGGCTTGGAGACAAGCTGGAAGACGTGCTCTTGCCGCGCCTGACGCGCATTTTCGGCATCGGCCATAAGGAAGTAGAAAGTATCGGCAAGCGCTTCAGCGGCAACTATCTGCGCGACGGCGGTCTGCTTTTCCTCATGCGCTTGACGCCGTTCTTTCCGGTCACCCTTACCTCGATTGCCTGCGGCATCATCAAGCTGGATTGGCGCGTGTATCTCTCCGCCTCTTTTGCCGGCAACTTCTTCAAGGATTTCGGCTATCTATTGCTCGGTTACGCCGGCATTGCCTCGCTGGCGCAGATCTCTCATACGATCGTGGACTACAAACCCTATGCCGATATTGCTTCGGCGGTGGCCGTCGTCGTTTTTCTCGCGCTGCTGTATTTCGGGCGCGGTGCGGGACGCAAAGTCTGGCGTCGTCTGAAGCATCATTTCGCGCAGTAAGGAGAAGAGTACTGTTCCGTATCTCTTTGCTACAATACGTCTATGTCTCCCTTTCATCTCCAATCCAAATACGAGCCGGCAGGCGATCAGCCCAAGGCTATCCAGGAACTCCTTGAGGCCTACAAAGCCGGTGCCTCCCGCCAGACGCTTTTGGGCGTGACGGGAAGCGGTAAGACGTTTACTATGGCAAACGTCATCCAAGACATCGGTAAACCGACGCTCGTCATTGCCCATAACAAAACCCTGGCCGCCCAGTTAGCCCAGGAATATCAGGAGTTCTTTCCCGATAATGCGGTGCATTATTTCGTCTCTTACTACGATTACTATCAGCCGGAGGCCTATCTGCCCGCTTCCGATACCTACATTGAAAAGGATGCCCAGATTAACGCCGAGATCGAACGCCTGCGGCATGCCTCGACCCAGTCGCTTCTGACGCGCCGCGACGTCATTATCGTGGCCTCGGTTTCCTGTATTTACGGTTTGGGCAGTCCCGAGGAGTACGAAAAAGAAAATATGCGTTTACAGGTAGGCGACCCCATGGGCCGCCTGGAACTGATGCGCCGCCTGGTCGGGATCTTCTTCGACCGCACGACGGCCGATCTGAATCCCGGTCAGTTCCGCAGTCTCGGCAACCGCGTGGAAGTCATGCCGATTTCGGAGAAGTTTACCTATATTTTCGAAATCATCGGAGGCAAAATCGGCGCCATTACCAAAATCGATCCGGTCTCCCAGAAAGTGCTAGGGACCCCCAAAGACATCTTTCTTTTTCCCGCCAAGCACTTTATTACCGACAAGGAAAAACAGGACAGGGCTATAAGCGATATCCGTTTGGAACTCGCTGAGCGTCTCAAAGAGCTGGAGGCAGAAGGCAAGCTGCTCGAGGTAGAGCGCCTCAAACGCCGCACCAATTACGACCTGGCGATGATCCAAGAGATCGGCTACTGCAACGGTATCGAGAATTACTCCCGCCACCTCTCCGGCAAGCGCGCCGGCGAGCCGCCTGAAACGCTCCTCTCTTATTTTCCCAAAGATAAGAATGGCCGGCCCGACTTTCTTACGATTATCGACGAGTCCCATGTGACGCTGCCGCAGGTGCGGGGGCATGTATGCAGGCGATCAATCCCGCAAGAAGACGCTCGTGGAATTCGGCTTTCGTTTGCCGAGCGCCCTTGATAACCGGCCGCTTCGGTTCGAAGAATTTCTCGAGCGGGTGGGGAGCGTTATCTTTACTTCGGCGACGCCTTCCGATTATGAGCGTGAAGTGAGTACCAGTATCGTGGAACAGGTCATCCGTCCCACCGGACTGATCGATCCGGAAGTGACGATCAAGCCCATTATTCCCGGTGATGGCTATGGCGGCCAGATCGAGGATTTTATCGAGACGACCGCAAGCGAGGTAGAAAAGGGCGGTCGTGTCATTGCTACTACGCTTACCAAAAAAATGGCCGAAGACTTGGCTCAGTACCTGCGCGATAAGCAGATCAAGGCCGAGTATCTGCACAGCGACGTGAAGACGATTGATCGCATCAAGATCCTGACCGCTTTCCGCAAAGGAGAATTCGACTGTCTGGTGGGCGTCAACCTGTTGCGTGAAGGCCTCGACCTGCCGGAAGTCACCTTTATCGGCATTCTCGATGCGGACAAAGAGGGCTTCCTGCGCTCCGAAACCTCTCTTATTCAGATCATCGGCCGTGCCGCGCGCAATGTCTCGGGCCGGGTCACGCTCTATGCCGACCATATGACCAATTCCCTCGAGCGTTCGATAGGCGAGACCAACCGCAGGCGTACGCTCCAGACGGCCCATAACGAAAAGCACGGCATTACCCCGACCAGCGTGCAAAAGCAGATCCGCGATATTACGGAAAGCCTCGAGAGCGAGCATGACAAGGCCGTCCAGGCCAATGTGCTCTTGGATGAACAAGTCTTCCGCGAAAGTCCTGAAAAGCTCATTGCGCTCAAAGAATCCGAGATGCAGGATGCGGTCAAAGTGCTGGATTTCGAAACGGCCGCTATCCTGCGCGACGAGATCAGGATGCTGGAATCCAAATACGGCGCTACCCGCAAGGGGAAGGGTCGTCGCTCGCGTTCCTCGTAGTTTTTCCGCTATACTAAAGGCGAACTTTTATCGGGCTTTCTATGGCAAGTCAAAATGAAGGACGGGAACGGCTGCTCCGCTGGACCATCGGTATCTTGACGGCTTTTGCCGTTCTCCTCATGTTCTATCAAGCCCTTACCGGCCATCACCACGGCCGGCCGCTTATCCAACATGAAGCCGACATGCAGACCGGTCTCAAGAGCCCGGAAGCCGAGAGTCCTCAGCCGGTACCTGACAACATCGATGATCTTTCCACTTCTGAGCAGGGCGCTTCACAGGACGGCGCCACCGCCCAGCCCGAAGAAGAGGAGGATGAGAGTGTCCCTTCCGATGAATAGAACCGTCTTTCCTTGGTACGTTAGCAGGCTCTCTGAAGAAGAGAGCGTTTTAGGGTAAAATGAACAATTGCCAGTTAGCTTTTTCACTGTGAAAGAAAAGACGCGTAAAAATAAGCACGACCGTATTTCACCCTCCGAATGGATTGTGGTGAAGGGCGCTCGTACCCATAACCTCAAAAACGTCACCGTCGAGATGCCTCGCAACAAGATGGTGGTCTTTACGGGGCTTTCCGGGAGCGGCAAATCTTCCCTGGCTTTTGATACCATTTTTGCCGAAGGCCAGCGCCGCTATGTCGAATCGCTTTCCGCCTACGCCCGCCAGTTTCTCAATACTATGCAGAAGCCGGAGGTGGATGAGATCAGCGGTCTGTCGCCTGCCATTTCCATCGACCAGAAATCGGCGAGCCGCAACCCGCGCTCGACGGTGGCTACCGTAACCGAGATCTATGATTACCTGCGTGTTTTCTTTGCGCGTCTGGGCCGTCCGCACTGCCTTATCTGCGGACGCGAGATCGAACGCCTCTCGCCCGAAGAAATGCTCCAGATCGTCTCGTCCAAGGTCGCCGAAGGGTTAAAGAACCGCAAGAAGAACGATCATCTTATTATCACTGCTCCGGTGGTGCGCGGCCGCAAAGGCGAGTATTACCAGATGCTCTACAATGCTCTGACGCGCGGCTTTGCCGAGATCTTTCTCGACGGCGAGCGCAAGAGCCTGCGCCAGCAAGTCATCCTTTCCAAGAACAAAAAGCACGACATCGACTTTATTGTCGACGAAGTACCACTCGTTGAATTCGAGAAGTTTCCCGATACCTCGCGTGAGCGCCTGAGCGAAGCCGTTGAACGGGCCCTCGAAGAAAGCGAAGGACTGGTCAAGGTCCTCATCGGTGCGGAGTCATTCCTGCTCTCTTCCAAGTTCTCCTGTCCGTATGACGGTTTTTCCTATCCGGAAGTCGAGCCTCGTCTCTTCTCTTTCAACTCGCCTTACGGCGCCTGCCCGGCCTGTAACGGCCTGGGAACCAAACACTTCTTCGGAGACGAGCCCTGCGATGTCTGTTTGGGTTCGCGCCTGCGCGAAGAAGCGCTCCATGTCAAAATCGGCGGTAAGAATATCGTCCAGATCGCAGCTCTGACCATCGAGGACGCGCAGAAGTTTATAGACGGCCTGAAACTGACTGCTCGCGAGAAGCAGATCGCGGCGGTCGTGGTGCGCGAAATCGGAGCCCGCCTCTCGTTTTTGCTCAACGTCGGCCTCAACTACCTGTCGCTCGACCGAAGGGCCAATACGCTCTCGGGCGGCGAGGCCCAGCGCATTAGACTTGCGAGCCAGCTGGGAAGCCAGCTCGTCGGCGCGCTCTATGTTTTGGACGAACCGACGGTCGGTCTGCATCAGCGCGATAATGACCGCCTCATCAAGACGCTCGAAGCCTTCGCGACCTCGGCAATACGATTATCATTGTCGAGCACGATGAGGACACCATTTACGCTTCCGACTATATCGTCGATATCGGCCCGGGCGCAGGAGTCCATGGCGGCGAAATAGTCGTTTCCGGCTACCTTGACGATCTCCTGACCGCGCCCAAGAATCCGTCCGATTCTCTCACGCTTGCCTACCTGCGCGGCGAGGAAAAAATTCCCGTTCCCGAAACGCGGCGCACCAAGGAAAAGGGGAGTCTCAAGATCAAGGGCGGGCGTCTGTTCAATATCAAAGACCTCAACGTCGAGATTCCGCTCGGCCGCTTTAACGTGATCACAGGCGTCTCCGGCAGCGGCAAATCCACCCTTCTTTACGAAATCGTCCACAAGAACCTCCAGAACCGTTTCGATCGCCGCTACAAATCAAACAAGGTAGTGAATTGCGAATCCTTTACCGGCACCGAATACCTCTCGCGCGTGGTGCTGATCGATCAGAGTCCGATCGGCCGCACGCCGCGATCCAATCCGGCTACCTACACCGGCGCTTGGACGCATGTCCGCGATCTCTTTGCCTCGACCGAAGAAGCCCGCGTGCGCGGCTGGAAGCCGGGCCGCTTCTCATTCAACCGTCCCGGCGGGCGCTGCGAAACCTGCGAAGGTAACGGGTTTATCGCCGTTGAAATGCACTTTCTTCCCACCGTCTACGTGCCCTGCGACGTGTGCGACGGCAAGCGCTTCGCCAAGGAGACGCTCGAAGTCCGTTACAAGCACAAGAATATCGCCCAAGTGCTCGACATGACTATCGAGGAAGGCTTTTCGTTCTTTGCGGATATTCCCGCGGTCGCCGATCGCCTCAAAACACTCAATGAAGTGGGCTTGGGCTATCTGAAGCTGGGGCAATCCGCCACCACGCTTTCCGGCGGCGAAGCCCAGAGGGTCAAGATTGCGTCCGAGCTCTACCGCCAGCACGTCGCGCGCACCATCTACCTCCTCGACGAACCGACTATCGGTTTGCACTACGAAGACGTCAAGAAGCTTATCGAAATTCTGGAACGCCTGGTCGTGAAGGGCAATACCGTGCTCGTCATCGAACACAACATGGACCTGATCAAGAGCGCGGATTATATTATCGATATCGGCCCCGAAGGGGGCACGGCGGGCGGCAAGGTGGTAGCTGTCGGTACGCCCGAAGCCGTTTCGAAAAAAGCCGGTTCTCACACCGCGCGCTATCTGAAAAAAGTGCTCGAACGCTAAAACATCGCCATGGACCTCGTGGATCTGCTCCAACACTATCGCTACCTGATCTTGCTTCCGGTGGCCGCAGTCGAAGGGCCCACGGTGACCATCATCGCAGGCTTCCTGGTTTCGCTCGGAGTGCTCCATTTCTGGGCTGCTCTGGTCACTGTCATCCTCGCCGATATCTGCGGCAGCACCTTTCTCTATCTCGTGGGCCGTTCGGGGCGCAAATTCAGCGATTCCTGGCTTTTCCGTCGCCTCGGAGCGACCGAAGAGCGCCTGCGCCGTCTGGAAGAGCATTTTTTTGACCATGCCGGATTGTCTTTGGTTATCGGCAAGATCTCGCATGCTGTAGGCTCGGTCGCGCTCCTGGCGGCAGGCGCCGCCCGCTACCCGTATCCGCGCTTCCTCGCCTACAACGCCCTGGCCCAAGTGCCGCTTGCGACCATTCTCCTTATTCTGGGCTACTATTTCGGCGAGACCTACCAGCAGCTTGATCGCTACTTTGAATACACCGCCTTCGGCGTAGTGGCCCTCGTCGTGTTCGCTCTTTTTGCCGCTGCCGTGCTGCGCAAGTTCCGCATCCCAAGGCCATTTTGACAATTGCGGGATGGAGGACTACTTTTGAGACAGTTCGTTCTCATAGCGGAGGTGTATCATGTATAGCCTTCAACAGAAACTCGTTGCATTTTCCATCCTTGGCTCGCTCATCTCTCATGGGCAGTCCGAGAAGTCTGAGACGTTACCACGAGCTTCCCATAGCCTCTACCTCTACAACGACACGCCTGCCGTTGTCTCTTTGGTGGAGATAGTGCCAGCCGGTAGTGACAAGCCGGTTTTGAGCTATTCACTTTTTCTCCCAAGTCAATCCGGACGGCCCTTCTGGGTGCCGAAAGACAGGGAAAAGAAAAAAAGGGGTTGCGATTACTTTCTTCGGGTGCAGTATGTGGACGGCCTGTCGATCGAGACCAAAGTGTTCAATGTCTGCCGTCTCAAAGAATACACGCTCACGAGAAAAAAAGACCGCCAGGCGAAACTTCGTCCGGCGTTTGAATCGAAATGATCCTTCTTCGGAAGGGTCCTTTTTATTTACCTTTCAGATTTTTGACTTCGCCCAAGAGCTGTCCCAGCATGTCCTCGATTTTGGCGATGCGCTCTACGTTGTCGGCATGCTCTTTGGCATCCTCTTGGTCGTCGCGTTCGATCTCTTCGCCCAGGTCTTCCACCTCTTCTTGGATCTCATCGATGTCTTTGGAAATTTCCTCCACGTCTTCCGAAATTTCTTCCACCTCTTCGCTCACTTCGGCAATCTGGACGGCTTGGCGGTTGACGCTCATCTGGATGAAGATGGCCAGGTAAATGGCTTCCAGCGAGACCGCGGTCGTTAGGATGAGAAGAATCTGGTCGAGCGAAAAGCCGGCAAAAGAAAGTGCGAAAATGCCCACGAAAAAAACGGTGTGGAGCGCAATGGACCAAAGCGAACCCACTTGGCGCGTTGCGGCAAAGGCCAACCCGTTCCAGGACAGGCTCTTGGAGAGGCGGGGCTTTCTTTTTGGGAGACATATGCTTGCAGTATACAGACAACCCTCCCGTTGGTACAATAAAGGTTCCTTTTCTTCTTCGTATGCTTTCCTTTTTTATCCCGTTCCAAGTCTTCTCCCCGCAAGCCCGCCCGCCCAAAAACCTTCGAAGTGATGCTTGAGGGGAGTCCGGTAACCGTGCGCGTGCGCCGGAGCCGCCAGTCGCGCCATTTGCGCCTGACCGTCTCGGCCGGGGGCCGCATCACCCTTTCCGGTCCGCGGAGCGCGAGTGATCGGAGCCTCAAGCGCTTTCTCACGGAACGTCATGCCTGGCTGGTGCGCTGTTATAGGGAGATGAAGCGTGTACCCGCATCCGAACCCGTTCTTTCCGGCAAAGCGCTCGAAGAAGCCAAAGAGCGGGCCCGTGTCCTGGTCGAAACGCGTCTCGCGTATTTTAACCGCCTGTACAATTTTCGCTGGGGGCCGGGTCACTATCCGTGCCAGAAAACGCTTTGGGGGAGCTGCTCGCCTGCGGGCAATCTCTCTTTCAACTACCGGCTTATCGATCTGCCGCCCTCGCTTGCCGACTACGTCATCGTCCACGAGCTCTGCCATCTCGAGGCTCTCGACCATTCGCGCCGTTTTTGGAAATTGGTGGAACGCGCGCTTCCCGACTACGCTCTGCGCCGCCGCAAGCTCACCGCTTTCGAGCACCCACAATCGAATGCTAATATGAACATGTAACTTTCTTGTATGCGCATCCAAGAACTCGGCCACGTTGTTTTGTTTGTCAGCAACCTCTCCGTCATGGCGGATTTTTACCGCGATACTCTGGGTTTTGCCGAAATCAGCCGCGATGCGCACATGCCGAAATCAGCCGCGATGCGCACACGGCGCTTTTTTCTTCCGGCCGCGCTCATCACGAACTTCTCCTGATCGAGACGGGTGGCGCACCCGAGTCGCGTCACGGCGCCCGGCCCGCCTCTACCACATCGGTTTCAAAATAGGCGACGGTCCCCAGGCGGCAAAGACGCTTATCGGGAACTGCTCGAGAAGGGCGTTACCATCGTCGGGACGGGCGACCATACCCGTCACCCCACAGCATCTATATCCTCGATCCGGATGGGAACGAGCTCGAGCTTTATGCCGATGTTTCCGATATCTGGAAAACCGACCCCAAAGCCATCCTCAGCCCGGTCAAACCGCTTTCTCTCTAAAAGCCGAAAAGGGAGTATACTGGAGAGGCTAATACTTCTTAATGAAACGCGTATGATTGCGCACACGGGACTCTTCGTAAAAAACTACCAGAAAGCCAAGGATTTCTATCAGAAAGTGCTCTCCTCCGTCGGCTACCCACCTGGAAATGGAATTCGGCGAAGCAGCCGGTTTCATGGAGGGCAGAGCGACCAGCTTTTGGATCGTAGGCGAAAAGAAAATGGTGCCGTCCCACATTGCCTTTGTGGCCAAGGACCGCGCAGCAGTCCAGAAGTTCTACAAGCTCGCTATTGCGTCAGGAGGCAAGGACAACGGCAAGCCGGGTTATCGCAAGGACTACTGGCCGGGCTACTATGCCGCTTTTGTGCTCGACACCGACGGTAACAACATTGAAGCTGTTTGGTACGACTACTCCAAAGCCAAAAAGCCTGCCAAGAAAGCTGCTAAAAAAGCGCCTGCCAAGAAAACTTCCAAGAAAGCAGCCAAGAAGAAATAAATCAGTAAACGCATTACACATATGAAAGGGTACGTCGGCAACATCGAAGAGCAAACGCTCGCAAACGAGGATTTTCGCGAAGTACTCTTTACCGGTCCGCATTCTCCAGCTCGTCGTCATGACGCTCAAGCCCGGCGAAGAAGTCGGTCTTGAATAAGCATGATACCCACGATCAATTTTTCCGTATCGAGCAGGGAACGGCCAAGATCATCATGGACGGCGAAGCAAGCGAGCTCGGGCCTGACTTTGCGGCTATCGTGCCCGCCGGTACCGAGCACAACGTCATAAACACGGGCGAAGAGTTGCTCAAGTTTCTACACCCTCTATGCTCCGGCCGAGCACGCGCCCGGCACGGTCCATCACACCAAGGCAGAAGCCGAACAGGAAGAGGGGATTGGATAAGTAATCTTTTTCTATGCCCGTATCGCAAATCTTCGTTAATCTCTGCGTTAGGGGACTTGGAGAGGAGCAGAGGCCTTCTTTCGGGGCTTAGGCTTCTCCTTCAATGAGCAGTTTACCGACGAGAAGGCTGCCTGTCTGGTTCTGGGGGAGAACATTTTTGCCATGCTCATCATGCCCAAATCCTTCCAAGCCTTCATTCCCGGCAAGGCGCCATCGGACACCAGCACAACGGCAGAAGTGCTGAACGCTCTTGCGGTCGGCAGCCGGGCAGAGGTGGATGAGATGATAGACAACGTTATCTCGCTTGGCGGCAGCGAATACCGTACCAAGCAGGACTACGGCTGGATGTACAGCCGGGCTTTCCAAGACGTCGACGGCCATATCTGGGAATCCTTCTATATCGATGCATCCCAAATCCCCGAGAACCCCAGTCAGCCAGTCGACCCGAATTTCGTAAGCCAATAATCCCTATGCATCCCATCATTCCCCATCTCTGGTTCGACAAGGAGGCCAAAGAAGCAGCCGACTTTTACGTGGCGGCTTTCGGCGATGGCAAAATCACGCACAGCTCCACCCTCCACGACACGCCCTCGGGCGATGCCGACATGGTCTCGTTCGAGCTTCTCGGCCATCCGTTCATGGCCATAAGCGCCGGCCCCCTATTTCAAGATCAATCCGTCCATCTCTTTTACTGTCTCCTGCAGCACGAAAGAGGAAGTCGATGCATTGTGGGAAAAACTCATTGATGGCGGCAAAGCGCTCATGCCGCTCGACAAGTATCCCTTTCAGCGAGCATTACGGCTGGGTCCCAGGACAAGTACGGCGTTTCCTGGCAGGTCATTGTCTCCGCCGAGGGAGTGCCGGGCCAATCCATTACGCCATCCCTCATGTTTACCGGTGACGGGGCCGGACACGCGGAGGAAGCCATCAATTTCTACATCTCGATTTTCAAGGATTCAAAAGTCGAGAGCCTCTTCCGTTACGAGAACCAGCCGCCGGACAAAGACGGCACGCTCGCGCACGCCCTGTTCGTCTTAAACGGCCAGCAGTTTGTGGCGATGGATAGCGCACAGCGGCATGATTTCATCTTTAACGAAGCGGTTTCCCTGATCGTGTCCTGCGATACCCAGGAGGAGATTGATCTACTACTGGGAAAAGCTCTCTGCTGTACCCGAAGCCGAGCAGTGCGGCTGGCTGAAGGACAAATTCGGCCTTTCCTGGCAGATCACTCCGAGCGCCATGAACGACATGATGGCAAAACGGCACGCCCGAGCAGATCGAGCGCGTCACCCAAGGCGTTTCTCGCCATGAAAAAGTTCGACCTGGCTACTCTAAATGCTGCCTACCAGGGGGGATAATAAAGCCTAACGCCTACCTATGAGTACTCCTTTCAAAGTCCTGGTCTTAAACGCTTCGCTCAAGCACGGGCCCAATCTTTCTAATACCGAAGAGGTGACGAATCTCGTGCTGGAAAAGATGAAAGCCATCGGCGCAATTGAGGCCGAGACGCTTCGTCTCTCAGACATGGATATTCCGGTGGGCCTCGGCTATAAGGAGAGCGAGACGGACGAATGGCCTCAGGGTGGTGGAGAAAATGGTCGCGTCAGACATCGTTATCTTCGCCACGCCTATCTGGTGGGGGCGGACGTTCCAGCCTTATGCAGCGCGCCATCGAACGCATGGACGCTTTCGATGAGGGCACGGTGCCTGAGGGGCGCGCAGCGCTTCTCAACAAGGTAGCCGGCATCGTCATTACCGGAAGCGAAGACGGGGCGCAGGCCGTCATGGCTTCTATCATGGAAACGCTTTCTTTTATGAACTTCACGCTCCCGCCGCAGTGCTGCGCGTACTGGGTAGGGGGAGGTGGGCCTCGATCCGGCAACCGATCGCGAACGCCGCCTCAAGAATCCGGCTGTTGCCCATATGGCCGAAGCCACGGCCAAGGGCCTCATGCACTACGCCAAGATACTGAAAGAAAGTCCGCTCAAAGCCTAAGCCTCGTTAGTTTCTCCGAAAAACCCGTAATTCCCGACCTATGCCGAATTTCGAAGTGCCGCCGCAAGAGACTCCCCAGAATCCCGAAAATACTCTCGAATCTGCCTGTCAGAGGGTCAATGCCCGCTTGCGGGCCGAGCTCCACGAAAAGTACGGTGAAGACTGGGATTACCATAATCCCGAGCATAGCGAGGGGGTAGCCGAGTGGGCGCTCCGGTTTTTAGAGAAGTCTCAAATCGCAACGGATGAGGATCGCTTGTTGGCGGAAACCGCAGGCCTCGGACACGATGCCTTTCAGGATTTCAAATGGAAGCCCAATATTCGGGGCATCGGCTGGAAACGCATTCGGGAAACCGTAGTTATTGAAGAAAAAAGCGCCGTTCACGGACTCGACCTGCTCGAAGAAGAGGGCGCCAACCTGGAGTCTAACGGCAGGAAAAAGTTCCAGGATGCGGTGCTTGCCACTATTCCCGAATGGGATTTAAATCTCAAAACCATTATCCAGCCGCGCCTCGGTCGCTACTCGCCCGATATTGCTTGGGCGGTCGCCGCGGCCGACATCGGTTCGGCGGGCTATGATACGGAGAAGTTCCTGCGCGATGGCGATCAGGTATTCTGCGAAGATAATATGCTCCCGGCGCTCAAGACTCTCAGTGACGCTCAGGCCGAGAAGCTCTATGCGGAAGTCTTGGGTTGGAGTGCCATGCAGGTAGATTTTGCCAAGGGGCAGAAGGCCTATTGGCAGCGCGACCTCGTCCCGTATTTCGTCTATGACCAGATGACCGAGTTCAAAGCTTCTATCCAGGCAGCCGAAGAGCGTTTAGCCCATCGCAAGGCGCTTAAGGATGTTTCCAAATCCGCCAAAGAAAACTTGCAAATCCTTCTAGACGACATGGGCTTTACCCGCTACGGGACTCCGGAGGGTACTCGATAATAGAGAAAAATAAGCATAATACTAGCTCTATGAACATCAAAGATTCTGTCATTATCATTACCGGCGCTTCCGGGGGTATCGGCCTGGCCCTGGCCCGTACGCTTGCTCTGCAGGGTGCCAAAGTGGTACTTGCCGCACGTTCCGCCGACAAGCTCTCTGCGCTCGAGCACGAGATTCCCGGCTCGTTTTCGGTCCCGACCGATATGCACAAACCCGAAGACATCGAGAACCTCGTGGCGAAAACAGTCGAGCATTTCGGGCGCGTCGATATCCTGGTCAACAATGCCGGCCAGGGCCTCTCGGCGCCGGTCGAGACCATCAATCTCGACGACTACCGGTCCATCATGGACTTAAACGTCTTCTCTGTGGTGCGCGCCATGCAAGCCGTTATTCCTCTCATGCGCAAGCAGGGCGGAGGCATGATCGTAAACATTAGCTCCATGGTCTCCAAGAACCTCTATCCGGGGCTTGCCGCCTATGCTTCGACCAAGTACGCCTTAAACGCCATTTCGCTCACCGCCCGTGCCGAGCTCGCACCCGACAAGATCGTCGTGAGCGTCTTCCATCCCAAGATGACGGCTACCGAATTCGGCCAGAACTCCCGAGGCGCGAGATATGTCCTTCCGGAAGGCGCGCCCGCTCCGGTCGTAGACACGGCCGAAGAAGTAGCGGCTGCTATCGCCAAGCAGATCGAGTCTGAAGATGCTGAGGCTATGATGTAGAGGCTCTACAAAGCCTTTTCTGGAGAAGGAAGGGGGATTGGTGGTAGAATAGAATTACGTAAAAGATTACGTAATCCCGTACATATTTCACCTATGGCAGACAAGAAGAGGGGAGAAGAAAATATCAGGAAACTCACCAAGGTAGGTGGGAAGTCTATCGGGTCTTACTTTGCCTATTGGTGTCGTGCGTGAGCTCGGCTGGAAGGAAAAGCAGAAAGTCGTCATCAAGCGTATTCGCGGGGGAGTACAAATTAAGGATTGGAAAAAATAGATATGGCAAAAAATCATATCTCTGGTGACCAGGGTGAACTTGATGTCGTGGAGTTAGTTTCTTGCCCAAATTGCTCAAAAAAACTCATGCTTCTACCTAAGAATTACCCTTTGTATGAATGTCCAATGCACAGGATGCTCTTTCCGAGCTCAAGTGAAGACTAATAATTGCAAACCAAAAAACATTATTTTTGGAGCTGGCTGGGAGATTATTGATAAGGTTTTAAAGTCTGGATTTTCAGTACCGCCACTCATTGCAAATTTCAAGTGGGAAGATAAAACGGGAACGCACCAAGAAATACGCTTCTACCCCTTTATTCCTAAAAAGCATCTCAAAAAACATCAACTCTCAGAAACTGCTCGGAGAGCAAATTATTGGATGTTTAATTATATTGCTCTGGATGCACTTCCGTATTTTCCGATGTATAAAAAGGGGGTACAGATTAAAAAATATGACAAAAGAACAGGAGCGTTCAGAATTGCATCGTGCTATCTGGCAGATTGCTAATGATTTACGGGGAAGTGTGGATGGCTGGGACTTCAAAACAGTATGTTCTTGGCATGCTTTTTTATCGTTTCATTAGTGAGAATCTTACTATCTATATAAATGAAGACGAGCGCCGTGCTGGCCGTAAGGATTTTGACTATGCTGCTCTCTCCGACAAGAGAGGCTGAATTCGGGCGTGTCGACACAGTGAAAGAAAAGGGCTTCTACATCCCTCCGTCAGAACTTTTTTGTGAATGTCCGTAAGAAAGCAAAGAACGACACGAACCTTAATGAAACCCTTGCCATAGTGTTCCGTAATATTGAAAACTCTGCTAAAGGTGCTGATAGCGAGAACGATATCAAGGGTCTCTTTGACGATTTGGATGTAAATAGCAACAAGCTTGGTAATACTGTGGAGCGGCGAAATGAACGGCTAGTCAAGCTCCTGGATGCTATCGGGGATCTCAAGCTTGGTGCGTATACCGACAACACCATAGATGCCTTCGGTGATGCATACGAGTTCCTCATGACTATGTATGCTTCCAGTGCTGGTAAATCGGGGTGGCGAATTCTACACGCCGCAAGAAGTAAGTGAGCTTCTTGCACAAATCTACCACGATTGGAAAAAAAGAAGTAAACAAGGTATACGACCCAGCCTGTGGCTCTGGTTCTCTTCTTCTCAAGTTCGCCCAAAGTTCTTGGCAAGGAAAACGTACAAATAGGATTCTTCGGTCAGGGAAATTAATCTTACGACTTATAATCTCGCACGTATTAACATGTTTTTGCATGATATAAACTATAACCACTTTAATATTGCGCATGGGGACACGCTCATTGATCCAAAACACTGGGACGACGAGCCCTTTGATGCCCATTGTTTCCAATCCACCTTATTCAATCCGTTGGGAGGGTGATGCCAATCCACTTCTCATAAAATTGTTTTTCGTTGGGCTGCATCTTGAGAGGAAAGCGCGAAGAAAGATTGGCGAAATCGAGCAGTGTCGGGTGTTTTGCGTACTTTCCCTCAGAATGAGCATACAAAGCAGCGGCTAATTCTATTGGCTGGATATCGACAGGGTAGTAAGCTTTTATCAATTTTTCTCCTACTTTTTCGGCAAATACTCTTGCCTTCTGGCCATCTCCGCTACCTATATCAACTAGGCTGAATCGCTCCTCAGGGTACTGTTGGTTCAGATATTTTGCGATTTCATCGAACAGATCGAGTTCACCTTTCTCCATAGTTTCGAAATAGTGCTTGTTCCAGAATAGATATTCAGATAGGCTTCGGCGCCAGCATAATTCAAATACCAGAGTTTGGAATTTTTGAGATTGATTTCGCTTCCTTCCTGCTTGAGGAGGGTGTCTTTGATCTCTTTTAGATTGGCTACCTATTTACCGGATAGAGGTTGGTATAGACATTCTTGGTCAGAACTGCCGTTTTGTAGTCGGAAAAGTTTTCCAGATACTCTTTTTGCTGGGATTTGTTATTCAGAATGAGCTCGAATTCCAAGTCGTACTTGCTGTTGGCACGAGCAAAATATATGCAAGCTTCATCTTTCCAAAGTTTTTTTACGAGTTTCACTTTCCGCTCCCTTTGTTTTCCGACTAAGCGTATCTACGAATACCTTGAGGTATATGCCCCCGTAATTTATCCGTTCCTGCTGTCCCACAATCACTCCTGTACTTATAAGATTCTTCTCTAGTTCCTCAGACGAGAGACATCGACGCTCAAAACTTTCGCTAATTCTTCTTTTGGAGCGAGCTATCCAGAGCCACGAGTTTCAGATAATCAATCTCTAAGGGAGCAAGATTTATGGGACTGAGCGTAGAATCGACTATGCACATAGGCTCTCCATTTCCTGATACCGGCCGATTCCCAAAGCTGTACAGGCTCGTAAGTTCCGATTGGAAAATGATTTCATCGTCAGGGCTTAAGATATTCCGTACCTGCTGACTCACATCATTAATTTCCGCATTGTCTTTTGCCCAAATGCCGACGGCTAAATTAAAGTATCCTTCGGCATAAAAAAATCCATCCGACATTCGGATGGTTCACTAATTTGGCCACCAGCTTTTCCTGAGATTCCAGGGAAGCATTTATGCCTATGCGAAAATAGCGGAGTCCGATTTTGGAAAGATTAAGCACTGCATGCGGAAGACCGAATTTCTCATTCTCTCTTTTTGATGAAAAAAAGTTGAGCATGGCTATGCTTCTAAGGAAAATTCAATGATTCTATGATACCACCAAAAAACCGCCATCTTTGGCGGTTTCGCGTATCTGGGTCATCCGATACTAATACTCAGTGCGGGCCGTCTCGTGTTAGAACCAAAAGAAATCAAGCCAGTTAAGGAGATTTTAGCATATTTTCAAGTCTCCTTTCAACGCGTCTCGTGCAGGCTAAAAAGTGACAAAAGTTACACAGGAAAGGATCATAAAATTACACTCTACTGTCACTAATATCAAGACATTATTATGCTGGACGCAATATTTTCCCCTCGCCGACTCAAAAAAACTATCTGTACCATTACAAGCACTCCTACCAATTAAAATAGTGCCAAGAAGGATGAAAAAGTATGTGGTAACTTGATTTGCTCCCTTGAGTACCGTAAACGTAGTTATCACCTCTTCATTTAATTCTCCGTCATAATCGGTAATCACGACACGTAAATCATGGAGACCATCATCTGCACTTTTCGGTACGACGATATAATCAAGAAAAAGATGCTTGTGTTTCGACCGCGCGCCAATACCTGCGAGCGAGCTATTACTTCTCCATTTTCGACTATCTGATATCGACACGTAAATCGATTCGGTCCTGGTTTTCAGGATATTTAACCTCGACCTGAAAATATAGCCTATCGCCGCTCAGTACCTCTGATGACTGATCACTTATATATGTTGCAATACTTAATGCGGAGGTTGATTGGGGAATAAAAAAGCCGCCTACTATAAAAGCAGTTACAGAAAAAAGAGTGGAGTTGCGCAGTATGAATCTCATTTTTTTGGTTCCATGATGCAATGACAAATAACAAGAAAGTAGAGGAGGATGATTTCTGCTGTATCAATAACTGCATGAGCGAGTTCCATCCAATCAACATACATATCGAGATGTACGTGAAAGACACAAATACTTATCGAAAGAAAGCTCCACGAGGACGAGAGCAAGCCACAGACTAACTATTCGCCTATTCTTTGTGTGTCGAAGGGCACGCCATATGAATAACGGTACTAAAATCGCAATAGGGACGTGAACGAACATGCAGTACATTTCACTGTTCAAATCAACAAAGTAGCTTGATATGGACGAAATGGCTGCTAATAAAATCGCAGCTAAGAGAAAACAGGACTCCCCTTTTTCTTGAGAAGTACCTGACCATGCTCGAAAACATCGACGCAGACAATACCAACAAGAACAATAACAAGAACGTGCTGAAGAAATTCGCTAGCAAGAATAAGTGGAGCTATATTCATCATAATTGTTTACGAATAAGACGGAGTAAGACGATCAGCATAAGAAGATAAAAACTGAAGAGTGCTAGATTGAGAGATATCTCGATAGAGCGAGAAGTGAGGTTATAATAACTCAATGCTCCAAACACATTAAACAAAGCGGCCCAGAGAAAAAATGGAAAGAACGCCCAAATCTTTTTATGACTAATGATCAGCATACTCACTACCCAAAACATGATGGTGGAGCAACCTACAGCCAACATGGTGCTTACTGGAATGGAAGTCATGCTTTTTTATTTAATTGTGATGAGAGCCTGTGAGTTGCTGCCAATATGCACAATACTCCGCTGAAAGTAGCGATCCTGAAAGAAAGAGGTAGAACTCGATACCACTTTCCGGACGCTTACTACATAGTCTCGCAGAATAATTTCTACCAGAATCTTTGTCATAATTATCAGTGCGCCAACGATCACAAGCGTACGCGCCTTATCCTTCAACATATATGACTTAGCTATCCAGGCAAATGCTGTAAATATCGCAAAGATCAGCATGTTACCAAACTCATCCCGAAAAGAAAGATTGAGCCATCCACCCTTGAAGATAACTGCAAAAAGCATAGCGTAGAGGCTTACTCCCAGCAGTCCGACTGAAAATGACATGCCTGTGGCAATATATCTTTTTCGCCACTGACACCTTCTCCTCACAGTTGGCCAAACATTCTTTATCTTCTTCTTTGCAATCACATACGCAACGCTTCCAAAGAAGGAGCCATAGCACAAATAAAATCAGAAGAAACGCTCCAATTACCCAGAGAATCCACCAGGCCTTTCCTTTATCAGTTCGTATCTCAAAGGACTCTTCAAAGGTATCCTCGACCCCATTATTATAAAGTGTTCGAAGACGAAGCGTGTAATTTCCATCAGGACGCTGGTGGAGATCGCCGAAATTTTTAGTAAATACTAGAGTCGTCTCCACAGTAACAGTTTCGACACCCTCCCACGAAACATTTCCAGAGCTATCGAGGATCATAAAATACATCTCGACCGGCGTTGGCACGTTTCCGAAGCTCTCAAATGTCACCTGAGCAACTAGATCCGTAATACTTGGAACGATCGGCTGATTAATAAGAAGCCGAATATCAAACAGTTGAGATGGATTACCATTTTCTTCTTCAGTCCCCTCCAGTAGATACTTCATTATTTGTCTGTGTTCCTGTATCAGAAAAAATAGGGTTGCCAAGAGCTGTCGATGAAACCCTTTCTCGGTCGGACGAGCCGTCTCCGTCATTATCAGAAGATTCATCAGAAGCCTCTTCCTCAATGTCACGAAAATCAACAGCTCGGTAGTCAGTACGTACAGAGCAATTCGCGCAGTTGAAATTGATAGTACCCACCTGGTCTCCTGTTGCTGTGCCAACAAATAGTCCAGTTGCATCAATAGATACATTAGAGAAATCAATCCAGCCAAGACCCTCTCCCCACGCACTACCGGAAAGCGATCCATTATCCGCGACCGCTACCCCTCCATTGGCTGGAGACATATTTATCCAACCGGTATTCGTGCTCCAGGCAAAACCAGTAAGGCCAGCATCAGTATTCTAATGGCACCGTTTGAAAGTCCCAAAGTTGATCCAGCCCACCTGATCGCTCCAGGCGTGTCCCTCGTTACCGCCAGTGAGGATGATACCCTCAGTTTCAGAAGCCAGCACAGGAAGAAAGAAACATTAAGAAAAAAAGCCACAAAAACCATCCTAAAAATGTTCCTGTCACAAGGATATATCGTATTGGTGATAAACATGGACGGGCATACACAGTCATGATCTCTTTTTTTGTTTGTATTTCTTCTCTTACTACTCTCCTTTTTAATTTGCACCTAGTATCATTAAGATATCCCCTCCAGTTGTCTTTTCACCAGATGGAAGTGTCTCAATCCTTTCGGCTTTGAATGCTTCTAGGAGCTCTTGGCTCGAGTACGTACTGATTCACTCTGTGTCAGGACAAAAATGACTGTTTGCTCGTACTCTTGATTCGCCGCGTCCCCGACCGTACTTACATCAAAACCTTCGCGGTCCTTAATATCATCCGCTATCCGAGAGGCCAAGCCACTTTCACTGGTGCCGTTCCGAACCTCAACCGATACGGTTTCTCTCTGCGAAGCAGTAGCTTCCATAGCTACAGGGTTCTGAGGATCTTTACTGATGATTCTCCACTCGCATTATTTGCAGCCATATTATCCTGAATTGGACCAGCATTCACGATTATCTTACGCGTTGGACTCCAAATAATTGCTTTGCGCGACTCTGGAAAAACTAAGAGTTGATCGCCATCAATGCTTCCGGTAAAAAGGGTTGGTCTGCTGTCAGGGTTTTGGCATCCTTCACAGTGGCAAGGATCGCTTCCTCTCCTTGAGGCAAGAGCATATACTCTTCTACGCCGCAAGCGCCCTGGCAAGCTCTTTATCAGGATTTTTGAGAAGAAGAATGATTCGAAGCGGATCTCATGGATTACCAAAGCTATTACCAGTAATGCCCCAACAAAAAGCATGGTCCAAACCGTACTCTTGGTTTTGTTTGAAGTTGGAGGGGTCTTTCTCAAAACTGTCTTTTCTCTTTTTTTCAAGGAAGACAGAGTCGGTACTTCGTCCTTGGTCATGGATACAGATTCTGCAGTATCCGAAATTTCGTTCTTCTCTACATTAGATTTTGGCATACTTTTTATTTATTTTTTCTCCATCTTTCTCTCACTCTGATTATTATATCCCATCGCTTGGTTTTTTCTCATTTCATCATTAATGATACTATCTCTCCTCCAAGGCAAATTCTTGGTTTAAGAATATCTGCAAACTGGCTTCGGGATCGGCTTTTTGTCCCTCCGGCAACTCTCCGATCTCACCGCCTAAATCTTTCACAAGGGCATTGGCACTCGCTTCAAAATGAGGGTTGTTGACAACAATTATATTATGCGGCGTATTGCTCTGCATCCGCATCACCTGAACGCTGATAGCTGGCGAAGAAGCTTCAATTAGTTTCGCTATTCTCGCAGCAAATTGATCACTAACGGTAGTAGATACTACGAGATTAACAACAGATTGGTGTCGATAATAGTAATGATTTTTTCAGTCGTCGACCGCCATAATACAGCATGATTGCGATAGTCAAATTTTATAAGATAATCACCTGGTTGAGCTTTTTTGAGGTCTTCGATAGATGCAAGGCTAGTAGGATCACCGATATAAGTGACTGTAATTTGCTTATTATCGTCTGCGCTCGGATAAATTGTCTTCAATTCACTGATTACTTGTCTTGCTGTATTTGCATCGACTTTATAATTAGCACCCATTTTTTGTTGAGGGGTTCGCAAGACAAAGTAGTAGAGGCATCCAAGACCGATAAGAAGTATGGGAATTACTATGTAACCTTTTGTTTTTTTTGTCAGTTTCTTGAATACCATACTGATTACCAATTCTTTGTGGGTGTTCCAATTGCTTGATAGAAGGCAATTGCATTCCATGTTGTACCTATTGATGTCGGAGGAGTTGGATAAGACGGTGTCGTGTAGTAAGCAGTACTTCCGCCTGTGAAAGTAGTCGCCCTATACCTTACGGAGCCTGCCTCAAGCGCCAATTGGACGCTTTGAGTACTGCTTGGTACAGTGCTCGGTGTTTTTATGACGAAATAGTTTATAACATTTGCAGTAGGAATGGCCTGATTCGTTGTGACGATAGGACTAAAACCGGTGGTCGTGGTCGTTGCAGTCGGGCTGCCCAGAAGTGAAATATGCTCCACGCCCGTAGCAGGCTGAGATGCGTTTGTTGGAATAGTGCCACCATAGTATTTGAAAGCGACAACGTAATTATTGCTGGTAACTTTGTAATCCCCGCAACATTTGGCAGAAAGTCATCGCAAAGTTTCCCGCCTCATACGGTGAGCCAGCCTCGACTTGCGGTATTTTTGCATCTTCAATTCCATAGCGGGCTGCACCCATAATTTGGGCTACACTGTCGTATTCGGCGGCTGTGATCCTTACTACGTCTCCGCTGTTTGCCGCAGCGTAAGACGACTGGCTGGTGCTGAGCGCTCCGGGCAATAGCAATCAGTTACAACAGTTCCAGAAGCTGTGGCACTGTAAGCGCCGATGGTAATGTTATAGGTAATCGACTTTGTATCTGGAACATTTAAACTGGGGTCGTCTGCCATCGCGATATCTGCCGTAAAGGTCACTTTTCCTGTTGAAGAATTAAAGACTGGCGTACTGACATTTGAAACGGTCGCCCCTGTAGCCGTTACTACCGTAAGAATACAAGATTTCCATCATGATTTGCCGCAGCAGGCATTGTGAAAGTTACACTTGTTGTCTTGCCATCGACCGCATTGGTAGCGTAACCGTTAGAGAGCGATGACAGTGTAGCGGTGGTAGAGTCAACTTTCATGATTATCATATTACTTTGCACTGCATTCGTCTGAAGAGCGAGCGTCGCAGAAGAAACAGCTCTCATGGTGAGAATAGATGGGGTATAGACTTTGATAGTATGTTCCATCATAGTGTTGGTTGCAGCACCAGAAGTAGCATCCTCTACACCATTAATGAACAGTCTTTTGGCACCCACTGATTGTGATGATACACGATATACGCCAGGCAGAAGAGTTATTTCCCCTGTCGATAAATTAGGAGTTATATCTGAATTATTTTTGAGGCCTAATAGTATTAAATATATATGTACCATCCGCAGCAACGGACTGAGTACTACCAGTACGGATAAAGTTCAAGCTGCGAGTTTGTTTCATCGCTTCCGGCACTTGTCCCTGTAAGCGTCCCCAACCTTCGTCGCTAAAAGTATACAAATTCCCAGCATTACTCCCAATAGTAACTAACGCCTTATCGCCCGTATTGGGACTGGTAAATGTAAAGCTGGTTCCATCATAGTCAGCATATTCATCCGCATGACCGACAAACGTCTCCACTAAGATTATCAGGCGGCACAATATAGCGGCCGGCCTGGGTGACAGATGCAGAATTTCCTATAGTGTTATCCAAGACGACCACCGACGGAACATTAGCGTTGTCTCCGTACTTAATACAACGAGCATTCCACTAGCATCCACGCCAAGCGGTGCGCCCGCAGAAGTTGTACTCAAGCTATTGAGCTGAGTAATGCGAACACCGCTGAGACCCTCTACTCCACTGTCAATTTCGAGCTTGAATTCTGGATTATCAGTACCAATACCTACGTTACCATTGGTATAAATGTCATCTTCAATAGAATCGGGTATCTCTCCATCAGTTGTTAACCATGCCTCAGAAGCGGTACCTGTTGGAATGTCGGCACAGACCCAGGCTGTACCGTTATACTGCATAATTTGATTTTCACTACAATCGTTGCTTGCCAAATCAGCAAAGGTGATACTCCCGTTCTCGATCGTATCACTTGTCACCGCGTTATTCGTAAGGGTAAAGGTACCATCACTGCCAAGCGTAGCATCACCGCTTGCGCTGACAAATGTAGGTATACCTGAAACGTTTGCAACCAGTAACTGTCCAGAAGTACCCGCGCTCGTTACTTGCAAAGCCGATGAGCCGTTGCCATACAAGATTCCATTAGTCGTGAGTGTCGATACTCCTGTACCACCATTTGCTACTGCTAAATCAGTACCAGACCAATTTGAATTATTGATAGTTGCGCCACCTACCAGAACTCCAGAAGAGGCACTTACCAAACCGTTTGGGAGATCTGAAAATGTAATGGTGCCAGAAGAAGTGAGCCCTGTGGCTCCACTCATAGCCCCAGAGTTTATTATCAGACCATTAATGGTATTTGAAGTAGTGGGGGCAGCAATGGCATTCGTAAAGGTCTTTGCTCCACCAAACGTCTGGTACCCGGTGACACAAGGCCCGAGTTGCTTGTATTTGCGAGAGAGAGCGTAAGGACATTTGATGAGATAGATCCACCATTTGAGTTTGATCCTGAAGGGGTGCCCAATGAGGTAACAATATTTGTACCATCCGCAAGCTTTGAAAGTGCGATGCCAGCACTTGCATTCACGTCCGCATTCACAATACTGCCATCTGCTATTTTACTTGAATTCACCGCGTCCCCCGCAAGCTTTCCATTTGTAACCGCAAGATCATTTATTTTGCCCGTCGTGATAGCATTGGCAGCAATCGTGAGTACGCCCGTATTACTGATAGCTGCATCCCCTGAAAGAGAAACGGCCGTCGCAATGTTAGATGAATTACCCACAAGAATTCTTCCGCTTGTAAGAGCTGCACTCAATTTTCGCTATCAAGTTCATTGATCGCCTCCTGTACGGTCGCCGAAGATATTGATCCTGAGGTCGCATTGGTAATGAGATTAGCGCTGTAGTCACCACTTTGTGCAGTCACCGCACCTCCGCGACCAAAGACACTTGAGACGCCGCTTGCAGTTTGTACGCGCTGCCATCCAGAACCGTTACAGACTGCCCAGTCCCCGATGTTCCATGTGTCATTACCATCAAGATCAGTGCTTCCTGTCACTTCCACTACATAATAATGCCCCTTACTCCCCGAAGAACAGGCTCCACTCAAAGAAGGCGTATCAGTATTTGCATTCCAAGTACCTTGGTAATTAAGAGAACCAAGAACATTCCCAAACAAATTGTCGTAGGTGATGCGCTTCGGGGTACCGCTGTCCGATACAATAATTTCATCACTGCCAGATATTCCACCGACTGACAACAAGCTACTCGGGCTGAATGAAAATGTGTCACTCGCAAGAGAAATTCCCGCCCTGCCGCATAGAGCGTATTAGTGTCCGTATTTTCGTCTCCGCACACGACCACGATGAGCCGCTAAATTTAAGCACTTCTCCATCGGAGCATGTCGTGACGGTAATAGTATCGCCGCTTCTGCTGAAATTCCGTTACCCGTAAAAGTCAAACTGTTTTCCTTATTGTTAAAGGTACTCCAATCAGTACCAGAAAGCGCACCCGTAACACCCCCGCTTGCCAGACCCAAAGACAGCACCCTGGGAACCATTGATTGAAAGACCACTGCAGTGCCAAGAGTAAGTGGTACATGTGACTGATCAGCTGCCGCATCCCATTCGGTGATCGAAGCAGTAGTAGGAAGCACATAACCGCTTGCGAGTGAAAACGTACCAGTCGTATTGTTGTAATCAAGTCCAGTAATGGTTTCCGAAAGCGAAGCAGAGTAATGAAGCCACTGGTAGCGTTAGAATAATGAGCAAGGTCATTGTCCACAACGAAAGTGAGCTTATTATCACTATCGTTATACACGACGCTGACCAGACTTTCAGTATTACCGGCAGTCATAAGGCCAACGGTATCAGCGACATACTCAGCGATGGAATCACTTCCAATAGTAAGGGCAGAAACTGTGGTAGCCGCTAGCGTCGTTGCACCCGGTGAAGGTTTTGTCGCCAGCAAATGTCTGAGTTCCAGTCGAGACAAGGCCGCGAGCGGTACTTGAAGCAGTAGGCAAGTTGAAAGTCAATGCATCACTCGAAACAGCAATTGCAAAGTCCAAACCTGTAGTACCGGCGCTAAAAGTAAAGGCTTGTGCAGATTCGCCATTTATAGAAATACTACCGGCAGAAGTTGCGACGGTACATTCATCAGCTGTAGGAGTACAGTCCGGCTCAAGTGTTTCTCCTGGCTCATAGACAATAGCAAGGACTGAAGCGGGTATATACGCCAAAAAAATCACAAATATAAATGCGCTTATTCCCAAGAGATATTAGTTTGCAGAGACTTGTTCATGAGGGGCATGAAAGTGCTACTGATTTGGCCGACATTAGAAAAATGTCTCCAGAATATATACAAAAAAATATTCTGGGATAAGCCGTTCTGGTAACGCTTTTCCCTCTCAATCCGTTCGATAGCCTTTTCATTTTTATGAAGAGGCAGAATTCAATACGGTAGGATTACACGAAAAGATTTTATACTCTTTCTATGTTTTTTGTATTTTTGTATTTTTAAATGAAAATTCTATATTTTAAAAAATAAGATATAGAAAGAATCATTCTTTTTTATTATACCCTATTTCTAAGTTTTTATTAAATGGCAGACCGGCTCAATTTAGAACCTTCAGGGATCAAAACAATTAAGGAAAGTTGGCGCATTTTCAAGACTCTGTTCGACGTGTCTCGTGCAGGCTAAAAAGTGATAAGAGTTACGCCCTCCTATAACCATTTCTAACCTGATTCGGCTCAGTGTTCTGAATTAAATTTCTCAATTTTCACTTGTAGCTCATAAGCATTCCCATGCCTTAACATACCCAAATAAGATTCTCTTGTTGCTTCATACCCTTCACTTCCCAACTTTCTCTTGAGGTTCCGTACCATTCTTTTCTTAGTGGTAGTTCTGATAACTCTATGTCTTGAGAAGTGTACCCAACCTAAGAAATCTACTCCGCTTGCCAAGGTCTCAATAGACACTTTGTACGGGTGGAGTTCCAACTGTAATTTTTCCCTCAAAAAGTCTTTGATGTTCTGTAGAACCTTTACTAGATACTCTTCGTTCTCTCCAAAAATAACAAAATCGTCTGCATAGCGGATATAGTGCTTTATTCTCAATTCTTGCTTCATATATTGGTCAAACTCGTGCATATAAATATTTACCAAAAGTTGGGAAGTGAGATTCCCCAAAGGCAAACCCTTTCGTTTTTTAGTAGAGTAAAAGCTCTCAATGACTCTCTGTAATAACCACAAAACATCTTCATCTACTATTCTCTCTTTTAGAATTTCTATAAGAATATCTTGGTCAATACTGGCAAAGAACTTTTTGATATCACATTTGAGAACATAGCACTGTTTCGTGTGATTTTTTGAACCCTATCTCCAACTTTTGAAACCTTTCAAAGCCTTATGAGTACCCTTCTTATCTTGACAAGAATAGGAATCTGAAATAAAGAGCGGAAAATAAAAAGGTGCCAAAACTTGATAAAGGGCGTGATGGAGCACCCTATCCTTCACGCTGGCCTTATGAATATCTCTTGGCTTCGGGTCATTTACTTTGAACGCTTTATATCCTCCGTGCGTATAGGTTTTATTTTCTAAATCCTCTGAAGATTTAAGAGATTATCGAGTAAACCATACTCAAACAGTTGGACATCCTTCTTCCTTTTCTTGCCTCGTTGAAACTCTTCCAAGCATCGAGGAGATTTTCAATGGATATGATTTTATTGTAGCTATCCGTAAATTTTTTATTTTTTCTTTGATTCATTCCTTTATGGCTACCCCCCCCCCGCAGTTTTCCCAAACAAATTTAGTACCAGTGGTATTAAAGTTGAAAGATGTTTACGGTATTTGGCAGGGCTATCTTCCACATTTTAGCAAACAGGCTCGTCATACTCTAGGGAAAAGATTGATGACACTTGTCTCAATGCCATTGAATATAGTTTTCTAGCAAGCTACTCTCAGAAATCCGAAAAGATCATCCTCATTGATCGGGCAATCTCTCGAGTAGACCTTATTAAATTCTTTTACTCCTGGCTTGGGAATCTAAATTTCTCGATACAAAAAAGTACACACATATTAGCAATACGTTGGAAGAAGTGGGTCGTATGCTCGGAGCCTGGAAACGCCAACAGATACAAAAAACTCCTTCCATTAAGAAAGGAGAAAAGTGAGAGTGGCGAACGCCGAGGGAAACGGTAGTTCCGATTCCAGTCATTGTCGAACCAATTGAGGTTCAGCTTACGCTTGCCATTGTCGTTCCACAGTTCCGGGACATTACGGTTCAGGTTGACCTTGGCGACCGAGCACCTTGTATCTCTTCCCGTCTATTGCACTAGTATTTGAAGTTTCTAGAAAACACTCTCCTACCTGTATATCTTGTACGACATAAGTCGTGAGAAAGAGATACCAACTCTGTCTTTTTTGGAGACAATCAAAACGATACGCTAACAGCAATCGTGACCACTGTCATTCTGATCTGTTTGTTTGCGACCAACATGTCTTAAGCCGTAGCCATAAGACTGCTTTGTTGATGTGTATATTATAGCAAAAAAAATCCCCCCTCCTGCGCTGCAAGAGGGGGTAACATTCAAACCGAAGGGTCAAAGGGTTCGAGGACCCAAGACCAGAGAGCCGAGGCTCAAGCGACCGAGCGCCGGCGAACGCCGAGGAAACGGTAGTACCGAATCCAGTCACTGCCGAACCAATTGAGGCCCAGCTTACGCTTGCCATAGGTCGTGCCACAGTCCCGGGACATCACGGTTCAGGCTGACCTTGGCGACCGAGCCGAGACCGATGATCGGGAACTTCCGCTGTTCCTCGGGGTATTTCTCCCCGAAGGTGAGGATGTGGCCGATCTGGCCCGCGTCGTAGCCGTCTTCCTTCATCAGCCGGATGGCTTCTTCGGAAGAGATGTCGCGATCGAAGTGGAAGAGCTTCCACTCCCAGTCGCCGACCTGTTCGGCCGTCACCGGGAATCGCTTCTCGGTGAGATCGCTGTTGCGCCAGCCGTAGTTGCCGCGCATGATGCGTTCGGCAAAGGCGAGGCCGGGGTCGACGGTCAGGAACTGATCGACAGATTCCGGAACCACGATCGCTTCGGCCGTAGTCGACAGGAGCTGAATCTTGAGCTCACCGGAAAGTACTTGCGAACCTTCTCGTCGCCACCAGCCTTCTTGACCAGAGCGTTCAGTTCACCAGCAGTCAGATCTTTTGATGCGAAATTGGTCATGATGTGCTCCATTGGGCTTCTGTGCCCACTAGAATTATCCCCTCACCCGGAGAAACTGGACTCTGGTTTTCACCACAGCGTTTGGGCTTACCTTAGGGCAGATATCCCAAAAGCTGTGGTGATGAAATTGTTAATGTTCAACGGTCTATTATACACCTTTTAAGGATAAAAGTCAATAGTCAAAATACGCCTATTCTAAAGCCTTTTTAGCCTTCAAAAAGCCTAGTACCGCAAGGGCACTAGGACTTTGTTGCTGCGGAGAAGGTGAGATTCGAACTCACGATACCCTTTCGGGTATGCCGCTTTTCGAGAGCGGTGCCTTCAACCACTCGGCCACTTCTCCGTTCTTAATTGCCCTCTTTGTATACGCGAATTTGCCGCTCTCGGCAAGCCAAAATGCGCTATACTGCCTGTATGCAGCTGGGAATCTATCGCCATTACAAGGGAGAGGAGTTCCGGGTGATCTGCCTGGGACGAGACGAAGCGACGCTGGAAGACGTCGTTGTGTATCAGCATCTCTACGGGGATTATGATGTCTGGGTGCGCAAACAGAGCGTTTTCTTAGAAGAAGTCACCGACAAGGTCCTCGCTTTGCCTATCTGCGTCCCTTACCGCGGAGGATCTCGAAAAAATCCCCGCCAACAAGCGAATTATGTAATTAATTACGTAATTCCGCCAAATGAGAAAAGGCGGCTGAAAATGCCTTTTTTGCTTTACAAAACGCTTTTATCGTGATACGGTGAGCATAAGACCTGCGAATTTGCCCCTTATGCTCGCCTTTCTGCCACCGCTTTCTCCGGTTCTTTTCTATGGAATACTGGCCGGCGTGCTCATTTTGGAGCTTCTCCTCCTCATTTTCCTGATTATCCTGGGGCTCAAACAGCGCGCCACCCAGAAGAAACTGGCTATCTTCTTCTCAGGCAAAGATGCCAAAGACCTGGAAAAAGTGCTGACCGAGCAGCTCAAGGAAACGCGGGCCCTTGATACTGAAATCCAGGAACTCTACGAGATTTCCAACCGGCTGCGCGAACTGGTACTGAAAAGCGTCCACAAGACGAGCGTTCTGCGCTTCAACCCCTTTAAGGAAGTGGGCGGAAACCAAAGCTTCTCTGTTGCGCTCCTCGACGGCAAGAACTCGGGACTGGTGTTTTCCCTCGCTCCACACCCGCGAAGGCACCCGCGTCTACGCCAAACCCGTTACCGTAGGTGAGCCGGATGGCTTCCCCTTTACGGACGAAGAACGCGAAACCATTAGCCACGCCATAAACGGCAAGCCTAAAGCCAAAGTATAAAAATCATGCCAGAAGAAACCGCTCCCGAACTCAAACCGATTGCCCTGCCCGCATCCGTCACCGTCAAAAAACTGGCGGAGCTTTTGGCTGTCCCGGTACCGGCACTCATCACGGAACTCATGAAAAACGGGATTCTCGCGACGATTAACGAGGAAATCGATTTTGAAACTGCAAGCGTGATCGCTACCGATCTGGGATTCGAAGCCGAAGAAATTCAGGAGAGCGATGCGAGCGGCAGCCTGACTCCTGAGAGCCTCAGCAAAATTCTGGCCGAGGAAAAGAACTCGGGCAAGAACCTGGCACCGCGCGCACCGATCGTGACCATCCTAGGACATGTCGACCACGGCAAAACGACTCTGCTCGATACTATCCGCAAGGCGAGCGTCGCCTTGGGCGAGGCCGGCGGCATCACCCAGCATTTGAGCGCCTACCAAGTGAAGCGCCACAAAAAAGCCATTACCTTTCTCGATACCCCGGGCCACGAAGCGTTTGCCGCTATGCGCAAGCGCGGCCTCTCGATTGCCGACATCGCTATCCTGGTAGTGGCCGCTGACGACGGCGTCCGGCCGCAGACCAAGGAAGTGATCGCCTACATCAAGGAGCGGCGCCTGCCGGTCATTGTGGCTATCAACAAAATCGATAAACCCGATGCTGATGCCCCGCGCGTCAAACAAGAACTGGCTGAGAACGGCATTCTGTTCGAAGGCTGGGGCGGAGACACGATCGCTGTCGAGATCAGCGCCAAAAATAACATCAATATCGATACTCTGCTGGAAAGCATTCTGCTCCTTGCCGAGGTCGAAGACTTCCGCGCCGACGCCAAGCGCGACGGACTGGCTGTCGTGCTCGAAAGCCACCTTGACCCCCAGAAGGGTCCGGTCGCTACGGCATTGGTACGGACCGGCGAATTGAAGATCGGCCAAGACGTTGTCGCCGGCGGCACTTTCGGCCGCATCCGCCGTATCGAAGACTTCACCGGACGCTCCATTGAAAGCGCCGGCCCCTCCGTACCAGCTACCCCTCTACGGCTTCAGCGCCGCTCCCCAAGTAAACGACATCATCCAAGTCGTAAGCGACAAAGGTTTGGCCCGCACCAAATCCCGCGAAGCGCTTCTCAAGGACGCTCCGCGTGCCAGCGTCGCCAAAATCAAGTCCCAGGAAGAGGAAGGGGTAGAAATAGAACACCGAAAACTCTCGCTCCTGCTCAAAGCCGATGTCCAGGATCGCTGGAAGCCGTCGAGCAGATTTTGAACACCCTGCAATCCGACGAAATCGAATTGGAAATGCTCGGCTCCGGCGTCGGCAGCATCACGGAAAGCGACGTACGCCTGGCCGCAAGCGCGCATGCGCTTATCGTGGGCTTTAATACCGATCCGACTCCCGTGGCAAAAAGGCTGGCTGAGACCAGCGGCGTTACGATCGAACGCTATGACATCATCTACAAACTCGTCGAGGCTATCAAAGACAAACTGGCAACACTCCTGCCGCCTGAAATCGTGCGGACCGATTCGGGCAAGCTTTCCGTGCTCGCTATTTTCAAGACCGGCAAGCGCGACATGATTGTCGGCGGCCGCGTTTCCGAAGGCAAGCTCTTGCGCGGCTCGATGATCGAGGTCATGCGCGATGGAGAGTCCCTGGGCCATGGACGCATGGCGAATCTGCAGCAGAACAAACAGAACGTCGATGAAGTCGGTCAGGGCAATGAGTGCGGCGTGGTCTTCGAAGGCTCGATCAAGATAGCGGTCGGCGACACGCTCATCATCTACAAAGAAGAGGAGAAAAAGCGCACTCTCTAAATTCTTCGTCTCCCTTTCGGTATGCAGTACCCCGCTTCCCCAACCGGTGTCCGACATTATGGCCGCTCTCGGTGAGGCCGGTTTCGAGGCGTTCGCTGTCGGCGGCTCGGTCCGCGATCTGGTGCTGGGACGCGCGCCCAAAGACTGGGATTTGGCGACCAACGCTCGTCCGGAAGAAGTCCAGAAACTTTTTCCCGACCACGTGTACGAAAACACCTTCGGTACCGTCGGCATCAAGGTGCCTCGTTTTCTCTCCACTACCCCAGAGCGTTTTGAACACGACATCATCGAAGTCACGACCTACCGGCGCGAATCGGCCTATACGGACAAACGCCGACCGGAGCAGTTGGATTTCGTAACGACCCTTGAAGAGGATCTCAGTCGGCGCGACTTCACGATCAATGCCCTAGCCTACGGCAAGCGGGATGGGGCTTTTGTCCTCATTGATCCGTACGCCGGCCAAACGGATCTGAAGGAAAAAGTGATCCGCACCGTTGGCGATCCCCATGCGCGCTTCCGGGAGGGACGCCCCTCCGCCTCATGCGGGCGGTGCGCTTTGCCGCCGAACTGCGCGATCCGAAAGCGAAAGAGCCGCGTCAAGACTGGCGCATTGAGGATGCAACTTTTGTAGCGCTCAAAGAAGAGGCAGCCGGCTTGCAGGCTATTTCTCAGGAACGCATCCGCGACGAATTCCTCCAAAATTATTCTTTCGGACTCGCCGGCCTACGGCGTTGAACTCTTGGAAGCTGCCGGACTCCTGCAATTTATCATCCCCGAGCTGCGCGAGGGTATCGGCGTCACCCAGAACCTCCACCACATCTACACGGTCTGGGAACACAACGTGCGCGCCTTGGCCACCTGCCCATCCCGCAAGCTCTCCGTGCGGCTGGCCGCCCTTCTTCACGATGTTGCCAAGCCCCGCACCAAGCGCGGCGAGGGCTATCGCTCGACCTTCTACAATCACGACCATGTAGGAGCCCGTATGACGCGCGTGATTCTCACCCGCATGCGCTACCCGCGCGCCGTGGTCGAGAAAGCGACACTGCTCGTCGACAACCATCTCTTCTACTACAATGTGGACGAGGTGACGGAAGCCTCGGTACGCCGCCTCGTCAAACGGGTAGGGCTCCAAAACATGGATGATCTGATGGCCGTGCGCATCGGAGACCGCCTGGGTTCCGGCGTGCCCAAGGCCAAGCCCTACAAATTGCGCCACCTGGAATACATGATCGAAAAAGTGTCCCAGGATCCGCTCTCGGCCAAGATGCTTGCTCTCAAAGGTACGGACTCATTGAGACGCTCGCTATTCCAGCCGGCCCGAAGATCGGTGCTCTGCTGGATATCCTTCTGGCGGAAGTCATCGAGGACCCAAAGCGTAATACGCGCGAGACGCTTCTGGCCCGCGCGAGAGAGCTTGCTTCACACGATACGGAAGAACTGCGCCGCCTGGCCAAGCAGGCCATCGAAGAAGAGAAGACTTCCCAAGAAAAAGCGATCAAGAAGAAGCACTATGTAGAGTAGCGAGAAGTATCGGAGCGTAGTATACCGGTAGTACGCGCCCTTCGGGTGGGTGTAGACCGGGTTCAATCCCGGCGCTCCGACATGAAAATCACCGTCAATCCTATTACTGAGAATGCGCTTACCCTCATGCGACGGGCGGGGTATGCTTTTTCAGCGCCAAGAAAACAACGAGATGAGCTTCGTGCGAGAGTTGGGGCGTGGCGGCTATCCGCGCTTCCATGCCTACACGCGCATGGAAAAGATGGCTCTGCACATAAGCCTCCATCTGGATCACAAGAAGCATACCTACGGAGACACGACGCGCCACCATGGCGAATACGAGGGGGGCGCCACCGAAGAAGAGGGGAAGAGGCTTCTTGCCTTTTTCGGAGAACATGCAAAGATAGTCTAGTTGTTTCGGGCAGGTGGCGGAATTGGTATACGCGCCAGTCTTAGGAACTGGTTTCCCTTGTGAATTGAGGGTTCGAGTCCCTCCCTGCCCACACCATATAAAAAACCCGGGATATCCGGGTTTTTTGCTTTTCGTTTACCTTCTATTCTTCCTCGGCCTTCACGGGACGGGAGGCGAGACGCTCGCCTGGAACAGCTGCCATGACAAAGCTTGCAGCAAAGAGAATGAGGGCTCCGGAAAGCAAGATGCGGAGCGAGAAGAGGAGGGAGCTCGGCAGGTAAGAAGCGATTGCTGCAAAAGAGCGTTGGATTATTCCTTTTGGCGCCGCAGCCAGATTGGGATCAAGGAGCTGTACCTGGGCACTATCGCTAAAGTTGACTTCCGGAGAATTGAGCGGCGAAACCCCCCAGGTATCAAGCAAAGCACGCCGCGTCTCATCGGACTGGGCTATGCTCGCCGAGAGAGTGATATTGTACTCGCTGCCTGCCGGCTTGTCGGCTGCAAAGGAAATCTGTTGCGACTGGTCTTCGCCGATCTCTTGTCCGTCCAGCTTCCAGGCACGCTCGGAGGAAGCTCCGAGGAAGCTCGGAATAAACTTCGCTTTGAGCACGGGCACGTCGCCGGCATAGGTATCGAGTATGTCTTCGCTGTAATCATTGCAGAGCCCATCTGGACAGTCGGTTGCCTGGCCCGTGATATCACGGTACTGGCCCAAGAGTTGCCTCCATACCAGATTCTCATCAGCCGACACAATGGTAACTTGGGGCTCAATGACATTAAAGGTGCGCGCCAAGGTGACGGTCTTTCCGCTTTCAGCATCGCTTGCAATAAGCGTCACGGTATACGTATCGCCTATATTTCCCGTCACTGGTAAAAAGGTCACCTCGTTCTGAGTCCCATCTACGCAGTCAGGCGACACACCGGACTGGGTACAGGAAAGCGGCACTCCGTTGACCATCCAAGAGAAATTACTCAGTCCCGAGGGATCGACACGAAGTCCGATAACTTCATTCTGGACGACGCGGCACACGCTGCGGTCGAGCACGTCATCGTTGCAGATCACATTACGCGAGGCAGGCAGGGGCAACGCGCATTTTTCCGGAAATAAGGACCGGCTCCGCCTTGTAGGCCGAAATCTTCTTGCCACTTGAGACAAATTTGACGATCACGTCGCTCCTGCCCTTGCGGGTAACATTGGAAGAAAAATTCTCCGTGACGCGTACCGAGAAACGCAAGTACCCGACATCGCTCAGAAGATAGCTGGAAAGGGGGCGGCCGCCGAGCGTTGCCGTTCTCGGAATGTCGAGCTTGGACCGAACGCTTGAGAGCATGTTGCCTTCGGTAGCACCCAGAAGACCCAAAGTCCGCAGATCTTCAGTCACATCGGCTGTCGGGCCGATAGCAGAACTGAATTGGATATTGTTGCTGAGATCTACCTGCCAGTCGTAAGTGGTCCCAGAGCTATCCTGTTGGCTATTGCTCACAGAAGCCAAAGCCGTCACCACGTCACCGCCTTTGTCACCACTCTCGTCATTAATCGGATCTTGGGGAGTAGCCGAAACTTGGACCTGGAGATTGGTAGGTTGGCCGCCCTGGGTAGGATCGACAAGGTTGCGTTCGATACATTTATTGAGGTCGATATTGGCCGTTTCAAATTCCACGGAATAGCCGTTGATCTTCTGGCTGTAGGAGCCAGTGGAATCCGCTACATCCACAGGGCAATCATTCTTGGGGAAAGCCCACATGATCATGACGGAATTGTCTTCGTGCTTGGTGGCAATCAGGGAAGCTCCCTCGACTGCGACGCCGACTTGATCACCGGAATCGTAATTCCAAGTAAAAATCGATTGTCCGAGACCTGCCACGTTGGCCTCATCCTTATTGCCGTTGTCTGCGGTGTCATCGTCATTGGGGTCGGTCCCCCAGAAACGCTCTTCGGTCGTGCCGAATGATCCGTCGCCCGTGGTCGTACCAGGAGCACTGGGAAACAAGTGGCGGCAATACGGGTCCGATTCACTGCGAGGCGCAGCATTACAGGAAGTAAGCGCCGATCCGCAGAAAGCGTCGCGTCATTCTGAGGATCAGCCACACAGCGCGGCGTGCCTACGCCACAGACCGGATTCCCATCCGAACCGCAGGCCGGGAGCCCCGAGATCGCGCACTCGCCGGTATCGCTCACAGTGAATGTTTCTCCATCATCGCTGTTGCCAGCCGTGTTCCCGGGAATAGTGGAGGGCTCAAAACCCTGGTCGGGAATCATACATACCGGGCTGGTACCGGACGGACAAGAAAAAGAAATCTCCCCCGAATCGGCGATCTCGTAATTGACTCCGGTACGGGCATCGTTTATATAGCAATAATGGGCGTTATTCGTTTGGTTGTTGCCTCCAAAAGGAGCTCGGTAGCCATCGCTATCCGCGGCAGCCGAATAATTTGTCTCGGTAGAATCATAGCCGTTTTGCGCCAGGATACGCATCGCTTCCACTTTCCAATCTTCAACGGTGATCCGGCCGTCTCCATTTCGGTCGCAAGCCGTACGATTGGCAGATGAGGGGCTATTCGACAGGTCACACCCTTGGCGCTTCAGGTACCAGGTATAGTAAAGGTTCTCAGGCGTAGTAATAAAATAGGTAGGAAAGGCTTGAGCAGAGATTTTCTCGCCCGGCCGCGGGTCGCTCGGACTGAAGAAGAGCGAAACCTGGGGCGCCGGCTGCTTGTTTTGAGCCACATTGAAAATCTCTCCTGTATCCTGGATATTTTCCAGATCGATGTGGTAGCGCTTTTCGATGTCAGAAGCGATGTTGGAAGGTGTCGGGATTTTCAGGCCCCCAAAAAGCGCAAAGGTAGGCAACGCACCGGAAAAAAAGAAAATGAGGATGGCAAAAAAGGAGAGGATTCTTTTGTGTTTTTTCTGCAAGAAAAGGCGCATAATCGGAAATTTAGGAGCGAACCGCTAGCATAAAGATATCGGTTATCAGCAAAAAAAGCCATGAGGCGAGCACGGAAAACCAGAGGGATTGGGTACGGTACGCAATGATACCGGCGGGCAGGAGCAAAAAGGAGCAGCGGGAGCGCATTCCAGGTAAAACTGGTGCTCACAAAGAAAAGGGCATAAAAGAGACCCGCTTGGACAAGGACCGCGTACCATCCGAGAGTAGAAAGCCAAAGGGTTTGGATCAGGCCGCGAAAAAAGGTTTCATAGACAACCACGATGAGCGGCACCATAAGGATTTCGTAGAGTACGAACCAGGGGAAATGCTGTTCGACCAGCACCGGCAGAAAATACATCTCGGAAAACTGCCCAAAACGAAGAGAGAGTAGGTATTCCAAAGCGAGCCAAGCGGCTGTTACAAGGAGGGTGAAAGGAAGGGCCCAGTTATAGACGCTTTTCTGCCAGCCGAGGTGGGAAAGCGGCTCACGCAATACAAGGCGGCAGTAGGCAAGCGGTAATACAAAGAAGAAGACAAGTCCGATAATGCTGCCTTGGAGAGCTGCTCCCAAGCCGCTTGATTCTTCGAAAAACGCGAAAAAGGCGAGAGAAAGCAGGATGAGGGCGCTCGTCCCGATAAATCGCTTTTGATGTGCGGTAAATGCTCTCATAGTTCTTTCTCTATTCTAAACAAAAGGTAGGCAGCGTGAGTTTCTAGACTTTCAGAGGACGATTCACTATGTTCTGGAAAGGCTTTTTGTCCAAAAAATAAATCGCTAACACTGCCAGGGTTTCAATAGGCAAAAAATTCAAGCCGAGGAAAATTGCCTCAATACCTCCGCCGGAGAGCATGATCAGTCCGCGGCGCATGCCGGCATGGCTATCGGCATGAGGAGCAAAAGCATGGAGGCACATATAGATAAAGAAGGAAACGACTATCGTCACAGCTGTTCCAATAGCAGGCAATGATCCTATCCCGGTAAAATCTAGAATATCCTTGAACACAGCCAGAAGCAGAGCTGGCATATAGGCAAAAAAGTGCACTGACTTTGCCTCTTCGGACAAAGACTGCTCACGAAGCGCTATCCGGGTGCGACTTGCTTGGATCTGCGCGCTCTGGCGTCCGATATTAATCTTGGGAGGTGTCGCTTCCATATCTACGGTTGGCTATCAAAGTCTCTCTTAGCGTCTTCAATCTCTGCGAGTTGGCGCGGGTCGGAAGTAATAATTTGATCCTCGCTGTAAGAAGCAATAACTTTGATAGCGGCATGCTTGGTACCGGCGAAGAAAATACCCTCTCCGACGTTACTCTCAAGCAAGAGAAATTTCTCGTTGTCGGTCAGATAAAAGGTTTCGGCTATGGTTTCAATAGAAGCTGGTGACTGGCGGAGCAGAAGCTGCAGAGACGAGTTGGTAATAATCGGCTTGCCGTAACGGGAGTTCATAAAATCCCCGATGTCTTGGGTGATGGTCGTAAGCCCCGTATAGTATTTACGGGCCCGTTTGGCGATCCCGAAAAGGAACGAGGCTGCGTCTTCGTTTTGCATCATGACCCAGGCCTCATCTACGACCACCAGGCGCTTTTTGACGTTCTTGCGCATCTCGTTCCACATGTATTGGAGGACGATGTACATGGCGATCGGCCGCAATTCTTCCTCCAAATCGCGAATGTTGAAAACGACCAGCTGATTGTCGGTCGAGATATTCGTGTGTTTATTGAGGAACCCGCCGAAAATGCCTTCCGTGTAGCGCTCTAAGCGCAGCGCCAAACCTTCGCCGCCCTCCATATTCTGGAGCACTTGGTAGAGATCGGACATGGTCGGAAACATGTCCGGAGTGAGGGCGTGGGAATCGGAATGGGCGGTGATATCGCGCAGGCCATAGGTTTCATGAATGGCTCGGTCGAGTATCGTGTCTTCTTCAGGCGTCACATCGCCAAGCATCAGGTGGAGAAGCCCGACAAGATTGGCTATGGTATTGCGGAAAATACTCTCCGTGTCTTCATCCTCTACCTGGGTCGGCAGATCGAACGGATTGAGGTGCACATCCGAACTGAGAGAAATTTTCAAGAAGCTGCCGCCCACCGCTTCACAAAGGTGCTTGTACTCGTTTTCCGGATCGATGATGATGACGCTTGCTCCGAACATCATGGCGCGGAGCACTTCGAGCTTCACGGTATAGCTTTTTTCCGGCACCGGACTTGGCAAAGACCACCATATTGGCGTTCTCAAGCTGGAATCGATCGAAGAGAATCAGGGCTGTTATTATGGCGATTAATACCGTAGAGAATACCCTGGTTAGAAGAAAGGTCAGACGAAACAAAGGGGAAAGTGGTAGCGAGCGGCTCGGTATTGAGATTGTTGGCCACGTCCAAAGTATCTTCTGCAAGCGGCCGCGTCGCCATAAAGCCCTGGTCCATGCGCAGGGTAGCCGGCTTGGTATAGACCAGCTGGGCTTCCAAGATTTGCCTCGATCTGGTTGGTTTTGTCGTCCAGATCTTTGTCATCGGCTCCATAGAGCGTCAGATAGAGTCCGAAACGGAAGAAGTGTTCCGTCCCCTGCTGCAGCCTATCGCGCAGGCCTTCAACATCTTCAAGTGCGGTCTCAAGGACCGGATTGCGTACCTTGCCGCCTTCCGCTTCAAGGCCTATTTGCGACTGGATCTGAGCACTCTGTTTGCGCAGGTTTTTGAGAATTTCTGCCGTATCCACGGGATGGATAAAAAGGGAGATATCCATTGGAAAATCGATGTTGACGATCGGCGAGAACCAGCTCGTTGAAAGGAAACGCGGATAGGCAACCACGAACAGGGTGCGTGCGACGACGCTCCCGATGCGCATACTGCCCGGCATGACCTTGATAGCCGGCGGAGCAATCAGATCACGGACCGTCGAGAGGCCTTTCTGATAGAGATCCTCGCTCGGACCGACAGAGGGTACGCGCACACGCGAAAACAATCCCTTTTTGCTGGGAGGGGTCGGCCCCTGGGGAGCCCCAACCTGATCCGGCTCTTGGAGAATGATGCCTGGTTCCATGCGCTTATTATGAGGCGAGTTCTAAATCGTCTACGTCTTTTATGTCATCGGCCGCAAACAGGGAGGGATTGTAACTGTCATAGAGCAGTTCAATGACCTCTTCAGTATTCAGTCTCGTCGCCTGCACTCCGGTGCTCGAAAGAGCGGCGGCGACTTGATCGAGGCGCTGGAAAAGCTGGCCGCGATAGCTTTCGAAGAGGTTCTCATCGCTTTTCACCGCCTTGGGACTGAATATGCCGGAGAGCGTTCCGAGAAGGCCGTTCTTTTGGTCCTCAGACGGAGAAAAAGGCACTACCACGTAGAAAAATTTCGACATGATGTTAGAAGCTTCAGAAAGAGCCTTTATGAAGTGCTGGTATTCGGAGATTTGGAAGCGCAGCAGCTCGTTTTCCCTGCTCTTTTTCCTTGTCAGAAAGCTGTTCAAGGTAGGGTGCTACATCGAAGCGACGCGAACTCACAACGATCTGCACCGGAAAATCAAGCGAATTCAAGAATGCCTGATACTGAGCGATAATGGCATCCTGCTCGGTACTGGACTTGAGATCGAAATTGAGCGAAGAAACCAAGAGGATGGCCCGGAGCGCGCCGCTTTTCAGGACGATGATGCCTTCACGGATTTCTTCGACATGGACATACGCCTGGGTACTCGCGCCGCTCGTTTTTTGTTTCGGTTTCAATAATTCCATAGCTTCTTAGCTATTCTAACATCAATCAATGTTCGAAGACACTTGCGCTAAGCGCCTCCATCCAGCATTTTTGCCAACTCTTTGAGGCGCTGCTGGCTCAGACGTTTCGGTTCGGGAACTGACACAGACTGAGAGGAAGGGGCCGACGCTTGAGACAGAGTACGTTTCGATGGCCTGGATGCCGTACGTTCCCATACGGAAACCTTGGGACGGAAAAAAATAAAAAATGGCAAAATAGCTAAAGGTCAGCATCGAAACGCCATTCGGACGATAAAAAGCAAATAGAGAAAACACCAAGATAACAGGTATGGCCGCTACAAAAAAAGCAGCACTGTTCAGAATATTGTAGAGTACCAAAAGAACACCGCCCATACCGATCATCCAGAGAATCTGCCTCCAGGTAAGCGGGCCTGCGATCTTGTCTTCGACATCCGTAAATTGGGGAACACTAGACATCATAGCGATTTTTTAGTTCTTTCGGCGCGTCGCCGGGCTGATGTAGAAAGGGCTGTGACCTGCATCGGAGTCAGCAGAGATCGGTTGGCTGGCTTCTGGCGTACTTGCGGGCGCAGCAATTGCTCCCTGCATAGCATTCTGGGAAATTTGCTTGCGAGCGGCGGCGATTTTGGCCTCTTCCTCAGCCGGCAGCACCTGAGTAGAGGAAAAGCGCAGATTTTCAGCAGGTATCTCTTCCGGCTGGGAAACTTTTTCTGGAGGCTTGTTGAGAGGATTAAGTACTGATTCCTGCATAACTGAAAAACCCGCCTCGTTCCGAAAGCCCCGTCCAAGAAGCTGCCGTCATCTTGTCAGCGATAGGAGGAGCCTGAAGGATTTCCTGGGGCTTCCAGGTGATTTTTGACTGGACCGGTTCCGGAGCTGGCACGTTTTCCGGTTGAGCCGCCAAACTTGGCCCCTTCATAAATGAGAAGTGCGGCGTAGAAGAAATAGCAGGAGTGGGTCTCGCAGCATACCGCTCCTCCATGGATTGAGCAGGTTTGGTAATTTCACTGACAGGCTGCGGTGCGCGCTCATGCTCAAACGCGGGGAAACGAATCTCGTTTCGCTCAAGATCAATGGGAAGTGGGAATTGTTCCTCGACTGATTTAAGGAGCAAGTTGACTCGTTCGCGCTCCTCAGGACTCAGGCGTTTGCCATTCTCGGAACGATACAGGAACTGGCCGCGCTGGATGCTGTCATGGTAGCCGATACCCAGCTCGTCGCGGTAGTATTTGAGCCAGTGAAAAAGAGACGGCCGCACGGGCTGGCTTTCGGACTTCACCCGGATGCGTTCGGAAGTAATCAGTTGATTGCCAAGCGCTGGGTACTTGCCAAGCGCATCAAGAAGTGGAAGTTTTGCCTGCTGCACTGCTCTCTGAGAGATTACTGCTCCTTCAACTTTACTCTCCTGTTCATCAGCCTCTTCTTCTAAAGGCTCTGGGGGAATACTCAGGGTTAGAATCTCTTTTTTGATGTATTCACTCATCTCATTCCCTACAAGACTTTGCAGGTCTTGCGGCTGGATTTGGCCGAAGAAAAGCTTGCGGATCGATAGAGAAGCTTTGTTCGTATCTTCCGGAGAAAGCCTGAGATTTTTCTCGGCCTGAAAAAGCTTCTCAATGATCTGAGAGGAAAGGAGGACTCTTCTTTTATCTTCCGGAAGTTTGTCGAATGTATTCCAAACTTCACGACCCTCTTTTTCCGTTTGCGGAATCTCGCTCCCGGCGGTTGATGCCAAGAGAGGGTAGAAGCGCCGCTCATTTATTTTGGTTGGTTCTGTCATACACTATTTCCCAGGCTGAAAGCCCTCTTTTCTCCATACCTCTTTCTGCGCACTTTTTAGCTCAGCAAAGGCATCCTGCTGATCTTTCAATGTCCAGGATCCCGTGTCCAACTGAGACTTAATGAAGTCTTTGAGGTGAGGATTCATCGGAGTTGAAAGATCGCCATTAAGACCATCAGCCTTAGCAATATCCTTGGGAGACATTTTGAGGAAACGTTCGCGATAGAGTTCGGGTTCGGATACGATTCCGGTCGAGATGAGAGCATTCTGTTCGTCCAGCTCAGCATCAATAAGCACTTTGATCTTTCCTTCTTTCTTGAGTTTCGTATCAAGCTTGGATTTAAGAGCGTCACTTTTAACCGTCTTTCCTGTACTATCAGTGATCGTAAAGATCTTCCGGTAGTTTTCAGCACGCTTGCCGCGCGGCTGACTATCGTCCGAAAGGCCTCCGAGCGCCTTGTCATTCGCTTTATCTACCAAGGCACCAATGCTCTTTACATCATCCCCAAGGATAGAAGCCGCATTAGCCAAACCATCTGCACTTTGATAAATTTCTCCTCCTGCCTTTTTAATAATCGCTTGTTTCTTATCAAGAGTTGCCTGTGAACCCTTGCCATTTGCACTCTCAAGAGCTTGCAGAGCGATGTTCATCTCAGCCTCATTGGTGATGCCGTCTTTCTTGGAAAGAACGTTAACGGCAGCCTCCACCTGTTCTTTCTTGTACTTCTTATTATCATTTTTTGCCATTTGGAGAAGCGTGGAACGATTGGTGCGCTGCTCTTCCAGGCTCTTTTCTTCTTCCGTAACACGCTTATTGTGCAATTTCTCCAATTCTGTCTGCGCGCCAGCGCCGCGGCCTTGGGCAAAACCGCGATATTTCGCCTCAGCATTCTCGCCTCCCTGCTTATAGGTTTTTCCGGCTAAGAATTTGCCAATGCCCTTGCTTCCGTAATCAACACCCAGGAGCTTCCCTTTGTACGCCCCTTCCTTGATGCCTTGGCCCAATCCCTTTGCACGGGTCGTAACGGGACTGGCAATGCCTTTCAATGTCCCTGCTCCCAGTCCTTTCAATTTCTTCTGGACGAAGGCCCCGGAAGCGAAACCGGCTCCCGCGCTCACGACTGCCATTTTCTGCCCGAGGCCGATCGTAAACCAAAGCAAGATAATCGGGATAGAAAAAATGGCCATGGAAGCCACCATGTCCGTCCAGGTCTGACTCGTACTGCTCCCAGCCGATTGGACAAAATTCTGATACGTTCCGCCGTTATTCCCGCCGATGGCGTAGAAGAACTGCGCGGACAGCACCAGCATGAACATGGCTGCGGGACCAAAAAAAGCATACTTCATAAAATACTTCCACCACTGACTGGCTATGCTTTGCATTCCAGGCACAGCACCACCAACGAATCCTATAGGCGAGAGGATAACCAAAATAAGGAGGGCGATGAGACGGATCACGAACTGGAGCGCCAGCACCAGAAGCGTTCCGGCAAAAATAGCCATAAACACAATGGCCGCGATAAGACGGCTGATGTCATTATTCGTAACGTCACTGGTATCAATGAGCAGGGTCCTTAAGTCTGGCAGAGGCAAAAGCGGTTTCGAAAACGCTCGAGGAATCGTTGGGATTGGCTAAGAGGGAGTTAGCGAAAAAATACATGGGGGACGTTTGCCACGTCAATCATGATGCGGGCAAGGGGAAAGCTGAAATTGATGAGGAGTGCCGCGATGAGGATTTTGATCAAAATCTTCTTGGTGCCCATCAGGCTGTAGCTCGATATCTGGAAGATGGTAGCAAAGGCCACAAAGAGCAGTCCGAGAATAAAGAAAAGGTTGAGGAAGTCGCGCACGAACTTCCACATGGCAAGCGTGGCCTCGAGATTGAAAAACCCGTTGGGGCCGGAGAAAAAATCCGGATTAATAGCCCAATTGAAGATGGTCGCCGCAACAGAGACCAGGAGGCTGAAGAATTCAAAGACTCCGTAGAGCAGGTATTGAAATGTGCCTCGAAAAGCACTTCCGGCCCAGCTGCCCATCCAATCAGACGGACTATCGTAAACAAGATCAATCAAATCGTAGGCATGGACTGTATGAAACTGGATCAAAAAGAGCGCAAGAGAAAGAACGCCAACAGAGGCGACGTGCACGATATTCGAATGTTTTTTTTCTTTTTTCAAATCCAGCATAAAAACGCAAATCGGCCTGACTTGCCGAGCAGCCCATTCGCCAAAATTATAGCATGAATTTCTTAATTAAAGAGCGCCCTCTTACGAAGGACGCTCTCGCCACTTTCACAAAAACGAGTCGAGATGAGGGTGCGAAACTAATAGATGTAGCCTTTGATAACCCGGCTGCTCGCAGCCAGAGTGCGGCGCGTGGTCTTGCCCCAGCCGCTGTAGTTCATTTCACTCACCGTGATGGTGCCTCCGCTCACCTTTTCCACGATAGCCACGTGGCCATAATAGCGGTTCTCCGTCGTTACCACGATAGAACCAACTGCAGGCGCTTTACCGGTACGATATCCCATGGCTTTGGCGTTATAGAGCCATGTTCCGGCGTTGCCGCCCCAGGGAATATAGCGCTTTTGGGCTACATACCAGGTGCAATACCCATATGGAAAACGGTGTCCTGCCCCTGCGCGGCCCTTGGGGACGGAACTAGAGATGTCTACGGCCGTGCCGCCGGTCGAAGTGGCGTATTGGCGCCGTTCCAAACCATCATTTTGGGTCGAAGATTCCTGTTCCTCCTCCTTCTTCCTTCCGTCAGGAATGATGATAGTATCGCCGCTCTTGAGCTCTCCATTGGCCGGGAGGCTGTTAAAGGCAATAATCTTTTCTTTGTCGGCCTGGAATTCTTTGGCAATGTCTTCAAGCGATTCCCCGCCCTTTACTACGTGTGAAAGACCCGCCACAGGGAGAATAAAGATCTGATCGCCCGGCTTTATTTCATCCGCATTTTCCAAGTCGTTGGCCCACAGAATCGTATTGATGGTAATACTGTGCGCGGCAGCAATGGAACCGAGCGTATCGCCAGAAGCTACCGTATAGATCTTGACGCCGCCGTCTTCTTCGGGATCTTTGGCAATATCCTGAGCCTGAGGAGCAAGGACTACCTGGCTGCCCAGAGAGGCGGCCTCGACGTCAAAAAGAGTCGTATCATCTTTCGCTTCAGGGTCCACGCCTGTATGAGCGCTAGCAAGCGGTACCAGGGCCAAATTCTCCTTTTTGCTCGGCTGCGCGATGATCTTATGCTTACCGGAAGGGGTCTCGGCGGCCGATGCGCGGCTCCCAGCATAACCCAAGAGAATATTGCCCGACTCCTGTCCCTGAGCAAAGTTACTCGCCGAAACAAGGAGAGCAGAGGAGGCAACGATCGAAAAAGCCGAGTAGCTGCGGAAAACCCGCACAACCCGATAGCCCGAAATGTCTTTTAGGAAGTTGAGGAAACGACGCTGAAAAACGTGCGTTTTGGTATGCAGTCGCTCAAGCCTTTCCCGTAATGACGGGTCAGGCTCTGTGGAATGATGAGCCGCCTCTTCGGAAGAGCCGGCTCGGGAAGATTTCAGAAATGGAAATTGGCGGATACTCCGCGCCTTTCTATTGGAAAAACCCTGGGACGGCGGCCGGCAAGAAACCAGTCGCAAAGCCGTCTATCGGGCTTTTACCCTACTTTTTACACAAGGAAGTATAGCGCGCTCCCGCTATACGGTCAAGCAAAAAATGAACCGTGGGAAAACAAATTTTGCTTTATATAAGCCATTTTTTTAGATTTCGTTCCTTTTTCATGCTAGACTAAATGTCGCAATATATGAAAAAAGAAACTCCTTCAAAAGAAAACCGGGGTAAAACCCAGATACAGGAACTTGCTCGGCAATTCGGGGAACATCTAGAGATCGAGATGAACCGTTCGCAACGGACCGTGGACGGTTATGCCCGCGTTTTAGAGGCCTTTTTTCAAGAAATGGGGCTGCAAAAACCAAGTGACATTAGCCTCGAGACCGTGCGCCGCTACCGCCTCCACCTCAACCGGCGCGCCACTCCCCAGGGGGGCACGCTCAAAAAAAACACTCAGAGCTACCATGCGATCGTCATCCGCTCTTTTCTCAAATTCCTCGCCAAGCAAGATATCGAGACGCTTGCAGCCGAAAAGGTGGAGGTGGGCAAGATTCCGGATCGAGAGGTCGATTTTTTGGAATTCGACGAAGTTGAGAGGCTCATTGAAGCGACGTCCGGCACCACGGCCAAGGCGCTGCGCGATCGCGCTATCATCGAGCTCCTTTTCTCTTCTGGATTGCGCGTCTCAGAACTGACTTCCCTTGATCGCTACCACGTCAATCTGGAGAAAGGCGAGTTTTCCGTGCGCGGAAAAGGACAAAAGCTCCGTATCGTCTTTTTGTCTGATGCCGCTAAGAGGCTCTCCGAAAATACCTCGACAAGCGCAGCGACGTGGAACAGGCGCTTTTCCTCGGCTACCCCAAAAAAGGCCTCCAAAACCAGAAGGCGGCCACGCGAGAAAGCGCACGCCTTACACCGCGCAGCGTACAGCGGCTCGTGAAGCACTATGCCAAAAAAGCCGGCATCGTAAAGGACGTACATCCGCATACCCTGCGCCACAGCTTCGCCACCGATCTTCTCATAAACGGCGCCGATATCCGCAGCGTACAGGCAATGCTCGGGCATGCTTCAATCACGACTACCCAGGTCTACACTCACATCACCAACGAACGCCTCAAAGAAGTGCATAAAAGCTTTCACGCCAAGCGCAAACGCCGCTAGGATCAAGCATGGCGGAGAGGCGCTACCCCAAGCATCATTTTCTTGACTCCCTGCTGCTTGAAGGCTACCGTCGCAAGCGTTCCCTCCACTGAAATGATGAGTCCCGAGCCGAATTGCGGATGTTCCACCATATCGCCTGGACGCACTTGATCGGGCTGAAGGATCGGAACATCCGTTCCATCCTCTTTTTTCTTTTCACTTTTTTCTTTGGAGAAAGCGGGGCGGCTCGCGGCAAGCGACCCTCCGGAAAAATGGCCGCGGCCGAAATTCCCCAAGCTCTTCTTACGCCGGCTCCCCAGGAACCCGGAGCGGGCGCGCTCGGCTTCAACTACCAGATGCGCTGGAATTTCAGACAGGAAGCGTGAAGGCGGATTGATCTGCGTCCGTCCCGAAGAGTACACGGGCATCCGTGTAAAGGAGGTAGACTTTTTCCTTGGCACGAGTGAGCGCCACATACATGAGCCGGCGCTCTTCTTCCATCTCCGCAGGCGAGAGCGTCGCGCGTGAATGGGGAAAGATGCCTTCTTCCAAACCGATGATGAAAACAATGGGAAACTCCAGGCCCTTGGCGCTGTGAACCGTCATAAGCTGCACGGCACCCTGATGGAGATCGATTTCATCCGTATCCGAAGCCAAGGCTACCTCTTCCAAAAAAGCATTCAGAGCCTCCTCCAGGCTCTGCTCGCGAAACTTCTCCGCCACAGAAAAGAGTTCCTGAACGTTCTCGATGCGCGCCTCTGCTTCAGGCGTACCGTCTTCCAAGGCGCCAAGAAAACCGCTTTTCTCAGCCAGTTTGCGTAGCAGTTCAGGCAACCCGAGATCCTCGCGGGTTTCCCGCTCACTCCGGAGGCCTAAGAAAATATCGGCAAAGTTGCGGATGATAATAATCTTCTTCGGCGCGAGGCCCGAATCAGCATTAAGAGCATATGCTGCTTCGAGAAAATCCGTGTTGGCAGCCTGGACAGCCGCGTTCCATTTTTCAAGCGTCGCGCGTCCCAAATTCCGTTTGGGCTCATTGGCAATGCGTTCAAGAGCTAGACGATCTTTCGGATTGGAAAAAAAGCGAGCGTAGGCCACCATGTCTTTTACCTCCTTGCGCTGGTAGAACTTCAGGCCTCCGACGATACGGTAGGGAATATCTTTGCGTAAAAACATTTCTTCCACGGCCCGGGACTGAGCGTTCGTCCGGTAGAGTACCGTGTAGTCGCTCGCCTGACGGCCGGCGCGCATGCCGGCGGCAACGGTATTGGCAATAGTTTCCGCTTCGGCGTCTTCGTCGTCGGCAGGACAGACGCTGATCATTTCGCCTGCCTGGGTGTCAGTCCACAGCTTCTTGTGACGCTGGTCGCGGTTGCGAGCGATAACTCCCGTCGCGGCATCAAGAATCACCTGCGTTGAGCGATAATTGCGATCGAGGGTAATAACCTTGGCTTCCGGGTAATCTTTCTCGAAGTCTAAGATGTTGCGGATATCGGCCTGGCGCCAACCATAAATGGACTGGTAATCATCGCCGATAACAAAGAGATTGCGATGCTTTTGGGCCAGGAGCGTGACGAGGAGATACTGTGGCCGGTTAGTATCCTGGTACTCATCCACCATAATGTAACGAAAGAGGTCCTGGTAATGCTCAAGCGTTTCCGGAAACTGCTGGAAGAGAGAAACCGTAAGACAAATAAGGTCATCGAAGTCGAGGGCGTTCTGGTCCCGCAATTCCCGCTGGTAGCGTATATAGACGCGGGCGATCACCTCCTCGTAGTAGCTTTCTGCCTGAGCCAATGCCTGATCGGGAGTGGTCAGTGCATTCTTGGCACGCGAAATGGCCTCAAGCACGCCTCGGGGTTTAATCTGGTCTGTTCCTAATTCTTCGGCCTTCATGGCGCGCTTGATAATCGTCTGCTGGTCCTGATCATCAGCGATTTGAAAATTGTCGCCGTAGCCTAATTTTGTGATCTCACGGCGCAGAATGCGCGCGCATACGGTATGGAACGTACCGACCTGGGGAAGGCCGCGGAATATAAAGTCGCTTTCCCGGACGGCCGTTTGCAGCAATCCTTCGACACGGGCGCGCATTTCACCGGCAGCCTTGTTGGTAAAGGTAACCGCCAGGACAGACTCCGGAGCAACGTGTTTCTCGGCCAAAAGGTAGGCGATACGATGCGTCAGCGTCTTGGTTTTACCGCTCCCGGCGCCAGCCAGAATCAAAACCGGGCCCTCGGTCGAGAGCACGGCTTCCAGCTGATCGCTATTCAATCCGGCTTTCCAGAAAGGTTCTGTCATGCGGCAAGAGTAAAAATCAAAAAAGCAGAGGTATTCTAGCACAGGCCTAGGGGCATGCTAAAATAGGCCTGTTCGCTTATGGCTTCCTTCAAACGCATTGCTGAAAAAATTCTTGGCCTCATTGAAAAGCCCGATTTGCGCTTGGGGATTTTCACCATCTCTTTCGCGTCTCTTATCGTGGCACGGCTTATTATCGAGGGGGCTATCAGCCGTTTCCAGAGCCATTCTTTTGCCTATTTCTTCTCTGAATTTTCTCACACCTTCCTTTTTTTCTCTCTCGCCTTCTCAGTGCTGCTTGCTGTTCTCTTGCCCCTCGCGCGCAAATCCGTCCCGGAAACTGCGTCCGTACTTCTGTTTGGGTTCCTCATCATCCTCTCGCCGCCTATTATTGACAAGCTCATCTTCGGGGAAAGGCTTTTCTGGAGCTTTTACCAATTTGACGGCTTAGCAGGACTCATGCGCGGCTATTTCACGCTCTTCGGAGGCAACCCCCAAATCGGTATCACCTACGGCGTCCGTTTCGAGGTCATCATGGTGAGCATACTCGCCGCTCTCTACGTAGGACTGGTAACCAAGCGCGTCATTCGCGGTTTCCTCTCGGGACTCGCCGTCTATTCAGTTCTCTATATTCTCGGGACTTTTCCCTCGTGGCTGACGCTGCTTTTCAAATTGCCAGCCGGACAGCTTTTGAGTACGAATAGCCTCGATGTCGCGGGATTTTTCCTCTCGCCGGAATCCGTCCTTGGCCGCGAACTGACCGATACGCGGAGCGTGCTCAATACCAAGATGAGCCTCATCTACGGCGTTCTGCTGCCGTGCATCATGTTCGCGCTGCTTTTCTGGAAACGTAGGGACCACTTTCTCGCCCTTTTCCGCAACGCCCGCCTGCCGCAGGTTTGCTACCATGGCGGTCTGATTTCCGTAGGCATGCTTTTGGCCCTGCTCTATAATCCCCCGAGTCCTGTTTTTTCCATTTTTGACGCCACTGCTACCGTGAGCCTTCTCATGGCCGCAGTACTCGCCTGGCTGGCAAGCGTTGCCGTAAACGACTGGTACGATACGCGCATTGATGCCATCACCAATCCGAAACGCCCGCTCACCGAAAAAACGATTTCTCCGGAAGCCTATTTTGACTATGGAGTCCTCTTTTTCGCCGGATCATTGCTTCTCGCCGGCACCGTGAGCTTCACAGCTCTTCTCCTGCTTCTTGGCTATCAGGCCCTGGCTTTTCTCTACTCGGCTGAGCCGTTCAGATTGAAGCGTTTTCCGATTATCGCGACGGCTATCGCTGCCGCGTGCGGACTTCTCGTCCTCAGCGCCGGCTTCCTCGCAGTCAGCCCTTCAGGAAACCTTGACGCCTTACCGCTTCGGCTGCTCTTTTTCCTGGGAGCCGCCTACACCATTCTTCTCCCCATCAAAGACTTCAAAGATATCAAGGGGGATGCTCGCGATGGCGTCTACACGTTCCCTGTACTTCTGGGTGAAAAAAAGGCGCGCCTTGTCTTAGGGGGGCTCGCCTTCCTTGTTTTCAGCCTCAGTCCGGCTATCCTCAATGTGCCGTTGCTTGCCCCCGAAGGATTACTTTTCGGAAGCGCTGCTTTTTGGATCCTGCAAGTGGCCCGGCGCGATCCCAAAAGTTTTTTCGACTACTATCGCCTCCCGGCGATCATGATGGCCCTTGCCTTTACGTATGGCTTGGTACTGCTGGTCCTGGTAACCTAAGCAGCCTTTTCAAGCGCTGCCACAAGCGCCAGCCACTGCTCTACTGAAAGGGCCTGGGGCCGGACATCAGGACGAAGTCCCAAAGAAATCAGGATTTCTGCCAAAGCTTCTTTCTTGAGGGGCAAAAGCGCTGCCAGATTGTTCGTAAGCGTCTTGCGACGGGCAGAGAAACCGGCGCGTACGATACGGAAAAAAGCCCGATCAACTTCATCATCAAAGGGACGTTTGGGGAACAATGCGTACGATGGCGCTGTCTACTTTGGGCACCGGCTCAAAGCTTGCGCGCGGTACGAAGAGGCACTTCTCAACCTCGGAGTAATACTGAGCCATGACCGAAAGGAGGCTCATGGAACCGATCGGGGCACCCAGACGCTCTGCCACTTCATTCTGAACCATGAGCACGAGCTGTTTGGGCTGGCGCGGCAGCGTGAGAAAAAGCCTGATGATCGGAGCCGTGATGTAGTAAGGGATGTTCGCTACGACCTGATACGTACCGTCTGAGAAAAAAGTGTTCACCATTTCTCCCAGATCGGTCTGCAAAATATTGCCTTCAAGAATGGAAACGCCTTGGGTTTCACGAAAACGCTCATTGAGGCGCGTAATAAGCCGCCGATCGATTTCCAAAGCCGTGACCTTGGCGCCGGCCTGCGCGAGCGCTTCCGTCAGCACGCCGAGACCAGGACCCACTTCCAGAACTTGATCCGCCCGTTTGAATGCCCGCAATATCAATAATTTTCTGGACGATGGTTTCATCCTGAAGGAAATTCTGGCCAAGACTTTTTTTGGGAGCGATATCCACAAGCTTAATTGGTGATTTCTTCCATCTTAACATTCACAACGCCGGCGCCGAGTGAAGCAATTTCTTGAAAAGCGACCTTGTCCAGATCGATGATGCGCCCGGGACCGAACGGTCCCCGGTCATTGATTTTTACAATAACGCTCTTGCCATTCGCCGTATTGGTCACTTTGACATAAGAACCCAGAGGAAGCCAGGGATTGGCAGCTGAAAGCGTGCCGGTATAAGCATACCAGCTGGCGGCACCTGTATGGCTCTTGCCTAGTTTGACATAGGTGCCCTGGGTTACGACCTCGGTCACTGGCTCCTTCGTGCGTTCGCTCGCAAGCAATTTGCGACTCACTTCCTCACCGTCGTGGCGAGCCACTCGGTAGGTCAGGCGCTCCACACCCTTTTCCCCCTTTCGTCGTGACAATTTTTTTACGCCAAGAAAGCTCGTCATCTTCCTTTGTTTCCGTTTCAAAAGGAATGGGTTTTTCGACTGACTCTTCAGTGACGGCCACGCGAATCACCTGTACGGCTGTTCTGTCAGCCAGCGGCTCTTCAACATCCGGCGAAACGATATCGTCTTCATCCAGGACAAGACCCGTATCGGAAAGGGCTTCGCCGATAGAAAGAGCGCGTGAGGCAAAAGTTTTTGTTTCGCCGTCTGCTTCGAGCGTAAACGTGCGCGCCCGATCGATAGTGATATGCATGCCGCTCGTAAGCGCTGCTTCCGGCATGGGGAAAACGCGGTCTTCAGGGCCCAGGGCCACCTGACGCTCGTGCAAAAATTCCCCGACGGTTTTTGCGCCAGTATCCTGAGCGGAAAGCGGAACAGCTAATCCGTCTATCATTAATGAGATACGCTCTACTTTTGCATATTCAGGTACCGGCGGTCGAAACACGAAAAAACAAACGGCGGAGAGCACTGCAATTGCAAGCAAGGCGAGGAAAAAACGAGATCGGTGGTGCATAACAGCTATTCTTGGAAACGGTACTGGAGAGCTTCGGCGATATGGGGCGCTCCGATCTGCTCGATACCCGCGAGATCGGCGATCGTTCGAGACAGCTTGAGAATACGCGCGTAGCCGCGGGCGGACAGACCGAGCTGCTCGACGGCACGAAAGAGGAGCGCCTGTTCGCTCTCGCCTAAGGCGCAAAAGCGCTTCAGCTGCTCCCCTTGCATTTCGGCATTCACCAGAACGGCCGTCCCAGAAAAGCGCTCTTTCTGGATACTACGGGCTCTCTCAACGCGTTCGCGCACAGTGGCGCTCGACTCATTCGCATCAATCGGTTCCTCGAATTTTGTCACTTTCAGGCGAGGAACGACTACGTGCAGATCAATACGATCGAGAATGGGTCCGGAAATCTTCTGGCGATATTTAGCTACCTGGTAAGGGCTACAGGAACAGAGACGCTCGGGGTCGCCCGCAAAGCCGCACGGGCAGGGATTCATAGCCGCAGCCAGGATAAAGCGGGCGGGAAAGCGGAGCGCTCCACGAGCACGGGACACGACAATTTCCCCATCCTCAAGCGGCTGGCGCAGGTTTTCCAATACGCTGCGCTGGAATTCAGCGAATTCATCCAAGAAAAGGACTCCGCGATGGGCCAAGCTGATCTCGCCGGGCCGCGGAAAGGATCCGCCGCCGATAAGCGCCGCTGGACTCGCGCCGTGGTGCGGCGAGCGGAAAGGACGCGTGCGCACAATGCCCTCTTGGCGCGACAAGAGGCCAGCTACAGAGTAGATTTTAGTAACTTCCAACTGCTCTTCTGGGAGAAACTCAGGCAGGATGCCGGGCAACGCTTTTCCGAGAAGCGTTTTTCCGCTGCCAGGCGGTCCAACAAAGAGAACATTGTGTCCCCCAGCAGCTGCAATCTCGAGTGCGCGTTTGGCATGTTCCTGTCCCCGGATATAACGCAGATCGGATTGATCATGATCAGCATCGTTAACCACCCTTTTCACCTGAGGAGCTTTAAAAGGTTGAAGCGGCTGCAAACCGCTGAGATGCTTCACCAGAGCACTCAGGTGAGGAACGGCAAAGATGGTCAGGCCCGAGACTAAGGAGGCTTCCTGGGCATTTTCTTCAGGAACAAAGAGCTCCGTGTAGCCTGTGCTGCGGGCAAAAAAGGGCCAAGGGTAGAATTCCCTGGATACGGCGTGTCCGGCCATCAAGCGCAAGCTCGCCGACAAAGAGCTTCTCTTCAGGAGAAAAGGCGAGCTGCCCGGTAGCTGCAAGGATACCGATGGCGATCGGAACATCGTAAATAGGCGAGTTTTTGGCAGATCGGCCGGCGCTAAATTTACGGTCACGCGTCCGGCCCGGTGCATCGGCCGGAAACCAGAATTTTTGATAGCCGCCCCGACACGGTCACGCGATTCTCGAATAGCCTGGTCAGGCAAACCGACCAGAGTAAAATTATGCAAACCTCCGGAGAGAACGTCTACCTCCACTTCAACCGGTACGCTTTCAATCCCGAGGGTAGCGGCTGAGGAAATGCGTGAAGACATAGGCAAACTACAAAAACTAAGACTTGGGGAAAAAGGAAAAAGTGAGAAAAATGACTCCAAAAAAGATCAGGGTATCTGCCAAGTTGAAAGCCGGACCGAGGGGGCACAATCCAGTAATCGGCAATACAATGATACCAGAAGCGCTCAAAAAGGTTGGCGGAGCCTCCGGAAAACAGCAAAATGGCAGAAACTTCTTCTAAACGGTTTGAGCTCACCGACCACCAGTAGAAGAGGATTCCCAAGAGGGCCAGCGGCACTCCCCAAAGGAGAGCCAGGGGCCAGGGGAAACCGAGAGCTCCGGCGGAATTACAGGTAAAAGAACCCGGAACAGCGAAATAGGCACGGATGATGAAAATAAGTCCCCAGAAAAAAAGAACCAGAAAGGCGCCACGCAGGCCTTTCTGGAGCTTTATTTCCTTCATATGAGGGCTAGAGGGCTGTTTTGGCAGCCGGGTAGGCCCGTAGACGCTCTTCGCTAATGGAAGCTCCGTCTTCTGCCACTCCGTACGTCCCAGAGACAATACGCTCCAGAGCAGCTTCTACTTCTTTGAATTCAGCCTCCAGGCTGTTTTCTACAGCTCGATCGTCTACATACTGCTCTACTTCGCTCGCGTTCTCGTCTGGGTCCTCACCGATAGCGGTAAAGCTGGTTTCATAGTTTCCGGCTCCGACACGCTTCCCGAGCCGGCCCAGCTCTTCCTCGAGGCGCGCCTTCTCGGCTTCAAGCTTTTCTTTCATTTCCTGAATAAATTCCGGAGAAAGTGACATATATTTCTCATTAAGTGCCTGTACTGTATCAAAAAAGGGCGCTCCCTACAAGAAAATGTCCTCCAGGAGGCGGATTTTGGCGCTTTTTTGCTCTGGATCATAGAGTACTAAAAACCGCATCAAAACCGTATTCATACTCAAAAAAAACGCTTCTCACGGATATAACGCTCTGCCATGCCCTCGAGCAGGTGCAGCTTGCGAGGAGAAAGACGTTCTTCGGGCGAAAAGAGGTCCTCTTTACGCAGCAGGCTGGTCTTGACCTCGATAAAGCGCAAGTAGCCCTGGTATTCGGCGATGATATCGACCTCCCCTAAGCGGTAGCCTCGGGTATTCGTATAGCGTTCTTCCAGGATCCGATAGCCTCGCTCGGAGAGATAGCGGGCAGCCAGTTTCTCTCCCAAGCGGCCAAGTGAGTCTGCTGATTGAGCCGGCATAGGGTTTTGGGTAATAAAAAAACGCCCTTTCAGGCTTTCAGTATACAAAATTGTTGGTGTCGGGCGCTACTTGCGCCCAATAATAAATATATTTGGCTGTAGCGCCCGAACTTGCATGTGCCAACAGGTATGCAGGTTCGTTCGCTTACGGGTGAGGAAAGCGAGGGAGAATCCAGTAACACGCCTGTGTTTTGTGTACATGCCCATATACGCGCTTGGCCTAACATTTCAAGCACTTATCCTCTCACCATTCTCTGGCTATGCCTTTAATTTTACAAAGAACTTGTTTTTTTATTGCTTTTTCTTTTTTGTGCCTGCGTAATATTATTTTTCAGGCTTTTGGTTTTATTTTTAGGTCTCCTGGTTAGGATGGAGCGGCTCCGGTCATTGCCGGAACACTTGAACAGTGAAAGAGTACCCAGCACAATTAGGGGGAATTGTGACCGGGAACCCTTTCACCGTCCGTAAAGAGACTGTGGGAGAGAAGTTGTCAAAGATCTAACACATCTATAGACCCATTATAGCAAAAAAATAGGCTCTGGTCAAGGAACATCGCTCGCATTCTCGCATCTTTCTCTGCAGAAGTGCATAGCAATCACAGAAAAAAGAAAATGCTGCCGCATATTGCGGCAGCATCTCTTGGAAAAAAGTCTTCTGACTTTTTCTACTGTGCCGAGGAAGAAAAATTCACGAGCGGGAGCGCGGTACGAACCATATTCTTGCTATTACCGAACACAACAACGTTTCCCTTGGCCGTGTAGTCGAAAGAATAGTTAGTAGCCGTATCCAGGTTCACATAGCGCACTGGGGAACCGTTAAAATCTCCCGTTGCGAAGACCGGATCACTCAGATTGAGGCTGGTGGCGGGATAGAAGAGGTTCTGCATGCCCTGGGGCAGGCTTTTTTCAACATTGGCGAGAGCTGCCATAGGATCACTCGTGGATGCTTTCAGGGAAACAGCCAGAGCCATGCGGACCACTCCGCCGTCGTTATAGAGATAAAGCGCAAAGGGCTCGTCAAAAGTCGAGAGAAGATCCGAATCCAAGGAAAGGCCCAAAAGAAAGGCAAAGCGGCTGAAAGCAAGCTGGTTATTATTCTGATCCGTGATCAAAAACTCGACCGGGGAGACCATTTGGGTCCTCAGGATAGCATCCGCGCGTTCGGAGAGCTCCTGCTGGATGGACTGAGGAGTACTGGTTTCGGTATTGAGAGAAAGAGGATTCGGCTGATCCAGGGCAAAAGGGACTTCCGGCGGAGTCGGTGTTTCGGTATTTGCCTCTACAGAGGGGGTTTCTTCGGGCGCAGGAGCTGCAGCTTCTTGATTCAGGTGCGAGGTATAGAGAAAGTAGCCAACGCCGCCTGAGAGAATAAACAAAATGACAACGGAGAGGATCCACATCCAGGGTATGTGTCGGGAGGGTTTTGCTGCCGGCAACACAGGCGCAAGAGGAGGGGTCGGCAAGCCGGGAGCAGCAGACGGGGATGGAGCAGCTGTTCGATCAAAGCTCGGACTTCCGATAGTGTCTTTTGAAAAGGGGAGATTTGCCGCGGCGCAGGCTGGGACGGAGGGGTAGGGCGAGTATTCGGATCAAGAAAAGGGCTCGGTGGCGCAGGAGGACGGGCGGGTTCGGCTTTAGATGATACCGGCGGGGCTTTCGGCTCAACCGCTAAACTCCCGGCAGAATCTCTTGTCGGGGCATCACCCATGACACTCACTTGATTGAGGACTTCCGCGGGAATAGCCTCTCGGGCCGGGTCTCGGGAATCATCTTTTTTTCCCGAAGAAAACATGCTCATAGTTTTTTGTTTTGAAACGTTTTGCAAAAACAGCAAAAGGAGCTTTCGCTCCTTTGCAGTATACCAGACAATCGAATATTTTCTAGACTCTTATTCTCCCTCGGCAGTAACTTTTGCCTGCGCAGCCCTCATGGAGAGATTGATGCGTCCTTGGGAATCAATTTCCTTGACGACAACCGGTACGATATCGCCTACCTTCACTACGTCTTCGACTTTTTCAACGCGGTAATCGGCGAGTTCGGAGATATGGATCAGACCCTCTTGATTTGGCAGCACTTCGGCAAAAGCCCCGAAGTTCATGAGGCGCGTGATGCGGCCCTGGAACATTTCACCGGCCTTTACTTCGCGCGTCAGGTTGCGCACCCACTCTACAGCCTTGTCAGAGCCTGCTTGATCGTTGGAGGTGATAAAGACGGAACCGTCATCTTCGATATCGATAGAGACGCCTGTCTCGTCGATGATCTGGTTGATGATCTTGCCGCCCGGTCCGATAACGTCGCGGATCTTTTCGGGATTGATATGCAGCGTAATGATACGCGGGGCATATTGTGACATTTCAGCGCGCGGCGCTTCAATCGTCTTGAGCATATGCTCCAGGATCTCCAGACGGCTCTCCTTGGCACGATCAATAGCGACGGCGAGCATTTCCGGCGTCAGGCCGTCGATCTTCACATCCATCTGCATGGCCGTGATGCCGTCACGGGTACCGGCGACTTTAAAGTCCATGTCACCGTAATGATCTTCTAACCCTTGGATGTCAGAAAGGATTTTGTATTCTCCGTTCTCTCCGGCGATAACGCCCATAGCAATACCGGAAACTGGCTTCTTGATCGGCACGCCCGCGTCCATCAGGGAAAGGGTTGAACCGCAGGTCGATGCCATGGATGACGAACCGTTCGAGGAGAGCACTTCGGAAACGAGAAGAATGGTGTACGGGAATTCCTCACGGCTTGGCAGTACCGGAAGGAGTGCTTTTTCGGCGAGTGCTCCGTGGCCGATTTCTCGGCGGCCCGGGCCGCGCATTGGCTTGACTTCGCCTACGGAATACGGCGGGAAATTATAGAAGTGCATGTAGCGCTTCTTCTCGTCAGTCTTCATGGTATCAATCACCATCTCATCGCCAGGCGCGCCCAGAGTGGTCACGGTGAGAGCCTGGGTCTCGCCACGCACGAAGAGTCCAGTACCGTGGGTACGCGGAAGAATGCCTACTTGAGAGAAGAGGGGGCGCAGTTCGGAAAGCTTGCGTCCGTCCGGTCGCTTCTCCTGCTTGAGGATATTTTCGTGGACGATCTCATCGCATACCTCATCAATGAGGAGATTCATGAGCTCGTCGCTTGCTTCTTCCGGATGGGTTTCTTTCGCCCATTTGGTTACCGTCTTGGCGATCGCTCCCATGCGCTCTTCCATAGCTTTCTTGGGAAGTATATAGAGAGCCTCTGCCACGTCTTCTTTGAGAAGAGCCTCCCGGAAAGCTTTCTCGAAAGCAGGGTCACCCGTAAGACGGGCAGCCTCAGCCTTTTCCTTCCCATGAGAAGTTTGGATTTCAGAAAGGAATCCTGCGATTTTCTGGATAGCTTCAAAACCCAAATTTGAAGGCTTCGGCCATTTTCTCCTCAGGGATTTCCTGGGCAGCGGCTTCGATCATATTGATCTTGCCGGCCGTACCAGAAAGCAATGAGGTCGAGCTTGGCATCACGGCGCTCTTCGGTCGTAGGATTGAGGATAAACTCGCCACTCGTGGACATACCGACGCGTACGGCGCCGATAGGGCCGTTCCACGGAATGCTCGAGATTGAGAGGGCTGCAGAAGCCGCGATCATCGCTACCAGATCCGTATCGTTCTCGCCATCATAGGAAAGCGTCGTGACGATCACCTGGACTTCATTGCGCATGCGGCTGTCAAAAAGCGGCCGTACAGTACGGTCTACCGCTCGGCCTGAAAGGACAGCGTCATCTGACGGACGTCCTTCACGCTTGATAAAGCGCGAGCCTTTAATTTTTCCGGCAGCGTAATAGCGTTCCTCGTAATCCACCATGAGGGGGAAATACCCCATGATTTTGGATGCGCCTTTGCTCATCACCCGCCGTACCGAGAACAACTGTGTCGCCGTAACGCACGGTCACAGCGCCATCGGCTTGGCCCGCCAAAAGCCCAGTGGAAACGGTTAATTCACGTCCCCCAAGCTGGAGAGTCCATTTCTGCTCCTGCATACTCTTCTGATTGAGCCGCTCCCGGCTCATAAACACGCTTGGACTTCTACTACCCCAAGTGTACCTACGAGACGAACTGGCTCTGAATTAATAAACTTCGTTTCAGCATAGAAGAAAAAAGCCTTTCTGTCAAAAGAAAGCTTTATATATTTGATGAAGTTTGACTTATCTTTTTATACAGTCCACTACTTGTTTAGCGACTTCTTCTGGCGAAAAATGAGAAGTATCAATTATCTTACATTTCTGTTCCTCGCAGCTTTTTCTCAAAAGAGAGGAGGTGTAAATATTATCAGAGACAAATTTATCTAGGGTCTTACCAGTTGTTCTTTTTAGCTCTTTTAGAGATTCCTCTGTTTGGTAGCGTTCTCCCCAGTCTCTTTTCTAATGAATTCGCATCCACATCAAGCAATATAATTTCTGCTCGCTTATCTATTTCTTCAGGTTTTGAAAAACCACAGATAATAGTAGAAATATCTTTCTTCTTATTTTCTTCTCCTAATTGAATCCAGTAATCCGTTTCATTTATCCTCCAATTTTTATCAGCATTATCCGGAACTCCTCTTTCATCAAAATCATGAAGCTTAAAAGAATGCTCCGATAAAAGGTTCCTTACATGAGATAAGAGTGTAGTTTACCTACACCATTGGCTCCGATAATAAAATATATTTTGGATAACATAATATTTCTAGTATACCAGGTTCTAACCTGTTTTGAATAAAAGAAAAGAACCCCTTATTTATCCTCGTTGGGGTTCAGTGTACGAGTAAGAATCAGTTCTCAGCGTCGGTGTCAGAAATGTTCCATCCCCCCGTCATCTACAGGTGGGAAACTTGGCCACAGCCCTGGGTGGAAAGTTTGCTCGGTGCCGTCGTCAAGAACGATGATGATATGCCAGATGGAAAATTTTCCACCACCGTGAATTTGAGACAAGCGGCACTCGCTGGAGAAGGTTCTCCCCGCACAGATGCCGCGAGCCAGCACGTTGCGAAACGTATCCCCTCGCTCACCCTTGAGGTCAAGGGAAATTGGGCACGTTTGAAGCTGCAACTCGTCACAGGGAACCATTTCCTGAAACGCTTTGAGAATCCAGTAGCGGGCCCAAGAAATAGTACCCGTGAGATTGATTCCCGAAATCTCAATTTTGGTAAGTTGCATTCTGCTCTCCATTCCCAGAGGGTTTGCAACATATTCAATGTCGCAATTAACTGCCATTCCAGCAGCTCTAATATTATACTCTACTTTTTTACTTTTGTCAATAAGAGAGAAGGCAAGAAAAAAGGCTCTTATGAGCCTTTTTATGAACAGATTCTCCTATTTACCCCATCAAGAAGCGGCGCTTGTTCTCGGAAAGATTCATGAAGTCGTCGCTTATTTCAATAAGCTTTTGGCTCGCTGATTCGGAAAAGGCTGCCACTTCTACGCGACAGGCGAAGGTGTTCTGGATATATTCAGCAAGTGATACGTAGTCGCCGTCGCCAGACACCAGCACCACTACGTCCACTTTCTGGGCGAGCTTGATAGCATCGACCGCGATACCGACGTCCCAGTCGCCTTTCTTGGAGCCGTCCGGGAAAATCTGGAGGTCTTTGGTTTTCACTTCGTAGCCGGCTTTTTCGAGCGCTTCGAAGAATTTCTCTTCGGTAGCCTCAACCGTCTTGATGCCGTACGCGATAGCGCGAATGAGCTTGCGCTCGCTCACGCAGGCGTCGAGCACGTTTTTGAAATTGACTTTCTTGCTGTACAGCACGCGTGCGCTGTAGTAGAGATTGGAAATGTCGACGAGCACGCCAACGCGCTGGTCTGCAAATTTTGCCATAGTTTTTAAGAAAGAATGTGGTTTAAAAAAGAAGAAAGAGGCTTAGAGCCCCAATTTTCTTCGTAACTGCCTTAAAGGCCTTGTTGTCGGTCCGCTCGAGATAGCTCATGAGCTTCTTGCGCTTGGCGACCATCTTGAGGAGACCGCGGCGTGAATGAAAGTCCTTCTTGTTCTTCTTGAGGTGCATCGTCAGCTTGCGGATCTGCTCGGTAAAGAGGGAGATTTGGTACTCGGGAGAACCAGTGTCCTTTTCGTGCCGGCGGTGCGGCTCGGTGACTTTCGTCTTCTGCTTATGGGTAAGCGCCATATGAGTGTCAGCAAGGCGTTCGTTGCTCATTACTGAGAAGCAACCAGCACCCGCTCAATTAAAATTAGGTTTCGCTACTATAGCACACTTTCCATTTTTGGCAAATGCGAGGGCAAAAAGCCCTTAGAGAAGGGTAAACCCGGCTACGCAGTCCCCTGGAGAGGGCTTCATCACCCGTACGCCCTGGGTCACGCGACCAAGCACCGGCACCGAGTTGAACGGGATGCGAATAATAGTGCCGTTCTCGGAGGTGAGGATCAGATCATGATCGGCATCAGCCGTGCGAGCGATAGCCCGCACCCACCAAATGGCCGGTTTTTGAGGTGACTTTCATGGTCTTGATACCCGAGCCGCCGCGCTTCTGGATCTTGTAGCCACTGAGCGCTGAGCGCTTGCCGTAGCCGTTTTGCGAGAGGATAAGCAGCTGCTGGCCTTTCTCGCCCTTAGGAAGGACATCCATCGCTACGATGCGATCTTCCGCATGGAGCTTCATACCCTTCACACCAGCTGCCGTACGCCCCATAGGACGGACGTCTGATTCCTTGAAACGGATGGCCTGTCCGGATGAAGTAGTGAGAATGACTTCGTCGCTTCCCGTGGTGGGATCCACCCAGCCCAAAGTATCGCCCTTGTCGAGGTTGATCGCAATCAGGCCGCTCCTGCGGACATTTTCGAAATCGGAAAGCTTGCACTTCTTAATGGTGCCGTTCTGCGTTGCCATGATGAGGTACTTGTACTCATCGTTCTTGCTGAAAGAAATGGCAGCCGTAATCTTCTCATCCTGCGATGTTTGGAGGAAATTGACGATAGCCTGTCCGCGGGCCGTACGCGTCGATTCGGGAATTTCGTAGCCTTTGGTCTGAAAGACTTTGCCGGTGCTCGTGAAGAACATGATATTGTCATGCGTCGAAATAGTCATAAGCGTCGCGATCTTGTCTTCTTCTTTGGTCGTCGCGCCAATGACGCCCTTGCCGCCGCGCTTCTGCACGCGATAGACGCTCGGGTTCATACGCTTGATGTAGCCATCCACCGAAAGCGTGATGATGGCTTCTTCATTCGGCACCAGATCTTCCTGGCTGAATTCCGAAATGCCTCCCTTCACTACTTTGGTACGACGCACATCGCCGAAACGATCGCGCAGTTCCATGAGCTCGCTTTTCACGAGACCCAGAATTTTCTTGCGATGCTTCAGGAGATCTTCGAGTTCGGCGATGAGGAGCAGTTTTTCTTTCAGTTCGTCTTCGATTTTTTGGCGCTCCAGTCCGGCAAGCGTCTGCAAACGCATTTCCAAGATAGCGGTCGACTGGCGCTCCGAGAGCTTGAACTTCTTCATCAAGTTGGCATGGGCCTGCTCTTTGGTCGGAGACTTGCGGATCGTATCAATCACCGCATCGATATGATCGAGCGCTGTTTTCAAACCTTCCAAGATATGAGCGCGATCGAGCGCTTTCTGGAGCTCGTATTCGGTGCGGCGTACCACGACGCGCTCGCGATGATCGATGTAGTGCTCGAGAATGGATTTCAGATTCAGGATCTGCGGATCGCGCCCGTCTACGAGCGCCAGCATGTTGACGTTAAAATTCTTCTGCAGATCGGTCAGGGTATACAAACGATTAAGCACTTTCTGCGGGAAGGCTTCTTTCTTCAAATCAATGACGACGCGCACGCCGTCCTTGTCGCTTTCATCGCGCAAGTCCTTGATGCCCTTAAGCTTGTCGTCCTTCACCAGTTCGGCGATCTTCATCACTAGGTTCGCCTTGTTCGTAGCGTAGGTCATTTCCGAAATAACGATTTGGAACATGCCCGCTTTGGTCTCGACAATATCCACCTTGGCCCGCGTCAGAATCGGGCCTTTGCCGGTAGCATAGGCCTCACGCACAGCTTTCTGATCATAAAGAATACCGCCCGTTGGAAAATCAGGTCCTTTGATGAATTGCATCAGGTCCTCAATGGTCGCCTCCGGATGATCAATCAAGTGGACAATGCCATCGGTCAGCTCGCCGAGGTTATGGGGCGGGATATTGGTAGCCATACCGACCGCAATACCGACTGTTCCATTGAGAAGGAGTTGCGGCAGCTTAGCCGGCAGCACCACAGGCTCTTCATGCATGCCGTCAAAGTTCGGCACGAAGTCCACGGTGTCTTTGTCGATGTCGAGGAGCATTTCCTCGGCGATAGCGGTGAGCTTGGCTTCGGTGTAGCGGTAGGCAGCTGCGCTGTCGCCGTCCATCGAGCCGAAGTTCCCCTGTCCCCAAACAAGCGGGTAGCGAAGCGAGAAGTCCTGAGCCAAACGCACCATCGTGTCATAGACGGCCGAGTCGCCATGCGGATGGTATTTACCGAGCACTTCACCGACGACGGTGGCTGACTTGCGGAACTTGGCCGTGGAACGCAAACCTGAAGACCACATGGAATAGAGGATGCGACGGTGTACCGGCTTCAAGCCATCACGCACATCGGGCAGAGCGCGAGCCACAATGACACTCATGGCATAGTCAAGATACGATTGGCGCACTTCATCCGTGATGGAGCGCGGTTCGATTTTGCCGTCGTGGAATTCTTGGTTTGCCTGTGCCATAGGAGAAAAAATACGAATGAAACAATTCTTACTGGAGAGGTTCGGGCGGGAGTGCTTCACCAGAAGCATCACTCTTCTGTCCGCCTTTCAATTCGGCCTGAAGCGAGCTTTGGGAGCTGGCGCCAGAACCATCCTTGAGAGGCTCTTTGGAACGGAGCAGGTCTTGAAGAGATCCTCCTTCAGAACTCTTCGGATTGAGCTCTTCTATCTGGGCCTTCGTCTGACTAATACTGTGCAGATTCTCTTTTAGGGTAAGTATCCAAATACTGACAATGAAAAGCATGGATACTCCGAGACAAATAACGAGGTAGCGTATGCGCACATTCTCCGGCTGAGTCTGGATGTGCGCGATTTTGTCTGCCAGCTTGTTTAGCATATACCGAAGAAGTGTTTAGCTGCCGCGCTCAAACATAACTATTTCCATTTTCTTGCCTTCGATGTCCTTCTTCTTAATATTCCATTTGATCGTCTTCTCACTGGGCTGACTCCCCAGAAGTTCAAAGAATTTTTTACCGCTTCCGGCAGGCAAGGTCAATCCGGGCAATGCATAGTGCATCGGGATAACGACGTTGGGTTCTATATTCTTCACAAGAGCGGCAGCGTGCTCGGCGGAGAGCGATCCTTCTTCGCCGATCGGGATAAAAAGGACGTCTACCGTTCCGAGCCGATCGAGAGCTTCCGGAGAAAGATCATGGCCCAAAGCGCCTAAGAAGGCGCAGTGAATGTCTTCAGTTTCAAAAGCAAAGACGGTATTCGGGCCGGCGAGCTCTCCCGAACGAGTATCTGCAAAAGACTCGATGCCCAAAAGCGAAATGCCCTTGGCGGCATATTCTCCCGGACAGTCAAAAACAGCCGGAGCACCCTTCAGGCCCTCCTTGGCTTCTTCAACGTTTCCATGCGTCAGCAAAACGATATCGGCTTCTCCCTGAGGACTGCGCAGGCCAGCACCTTTGGGCAACGGGTCAGCTAGAAGAGTCACATCATCGGTAGCACGGCCGCCTGGCTTGGTCGTGATTTTAAAGCAGTAGTCTCCGTAGTATTGAATCAGCATAAAACTCAAAAGAAAATTGAGGCTTTTTGACCCTTTAGAGTGGGTAAAAAGCAAAGAAATGCCTAGAGTGAGGCACCTAAACCTCCTCTACTTTAGCACGCCAAAAGTACCCCTGTCCAGACAGAAAGACAAAAGTTTTGCTTTATTTAGAGCATTTTTCACAAAAGAAACGATGCTTCGGGGAATGCATCTGACTCTTGCCAAATGTACCCTTTCCTGCTAGGCTGGACCCACAGAACGAAGACAAGCGTCGGAGTAATTGGTAATCCAACTGAAAAAGAGATGCTTTAATCTCTTTGAAAAGGTCGCCTCCCCTAAAAAAGGGTCTGAGTGCGTCATCTTGGACCCAAGGAACCCGAAGAATCGGGTTTTTTTATCAAAAATTCCCCTAAAACAAGCCTTTTTCGTTTCGGCACCCCTTATTTATCCGTAACTGGCAGGCCTCGGTGCAGCCTCCACCCTCTCAATATAACGTATGGCAGCAAAAGAAACTGCAGAAATGACCAAGACCGACACTCCGGAGGCTGTTTCTCCTATGGAAAAGCTCTTGGATGAACACTTGGTCTCTATTCCCGAGGTCGGTGACGTCGTACAGGGTACCGTCATGTATGTTGGCGGCGCCTCTGCCCTCATTGACCTAGGCCCTTTGGGCACCGCATCGTCTTAGGCAAGGAAATGCGCGACGGCCTTGGTCCGGAAGGACGCCTTAAGATTGGCGCCGAGGTGAGCGCTACCCTCATGAGCTACGAAAATGAGGATGGCTATATCGAGCTTTCTATTCGCGAGGCTTCCTACGAAAAGTCATGGGAAGACATCGAGGGCAAGCTTTCTCGCCGAGAAACCGTCACCACCAAAGTGATTGAAGCCAACAAGGGCGGCCTGATGATCGAATGAGAACGGCATCCCCGGCTTCCTCCCCGTCTCTCAGCTTTCCAATGAACACTACCCGCGCGTTGAAGACGGCGACAAGAACAAGATCTTAGATCTTCTGAAAAAACTCATCGGACAAGAAGTCTCTGTGCGTATTCTGGGACGCTGACCGCGAATCCGAAAAACTCATCGTGAGCGAAAAAGCGGCACAGAGCGAGAAAGAGCGCGGACTGATCAGCAAGTTCTCAGTCGGCGAAGTGGTTTCTGGCGAAGTATCCGGCGTCGTAGATTTCGGAGCCTTCGTAAATTCTCACCTAAGGCCGAGACAGGCGAAAAAATTCCTACGGAAAAACTCGAGGGTCTGGTCCACATTTCCGAACTGGCATGGCAGCTCATTGATGATCCGCGTGAAATGATCAAGACCGGCGACCACGTAGAAGCCAAAATCATCGGCATCGACGATACCCGCATCTCGCTTTCCATGAAAGCGCTCAAGGCCGATCCATGGGAGCAGGTACTGTCCCGTTACCAGGTAGGGCAAGTAGTATCCGGCAAAGTCGACAAAATCAATCACTTCGGCGCTTTCGTCTACCTCGACAAAGATATTCATGGACTGGCACACGTAAGCGAATTCCAAGAAGTCTACCCGGGCCGCAAGATTGAAGAAGTCTTCAAAGAAGGCGAAGACTATTCCTGGAAGATTCTCTCGATCGAACCCAAGAGCCACCGCAGGGACTGCTCCCGGTGCGTGAAGGCGAGAACAAAGAAGCCTAAACAAGAAAACATCCTTGCGCCCCAGGGATGTTTTTTCATAATCCCTACATCGATGCAAAATCTTTTCATCGTTTCCGGCCCTTCGGGCTCCGGCCAAGATTCCGTTATCGAAGGCTTGAGGAAGCGTCTCCCGATTGAGCGCGTCATTACCACTACGACACGCGAGAAACGCCCGGGTGAAAGCGAAGGCCATCCGTACCATTTCCTCTCGCAGGAAACCTTTGCGGAAAAGGTAGCTCTTGGCGAATTCGTCGAGCACGCGCGTACCTACAATAATCAGGATTACGGAGTAACCCAATCCGAGCTCGAGCGCGTTTCACAGAGCGGCCGAGCGGGCATTTGGAAGATGGAATATCAGGGCGTCGTCAAAGCCAAAAAACTTTTTCCGGAAATACCAGCTGTGCTTATCACTGCCGATATAGAAACCCTGCGCCAGCGTATCCAAAAGCGTGATAAGCCCGATGCCGCCTTCCTTGAAAGCCGCATGCAATATACCCAGGAACATTTCAGCGATATCTCAATCTACGATTATGTCATCCAAAACCGCGATGGAGCCCTCGACGAAAGCATCGATGCGCTCCAAGCCATCATTGAAAAACACTTCCTCACGAAAAAAGGGTAGTACGAAAAGTCTGCCCTACCCCGCACGCACGCTGGCTAAAAAAAATGCGTGCTTTTGCCAAGCGCCACGAACTCTGGCAGAAAAAATGATCGCTTGCTCGTAGCTGTCTCTGGCGGTCGGGACAGCATGCTGCTTCTGGCACTCCTCAGCTATGTCGCTCCCAAAGAGAGTCTTTTTCTGGAAGTAGCGCATGTCAATTACCATCTGCGCGGTAAGGCAAGCCAAAGTGACGAGCGCCTGGTGCAAAGCACTGCGCAAAAGTTCGGCCTCCCCTACCATGTTCTGCAGGTGCGCGTGCGCGGCACGCAAAATCTAGAAGAAACGTCTCCGGGAGCGACGCTATGCGTTTTTTGAAAAACTGCAGAAAAAGCGAGGGTTGTCAGCAGTTGCCGTAGCACATCACCAGCAAGATCAGGCGGAGACTTTTCTCCTGCGCCTGCTGCGCGGGGACGGGACGAACAGGTCTCTCGGGCATGCAGCCGAAAAATGCCTCTGTTATCCGACCTCTTCTCTTCGCGACCCAAGACGAACTTGAGAAAGCGGCACAAGCCCTCGGTCTCCCCTTTCACGATGATGAGAGCAATCTCAACCGCCATTTTCTGAGAAATCGCCTGAGGCACGACCTCTTGCCGCTCTTGGCCAAAGACTACCAGCCCGGTATCGTTGCCTTGCTCGCTCGTACTGCGGAGACGCTCGCCGAAGAGCAGACGCATCATACAAGGACCCTCTGGCCGCTCATCTCTTCAGAGAAAGAAGCGCTTACTTTTTCCAGAAAAGCCTTCCGGGAGCTCAAGAAAACCGAAAAGGTTGGCTTTTCTGCGCCTGCTCTCGGGAGAGATGCTCCCGCGAGCCCTGCCCAAAAGCGCTTTGCTCGAGACGGAAAAAGCCCTTATCGGAGAGTGAAGGCGAAAAACCGGAAAGTCGCCTTTTTCGGGTTGTTATTGGAACAGAAAGGTGATAAAGTGAGACTGCTCAAAACGTGATTTTCCTCTCTTATTTTATGCAAAAAACGACCAAAAACCTCTCTCCTTGGATTCTCGTCCTCTTCCTCTGTGCCGGTATTGCCCTGCTCTACCAGGTACCCGAGAAGAAACCTGAAAATATTTCTCTGTCAGAACTCGTTTCTCAGATCAATCAGGGCCAGGTACAAAGCATCGTGGTAGAGGGAAATGCCCTCACCATCACCAAAAATGACGGCGTGACCGCCAAAGCAAGCAAAGAAAACGAGGCTTCCCTTACGGAAACGCTTGCCAATTACGGAACAGAGAAAGACAAGCTCGCCGCAGTCGCCATCACGGTCAAAGAACCCTCGGGCGCCGCTTTCTGGTTCGCAACCCTTCTTCCTTTCCTCCTGCCGGTCCTCATCATCTCTGTCTTCCTGTGGTTCATGTTCCGCCAAGCGAGCCGTGGCAATGCCCAGGCGCTCTCCTTCGGTTTGAGCCGGGCTCGCATTCTGGATCCCAAAGAGAAGCGCAAGCGCATCACCTTCAAGGATGTTGCCGGGAGCGAAGAAGCCAAACTGGAACTCGAAGAAGTAGTGGACTTTTGAAAGAGCCGAAGAAGTTCCTCTTGATGGGCGCCAAAATTCCTAAGGGCGTACTCATGCTCGGTTCGCCCGGCACCGGCAAGACTCTTATGGCCAAAGCGGTAGCGGGTGAAGCGGGCGTTCCCTTCTTCAATATCAGCGGATCAGAATTCGTCGAGATGTTCGTCGGCGTAGGAGCAAGCCGCGTGCGAGACCTCTTCAAACAAGCCAAGAAAAACGCGCCTTCGATTGTCTTTATTGACGAAATCGATGCCGTCGGAAGGCACCGCGGTGCAGGACTGGGCGGCGGACACGATGAACGCGAGCAGACCCTGAACCAGATCCTGGTCGAGATGGACGGCTTTGAAACCAACACGCACGTAATCGTGATCGCTGCTACCAACCGGCCGGACGTACTCGACCCGGCACTTCTGCGTCCCGGACGTTTTGATCGGCGCGTCACGCTCGACCTGCCCGACATTAACGACCGAGAGAAGATCCTCAAGATCCACACCAAGAACAAGCCCCTGGCGAAAAATGTTGACCTGCGCCGTATCGCGGCCCGCACGCCAGGCTTCTCGGCGCGGACCTCGCCAACCTGCTCAACGAAGGAGCTATTCTTGCCACGCGCCCGTGACAAGAAGGAAATCGAAATGGCAGATCTCGCTGAGTCGATCGAAAAGGTACTCCTCGGTCCCGAACGCCGCAATCGCGCCATTAATGCTAAAGAACGAGAGATCGTTGCCTATCACGAAGGCGGGCACGCGCTCGTCGGCGCCAGTCTCGAACATGCTGATCCGGTCCACAAGATCTCGATCATTTCACGCGGGCATGCCGGAGGCTACACTATGGCCGTACCGGAGGAAGACAAGACGCTCCATTCCCGCAATCTAATTCTACGATGAACTGGCCGTGCTGCTCGGCGGCTACGCTTCAGAAAAAGCTCGTCTTTGGCGACATTACTACCGGTCCCTCAAACGATCTGGAGCGCGCCACCCAAATGGCACGCAACATGGTGACGCGCTACGGCATGAGCGGACTGGGGGCGCGCACCTTTGGCAAAAAGGAAGAAATGGTCTTCTTGGGCCGCGAGATGCACGAGGAACGCAACTATTCCGAAACGACTGCCGAGAGCATTGACCGCGAAGTGTCGCGACTCATTGACGATGCTTTCAAGGAAAGCGACGGAAATCCTGAATGAAAAACGCGAAGTACTTAATAGGCTCGCCAAGACGCTTCTTGAAAAAGAAACGCTTGAAAAAGAAGAGTTCGATCTGATCGTCGGGCAAAAAGCCGGAGCGGTAGCCTAAGTCTTTACAAAGGAATCTGGGAACGCTATGCTTTCCCAGTTCGCTCTCGGGTGATTAGCTCAGGTGGTTAGAGCGCTACATTGACATTGTAGAGGTCACTGGTTCGAGTCCAGTATCACCCACACCCGCCCTCAAAAAGATCTTTTTGAGAAAAGAAAAACTCCCGGACTCGGGAGTTTTTTGATGCCAGATGTTAGTAAATGCCATCGTCGAAAGCCGGCGGCAGAGGCGGATTCTCAGTATTCTGATTGACATTCGTGCGCTGCTCGAACTCTCGGTTGGCTTGTCTGACGACGCCCCCGATGCCTTGCTGGCCGGTCACGCTCCGAATCTGGCCAGATACGGCATTGTCTACCGAACGTATCTCGCGCTCAATAGAAGACTGCACTTTGCCGACACCCTGCTGGACCAGGCTATTGACCGTCCTATTGACCAGTCCGATCACTACCCCCGCTCAGAAGCTCTCCCGGATTATTGGCAGCCCGTGATGAGATTCTGACCCAGGCTATTAACACTCGTGACTAATTCTTCGATGGAGCCTGCCGGAGCCACGATCTTGCCGTCTTTCATGCTCGGCTTGAAACCGGATGACTGCGCGAGTACTTCCTGCTCTTTACTGAGTTGGCTGGTTTTTGCAGCCTGGGCTTCTTGGGCAAGAATCTGGATGCCTAACGGATTATTGGCCTTGTTTAGGGTAACGCAGTTCAAAACCTTGAAGTCACCAGAGGGTAGCGAGAACCTGGCCCGGATCGCGGCCGCCTGCGCACTCATCGGCATCGTAGCGCGGGCAGCTCGGCGTCTATCGAAGCCTTCACCGTGCTGTTCAGGATGGTTGCATAATTTTCCTCGATGCTAATTTTTTGAGTGGCCGGCAGATAGTTAGAAGAAGATGCCTTGCCTTGGAGCACTCCGTTGGCAAAAGCATCTTTGATAATAAGCTTGGCTTGCTGCTCCGGCACGGTGGTGAGGAACTGATGAAAATCACTAATCACCAGACTCTGGCCAACGCTATTGCCGCCGACCCAGACTGCGCTACCTGACTGTTCAATACTTGGACGGCCGCCACTTTGAGCGTCCCGAGGACGGCTGACTCTATCTGTCTCTGAATATTTTCCAGCGCTTGCTTCATAAGTGCAGCTGCCAAAGCTTCTCCCCAGGCGCTGGCATGGGCAGCCGGTGCGGAAACGAGCGATGCGAAAAGCACGAGCATGAGGGCCGCGGCTCGAAAACGTTTTTTGTTCGGAGAGAAAAAAGTTTCATAGGCTAGATGTCGAGCGGAATTTCTTCGATGCCGTAATCGCCCATGCGCGCATGCACTTCATCCATAAAAGAACTCATGACATTGAGAAAGCCTTGGACTTTGGAAAGTGTCGCGATCTGGCCCAAAGGGTCAGCCTCTCCTGGCCGTAATTCATCCTTGAGAGTTTGGGCGTAGGCTGCCAACTGGAGCGCTTTGACATGCACCGAGAGCATCTGTTCGGGCACTTCGATATCGAGTGCGCCGTCAGTAATGTTCTTCCCCTTTTCAGCCAGCGCATCCAAGTATGCGCTGTTGCCGCTGGTAAGCGAAAGCGTCCCCTGCTGCGCTAATGCGCCGAGCATCGCTCCGAACTCGTCTTCATTCGTAAAAGACTGTGGCGCATTATTGGCAAACAAGTAGGCGATCACGGTGAGGTATTCCGTCACGTCCTTTTTTTCCTGGGCTTCGCGTTTTTCGTCAGAGAGTTTGTCGAGGGCGCTTTCTTAATTTTGATCTTGGAAATATCAATTTCCGGAAGAGTCACTTCCGTATTCTGAGAAAGAGCTCCCTGTACGGCCTGCGTAATATCCTCCATATTCACGCTCTCTCCCTGCTCGGCGTTCTTCAAAAGAGAAGCTATCTGATCGGAAGCTTTGTTGGTGAGATTCTCTTGAGAAGTTCCGTTCTGAACCGGCGCCTCAACATCTGTCACCGGCGCGATACGATCCCCAGGTGCGGGTTTGAGAGGATCAAAACCGCTCTGGATTTCCACGCTGTCCGAATAGCTATCGCCGTCAGTATCTTTTTTTCCGGGGGTCAGTTCCGTACAGTGCTTCTTCGTCATCAGTCAGATTGTCCTGATCGCTATCAAGAAAAACAGAAGAATTACTCGGGCTTTGCTCAGCGGCACGCGCCAAGAAAAAAGCACTTGCCAAAAAAAGCGCAACGAAAACAGGAAACACGAATTTAAAAGAAGCGCTCTGTTCGCTATTGTTCGACAAACCGAAAGCACGCATGATCAAAAGTTTTGAGATGTTTGTATTGCTTCGTCAGTATATCAGTTTTTAGAGCGAAAAAGAAAGAGGTATTTGAGAGAAATCTCTTTACAGAGAGCATCGTTTTTTAGAAGTATTTTTAAGAGTAAACTCCTAGAAATCTTCTTAGAAATTCGCAGTAAAGTCTTGCAATAAGATCCTTTGCCAATCTTTTTCTAAAGAATATATTATACAATTTTATTTAATTTTGTCAATATATACTAGATGACTAGGATAAGCCAATCCGAGAAAAATCCAGAACATCCATAATCCGCTGGGTATGTCCCATAAAAAATGATCGAAAAACATACTGCCGACAAAGATAAAGAGTAATCCTCCGTAAATGTTCCACGTGGAACATTTTTTGACCCCATCATTACTATTTAGTGTTCCACGTGGAACATCCTTGTACAATTTCCGCAGATGTTCCACGTGGAACATGGCTCCAAAAAGTGTTTAAAAAGAGTGAAAGTCCATGCTAATAGCCCTAGAAGGCCTGTTTCTCCTAAGGCAATGAGATATACATTATGTACTGGCTGCAAGAACCAGTCTGGATTTACCAATCCCCTATCAATGTTTTCAACTACCGTAGTCCCTAACCCAGACCCCCATAAACTCGGACTCCAACCTTCAGAGAACAGAAAAAGAAGATTTTCACGCTCTGAGAGAGACTGAGAGTTGTGCAAAAGCGTGTATAAAGCAAAGAATACAATGGTTATCCACAAAATTATGGGTATCAGAAACTTCACATGTTCCACGTGGAACATCGTATAAAAGCTTTTTAAACGACCTGGATGTTCCACGTGGAACATTTTATAGAGAAAAAGCCCTATTGCAAGTAAAAAAGCCCCTTTTGAAAAGGTCAGCAAGAATCCAAAAGCACAGAGGGTGGCTAGTAAAAAGGCTTTTTTTGAAGTTAGACCCGTGTTCCACGTGGAACATTGGGTGTTTGAATGTTCAGAATGTTCCACGTGGAACATTTATGAGAATCCAAATTACGCAAAGGAGAAAAAGAGCATTTATATTTGGATGAAGAAAAAATCCATAACCGCGTAAAATAGGCTCTCCAAAGAGGAATACTTTGGCTACTGCCGGATTACCTAATTTTAGGCTTGGCTCCCCCAGCCACCATAGTCCTAGAGAGGAGCCGCTAAAAGGTTGCCAGAAAGTGAGAATGAGGTCAAAAAGGCTTAATATAAGGATAATTGACCATGTTAACTGTAAAATGTTCCACGTGGAACATTTTTTGATGAGTTTTTCAAATGTTCCACGTGGAACATTTTTTGATGAGTTTTTCAAATGTTCCACGTGGAACATTGGATAAATTAGGAGGGCTGTAAATAGAAATATGCCCTGCAGCCAAAAATGCAATGTATAGAAACTCAGGATTGGGTATTTTGAGAAGAGAGTAGAGAGAAAGAAGACTATGATAAGAGCTGATAGAGGAAAATGTTCCACGTGGAACATTTGTGATTTCTGCTTATAGAGAGATCTTAATATTGACAATATTAATATTTTGTTTCTTAATATAAAACAGGAGGCCCACAGTATGAAAAAGACATCAAAAGCATATAGAGAAATATCAGCATATTCATTGAAAGAAGCTCCCGGAAGGGGAGCGATGGTAGCGATTGTCTTCCGGATAGAAAGAAAGGCGGTTAAGATAAGGCCTGCCAAAAAAACCTTTTCCCAAAAAGCGCTTGAAGAGAGCTGAGAAAAAAGTAGCGGGACTTTCCTGAACATACCTATAATTAAAGAGAAATCCCTTTATTATAGGCTTGATCGGCTTTAGGGAAAAGGGGAGCGGATGCTCTTTTTCTGATTGACAGATTCGCTCTTTGCCGTATGATAGTGAGATGTTTGCGACACTGGGGCCCATAGCACAGCTGGTAGCGCGCCTCCATGGCATGGAGGAGGTCGCCGGTTCGAGTCCGGCTGGGTCCACTGTTTAGAAACTTCGCTGGCCTTCGTAGTTTAATGGATAAAACAATCCCGTCCTAAGGGAAAGCTGTAGGTTCGATTCCTGCCGAGGGCACTATTAACTTCGCAAGATGTCCGAACGCATTATCAAGGTAAACGAACTGATCCGTGATCTGGTAGCCCAGGCTATTTCTACGACGCTGACGCTCAAAGAAGGGCTCCTTCTGACGGTCGTACGCGCCGAGGTCTCGCGTGACCTGCGTCAGGCACGCGTCTATGTAAGTGCTTTTCCGGAAAGCGACGAGGCCTACGCGCTCAAAACGCTTGCCAAAGAGAGGGTGACGCTCGAGCACTTCGTACATGGAAAACTTTCGATGAAGCCGCTACCGAGACTTCGTTTTTTCATCGACAAAACCGCCCAGAAAAACGATGTCATTGAAAAAATACTCATCTCCCTGAAAGAGGAGGGGAGTGACGTTTAATTCCGCTATGCAAGATTTTCACCAAGAATTCCGTCAGCTCGACTACGTCATAAGCACCGCAGAACGTATTTTGCTTTTCGCTCACACCAGACCCGACGCTGATACCGTCGGTGCTAATCTCGCAATGCAAGAATACATCCTGGGGCTGGGTAAAGAAGCGACTATCGCTTGCTTTGACGCTTTTCCTGAAAGTCTCTCTGCGCTTTCCAAAGAGCATTTTACGCATCCGGACAATGTGGATCTCGGCGCCTATGACGCCGTCATCGCACTCGATAGCGTAGATCGCGGGTTTCATCTGATTCGCGAGCGCGTATCGGAAAAAAACGGTGGTAGTGCTCATGGATCATCATCCTGATATCAGCGTCTCCGGCGATATCGTAATGATCGATCCCAAATATTCTTCGACCTGCGAACTGGTCTATCTCTTTCTCATGTCGGTGGAAGCGCGCCTGACCAAAAAAGCCGCCAGCGCTTTGCTTGCCGGCATTTTGTTCGACACTGGCAACCTGCAGCATGCCAGCGTTTCACCTCGTGTTATGGAAATCACGGCCGCCCTCATGAAGAGCGGGGCGCCGCTTGCGAAAGTTTCACAGCTCATCTACGCGCACCAAGACATCGCGGCGCTGCGCCTGTGGGGGAAGGCGCTGGAACGGGCGCGCCTCTACCCAGAAAACGGCATGCTGGTAACGGCCGTTACCCAGGAAGACCTTGCACTCTGCCACGCGCGCCCAGAAGACATTTACCAAGTCGCCTCCATTCTCTCGACCGTGCCCGACGCTCGCTTCGCCCTCGTGCTCTCGGAGCGTGATGACGATACGGTACGCGCGAGCCTGAGGACCATGGAACAGCACCAGGTAGATGTGTCGGCTATCGCCCACCGATTCGGCGGGGGAGGCCATCGTCTGGCGAGCGGCTTCGAACTCCCCGGCCGCATCCGCGAGACGGAGTACGGATTTGCTATCGTATAATTATGGACAAAAAGCAAACGCTCGATGCCGTCAATATTCTGCAGGCTGCCAGCTGCGACTGCGCACTAAAAGACACGGCGACACAGCCGGTGCCGGGGGATGGCAATCCTGATGCCGACATTCTCTTTATCGGCGAAGCGCCCGGCAAGAACGAAGATCTGCAGGGCAAGCCGTTCGTAGGAGCTGCCGGAAAATTCTTAAATGAAATGCTCGCAAGCACCGGCCTGAAACGCGAAGATGTCTACATCACGAACGTCGTCAAATACCGTCCGCCTGATAATCGCGATCCGCTACCCGAAGAAGTCGCTGCCTGCGAAACCTGGCTGCACGAACAGATCAAAGTGATTGAGCCGAAAGTGATCGTAACGCTCGGCCCGCCACGCCCTCGAACATTTCGTTCCGGGCAAAAAGATTTCCGAGGTGCATGGCCAAGCGTTCCGGCGTGACATCCCCGGCTTGGGAACGCTTGTTTTTTTCGCGCTCTATCATCCGGCCGCCGCGCTCTACAACGGCTCGATGCGCGAAACTTTGATCAAAGATTTTAAAAAGGTCCCGAAGGTGATTGAGAAATTAAAAGAAGACTCTTAGAAAAAACCCGCCACAAGCTTTAGAGGCAGTGGCGGGATTTAAGTGAGAGCAGGTACTTGAGTTAAGCGACGGCGGTTAAGGGGCGCGTGATGTCCCGAATAAGCTGATCGATTTCAACCATCTGCATCCCAGCAGCGCGAACCTGAAGCGGGAGATGGTCAGGGAGGTAGAAACGTTGTACAGAACCATTTGCTTGCTTGGCGGTCGGAAGCTTATCGAGAATCTCTACCTTGGTAGAAGTCCGAGCATAAGAGCCATTTCCAATGCGCTTATTAAAGCGCAAGGTTATGAGAAGTGTTCCCTTTTGCGCCATCTCATTGATCGTCTTTTCAAAGTCTTTTGAACGGAGACTGAAAAAGCGCAGGAAAGGACGCTCGAGCTCACTTCTCGTGACACCCAGATGAACTTTTCCATGCACGGCACGATTATCTCTGCGCCGATTGATATACCAAAGAATTGCTTTGTGAATGAACTCTGAGTAAGTGGATTCTTCTTCCGCAGGAACTATGCTGAGAGACATTGGTCAATCTCCTCTTTGAGGTTTGCCTAATGCCATATTATAGCGAAATAAAAACTCCCGCTAGGGGAGTTTTATTTTTCTTGAATTAGGATAGGGGTTCAGGCGCCTTTCTATCAATTACTGCGAGATTTGCTCGATTTCTAAAAGCAGTGACAATAATAAGCCACAGTATCCAAAGCGGAGCTTGAATCAGAAAACCCGTGAGAGTCATTAAGAGAAACAGTGACACCATAAGGAAAGGGATGGCAACATAAATTATAAGAATGATGAGCAAAGGAGTCTCGGCCCATGCCTGACCCAGCTTCAGAGGAATAAGGAAGGGGATAGAGAAAATAAAAAGAAAAAAATCCAAAAACAACAATTCCGAAATCCATAAATCCTGAAGCGGAAGAAACTGATGGATCAACTAAAGAAACGAGAGATGATCCAAATCTATTAATCGCAGCACCTCCGAAAAAGGCCAAAAAGTAGAGAAGGATAGCTTCTGTACCGTATGATTTCAGCATACTTGGAGATCCGGGTTCTTTATTGAGAACAGTTAGGATTCTCATACAGATACTCAAAAAAGTTTATACCCTATTTATAGTATATAAAACTCCCTTTTATCAAGGGAGTTTTTTTGTGCCGCGGGAGAGACTCGAACTCTCATGGCCTTGCGGCCCGCGGATTTTAAGTCCGCTGCGTATACCATTCCGCCACCACGGCATTTCTGAGGTCGTGCCCGGAATTGAACCGGGGGTAAAGGGTTTTGCAGACCCGTGCCTAACCACTCGGCCACACGACCTTTGCTCCAAGAAGCCTAGCAAAAGGCCCGGTCACGGTCAACGCGCAAAAGAAAACTCCCCAAAGAGGGGAGTCTTCTCCATCCGCACAGATTACTTGACCACCTCAGCGATAAGCTGCTGGCGACCGAAAGCGAAAGCTTCCGACTTGGTCTCCATGTAGATGTCTATGCGGTTCGTGGTAATGGCGCCACCGCGGTCTTCACAGCGGTATTCACCCATACCGTCAATCCGGATAATCGTACCGAATGGGAAGTTCTTGGGGCAGGCGAGGGTGCGCTTTTCCGTCACACGAAGACCGGAAGCGGTAATACCGTCGCTCTTGCCACACTCATCAGCCGCAGCCGTATAGGCAGAAGCGTTGAGCTCGAACTTGCCGTCAGGCAGACGGGTCCACAGATCCTTCTGTTTCTGTTTCCAGACATCCAGGACCTTGTCATCCTCGGTCTTCACGGGCTCGGACTGGGGGTCCTGGAGAGCCCACTTAACGAGGAAGGGATCGTTCGCATAGTTATACTCCTCGGTTACCTCGGGGGTAGCAGCATACAGGAGTTTGGGAAGGAGCGAGAGAGACAGAATACCGACAAACACTAATTGCTTCGTAAAACGCATAGGATGCGTTACGGATAAGCCGCATTCCCCTGGGGAAAAAACGGGCTGACCTGCCTGTTTGCCTCTAGGGCAATCCATTTCAGTCAACCAACGATATTAGCATATTATAGTATTTCTGTCAATAGGATATGGCAGTTAAATGGCTTAGATAAAGCAAAAAACAGCTCTTTTTGGCTGCTTTTTGGCTTATCTTCGGCTTTTTTCGGATTTCCCTTAGTTCAATACTTCGGAAATGGTCTCTATCACCTTCTGGGGGCTGGTGAGGGCTTTGATCATATAGAAGCGGGTATCGAACTTGCCCGCCTTTTTGAAGGCCATCTCGTCATCCACATTGCTCAGGATAACCACGGGGATACGGGAAAGTTCCGGGTCCTTGTCGAGCTTCTTCAAGACCTCGAAGCCGTCCATGATAGGCATCTGCAGATCGAGCAGAATAATATCGGGCCGCTCGTTCTTGATCACAACGAGCCCCTGCTCGCCATCGGCAGCCGTAACGACTTCGAAATCAGCGCCTTTTAGGCTGACTTGGTAAATCTCGCGGATATTGTCATCGTCATCGATGACACATACTTTCTTCTTGATAAACGGCGCTGGACGCATCATAGGCTGCAGTGGCTGGGATTAAAAACAAACTCCTTTCCTATTCTAGAGAAGATTGGCAAAAAAACAAAGCCGCCCTTTCTTGGAGAGCGGCGGTGACAGCAGATTTGCCCGATGCTACTTGCCAATAGCCTTCTGGAGGGCTTCGACAGTCTTCGGACCGACATTGCCTGTCTGGGAGATGTCCTGCTTGGCCTGGAAGGCTTTGACAGCTGCAACTGTCTTGGGGCCGTAGCTCCCGACAATGTCATCTGCAGAGAGAAAACCGAGTGCAACCAGTACTTTCTGAATATTGGTAGTGCCGGCGTTCGTGCTTTCGTCAAAAGAGGCGTCAGGGTCGAGAGAGACCTTCGGCTTCTTGTAGGCAGACAAATCTATTTTGTTATTGGCCTTGATTTCTTTGGTATCGGGATTCTTTACGGAAAGGGTCTTTTTGAGAGAAGTTTTGTCTTTCTTGGAAAACTTGTCGAGACAGAACAGGGCTTCAAGCTTCCGAGAAGATTTGACATCTACGGAAGAGGCTTCCTTGCCACCGACAAAGACCTCTGTATCATCATCGTCGAAGTTGTGGCCTTTAACAGTTACTCTGATCTTCTGGGGGCATTTGCTGTTGTCGGAGTAACGAGAAACCTCGAAAGAAGAGATCTTCGCACGTTCCGACGTATCCGTATCTTCTTCAGAAGCAGCCCTCAAATGCAGAACGGGGAGTGATGAGGCGTCATTGAAAAACCAGATACTGTCGAAGTCCCAGCTAGGCGTCCCAAGGTAGACATCGTGCAGGGGATCGGTCTCGTAGAAATCGCTTATACTCTGGTTGTTCGTGACACTGGAAGATCCGCCCCCTAACGCTCCAGCCACACCAACGCTGTAAGAGTTGGTAATAATGCCTCCGTTGCTCCCTGCGAAACCTCCGTCATTCGCATCGCCTTGTGCTGCGGTCGCGGTGCCAGTAGCATACGAGTTATTGATAGTAATGCTGGTTATGCCCACCAGTCCGCCGGCATAGCTGCCCCCGGCATTGCTCACTGTCACGTCTCCGGTGGCATAGGAATTCTCGATCAAGCCTCCTGCGCCAAGGCCGACCAGGCCGCCGGCATAGACGTTCAGGCCCGAACCGCTTACGTCTCCAGTAGCATAGGAATTTTCGATCTTGGCCGATGCACCATTCAATAACCCTACCAGACCCCCTTCATCGCCCGCGCTACCCGTACTAAAAACGCTGACCCGAGCGTAGGAAGTTCTCACGATACCGTTTATAGCGCCTCCGGCCAGGCCGCCGACATTTGAAGCGCCTTCAACTGTCCCTTCTACGTAGGAATATTCGACGGTAGCGGCAGAAAGACGGCCAACCAGGCCGCCGACGTACGAAGAGCCGGTGATATCAACGTTTGTAAGGCCGACATTTGAGATCAGCCCTTCATCGCCGACAAAACCGAAGAGTCCGACATTACTCGTGCTGGAACGGTCGATAAAGAGATTATCGATAACATGTCCGGCGCCATCAAAGGAACCCTCGAAAGGAGAAGAACTACCCCCTACCGGTTCGAAACCGCTGCCGGTATTGTAGGGAGCGACATCGCAATTAATGTCGTTTCTCAGTTTGTAGTCGGCCTCCAGGTCGTCTTGCATCTCCTGGAGCTGCGTGCAGGTCGTGATCAGAAAAGGAGTTTCTGCCGTACCTGTCCCTACGCCGGAAAATGCTTCGGCTCGATGAGAACCAAAACCGAAAAGCAGAGCAAAGAGAAAAAGCCTAATTGTCCAAACGCGGCACGAACGAAAAGACATGACTTTCACAAAGAGTATTTATTACAAAAATAATAACAGAAAACCTGAGAAAGTGCACTGACTTTTCAGGGGAAATAAAAAGGCCTCTTCCTTGAGGCCTATCCATCCTTTGGATTCTCTTCCCAGTCGGCTAAACCGCACCGTGAGCGCTGACAATTTCTAGAATCTCGCTTGGACGTAAAGCAAGATGTTCCGGCTGAGACTGCGCCAATCTTTCCTTGGAATTAAATCCCCAGGTAACCGAAATGATGGGAATGCCTACCTGATGCGCAGCCTCGATATCTCTTACCTCGTCCCCGACATAGATTACTTCTTCTTTGCTCAGGCTGTATTTTTTCAAAACATGAGAGAAGGCTTTGGCTTTTCCAAAAATATTTCTTTCTGAGTGAATGAAATCCACGTCAGAAGAGATATGCCACTTTTCCAAACAGCTTTTTACTTTTTCTTCTGAATTTGAAGTCACTATTCCTATCCGGAATCCCTTTCGTTTCAAATCCTGAAACAGAGTATCTATTCCCTCGAAAAAAGAGGTGCTCCCTCCTTCTTTTTTGAGTTGGGAGCGCATGCGGCGTGTCAAAGTCATGAGTTTCCAGGGAGATATTCTGTATTTTCTTATGAGTTCTCTTGCGCCGAAGTTACGCAAAAATTCTTTTTGAGCCGGATCTATAGCATCGAGCGCGTACCTCGAAGCAATCTTGTTATACGCCGCAATGAATATATCCAGGGTGTCAGCCAGCGTGCCGTCAAAATCAAATATTACCGTGTGGATCATATGGGCCGTGCTTTGGTGGAGAGCACTAGCATTAAGCTTCCTTCAGCAGATCAATCTCAACCCGGTAATCTCGAATAAAAACCCCATCTTTTTCTTCAGCATCATTGAGCCACATTCTTTGCGGGATAGCTTTGTAACAACGTCTTACATTTTCACCAAGAAAATCTGATCCTTTTTCTTTATTGTTTGGGTTAATTCTCAGAACCGTGTCAATTTCAACCTCATTGGTAAGTTCCTCTGCAAGAGCTTCGATGTAGACACCTTCTCCTTCTCCATCTGGAGCAGTGGAGTCATAAATAACAATAAATATGCTCGGGTTATTGCGAATATTCTTTGAATGCTCGTTTTCTTTGTCAGAAAACCAGTAAATATTGTGATTCTCATCCATGTCATGCGCCACCGGACTGTTCCATGCCTTTCCTTCCGGAGTAACCGTAGCCACAGTTGCATATGAGATGCCTGAGAGGATTCTTTTTGCTTTTTCTTCGTAGTTTTGAGACATAGAAAGTTTTTAATATCAAAAAGAACTGGGTTACCTATAAACCGCTACAAGCTGTCGAATGACAAGCTCATCCGGTTTAATAAGTTCTCCTAAAAAATCAAACCAGACACGATTGAAGACTTCCCGCTGCATCTTTCTTTCTGTGCCGAGTTCTGGATCTTGGAGATAAATATGAGTATCATCTATTCCGCTCACTACAGAATAATGCCCGTCAACAGAAGCGATATCAGGCTCGTAGTCACTTCGTCCTGCCGTAAACCAATCGACAATAATCGGCACTTTTTTCTCGAGCCACTTTTCAATATCTTGAAGTTCGCAATTATCATGGATCTCCACCTGAAAACCAAATGCTTCAGCTGCTCTTTTCAAGTTTTCTGCGGTCGTACCCAGGTCTTTTGTTGCTCCTGTTTTCTGCGCGAGCTCTTCTTCGGATACATCAAGCCCATAATAGCCGAGGACAATCTTCAAAGAGGCTGGGCCACAATACCCAGCATTAAGAGTTTCTTGAAATGGCTTTACATTAAGTTTCAGGTTCATACCTTAAATTCTAGCATAACGACCTTCTTTACTTTTGTATTTCAAAGAATCAAAAAACTCCCTTCACAGGGAGTCCCTTGTTTCCTGAGCGGCTAACGGGAGATCTCTCTGCTCGGCCTATGGCCTGCGCTCTGAGAACCCCTCGGTTCTCAGCGCTCGCAGACTCGCTGCTCTCCGCTTACGGGAAAACTCCCGTTTTCCCGACCCCTTTCCCGTTCGATTCCCGTTAGCCAAAAAAGCAAAGCCCGGCACGAAGCCGGGTCTCTGCTCTTTGTGAGCGGCTAACGGGAATCGAACCCGTTTCCCTACCTTGGCAAGGTAGTATAATACCAGTATACGATAGCCGCTTTCTACTGACAGTGGGACTGGTTGGATTTTCACCCCGTACCAAAATTGACATTACCTAACCGTCCTGTCAGTGGGTCCGGTTGGATTCGAACCAACGACCAAGCGGTTATGAGCCGCCTGCTCTTACCGCTGAGCTACGGACCCTAAATCTATGATGTCAATTTTGGCACGGGGCGGGCCAACGACCAAGCGGTTATGAGCCGCCTGCTCTTACCTCCGCCAGCTGGCGGATACAGTCCCTGTAGCCCTATTTTAGTGGATATTAGGGGTATAAACCACTTATACACCACTTAGACACTCTTTTTAACCTGTCGCTGGTGCCGAGGGGCAGGATCGAACTGCCGACACAAGGATTTTCAGTCCTCTGCTCTACCACTGAGCTACCTCGGCGAAAGGGACCTGTGCACGCTCAAGGACTCGAACCTTGGACCCTCTCGGTGTAAACGAGATGCTCTAACCAACTGAGCTAAGCGTGCAATGTACTTCTGTGTGTGCCCAAGAGAGGACTCGAACCTCCAATCCCTTGCGGGAACTAGCACCTCAAGCTAGCGCGTATACCAATTCCGCCACCTGGGCAGGTGGGAAAGCGTGATTAAGCCGCTTTCTCGGTTTCTTCGGTTTCAACAGGCGTGCTGTCCTCGGCAGGAGACTCCTCGGGAGCTTCCGTAGTTTCTACCGGTTCCTCGATAGGTTCCGGTGAAGAGGCTTCTTCGGACTCCGGAGCGGGGGCAGCTTCGGCTTCCTTTTCAGCCACTGCAGCCGCCGAAAGACTGGCCAGAATACCCTTCATAGAGACTTCTTTGAGCTTCTTGCGGAGTACCTTGACCGACTTGTCGCGTACGAAGTAAAGCTTGGAGCGGCGGGTCTTGGTACGCTTCACAAACTCGATCTTTTCAATCTGAGGAGAGGAGAGGGGAAGTACCAGTTCGACGCCTATTCCGAACGAGTCCTTGCGGACCGTAATAGTCTTGGAAGAGCTCTGTCCGCCATTGATAGCGATAATAGTGCCTTGGAAGATCTGGATACGCTCCTTGGCGCCTTCGCGGATCTTACGGGAAATACGCACCACATCGCCACTCTGGAGATCAGGCACGAGGGGGTACGAACGGCGCTGGGCCTGGTTGAAAGCGATCAGTTTCTGGTGCATACGAAATAAAATATAGCTGAATGAAAGAAAAAAGGCCTGAGAGAGCGGAAAATCGGAAGAGGGATTCCGAGACCGGACAGGCTTTTTAGCCTCGGTATCATAGCGAGTATCCCTTGTTTCGTCAAGAAGAAACGGCTCTTTTGGGCTCTGAGGAGGAGGAAGGAGATGCTTTCGAGAAAAAAGTCTCCGTGGCTCTCTTGAATCCGGCCGGGAAACGCTCGATTTGGGCCTGAAAATCAGCCGGGAGGGGCGCTTGCAGAGCATAATCCCGGGCACCGAGAGAAAAACGGAGAGAAGCAGCATGGAGCATCTGCCGGGGGGTGCCCAATGCACGCGAAAGGTCTCTCGAGGGCTTGGAGGCATACAGATGGTCTCCTAAGACAGGGTGGCCGAAAGCTGCCATCTGAACGCGGATCTGATGAGTCCTTCCGGTTTCCAGGCTCACCAGCACCAAACTGACATTGTCTTTCTGGCTCCACGCCAGGCGCTCGTAAGAAAGACGCGCCAAACGGCTTTGGGGCTCCTCTTCGGGTTTTTTGGCAATTTTTCGCTTGAGAGAGCCTTTCTTTCTCACTAAAGCATCTTCTAATACCCCTTTAACGGGCATTTCTCCAAAAACAAGAGCGAGGTAGCGTTTTTCGATTTTTCGGCTCTGAAAAAGCTTTTTAAGCTCTACGACCGCTTGGGCCTTGCGAGCAACTAAAAGAATCCCCGAGGTATCCCGATCCAGACGATGAATGAGGCCGTTACGCATTTCACTCAGTTTAGCCAACTCTGGATAGGTTTGGGAAAGAGCTTCGATTAGGGTCATCTCTGAGTGAGAATGCCCGGATACCGGATGAACGCTCAGTGCCGGGCCTTTGTTAACCGCCAAAAAAGCGGGCGTTTTGGAGAGAATCTGGTAGGGGCTAGGGCTTTTGAGCGCCTTGGGGAGGGCTTTCTTGTTCGGAAGCACTGTAAGGCGATCGCCGGCGCGGACCTTTTGGTCGATGGCGGCGGGTTTGCCGTTTACGAGGACCTCCTGGCGGGCTAGCTTGTGCTGCCAAGAGGCCCTGGAAAGGTCCACCCACAAAGCTTTGGCCTGCGCCAAACCAGGCTCGCGGGAGGCGACGAGGATTTTGGGAAGTACTCGATCAAGCCGGTCGCCTTCAAAGCGCCGCGGAACGAGAAATATAGGAAATTCGGGCATACAAATACTCGGTTGAGGGATATGCGGGGAAGCAAAAAGGCTTCTGCTAGGCTGCTTTTCTTCTTGTGTCATAGTGCGCTTCTTTTGGCAAGAAGTAAAATTTGCATTTTGTTCTCTTGTGGTGTATAATGGACTGTGCATACAACATATAGTTGTTTTTCCTGCTTTTTCTTTAAATAACGGTTTTACGCCTTCCCTCACCTGAGCTGTGGGGGCGTATTTGACAGCGCGTTTACAGGTTCGTATCATACGGAGGCGTCGGTAAAATACATGCGGTCTCCCGCCGTACTTCACACTCTCAGTAAAAATTATTTTTCATTCATCAAAATTAATAAGGCAACACCTATGGCTGACGTCTACGCTGCTAAAAAGTATGATCATCTGCTCGGCATCGAGGGACTGAGCGATACGCTCATGACCAATCACTTCACGCTCTACGAAGGCTACGTGAAGAACGCCAATCTCATCATCGAAAAACTTCGAGGAACCGAGATTGCATCGCCAGAGCATGCAGAGCTGCAACGGCGCTTCGGCTGGGAATGGAACGGCATGCGCTTGCACGAATTTTATTTCGGAGGCATGACGAAAGAAAAGAATGAGCTCGGCGAAGGCCTGCTCCTGCAGAAGCTCATAGAATGTTTCGGAAGTTTTGAAAAATGGAGCAAGAATTTTACAACGATCGGCGCAATGCGGGGCATGGGATGGGCCATTCTCTATGAAGACCTGCACACCGGCGAACTCTTAAATGTTTGGGTGAACGAGCACGATATGGGACACCTGGCCGGATCGCGCATTCTCGTCAATATGGATGTTTTCGAACACGCGTTCATGATTGATTACGGCACCAAGCGCGCCGACTACATCGAAACCTTTATGCGTTCCATCGATTGGAAAGAAATAGAGCGCCGCTACCAAGAAGGAAAATAGGGGGCATTCGATTGAAAGAAAAACAAATTAATCCGAACCAAGAAAAACTGTTATGCCTATCGACAAGATTCGCCGCCGCGATGGAGAGATCGTCCCCTTCAACCGCACGCGCATTGAAAACGCTATCGCCCTGGCCTGTGAAGCCATAGGGGAACCGGACAAGGAATTCATTCCGGGATTGACCGATGATATTATCGGCGATTTGGATCACGTCTATACGGAAATCTTCACGAACCGCACGCCTTCCGTCGAAGATATTCAGGACATCGTGGAGCGCAACCTGGTCAAGACGAATCGTTTCGAACTCGCCAAGGCATTTATCCTCTACCGCGAAACGCGGCGCAAAGAGCGTGAAGCGCGCATGGCGAAGCTCATTGATGAATTCGAGAAGAACACGCTTCAGGTAACCAAGAGTGATGGGTCGCACGAGCGCTTTGATGTCAAAAAATTGCGCGTACTGTTTGATCGGGCTGCCAAAGGCTTCGAGGAAGAATGTTCGCTTGATGAGCTGATGGAAGCTTTCAAAAAAAATCTCGTCGAAGACATTCAAACCAAAGATATCGAGAAGCTTCTCATCAAGACCTGTATCGATCTCGTCTCCGTCGAGAACATCGCCTGGCAGAATGTTGCAGCGCGCATCCAACTCGGAGGTCTGTACAAACAAGCCACCAAGAACCGCGGACTCAAACAGGAAGAGGTCTACACGCCGGAAGCCTATGCCGCGCTCTTTGATGAATACATCGCGAACGGACTCTACTACAAAGATTTCTATAAGTACTACTCCAAAGAAGACATTCTCGAAGCAGGACGCCACCTGAACAAAGAAACGGATGATACCTACGAATACACGACCATCGTTTCGTTTGCCAAACGCTATCTGCTCAACCCTAATAAGATCGTCAAAGAGCTGCCTCAGGAAATGTACATGTCGATCGCGCTCTTCCTCGCCATTCCGGAAACGGATGAAAATCGCTTGAAGTTCGCACTCGAGATTTACAAGCACTGCTCCGAGCAGCGTATCTCCTTGCCGACACCGACCCTTCTCAACTCACGCACCAATTTCCACCAGCTTTCCAGCTGCTTCAAGATCAATGTGGACGACGATCTGCGCGGCATCTATCACGCGGTTGAAAACATGGCCCAGATTTCCAAGTTCGGCGGAGGTGTGGGCGTGTACCTGGGCAATATACGGTCCCGCGGCAGCATGATTCGCGGCGTGCTCGGCATGTCCGGCGGCGTTAACCCCTGGATCAAAGTCATTAACGATACAGCAGTTGCCGTCAACCAGCTGGGAGCGCGCCTCGGCGCTATCTCCGTAACGCTCGATTTCTGGCACCTGGATATCTATGACTTTCTCGACCTGCAGACAGAGACGGGCGATATCCGCTCGAAGGCGTTCGATATTTTCCCAGCTGTTTCCGTTCCCGATCTCTTCATGAAACGCCTTCAGGAAGACGGGGAATGGACGCTCTTTGATCCCTACCAGGTCAAGCACGTGCACGGCAAAAATCTTCAGGATCACTTCAACGATGAGTTCGATGCTTTTTACCTGGAGTTGGAACAGGACGAACGCATGACCATGAAGAAGACGATCAAGGCCAAGGAACTCTTCAAAAAGTTCCTGAAAACGACCGTTGAAACCGGCATGCCTTATGTCTTTTTCCGTGACACCGTTAACCGTCTGAACCCCAATAAGCACGCCGGAAATATTTACTCGACTCAGCTGTGCACTGAGATCTGCCAGAACACCTCGACTTCGAAATTCATCGAGGAGACCATCGAGGACGGAAAGATCGTGCTGCGCTACGAACCCGGAGATCTGGTAGTCTGTAACCTCGCCTCCATCAACGTCGCGACCGTTAATACGGATGCAGTCATTGCCGAAGTGTTCCCGGTCGTTATGCGCATCCTCGACAACGTCATTACGCTGAACTACTACCCGATCGAGGAAGCTCGCCGCACAGCGATGCGTTACCGAAGCGTGGGCCTGGGCTACTTGGGACTCGCCGAGTACCTGGCCGTCAATAAGATCGCCTACGATAGCGAAGCAGCCAGAAGCGAGGTGGATCGTTTGTTCGAGCGCTATGCGTACCACACCTACCGCGCCTCGGCTGATATCGCTAAGGAGCGCGGCCACTACGATCTGTTCCCAGGGAGCGAGTACCAGAAGGGAATTCTCCTCGGACGTAAGGAGGAATGGTACACCGAGAACACGCCGCATGCGGATGAATGGAAGGCGCTCTTTGCCGACATGCAATCAACCGGCGTACGTTTCGCCTACCATACGGCTCCGGCTCCCAATACCTCTACCGCAGGCGTGGTAGGGACCACAGCGGCCCTTCTGCCTATCTACAAGCGCTATTTCGTGGAAACCAATCTCTCGGCTCCTACGCTCCGCGTCGCACCCAAGCTCTCGAAGGAAAACTTCTGGTTCTACAAGGAGTACATCAATATGGACATGGCCGACGTCATCAGTCTCATTGCCGTCGTCTACAAGTGGGTAGACCAGTCCATCAGCTTCGAATGGATGATTGACCCCGCCAAAGTAAGTCCCGCCCAGCTCTTCGCCTACTATCAAAAGGCCTGGGGAGAGGGGATTAAGACGGTCTACTACGTACGCAGCCTCTCCGGCGAAGTCAAAGATGACGACTGTGTCAGCTGCAGCGGCTAAATATCAAATATCCCTGAATAACCCAAGACTTTATGGAATCCCTCCACAAAAATCCGCTCTTTAACCCGGGCGGCCAGGACTCGGTCGAGCATCGCACCATCATCAAAGGCTCGGCAACCGGGCTCTTTAATCTGAACGCCATCAAGTACCCTTGGGCCAAAGCTCTCTACCAGGTCATGGTAGGCAACTTCTGGTTGCCGGAGAAGGTTTCCGGACTCAAAGATGATGCCCGCATGTTCACAAGCGACCTCTCCGAAGAAGAGCAGCGAGCCTATAAGGGTATCCTGTCCTTTCTCATCTTCCTCGACTCGCTTCAGACCGTGAACCTACCGCACTTCTCCGACTACATCACCTCCCCTGAGGTCAATCTGATCCTCGCCATCCAGGCCTATCAGGAAGCCATCCATTCGCAGTCGTATGCCACCATCCTGGAATCGGTCGTGGACAGTAAAGAGCGTGAGGAGATCTACTACTTCTGGCGCACGGATGAGACGCTCCGCGAGCGCAACCAATACATCGGCCAGATCTATCAAGACTTCATAGATACGCCGAATGATCGGAATTTCTTCCGCGCTATCGTGGCCAACTTCCTGCTTGAGTCCATCTACTTCTATAACGGGTTCGCCTTCTTCGATACGCTGGTCGACCGCATGAAGATGCTCGCGACCGGACGCATGATCGCCTATATTCGCCGCGACGAGGTGACTCATATCAGCATCTTCGTCAACATAATCCGCGAGATCAAAAAAGAATTCCCGAATCTCTATGATGAAAAGCTTGTCACGGAAATGACCGCTGAGGCTGTGCGCCAGGAAATCGAATGGAGCGACCATATCCTCGGGAACCGCATCCCGGGACTGAACGGCGACACAACGCGCAGCTACACCCAGTGGCTCGCCAACAAACGCCTGGCGATGCTAAACATCGACCCGCTTTTCCCGGATGCCATCGAAAATCCCTATAAGCATCTGGACCGTTTGCAGGACGTGAATAGCGACAAGGGGAACTTCTTCGAGACGACGGTCGTCAACTACACGCAGTCTTCGAGCATGAACGGCTCTTGGGACTTCTAGAAAATTCTTACCTTTCCGAATTCCTGAAGCGCCTCTTTTGGAGGCGCTTTTTCATGGTATACTGTTGGTGATTTTCACGAATATGAAAAATAAAAAAATCTTTCTCGTTTTTTGCGCTATTTCTTTTTTTCTTTCAACGTCGCAAGCTTCGGCCATCACGAAAAGTGCTTGTCAAACCCTTGAGGCTACTTGCTATCCAACGAACATTTTATGGGGAGATGGTTGCTACGATTCTGAAACACTCGTTGGAAAAGGGTGTGTATCAGAAGAAGCCGGCGATACGAGAGGCTTTTGCTGTCTTGATGACGATAAGGCAAAAGAAAAAGGCCTTATAGACCAGAATGGTAATCCCACCTCTTCAAATGAAATAAGTGGCCTATCCGCCAAAAATTCCTACGCCAACGGCCTCAACTACACACCGCTGGAGAATATTCCCTTTTTGGAGAGCACTGGCGATTTCAGCGCCTATTTCAAAGGCGTTTACCAGCTCGCTCTCGTCCTCATCGTGCTCTCAGCGATCTTCATGCTTACAGTCGGAGGCTTCATGTACCTGACAAGTGCGGGCAATACCTCGAGCGTTTCCAGTGCCAAAAAAGTGCTCCGTGATTCCCTCCTCGGGCTGGTGCTGGCGCTTGCAGCGGTATTGATTCTCAACATCATCAACCCCGATCTGACCAACCTTTCGATTCAATCCCTTAGTCCCGTTTCTTTAGGAGGAGGTGGTACGGGTTCAGACGGAGGGGGGGGCGGTTCTTCTGGCGGAGGTTCAGGATCTTTTGCTGCCAAAGAGTTCAGTGGCGCACAGGTAGAAACAGATGCCAGCGCACGAACCAAGCTCCAACAAAATGGTATCGGTGTAAATAAAGCAAATTGTTCCAGCTCTGGACAGACAAACTGTACGAGCCTAGATGGCATCCCAAGCTCTACCATAGCTTGGCTTATTGATGTTAAAAGAGAATGTGGCTGTAACCTAGTCGTAACAGGGGGAACTGAGGCGGGTCATGCCACTCATGGTCCCGGAAGAGCGGCGGTAGATATTGGAAGGAACCCCGTGCTTGCTTTCATGCAAAAGCAGTCCAAAATTGATAGTAGTAAGAATCGTCCCATATATTCCTACAGGGGCTATAAGGTTTGGGATGAGGACTCTGGGCACTTTCACGCCTGGGATCCGGCTAATTAGGCACTTCTTCCGTAAGCGATCAGTATGAAAAAAGTCTTCTTTTCGTCCCTCGCACTCCTCATTCTGGCCCTGATCTTCCTGGCGGCCTACAATTTCGCGTTCCGCAACAACGTGAGCACTCCGAAGTCGGGTGACGGAGCCCAGAAGCCATCTGAGGCCTCGCCAACTACGCCTGCAGATGAAAATACTTCTTCCGTTTCGTCCGAAGTCTCAAATCCGGTCAATGAAGCCGTCTTGGCACCTGTGACAAGCAGTGACGGGACGCTCTATTATTATTCCGTTGATGACAAAGCCCTGAAGAAGGCAACTCTCGAAGGAAAGGACAAGGCAGTCCTTCTCAATAACCTGCCCGGTACTCCGGAACGCGTCTTGTGGTCGCCTAAGCGCGATAAGATACTTCTGCTCATAGGCGGACACTGGTACTTCTCGGATATTGCCAACAAAACGCTGGTAGATCTGAAGGAAGGGATTATCAATACCGCCTGGAATTCTCTCGGTGACAAGATCTTCTATATTTACCGCGACCCCAGCGGGGCACAGTCGGTAAACACAGCGAATCCCGATGGAAGCAATTGGCAAGCGCTTTCAGATCTGCCCCCGGGCGGCTTTTTCCTCGCAAATATACCCCAAACGCCGGGCCTCTCTCTCTGGAAAAGACCGAGTGCTCCAGAGAAGACGCTTTTCGAGCGCATTACGCCCGGAGGAAGCCCTGAGAAACTCTTTGAAGGTCCCTATGGAGCTGACTATCTCTGGGCTCCCAGCGGCGATAAAGTGGCGATCAGTTCGAGCAATGGTCCGGGAGGCGAATCCTTGAATGTAAGCCTCATTGACAAGCAAGGCGGCGGGCTGCGCTCGCTTGCCATTCCGACACTTGTCTCAAAGCTCGCCTGGTCACGTGACGGAGGGACGCTGTACTTTGCTCTTCCCGGCGGACTGCCCCAGGGCACGGTACTTCCCAATGATTATTTCGGAAAAGGCCTGAAAAGCCGGGATACTTTTTGGAAAATCGATGTAACAACCAATAAAAAGACTCGGCTGCTCGACACCGAAGCCATCGGCCAGGATTTTGATTCGAGCGACCTTTTTCTTTCACCCAAAGAGGATGCGCTCTTTTTCACGGACAGAACGACCAAAAAACTTTACCGTATCGACCTTTAGCCGTTTACTTTTCTCAAACGCGCTGCTTGCCCGCCCTCTCTATCTGTAAGGCGGGTTTTTTCGAGCAGGACAAGAAGGAGAAAGAGGAAAAACAGAACCGAGAGATCGTTACGGAAAAAAGGAGTATCGAAGAAGCCGAAAACCAGAAGGAAGAGGGAGAGGCTGAGTAAAAGAGCTGCCCCTGATGAATGCGCCCGAAAAAGAAAGAAGAGGTTCTGCGCAGTCCACCAAAGCAATACAAGCATGCCGAGAAGGCCAAGGAGTCCTGAGGAAAGCCAAACAGAAAGAAAGAAATTATGCGGCTCGGGTACGGCCCATTCCAGGTAGGGCGGAAACTCCGATTGCTTCTCAAGATAGACCGTTTGAAAACGCCCAAGCCCGATACCGAGAAAAGGTTCGTCGTGAAGCATTGAGGCGGCGCTCTTCCAAATCATAATACGAGATGCAAGGGATGATCGCTCTTCCAGATGAGAGAGTGCAGTGAATTTATCGGTTCTTATTTCATAGAAGCCGAATATGGCGATAGAAAAGAATACAGAGAGGAGGAGAAGGTGAATGCCCCTTCCCTTCAAACGAAGAGAGAGGAAGAGGGAAAAAGCCGCTAGAAAAAATGCAAGCCATGCCCCGTAGGACCGCGTTGCAAGAAAGGGAATGAGGAGAAGAAAGGGAAGAAAGACGAAAAGAATATTTTTCCGCAAAAAGCGGGAGCCAAAGAAAAAGCAGAGAAGCAGTCCAGGAGCGAGAAGTTCTGCCAAAAAATTGGGAGAGTTTTCAGGATACGCCAGTCGTCCATCAAAGGTAAGGAAGTTATTGAACCATCCCCACAGAGAGACCGAGGCGAGTATGGCCGTCATGGCAAGCCAGGCAAGCCAAAGGAACATCGGGCGTATCCGCTCTTTGAGAGAGGCGGTCGCGAGAAAGATGCTCAGGGGGACAAGAATCCAAGATTTGAGCTCTCCCCAACCGGTGAGTGTACGTTCATGCGTAAAAAAGGCGAGAAGCGTGCCGACAAGAAAAAGCAGGGTGCCAAAAACAAGCGCTTTCTCTTGATGCCAGACCCTAAGGACACCGTCCCGAAACCCTTCTCGGCGCATCAAAGAAAAAAGTATGAGAAGAAAGGCCAGGATATCCAATGGGTAGAGCGGCGTACCAAAAAGACGCTGTCCGGCCAAGGGGATAAGGAGGAAAACAGCACAAACAAAGCCTTCTTCTCGCGAGAGATCTTTAAGATATTTAGGAAAGCGGATCAGATTCATAGGTGTTCATGCTGGGCGGAGGAGCGAGAAGAAAGGCAAGCAGAAAAAGAAGAAGTGGCAGACAATGGACGGAAAAAAGAGGAGTCTCGAAAAAAGAGTGCACAAGAAAAACGACAAGTGCGGCCCGGGGAGCTTCTCCATATTCGGAAGTACGCTGCCTGAGGGCTATCAAGAAGAGAAACAGGAGGGGCAGCAGTCCGACAAGGCCGATCTCCGCCCACACATCCAAGTAGAGATTGTGGGCGTAGATCGGCGTGCGGTAGAGAGCTTGCGGATCGACAAGGAGGGGATAGCTTCCGAGTCCGACACCGCCAAGCGGCCTTTCGCTTATATGGTCCGCCGCCTCTTCCCAAAGTCTGAGGCGTTCATTTACTGAGCCGTCATTCTGGGAAAAGCTTGAAAGCAAACGATTGCCGATCGGAGAAAAAACAAGCAAGCCAGAAAGAAGGAGTACGAAAAAAATGCGGCGTAGCGAGAAATACTGCTTCAAAGCAGGAAAGGTGAGTACGATGGTTCCGCAGAAAAGCGCAAGGTAGGCGCCTCGGGAAAAAGAGAGGAGCGTAGCAAGGAGGAGGATGCTACCAAAAAAAAGCCAAAATCTTTTCCCGGAAGAGCGCCAGAGCCAGATCGCGAGGAAGAGCGCGGTAGCGCTATAAAGGCCAAAAAGATGCGGGTCTGGAAAAAAGCCTGAGGCACGCAGGAGCGTATGGTCAGAGACATTGACGAGCAGGCTCGGATACTCGCGTACGGAAGCCCCGAACGCCTGTCCGAGAAAGAATGGCAGAATTGAGGAAGTCCAGAAAGTATAGGTTTTCTCAAGTCCGAAAACAAATTGCGATAAAAATTGCAAAGAGCCCATAATTCCGGAGAGGGTCGCCCCGGACACGAGAGCTGCCGTTATCCGATAGCGAGTTTTTTGACCTTCTCGGGAAAACACGGCGAGAAGCGGGAAGAGGAGAAGAAAAAAATTAAAAAGAAAGGCGCTTTTGCGCCATGCCCAGTCAGGTTGTAGCGCCCAAAGGGAAGAAAGCACGAGCCAGACAAGGAAAAAGAGGGTGGGCCAAAGTATTTGCGGATTGGGGAGAGTCAAAGAGCGCCCCTTTAAACCAGAAAATAACCAGACAAGAAAGAGGATGATGACAAGAAGACGAGCCACCGGCAAATCAATCCCCGGCAAAGGACTTAAGGCGAACTGAAAAGGAAGGAGAAAGAAAAAGAGTGCAAGAAAAGTGGGCATACTCTAGGAAAAGACGCGGGTTGCTTTCTGGAAAAGGGGAAGGAGGAGGCGTTCCCAAAGAGGCCGGTGCTTTCCAAAATAGCGGCGCTGGGAGGCAAAATAGGCGCGCTTCTGGGAGGCGCGAGAAGGTTGGCTTTTTCCCCCTAAGTGGGTGACCGCAAAACCACTTGCGTACCAGACAGGACGGCCAGCAAGCTTGGCGCGCATACACAGGTCAATGTCCTCATAATAGAGAAAAAAGTCTTCGTCGAAGCCGCCAAGTTGGGAAAAAAGCGCCTGCGGAAGAAAGAGGGTACATCCACTCACCCAATCCACTGAACGCAGGGATAGATTCGTAGAAGCATGCCTCCAAAGGCTCCGGGGGAGGAGGTGATTAAGAAAAAGCCGTGAGAGGGTCGGGGCGTGACCATGATCGTACGCTTGCTGCAGACCCTGTGTGGTTAAAAGAGAGAGCCCGATTACGGCCTGTTCGTTTTGAACAATAGCAATAATGCTCGGAAGAAGTTTTTCCCGCCAGAGAATATCTGGATTGAGAAATCCTATGACTTCGCCGCTCGCTTGAGCGGCGGCGCGGTTGCAAGCAGCGGCAAATCCGATATTGCCGCGATTCTCGACAAGCGTAAAGGGATACCGGGCCTGCAAACCATGGAGAGTCACCGTTTCCTCAGCATCATTATTCGATATGATTATTTCGAAATCCTCTTCTTTTTCTTGGGCAAAGAGACTCTGGAGAGCACTCTCCAGATAGCGGGCGCTGCGATAATTAACGAAGATGAGGGAGATCGCGGACATCAGCGTGTTGAAAAAAATCACCGTATGCCCGAGCCACCCAGGATGCCCGAGGGCGACGCAGGGCCAGATCGAGGCGGTTTTTCATTCTGCGTATTGTAACACGCGCCCGGAAAAAGGTCTTTTGGAGCCTGGTCTCGGCATATTTTTGGAAGAAAAGAAGCCCTGAAAGAACCAGGAAATAGACTTTCTGGGGACTTTGCTCGCTTTGCTCACGATGCAGAACCCTGGCAGCAGGCACCACCCGTAGCGAAAAGCCTGCCCGGATAGCTCTCAGGGAATAGTCGGCATCCTCGTAGTAGAGGAAGAAGCGTTCATCTAAGCCGCCGATGCGCTCCCAGAGGGTCCGGCTGATGAGAAGCGCGCAGCCGGTCATAAAGGCGGTTTCAAAGCTCTCCTTGGAAGAGAGTTTCTGATGATGCTCGGTACGCATGCGCCAGAACCGTATCCGCCCGCCCGCATACCAGATACGGCCTTCAGGATCAGCGATGATCGGAGAGAAAAGCCCTGTTTCCGGATGTTTTTGCGCCGTTTCAAGAAGGGTGGCGAGAGTTCGGGGATCCGCTTCGGCATCGGGGTTGAAAAGCCAGGCAAATTGAGCTCCGTCGGCAAAGGCCTTGGCTAAACCGACATTAATACCTGAAGCAAAGCCCCGGTTTTTGGCAAGCGGCAGGTAGGTATGGCTCGGGAATTCCCGCTGTACGGCCTGGAAAGAACCGTCTGTGGAAGCGCTGTCCAGTATATAGAGCGCTTTTTCAGTATGGGTCTGCGAACCCAGACTCCGGACCGCCTCGGCCAAAAGCGGCCCGGCATTGTAATTCAGCACGAGGATGGCAACATTCGGCATAGGGCCGATTTTTAGAGGGTAGGATTTTCCAGCGGCTCCGGAATAGAGTCGCGATTGGAAAAGAGGAGTTGGAGCTCAGAAAGAGAGACGGCACGGGTGAGCCACAGACACCCCGCATAGAGCAGGGTGCCGATAAGACCTGCGAGTAGGAAGGAGACGGGCGCGAGGAAAAAGAGAGCCAGAGCCATGACGGCGGCTGAGAAAAGGGCTTTTTCGGCATGCCGGAGAGAGGGGAAGAACCGTACATGGCGCCAGACCAGGATACTGGTCAGAATCACCACCAGAAGTTCGGTAGCTACGGAAGTGAATGCCGAACCGATATAGGAATAGCGCGGAATAAAGAACAGGTTAAGGCCGATATTAAAAACAGCAACAAAAAGAAGGGCTGTCATGAGTTTGCGCTGTGCGTTGGAAACGATGAGCAGCATATTGAAGTACTGGCCGAAGAAGATACAGGCAAGGGCGAAGATGAGGATGCGAAGCACCGGTACGGAGAGAGCGAAAGACCCGCCGGAAACGATAGCAATGATCTGGGGGGCTAGAAAGAAAGTGCCGACCATAAGCGGCAGTACGATGAGAATGAACACTTTGAAGGTCTTGTTGGCAATTTCCTCGAAACGCGCGCGGTCAGTATAGATAAAGCGAGAAAGGAGGGGCAGGATAAGGCCCGCAACCATAGCCGGAAAAAAGACAAGATTCTCGATAATCTTATAGGCGACATTGTAAATACCGACATCCGCGCTGGACTGCAAAAGCGAAAGGAGGATGGTATCAAACTTAAAATAGGCAAAGGTGATAATAGCCGTTGCTCCCATGGGGAGAGACTCGACGAGAAAACGTTTCCAGTAACCGAGGTCGAGGCGGAGGCGGAAGGAAACATAGTGGCGAGAGAAGAAATAGGCAAGAGCGGCATTGAAAGAAAGGGAGATAAGGAGCGTGGCGGTCACCGCCAAAAACCCGGCATCTATTCTGACAATAATGAGGATAAGTGCCAATTGTAGGACTTTGCCGGCAAATTCGATCATCGCCACCCGATCCATCGCTAGGTATTTCTGGAAAATAGCATTGAGAACGAGGGAAGCGGTGGAAAAGAGGGTCGTCAAAGCCGCTATCATGATGCCGATTTCAAGCTCGGGAGGGTAGCGGAAAATGAGGAGTGAGAGCGGGGCAATCAGAAGGAGAAGAGAAGAAGCGATGAGGCGGAGGGTCAGGACATTCCCCAGAATCATTTTCTCATCGGCACCTTCGCGAGAAATTTCCCGGGCAGTCACGGGTCCGAGGCCGAGATCAAGAATAGCTGAGAAGAAAGCGAAAAAAGCTAGGACCGTAGCGTATTTGCCGAAACCATCCTGGCCCAAGTAAGCCGTGACGTAACGAATAGAAAGAAGCGAGAGTGCGACAGTCGAAAAAACCTTGAAAAAGGAGTTGAGAACCACGTTGTACGCGATTTTTCTAGCTACCGGCATAGGTATTCCGAAGGTATCTGACCTTCTTTTTATTTATTCGGATTCTGTTGCCTCTTCCTCCCGACGACGCACCAAGACCCGTCGCTCATCACCCTTTCCGACGCTCTCGGTAATTACCGCCGTATTGGAAGCAAGTGCCGTATGGACGATCTTGCGCTCGAAAGGCTGCATCGGCTTGAGAGTAACCGCAAACCCTGTTTTCAGAGCCTCCTCGGCTGCTTGATACGCTTCGCGCTCGAGAAACGAACGTTTTTCGGCAAAGTAGTTGTTGACATCTACAAGCAGAGTCCCTTCTTCAGCGAGCGCTCGGCGTCCCAGGATCTTTATAAGGTGCTGGAGGGCTCCGAGATTCATCCCGTGCTGCCCGATCAGGAAATGCTGTCCTTCTGGCAGGGTAATATCAATCTGCCACACTGGCGGAAGCGAATCTTCTTTCTGAGATACCCGAACGCTGCCAACGAAACCGAGTTTGGCAATCAAGCCTTCGGCGAGATTTTTAAGAATGGTTTCGGAGGACTGCTGTTCTGACATAGGTTCAAGATTGCTTGCGGAAAATAACAATCTGCTGGAAAAGCATGAAGAGTGTTGAGGTAAGCCAGTAGAGCGAGAGGGCAGCCGGGAAGGTCGCGCCAATGAAGAGCGTGATGGCAGGCGCAATGTAGAGCATCTGCTTGTTCATTATAGCCGCAAAATCAGGTTCGCCTTTTGAGGCACCTTCTTTTTTGACAGGTGTTGGGATGTTCTGGAGCATCATCTTCGTCTGGAAATACTGGGCCAGGGCAGCCAGGGCAGCTAAAAGGATATTTGGACGAGCCAGATCGACAATATGGAGAAACAGATGATTTACCGTACCTGGATTTTCGACAAAAGCGTAAAGCTCGCTGCCATTGATAGTGAAAGCGGCTTGAGAAATGCGGATAATGACATGATAAATAGCGATTAGGAAAACAATCTGCACGAGAAGCGGCAAGCAGCCGGAGAAAGGATTGGTCTGCTCTTCCTTATAGAGCTGCATCAGGGCCTTGGTCTGCTCTTCCTTGTTATCCCGGTGTTTAGCCTGAATTTCTTTCATTTTTGGCTGCAGCTCCTGCATTTTCTTCTGGGACTCGATCTGCTTCTTGGACAAGGGCAGCATGAGGACCTTGAGGAGGATGGTGGTCAAGATAATGGCAATGCCGAAATCCCCACCCGGAACCACATTGTAGAGGAATACGAGGGCGTTATAGAGAGGCTGAGAGATAAAAGTGTGAAAAAGGCTGAGCATAGGTATTATTTTTGACGGGCAAGAACATCTCCGAGGGCTAAAATAAGGGCTTCTGGATCTATTTTTGGCTTTTTGGAGAGCTTTTTAGGCGCATAGAATATCATATCATACTGCGTGAAGAGGGGGTTTTGACTCCTCTCTAAAGCCCCTATAAGAGTGCGGCGCAAACGATTTCGGTCACTTGCAAGAAAAACTTTGCTTTTTCCGAAAGAAAAGCGTCTAATAGCTTTCTGGCCCGGGAGAGTTTTGGCGTATTTAAGGGATAAATCCCCCAAAAAAAGGGCTTTTCCGTAACGAAAAACCCTTTCAAAATCCTCTTTGGCACTAAGCGGCCGTAACTCAGACATGGAAAAAGCGCTAAACGGAGAGCTTTTTTCGGCCCTTACGACGCCGGCTGGCAATAACGCGCTTACCTCCCACGGTACTCATACGCTTCAGAAAGCCGTGGCGGCGCGCTCTTTTCCTGGTTTTCGGCTGGTAGGTTCTCTTCATAGGAGATCTTGAATGCAAAGTCTCTCTAGTGTAGGGAAATTAGCTCAAAAAGTCAACTCTTCGCTTCTTTCTCTACTTATCCACGCCTTATGCACATTTTTGCCTTGAATAAGCCCTCGCGAACACTTATCCACCGTGCTATACTGCCTTTCACCGCCTCCTTTTTATCATCTTTTCGCTATGGAAAATCAGGACTTATGGAAAGCTGTGCTGGGACAAATCGAACTTTCCCTTTCTAAAGCCAATTTTGTCACCTGGTTTAAAAATACTTCTATTTTGGAAAACAAGGGAGGTGTGGTCACTATAGGCGTCCCTAATGGTTTCGCAAAAGAATGGCTGGAAAACAAGTATTCCATGCATATTCTCAAGGCCCTTAAGAGCCTTGACCCCTCGGTCCGGGAAATGCGCTGTTCTATTTCCGGAGAGCGACGGTCAAGTGCACCTCCTTCTCTTGATTCAGCAGGAGGGAGCCCAAAAAAACAGTCCTCAGAGCTTCCAAGAAGGTGACTTTGTACGAAAAAAGATCTTGGAAAAGCCTGTTTTTAGAATGGAGGACGGCCTCTCTCAGCCAGCTTTCCACGAATCAAATCTTAATACTCGCTACACTTTTGATAACTTTATCGTAGCCGAAAACAATGAGCTAGCGAGAGCGGCCTGCTATGCCGTCTCCCAGAATCTCGGAGCAGGCTATAACCCCCTCTTTATTTATGGAGGTGTCGGCTTAGGCAAAACCCACCTCCTTCAATCCATCGGAAATGAGGTAAGCCTCAGCCACCCGGAGAAACGTATCAAATACATCACTTCAGAGCGCTTTACGACAGAACTAGTCGATTCCATAAAAAACCAGAAAATCGACCTCTTTAAAGAGTACTATCAGCAGATGGACCTCCTGATCATCGATGATGTCCAGTTCCTTTCGGGCAGAGAAAAGACGCAGAACGAATTTTTCCATATTTTTAATGCCCTCTACCAAATTAACAAGCAAATCGTCATCTCCAGTGACCGTCCACCGAAGGCTATCGCGACCCTGGAAGAGCGCCTGCGCTCACGCTTTGAGGGCGGCATGATCACTGATATCAGTAGGCCCAGTCTCGAGACGCGCCTAGCTATTCTTGAGTCAAAAGTGGCTGAAAAGGGCTTCTTTATAGAGAAAAAGGCCCTTCAATATATCGCAGAGAATATTAATCAGAATATCCGTGAATTGGAGGGGGCGCTCAATCGCGTTATCGCCTATTCCGAATTTCATAAGATTACTCCGGATATCCCCAGCATCCAGAAGATTCTCTCAGAAATTATCGAGCATAATAAAAAGAATATCCGTCCAGAAGATATTTTTTCGGTGATAGGTGAATTCTTTAACGTTTCAAAAGAAGATTTGATCAAGAAGGGAAGAAAAAAGGAGATTTCCTATCCGCGCCAAGTCATGATGTATCTGCTGCGTCAAGAACTCAAGATGCCATTTTCAAGCATCGGCGCGCTTTTAGGTGGGCGCGACCATACAACAGCTTTGCACGCTTTTGAAAAAATTGATGCCCTCAAAAATACCAGCTCCCGCGTCAATGAGGAGGTTTCGACAGTTCAGGAACGCCTGTACTACTCCTAAAGTGTGGATAAGCCTGTATAAGCGATGGGTTTTTATTGGATAAGCCTTGTACAAAAAGTATGGATGTGTGCACAAAAAAGAACCTCCTATTAAAAAAGTGACTTTTGTACAAAAATACATCTCCTTTCCTTTTTCTTTCCCCAGAGTATCTTCAATAAAATTGCCTTAGCAAAGGCATTCTGGGGACTTATCCCAATATCCACTACCCTAATAGTAATAATAAATTTTAAATAAGAAGAGAAGAACTTAACTTAAACCCTATGAAACTTCTTTGTACTCAAGAAAACCTCTCAAATGCCCTTCTCGCTCTTGATCGTGTTGTTGGGAAGCAGATGTCACTTCCTATTCTCAGTAATATTCTTTTCGAAACACAGAAAGGGCGCTTAAAGCTTTCAGCTACCAATTTAGAGATTGGTATTATGGTAGGTGTGGGAGCGAAAATCGAATCCGAAGGAAAACTTGCTGTTCCAGCCAAGGTACTGGCTCAATTTGTGCATAATTTGCCCCAAGGAGAGGTTATTACCCTTGAATCCTCTCAGGGGTACCTTAAACTCACTTCAGGGGGGTATACGCTCAATATCAAGGTTCTGGACGGTCAGGATTTCCCGATTATTCCTGAATATAAAAAAGAATTTCCTTTCTCTTTGCCGGCTCAGGAGTTGAAAGCGGCTTTAGCGAGACTTCTTTTCTGTGTCAGTACTAATGAATCTCGCCCTGAACTGAGTGGTGTGCATATAGCTTTTGGTGAGCGGCAAATAGAAGTGGCTGCGACAGATAGTTTTCGTCTTGGGCAGGAGATTCTTCCGCTGGAAAAACCAGCAATTGGTTACAAAAACTTTCGAGAGGAAAATCCATCACTTATCCTTCCAACCGCGACTATTCAAGAGCTGATGCGCGTTATTGGCACAGAAACAGAATCTCTTCAGATAGCTCTCGAGGAAAACCAAATTTTCTTTGAAGCAGAAAATGTCCGTCTCGTCTCCCGTCTCATTAATGGCCGTTACCCCGATTATCACCAGATTATTCCGGAAAAATTCGGTCTTGAGGTCGTGTTGCGCAAAGATGATTGTATCCGCGCTCTCAAGATCGCCTCAGGCCTCTCATCCTTTGTAAGCGGCGAGATTGCCTTAGTGCTTGATCCTAAAAAGGAAACAGCTACCATCCTTTCTCAGTCCAAAGAAATTGGCGACAATACGAGTATTTTTCCTCTCAAAGCAAGTAAGGGCGAAGAACCGATGACCTTCGTCTTTCATCCCCGCTATGTTATGGAGGGGATCAGCGCCCTGCGCAGCGAAGAGATCACCTTTTCCGCTAACACGCCAACCACCCCAGTGCTCCTTTCTGAATCTGGAGAGAAGGCAACGAACTATCGCTATATCCTTATGCCGATTCGCAAAGAGTATGCATAATCTGTCAGACCTTCTCCGAAAGAAGAGAAAAATAAATACGAGAGAAACTGCACCTGATGAGCAGACCATCCTTTTTCTTTTCTCGCGCGTATTGAAGGGCGCCTTCGGTGAGCAAGGGGCGCAAAAAATACTCGCCAAACGTTTCTCAGAAGGCGCTCTCTATCTTCAGTCCCCAAGCTCTTTGTGGCGTACCGAGATCATGCTTCAAAAAGAAAACCTCCTCGCCAATCTCAATAGTGAGTTGGGCGAAGAGGTTGTCAAAGATATCAAGATCTCCTTCTCCTAAGTCTTTATTAGAAACGGACGCGTACGTCTTTTTTGTCCGTCGCGGTGTTCCCGTTCTTATCCTCAATTTTGGCCTCTATCGTAACGGTGGAGTTATTTTTACTGTCGGAGAGAGAATAGTTCACTGAGTAGGGCTTTGAATCACTCGAACCAGCATCATCGCCATCGACGCGATAACTCACCTTTTTCACCCCGTAAGGAGCGTCTACTTTGACCGAGAGCTTAAGTGAGGAACTCGAGGCTTCTCCGGAAGTTGTGATATCGATATCCGGTTTGTAGTCATCGAAGTCATCCGAGTCACATTCGTCCCGAGGCACCTCGCCACCCTCTTTTTTGCCCTGTTTTTTGTACCATTCCTGGACACCTTTTTCAAAATTCTCGTACTCGGGATCACTCTTCGGATCCTTAGGGGCTGCTCCTCTCGGATCTTCCCGATTGACATAGTAGAGAATATCGTGAGTGCTCACAAAATCCTTCTCATCCTCTTCATCTTCCGGGCAGTACTTATTCGCTAGGCAGTATTCGCCATCGTGATCAGGAAGCTCGCAGACTTTGATGTCTTTTTCTTCCTCCAGTTTGCCGGCGAGCATGGGTTTGTTCGTTTTCCCATCTCCCTCGCCGATCTCATCGTCTGGATTATACTTCGGGAATTCTTCGATTGCGTAGTTGGTGAGCGTCTTATCCAAGAAGGCGCGCCAAATAGGCGCCGCGACATTTACGCCGTCTGCGCCTTCGGCCATCGGAGTGTTATCGTTGTTTCCGGCCCAAACACCGACTGCAAGCGAGGGGGTGTAGCCGAGCGTCCAGCCGTCGCGGAACTCATTAGTAGTACCGGTTTTGGCTGCTACTTGGCGATTATCGAAGCGCAGGGGGGAATTCTCGCCGAAGATCCAGGCGCGATTCTCGTTATTTGAAAGAATGGAATCAAGCATGGCAATATACTTTTCTTCAACCACGCGTTTGCCGCTGGACGGCTTGAATTCCTCGACGACTTCGCCTGAAGAATCTTCAATACGCAAGATAGCGGTCTGGTCGCGATAAATCCCGCCGGTTGCAAGTGTTGCATTGGCGTGTACGTGGTCGAGGAGCGTGACGTCGCCTCCGCCCAAAACAAGTGACAGGCCGACACGCTTAGGATCTTGGATGCCCGTAATGCCAAGGGAATGGGCCAGAGTGACGGAGTCTTCGACGCCGGCTAGGTACAGGGTCTTGACGGCCGGCACATTGAGCGAGCCGCCAAGCGCCCGCTTCATTTGGATCGGACCGTTGAACTGCCCGTTATAGTTTTGCGGTTTGTATGAATCAGCTCCGCCGGTCGCGAACTCAGTTTCCGTGTCGTAGAGCATGGTTTCTGGCAGGTAGCCCTTGCTAAAGGCAGTCAGGTAGACATAGGGCTTGAATGAAGAGCCCGGCTGTTGGTTGGTGACCGAAATATTCACCTGTCCGTCGATAGTCGTGTCAAAGTAGTCTTTGGACCCAACCATGGCAAGTAGCTGGCCGGTTTTCGGATCCATAGCGACTAAGGCGGCATTCTCGGCCTTCCAACGTTTGTTATTTTCCGCACCCTTCTTGACGGCCTCTTCCGCCGCCTGTTGCTTGTCCCAGTCGAGCGTCGTGATCACCTTATAACCGTTTTGTTCAATGGCCTGATCCCCGTATTTTTGCTGGAGATAATCCTTGATGAACATAACAAAATGGGGCGCTGCAATCAGGTCCTTTTGCGGCTGCAATTTGGCCAGGGTATCAACCGCTGTTGCCTGCTCAGCCTGTTCTTCCGTAATGTAGCCGAGCTTAGCCATCTGCTGGAGGGCATAATCCTTCCGGCCTACCAAGCGGTCCGGATGGCTGTATGGGGAATAGTAGGTCGTGCCTCGGGGCATGGACGCGAGCACCGCTGCTTCGTCGAGCGTGAGGTCGCGCGCGGACTTGCCGAAAAATGTCTGCGAGGCCGCCTCAATGCCGTAAGCATTTTGGCCGTAAGGGATTTCATTGAGATAGAATTCCAGAATCTCGTCTTTGGAATAAAGCGTCTCTAGCTCGATTGAGAGAATGGCTTCCTTGGCCTTACGCGTAAAGGTGCTTTCGTTGGAAAGAAGGGAATTCTTGACGAATTGCTGTGTGATGGTCGAAGCGCCCTGAGCCGTATCGAAGGCCACGATGTCCTTGAGGAGCGCTCGGAGGATAGCTTTGGGCTGGATGCCAAAGTGATGGTAGAAATTCTGGTCTTCAAGAGCGATGGTAGCAGCCCGTACATTTTCCGGCATTTCGGAAAAAGGGATGACGGTACGCCGTTCTTCGCCGTGCACGTCATAGAGAAGGTGCTCGCCGGTACGGTCATAGATCTTGGTAGACTGGGCCACCACGCGTTTATGGATGTTCTTGGGATCCGGCAAATCTTTCGCTACGTATAGAAAAAGGGCAGACAGAAGCAAAAACCCAGCCCCGCCTCCCCAGAGGGTATATTTGCGGATTTTTGGCCAGTTCCAGTCCCGCCAATTTTTCACGGAAAAACGACCGCTTTCCGCAGAGAGGCGAGGAATTTTCCTTTTCTTACGCCATAATTTCATAGCGGAGTATAAGACAAGTGTCTTCACTATATACCATGAAAAAGAGAAAAAGAGAAGGGACGTGGAGTTCTTTTTTGACTCAGCCTTTTGGACGCTTCAAGCGTACCTTTACGTGGGTTTGGATAAAGTCCACGTCTTTTTCAAGGGTAGTTTTTTTAGGGGAAGCTAAGAAGATGATCGCGCAGGCACGAAAACCTTTTTTTGCCGGCCCTACGCGCTCCCCGACAGCCCTCTTTCGATTGATAGAACGGACACTTTCTCTCCCTGCAGCTTTTCTGAGGAAATGTATTGAGTGGAGTACACCTTCCTCTTCAGGAAATATCTCTAAAACAGCGCTGAACTCTGCCGGCCGGCTTGGTCTAGGGGGAGTAGGTTTTCCGTGTGCAAGATCAATTTGGTATTTGAGAATATTCAATCCGTAGGTTGTCCTATAAAGATAGGGGCGGTACCCGCCGATGCGTGCCCCGATCTCGATAACCTTTGGGCCGCTTTGCGTATACACGAATTCCACATGGGCTGCGGAATTTCGGAGGCCGAGGGCCGAGATGGCTGCTTCGGCCATCTTCCTTGAGAGAGCCTCTTCTTTTCGGGTAAGTTTTGAAGGAAGCCTGCGCCCAAATATGTACGTATCGTCTTTGCTAAGTTCATGAGCTGTCACTAGATCGACTGGAGGAAGAAGCGTCATGGAACCCCGGCTATCCACAAACGCTGCCAGAGAATGGAAAGAGCCTTCTAGGAATTCTTCCACAAGAATCTTGGGTGTTCGCAGGCTTCCCTCCCTCTTGTAGACGTCTCGAATCTTTTTTTTAGTGTACCGATAATTTTTTAAAAGCTCATCGAGAGACGCACTCTTTGAAATGAGGAGACTTTTGGTAAGGTTCGCAGGCTTGAGAATGAGTGGGAATGAGAACTTTTGGGAAAACATCACTAAGTCTTTCTCGTTCTTTATTTCCTGAAAACGCGGAGTAGTGTGGGGCGCGTGTTTGAAAAAAAGTTCGCGCATGAGTCTCTTGTCGGTAGATGCCTCGATTGACGCTTCCGGGGAAAAGGGGAGATGGAAGTATTCGGAAACCCAATGTTGGACGAGAATAAAGTGCTCATAAACCGCTACGGCAGCCCAGACACGGAGGTGTCCACATTTTTTTAAAGAAGCAAAAAGCGCTTTCTTAGAGCGCATATCAACAGAGTAAGAAGAGATCCCATTACGAGATTTTTTCTTACGGACGCTGAAAAGGATGGGTTCTAAATTTTGCCTTCTGATTTCTCGGACGAGTTCCGGAGTCGCTTTTCCGATAATCGCTACTTGCCCCCGCTTCATAATCCCTAGAGATCAAAGTAGTCTTGAAACACGGCCTCAGCGCCGTTTTTTGAGTGGCCTTCATCCACGCTGAAGTGTACGTCAAAATCCGGACCACCGTTAATTTCGATTATGGCACCGCCCCCCTCTGAAAAAGGCCTGCCTATATCAGGAAGCATGACATCGATTCCAGCTATATCGAGATTAATAAGCATAGCAGCGTCTTCAGCTACCCGTATATTCTCCGGATGGATTTTACTCGTTACATCGATGGTGTACCCGCCGTTTGATACAGGAGCCGCCTTATGCAGAATGATGCTTTTGCCGAGAGGAAGGATGGAATTTTTATGCAGTCCGAGTGACTTCAAATTCAGCCTGAGGGCGGCATTTATTTTTATAAGGTAGTCTTTTTGCAAGGCCACTTTCTTTTCATTTTCTTTCTCAATAAGGGAGAGAATGGTATGGATACCGTCGCCCGTGATTGAGGGCGGAACGTATTCGGCTACCGCGAAGACTTTGCGATTGATGACGAGAATGCGATACTCTTTCCCTTCGAGGATTTTCTCGGCCAGGATGATAGAGTACTTTTTTTTCAGAGTCTTATAGACGGAAATCGCTTTTTTCAGGGTGCTGATGTTGCTGAAGATGCCTTTACCGGCGCGGGAGTCTGCCGGTTTAATAATAATTTTTCCAAAACGGGAAAGCGCGAGCGCAAGATCTTCTTCGGAATGGATGACGACCTGTTCGGTAGTCGGCAGACCGGATTTTCTGAAAATATTGTTTGTCGCCACTTTGTTTACGGCGATTTTCATCCCGACATAGCTCGTCTGAGAAGTGGTCGCCCCCAGTATAAGAATGAACTTTCTTCCATTACTTACCTGCATGACAGTTCTTTCTTTGAGAACGCCATCCTGCATGCGAGGCAGCTTCTCCAGCTCTCTTACTTGGAGTCCGAACTTTTCGGCGGCAAGGAGAAAATAGTATTTCTGCGAGTTCTTGGTGGTAGAGATTCCAAGGATCTTTATGTGCTGAGAAGTCATCTGATTATTTATTAACATCAATGAGAAAGCGGGAGAGGTTTCTTTTTCCAATGATCGCGGAATATTCGAGATTTGAGCGGTCGATGACTGATACTCGTGCCGGTACCGTCACTTTGTCCATGATCATATCGAGAATGATGGTGGGACGATAGGAAACCCCGTTGGCAGATTTTACCGGAAGCGTGCTGGCAAGGTCTGGAATGCCGGCAAAAAGCTTCCCGCGCTCCTCTTTGTCGAGTTCGGTGACCAGATTTTTTTTTCCCCTCAATGCGCCGTTCGAATTCGCGGACGGTTTCCTCGAAGCCGAGTTGAAAAGCGAGTTCTCGGTCAATAGCGGTCGAGTCTGCGCCCGTATCAATCTTGGCTTCTACCTCGATCTCTTTCCCGTCTTTGCCTATGAAGGTCACTTTTTCTACCGAGCCGATGAGCTTCTTTCCTGACAAGCCCTCAATTTCTTCCTCGATCTCGCCTCCAAAGAGGTTCATGCCAACGCGCATGCCGCGTTCTACCGTTTTGATCTTCAGGCCCCGCACGCGCTCTAGGCGCTCTTTGAGTCCGGAAACGTTCGCGAGTTGGATGGAAAGTCCGGGCCGGGCATTGAGCTCAATGATGACGGGTCCGCGCTCCCGATCAATGGCGATATCGGCGCCGAGGAATCCGAGTCCTGAGATTTGCTGGGCTTCCACGGCGAGCTGCAACACTTCTTTCCAGTGGGGGATCTTGAGACCCGAAAGGAGAAGACGAGTATCTGGCACGTATTCGATCAGGTGGCTTTTTCCAAAAATAGCACTCGTAGTGGTGCCTCGCGCGAGATCGATTCCGACGCCGATGGCGCCCTGTTGGAGATTGGCTTTGCCCTCGGAGTTTTTGGTCGGCAGGCGCAGCATGGCCATGACGGGCACGGAATTGAAAACGATCACGCGGATATCAGGGATGCCTTTGTACGTATAAGGCTTGAAGAATTTGTGTAGCCGAAGGCGCTCTTCGAAAAATGCGGTGTCCGCAATATTGGAAAGCGAAAAGGAGCCGTCCAGAATGTTCTGGATATGATTTTTCAGATCATCCCGAGTAACGAGTTTTCCATCGCCTTAACCCAGGCATCAACCCGCCCTTTTTTGCGGCCATAGACCACCACAATGCCGGCGCCTCCAAATCCGTGATTTGGCTTTAAGGCGAAGCTCGAGGGCAGGCTCTCCCCAGTCGAATTTCTCCAATTCTTCCTGGAGAGCGGATGCGCGCGAGAAGCGGCGGTACGGAGAGACCCGCTTTCTTCAGGACACGTTTGCAAAGCAGCTTGTTTGTCAGCAAGCCGCATCGCAGATGTGCGGTTGTAGGGCCTGATTGTAGCGCAAATTGCGTGCGTTCATGCCCAAGAGTCCCCGACTTTTTTTGAGGAATGTAAACATAGCGGGCAAAAGGGGAGCGGGACTAAGATTGGGAGAGGATTTTGCGGAAGCGGAAGTATTCATTGAGCCGCAGGCCCGTCCACTTTCCGAGAGCGATATTGATGAGGATCGTTAAAGAGGATGATCCATGGATGGCGGAGCAAGAAGATGATGAAGGTGTCCCAGGTAATGAGGAAGTAGCCGACGAGCGAAATAAGCAGCGTCTCAGCTGCCAGAATAAATGCGGTGCGGCTGCCTTTCTCAATCTGTGTAGCTACGAATTTTTCAGCGAGCGTGATCATGATAAGGAGCGGGGAAAATAGAGACCGAGGCGAGTCCGGGTGCGGCGCGTGACCCCGCCGATAAGGAGAATACCGAGAATAGCCAGCGTCACGATGGTAATGGTGAGTGCTACGCGCGGCAGGTAGAGCAGGCGCAGGTGCTTGAGCAGATAGCGCGACAGCATGCCCACCAGAATAATGGAGACGAAAATGACGATGCCGTATTTAAGTCCGTTGGGATCGAAGGCGAGAGAAAGCAAAAGTGATAATAGAGGGGGGTGTAGATCCCGAACGCCTTGATACCCACGACCTGACGGAAAATAGCCCACCAGGGTCGCCACAATAGGGATCATCAAAAGGAGCGCTACCGTTTGAAGCGGCACGCCGTGCATCACGAGATAGTTGATCCAAGGGTGATAAAACATGAAGAGATGTCTCAAGCTTAGCGCGAGTTGCGTATATTATCCATACGCCGCCTGCTAGCGTGGCAGAGCGCGATAGCCAGCGCGTCGGCGGCATCATCGGGCTGAGGCACGTTTTTCAGGCGGAGCATGGTTTTGACCATCTGTTGAACCTGCACTTTATCGGCCCGGCCCGTAGTTCGTCAAGGCCTGCTTGACCTCGAGCGGCGTGTATTCGCCGATCGGCAGGTTGCGTGACGCGAGCTCAAGGAGGATGACACCGCGCGCCTGGCCGACCGCCATGGCTGTTTTTTGATTATTAAAAAAGAAAAGTTCTTCGACGGCCGCTTCCTCGGGGAATGTATTTTTCGATGAGCGCCCGCAGATCGCGTGCGATTTCCAAGAGCCTGAGAGAAAGCGGGAGGCTTTTGGAGGTGCTCAAGTGGCCAAAAGAAACAACCTTCGGGACTCTCCCCCTCAGTTTCAATCACGCCCCAGCCGACCGTAGCCGTGCCCGGATCGATACCCAGTATGCGCATAGCTTTTGGTTAGAGCAGCTTTCCTTCTTCCCGCTCGGCCGGCCATTCGATCCCGAGGTGCTGGTAGGCAGCCTTGGTGGCGACACGTCCGCGAGGCGTGCGTTCCAAGAAACCGATCTGTATCAAGTGCGGCTCATAGACATCCTCAATCGTCTGGATTTCTTCGCCAGTGACCGCGGCAAGGGATTGAATGCCGGCGGGCCCGCCTTTGAATTTGCGGATGAGCGCTTCGAGCATATGGCGATCGGTTGGCTCTAGCCCTAAGGCATCAATCTCGTAGAGACGCAGCGCCTCATCCGCAAGCTTGGCCGTAATGGTTTTGGCATTCTCGATTTCGGCGTAGTCGCGCACTCGCTTGAGGATGCGGTTTGCAACGCGCGGCGTCTGACGGCTGGCAGCCGCGATCTTTTTGGCCCCCTTCTGTTTCTAAGCCGATGCCGAGAAGCGCTGCCGAGCGTTTGACAATGTGCTCGATTTCTTCCGGTGCGTAGAATTCGAGACGATGAGTTGATCCGAAGCGATTGCGGAGCGGATTGGAGAGCGATCCCAAGCGCGTGGTGGCGCCAATGAGGGTAAAGGCGTGGCAGATCCAGCTGGATGGTACGGGCCGCCGGGCCCTTGCCGATGATAATGTCGAGCTTATAATCCTCCATGGCAGGATACAAGACTTCCTCAATCAGTTTGTTGAGGCGATGAATTTCGTCGATAAAAAGGACATCGCCGTCTTCGAGATTAGTGAGGATAGAGCCCAGGTCTCCTACCTTCTCAATAGCTGGACCTGAAGTGACTTTGATACTGACACCCATCTCGTGGGCGATAATATTGGCAAGCGTCGTCTTCCCCAGTCCCGCCGGCCCGTAGAGCAGAACGTGCTCAATCGTTTCGCCGCGCTTCTTAGCTGCCTGGATAAAGATATCGAGGTGGCGCTTCGTCTTTTCCTGCCCTACGTAATCAGCAAAGCTTTGGGGTCTGAGGGTATTATCGAGCGAACGCTCCTCATTTTGCTGCTCGTCGCCGGTGCTGATCATAGGAATTTTGGCTTAACAGGGGCTTTCCTCGGACGTATTTTACCACTTTTTGCCCAAAAATCCAAGAATATTTCCTAGGAAGTACTATTTGAAAAAATCTCGGAATAAAGCCTTTTCTGAGCCCTTTTGAGCACACACTTGACAAAAAATCAGAAGCATGCTAGTATCGACTGTCAAGGTTTTGAAAATTTGCTTGCGCTTCATCTGTAGACAAGTTCGGGATTTCTATCTTTTGTCCTGAATCTTGGGAACAGTGGTCCAGATTCGGGTAGGGTGGTTTCGGCTGCGCTATACCTCGACCCCGTTCCTTTTCCTCGGGCTCCTATGTCCGAGGGTTTTGTCTGCAGTTTAAGCGTTGGCCCTTGGCCAAAAAAACACCCGAAGCTTTAAGCTTCGGGTGTTTTGTTTTAGACGGTTGGTTTTTCCGGTGTCGGACCGCGCTCTTCGTTGAGGATGCTTCGGTAGAGAGCTTCGATGTCTTCGTCATGATCGGTCTGTTCCCATACTTCCTGGAATGTCGTCAGTCCCTCAACTACTTTGAGCACGCCGTCTTGATTCATGGTGAGCATGCCGTCCTTTGCGGGCGGCCATACGGATAGCATGTTCTGATGCCCCAGACTCGATCTGGTCTACCACGCTGTCGCGGACCGAAAAGACTTCAAAGATGCCGATGCGCCCTCGGTAGCCGCTGAAGTGGCACTCCTCACATCCTCGTGCTCGGTAGAGGAGAGGAATTTCTTTCGGAACGGCCACACCCGCTTTCTTTGGAATGCCGGCGAGGAGTTTTTCGATAATCTCAACCGTTTCACTGGCCGGCTCGTAGCTTTCTCGGCATTCGGTGCAGAGCGTTCGTACCAGGCGCTGGCCGATGAAGACATTCACCGCGCTCGCAATCAATTGCCATTTATGCCCAATTCGCCCAGACGGGTGATAGAAGCGGGGCGCATCGTTTGTGTGGAGGGGTGCTGAAGACGAGGTGTCCGGTTGAGGGCGGCATTGACCGCCGTCTCCGCCGTCTCGTGATCGCGGATCTCGCCGACGAGGATGATATCAGGATCTTGGCGCACGATGGCCCGCAGCGCATCGGCAAAGGAGTAGCCTTCTTCCGAAGACACTTCGGTCTGTACCACGCCAGGAAGCGCATATTCTATCGGATCCTCAACCGTGATGATCTTTTTTTCCGGCGTGTTTATAGAGCGCAGCAGGCTGTAGAGCGTCGTCCGTTTTACCGCTTCCCGTCGGTCCCGTATTGACGATCATGCCGTTCGGCTTTTCGATTTGCCGCTGTATTTCTTCATAGGCGCTGCCGCGCAGACCGAGGCTTTCTACGGGAACGCTTGCCGTGGCGCTATTGAGGAGGCGCATGTTGATGGTCTCGCCGTGGTTGGAGGGGATGAGGCTCACGCGGATATCAATGCGCGTTTCACCGTTCATAATAAAAAAGTGGCCGTCTTGAGCCCGATCGCGGACGTTAAGCTTCATCTTGCCGAGCATCTTGATTCGTGAAAGAACGAGGTGATACACCTCTCCGGACAGATGCCCCATATCTTCCAAGAGGCCGTCGATGCGATAGCGCAGGCGCGCTCCGCCTCTTCCGGTTCAATATGAACGTCGCTGGCGCCGAGCTTGCCGGCTCCGGCCAAGATGATTTCGATGATACGCGACGTACCGACCGCACTTCCCTCTTTAAGTGCCAGGAGTTCTCCGAAGTCCTTTTCAAAGCGCACGAGGTCTTCGCCAGAGAGATTGATAGCCAGGGTATCCAGGCGCTCGAGGAAGGGTTTGCGGTCGTAGAGCTCAAGGATCTTGGTGAGCGAATTTTCAGAGATAACATAGCGCTTAGCGGTTAGCTGATGCTCTTGGATAAAGGCTTCAACGGCCGCTTGGCTTTCAGTACTCTCCGGATCAATGAATCCGAAGCGAGCCACCCCGCGTTCCTTCTGGAAGAGGGCGACTCTGAGCTTTTCGACTTGCTCGCGCGGGAAGAGTTCGGTCACCTCTTCCTCCACAGGGAAAATAGAGAGATCAATATACGGAAGGCTTGCGCTTTGGGCGGCGCGCAGAGCCAGCTGCTCTTTGGAAGTCTGTTCCAGAGTATGCAGGAGCGTCTCTTCTTTTTCCTCCGTTTGTTTCTGCGTATTCGCGTTGGCGCGCTTGACGACTTTGACCATAAGAATCTTTTCTCCCATTGTAGCTCAGGAGGAGTAAGAAAAAAACTGCTACGAGGCAGTTTTCTTTCTTGGGAGCAGTTTTTCGAAGAGCATTTCCTCAGCCGCATCGAGGCTTTGTGCCGATAAACGGAAATGAAGCGTGTCCCCGAGCAGCCGGCTTTCCGGAAAGAGGGGAACAAGAGTTGCCAGAAGTTCCGGAGTGGCAGCCTTGGCGAGTCCCTGGATACCCGTCTGGTCTTCCGGAGTCAGAATTACGAACAGCTGGCCGGCGGCATAGTTGGCGCGCATCTTTTCTAGGACGAGCGGCAGATCTTCGTAAGAGGCGCGTGCCTGTACCAAATCTTCGAGAGTGACGGGCGACCACACGAGCTTCAGTTCCTCGTTCCATTTCACTTGAGCCATGGCTCGGCCCCAAAGCTTGAGCAGATGGAGCGGTTGTGTTTTATAGAGGGCGCGGATGATTTTCTGCTGGTCGGCCCCGGCCTGCATGAGTTGGGAAGCGACGCGTAGCCCTTTCGGAGTAGTGTTTTTTTTCTGAAAGCTTTCCGTCGCGGCGATGATGCCGGTCAGGAGCGCTTCGCCCACCGTTTCGCTTAGGCCGCTTTTGGATTGCTCCAGCAAGAGCTCCCCGAGGATTTCCGCGCAGCCGAGGCTTTGACATCAACCAGATTCAGTTGGCCGAAGAGCTCGTTTTGCGTTTCATGGTCGATATTTATGATCGGCATCTCGTAAAAAATATCCGGATTGTGATCATAAATGCCTCCCAAGTGTTCTTTGTCAGGAGTACCGATCACGATAGCTAGATCAAACGTAAAGCGCGCCGGCATGAACGAAAAATCGCGCGGGTCGATGGTCCCGTGCTCGGGGGTCAGCAGGATGCGGAATTCTTCCGTGTCGCGTTCGGTGCGGACGCTCACGATATCGTTTCGGGTGGTATTGAAGGCGAGCACGAAATCCCGGACGCCCGAGAGCGCCTTTTTTAGGTCTTTCGGCGGGGTAAGAAAAGCGAGACGGGCCTGATCTTCGAGGAGCGTTTCACCCGCGACCAGCGGCTCCTTGTTTTGCTCTTCGAGAAAATGGGCGAGGGCAAAGGCAGTAGCCAGGGCATCGGTTGATGGATAGGCGGGAAGGAGAATAACCGGCCGCGTGGCTTTTTTGAGCAGTTCCGTGAATTGTTGGCCGGAAGAAAGGGACATGGAAATCTTGATAGAATAGTCCAAAGTACCAAAGCGCCAGAGGAGTGTCAATGAAACGCCGTCTCGCGCGGACTGAGCAGTTCCACTACAATAAGGATATGCAGACGCAAACATTCACTAGCCACACAACCGAAGAGACTAGGGATTTCGGGCAGAGCCTCGCCTCCTCTTTTCACCCTGGGCTGGTAGCTTTTTGGGGCGACTTAGGCGCGGGCAAAACGACCCTTATTCAAGGGGTGCTCGAGGGTTTCGGGGCCAAGCCGCCATTTGTGAGTCCCACGTTTACGATCATGAAGCTCTACGAGCTGGATGCGCCGACGCCGACCGGCATCAAGCGCCTGTATCATGCCGACGCCTATCGTGTAGGAGCGAAGGATTTTGAAAACCTGGGCTTTACCGAGTGGGCGACCGATCCAGAAGGTTTGGTGCTTCTGGAGTGGCCGGAGCGCATTGATGGCCTGTTGCCTGATAAGCGTATAGACATCGTACTGAGAGCGCTACATCGAAGTCAAAAGATAGAGAGTATACTGGAAAATATGAAGCATAAGCCAAAATTACTCCTCCTGGATGGCAATGCCATCATTCACCGGGCCTATCATGGTCTGCCGCCGCTTACGACTAAGGAGGGCGTTACCGTGCATGCGGTCTATGGTTTTGCACTCACCCTCCTCTCAGTATTGGAGAAATTCAAACCCCGAATACGTAGCTGCCACCTTTGATTTGGCCGGCGGCACGTTCCGCGACGAAATGTACGAGGACTATAAGGCGCATCGTGTGGCGGCACCGGATGATCTCTATGCCAGATCCCTCTCGTGAAAGAACTGGTGAGTGCTTTTGGTATTCCCATTTACGAAAAAGAAGGTTTTGAGGCCGATGACTGCGTGGGGACGCTTGCCAAGCAGGCTGAAGGTTTGGATGTGGAAACGATTATCGTGACAGGGGACTCGGATACGCTCCAGCTCGTTAACCCGCACACGAAGGTATTTACCATGCGCCGCGGCATTAAAGACACTGTTCTTTATGACGAAGCGGGTGTGGAAGAAAAATACGGTTTCACTCCGAAGCAGCTGGTGGAATACAAAGGACTTGCCGGCGACAGCTCGGACAACATCCCAGGAGTAACGGGCGTCGGTCCCAAGACCGCGACGGATTTGATCGCGCGCTTTGGGAATTTGGAGGGCATTTATGGGCACCTCGACGAAGTGCCGGCGAAACTGCGCGAGCGTCTGGAGCGTGACAAGGACCAAGCCTTTCTTTCTCGCGATTTAGGGACCATCAAGTGCGACGTGTCCGTAACCCTTTCGCTCGACGCCGCCAAACTCGACGACTACGATCGTAACGTCGCCGAAGCCCTTCTTGCGCCAGTATGAATTCTACAGTCTCCTCAAGCGCTTGCCGGGCTCGATAGCGGAAGAGCCATCCAAAAGCAAAACGCGCAAGGCGCCCAAGAAAAAGAAAGCGATACAGATAAGCTCTGTTAAAGAAGCGCTTTCTCTCAAGTTACTCAGTAGCAATGAGCCGGTAGCCTGTTTTGTGGCTCCGGCCGGCGAATCGCTTTTTGGCAACTCGATTGAAGCCGTTGAACTGTGCACCATGCCTGGTGAAAGCTATCGCATTCCTTGGAGCGAAGAAATAAAAAAAGCGCTGGCGCCCTGGTTTGAAAATGCCGAGCGCACGAAAGTTTTCTTTGACGCCAAAAGAGCCATGCATCTTTTGGCCGCCGAAGGCGTAGGTCTTACTGGCATCCTGTTTGATGCGTCTCTTGCGTCCTACCTGGTGCAGACGGGAGGCGAGAAGACGCTTGAGGGACTGTGTGAGCAGCTGCAGGTTGACGAAGAAGCGCCGGGAAGCCGTGTGTTTGTTTGTTGGCAGAAGCTCGCAGCGCTTCTTGAAGATGTTTCTAAAGAGCAGGGAGGCGAGAAAACGGTCGCTACCATTTTCCGCGATATTGAGCTGCCGCTCATTCCCGTGCTCTTCGGCATGGAGCGCCGCGGCATACTGCTCAACAAAAAAACGTTTAGCGATATGTCGGATGCCATGGCCGAAACGCTTGATGCCATCGCCCAAGAGCTCTATAGCATCGCCGGCCGCGAATTCAATATCAATTCAACCAAGCAGCTCGCTGTCATTTTATTTGAAGACTTACATCTGCCGACGGAGGGTATCAAGCGTACCAAAAGCGGCTATTCGACGGCCTCGAGCGAACTGCAAAAACTCTCCGAATACCCCGTCGCCAAGAAAATCGAAGAATACCGAGAACTCTTCAAGCTGAAATCCACCTATCTCGATGCTCTCCCACTCCTGACTGATAAAGAGTCGCGTCTCCACACGACCTATAGCCAAACAGTCGCCGCGACCGGCCGCCTCTCTTCCCTTGATCCGAATCTCCAGAATATTCCGATCCGCGGCAAGTGGGGCGAAGTGGTGCGGAGCGCCTTCGAAGCAAGCCCTGGCTACGTGCTGGTAGGAGCGGATTACTCTCAGATGGAGCTGCGTATCATGACGCATCTGTCAGGCGACAAAGCCCTCGCAGAAGCCTTTCGCAAGGGTGAGGATGTACATCAGACGACCGCAAGCGTCGTATTCAAAGTGGAACCGGAGGCCGTCACGAGCGATATGCGCCGCAAGGCCAAGGTCTTTAACTTCGGCCTCATGTACGGCATGGGAGCATTCGGCCTCTCACAGGCAGCCGGCATCAATCAAAAAGAGGCGAAGGAATTCATCGACCTCTACTTCGGGAAATTCAAAGGCGTCAAGCGCTACATTGATCGGATCATCCGCGAGACGAAACAACAGGGCTATCAGGAAACCGAACTAGGCCGCCGTCGTCTCATACCTGAGATTCAGAGTAGCAACATACAGGTGGAACGCGCCGGCGAGCGCATCGCCGTTAACATGCCGATTCAGGGACTGGAGGCCGATATTGTCAAACTTGCCATGCTTGCATCCGATCAGCTCGCGAAAGAATACAAAGAGGGGGAAGTGTACCAGCTACTCCAGGTGCACGATGAAATTATTTTTGAAATAAAAACAGATCTGGCGCCGGTCTTTGCGCAAAAGCTCAAGCGCGTAATGGAGGAAGTTTATCCGCTTTCGGTTCCGATAGTGGTAGAGGCTTCCATTGGTAAGAATTGGGGAGAGATTTAATCAGTATCAATAACCATATGTCTTTTGAAGATTCCATACTCCGTAACGTAGAGCGCGATCAGGGTCGCGCGGAAAAACTCTCTCCTGCTATAGAGAAAGCTCACACGAGAACCCAGGATATTTTTAAACGCGAGGCTATCGATATGGATGCTTTTCGACAGAGTGCTCAAGGAGGGGGTATTTATCCTGACGCCGAAGTCGAGGCTGACATGATGAGGGTCAAGGACTTGAAGAAAAAATTCAGACTTCAAGAAACCGAAGAACAGGAAATAGTTCATATGAAAGCCTCCGTGGCAGAAGGACTGATTTATCGAGGCATCAGTAAGTATGGATGGTTTCCTCAGGCTCGCGCTATCAAAACCGCCGAATATGATGATTTTGTGAATGGAATCGACATCATGGCAGAGTTCGGGGACGATGGGCGTATTCCCCAAAACGTTATGGGCCTCATGATTGATGTCACCTTTAGCGGTAACGCTCTCGAGAAAAAATTTGGTCGCATCAAAAAGGAAATCAGAGAGGGTCATCTGGCTACCATTAAGTACTTCCACTCAAGAACAACCCCCGCTTTATGGGAAAATTTTCTGACGTGCCTCGCGTAGTGGTTGGTATGGAGCATCGGGTCATTGAGAAATTGGCCAAACAGTGGATGAGCCAGTATGAAGAAGACGAACAGCAGCTTTTCACAACACCCGTTCAGCGGATGATTCTCGAACAAGCCCTCGTCCAACTCCAGGCTCAGAGCGAGTACGCATTCTCTTTGGGGCATGAAGAGATCGCCGATACGCTTCTTAAGGAATCGCAGCTTGTGCGTTCGATTATCGATTCAAAAAATATATCCCTGGGGGAAATGGAAAACGACCGTGTGCATCGCCAGATCATTGATTCTGCAAAATCAATGCAAGACCATGGCCAGATAGCCAGCAATTATGGTTCTTCGGAAAAGTCTCACAGTCCGAATGGAGACGAAGCGAAAGCTTCGAATGCGGGAGATAAAAACCCCTCACGCCCCACCCTTTCTCTGAAGAAATAGGCATAAAAAAGAGCCCGAGACTTGTATTAGCTTTGCTAATTACAGAGGTCTTGAGCCCGCATTTTCCAAATCTTTTCCGGTCCCATAAATCTGGACGTCGTCTCCGTCCCACCGCAGCGCGATGCCGTGCGCCCTGGTGCCGATAAACACGTCTCTGCCGTCTGCGAAGACATCGAGGGCCTGGAAGCCTTCCTCAAGAGGAAAACACTCTAGGAGACTTTCAAGGGCCGGCGGGATAGGATCGATCCCATGTCCGCTGACCAGCTTCGCCTCGGGTTCCAGAACGATGTTTGACATCCCGCAGTGCGTTCGGCCTCCGAATGCCAGGCGGGAGGAGCGTTTCTCAACAGCTATCTTGATGGCATCAGAAAGATCGTGTTGGTCTGCACGGAAGGTTTGCTTCTCGTATTGTATGGTGAGGGTAATGTGCTGTACAAGCAACGAAACCTCCTGTAGAAGTTGCTGGTATTATTTATAGAATCATATTTTTTATATTTTGTCAATAGTTTATACTGAGCTGAAAGAATCGAACTCTCTTTGTGACCTATGCCCGAACTTCCTGAAGTCCAAACGGTTGTTAGTCAACTAGATAAGAAAATTAGCGGCAAGCGCATTGCAAGCGTATGGAGCGATTGGCAGAAGAAAATCTACCCGAGTTTCAAGGCATTTTCTGAAGAAGTGCAGGGCGCACGCGTGAAGGGAGTGCGTCGTTTGGGCAAGCACGTGGTCATTGATTTGGACAACGGACGATCGATCGTGGCGCATCTCAAGATGACCGGACACTTCCTCATCAAGACAAAGAAGAACCGTAAGCAGCTAGCCTTTACGGAAGACCGCATGAACGGCTACATCCATCATATTCTGGCCTTTGCGGACGGCACGACGGCCGAGTTTTCCGACATGCGTAAGTTCGGGTGGCTGCGCGCTCTGCCGACGGATGTGGTGGAGGCCCTCCCGAGCATTGCCAGTTTGGGTATTGATGCTCTTTCACCCGCTCTTACTGCAGAGAAATTCCGCGCACTTTTCGAGAAGCGCGGCCATCGACTCATTGCTCCACTCCTTCTTGAGCAGCACATCGTTTCTGGTATCGGCAATATCTACCGAAGCGAAGGGCTGTTTCTGGCAGGCATTTTACCGGATCGCCTGACTGACTCGCTTTCACGTGCCGAATGGCAGAAGCTCTATGCGAGTCTGCGCAGAGTGCTGCGCCAGGCCGTCAAATTGCGAGGGACGAGTGATGGCGATTTTCGCGATACCGACGGACTCGCCGGTACATTTCAGAAGACGCTGCATGTCTATCGGCGCGAGGGTCTGCCGTGCAAGAAATGTGGTACAATACTGAAGCGTAAAAAAATGGGACAGCGGAGCGTCTATTTCTGCCCCGTCTGCCAAAAGTAATCGTATGCAAAAAAAGTACAAAGTGATTCTTGGTATCCTCGCGCTGGTCATTGTAGGTGCTGGTGCGTGGTTTTTCTTCGGCAAGACTGAAAAGCGCGGACAGATCGCTATCGATAATTCCAAGCTTCCGGTCCAGACTGGCCCGGTCAATGAAGGGCCGGTGAGCCCTATTTCCGGCATTGCCTGTGATAACTGGAATCGCCGACCGCTCGCCGTTATGCAGCCTGGCGATGTCACCGCGCGTCCGGCCGCCGGTTTCTCTCAGGCCGATATGGTGATCGAAATGCCTGTTATCACCGCTTCGGTTACCCGCCTGATGGCTCTGTATGTCTGCAATACGCCGCCGGAAGTCGGTTCAATGCGAAGCGCCCGGCACGATTTTATCCAACTTGCCAAGGGCCTGGATGCCATCTTTGTTTCCTGGGGCCGTTCTGAATCGCACTCCGAGTCTGACCCGGTAGGCTTGGCTAAGGGCATTCTGGATCGTGGTGAAATTGAAAACATCAACTGCAATGGCGATGCCGGTAAGTCCGCCAATGCCTGCACCGTCAATCCCTGTTTCCGCAAGGATGGCATCGCGCGCGGCGTGGATTCGGGCTATGCGCGCCCTGCCGATCTCTTGACCTGCGCGCAGAACGACTTCCAGTATCGGATGGAAAACAAATTTGTCGGCTACAAGCATGCTCCGGAAGCAGCCCTTGATCAGCGTCCTGCTGGCGGACGTTTGCGCGTTGCGTATGCCGGTCCTTTTGCCGCCGAGTATGACTACAATCGCGAGAAGAACTCCTACGATCGCATCTGGGGCGGGGTAGCCGATACGGACCGCAATACTCAGGAGCGTGTCTCGCCCAAGAATATCGTCGTCATGATGGCTCAGTCCGAACAAATTGAGGGCCAGTACAACAACGTGCAGCTGGGTGATCCTTGGTACGATCACTCTGATTCAGGTGATACCTACTACTACATGAACGGCAAGGAGACACGCGGTACGTGGAAGAAAGACAAGGGCGATATCGCAAGCAAACTTTTCTTCTTTGATGAAAGCGGTAACGAAGTTAATTTCGTACCCGGTCAGATCTGGGTCGAAGTGCTCGAGCCCGGCCAGGGCCTACGCTGGACCGAGCAAGCGATGGGTACTCAGCCAGCCCCGATAGCACAGTAAGTAGAGAGCTGCTTGCTCCCAAGAGCCCCCTTTAGGGGGCTTTTTGTTTGGCGGCCCGCCGATGTTACACTGGGAATATGATGCAATTTCTCTACGGACCAAATCGCTTTCTGGTGCTGGAAGCCGGACGCTCTCTCGAGGAAGCGTTTCGGGCTGCTCAGCCGGAGGGCGGGGTAACCCGCTTTCATCTTGAAGAGGATACGCCTCAAGACTTTTTAGCGGCAGCTGCCCCGGACTTATTCTCCCAAGCCCGCCTGCTTGTTGTCATTTCGCCCTTCTCACTTCCGCTCCCGGCCCGTGAGCCGCTCATCGCTTTCCTGGAAGCTCAGGAAACCGATGCAGACATCCTCTTTTTGGAGCCCGCCGAACCTAAAAAAAACGAGCGCCTCTTCAAGGCACTTGCTGCCAAAACCAGGCGCGCCAGATTACGCTGCCGACCCAGGCCGATCTCGAGAAGCGCATTGATGCTCGTCTTAAGCAGGGGGATCAAGGCGCGAGCATGAGTCTCTCCGCCAAAAGGCATTTGGTGGAACGCGTTGGAAGCAACCCGGCCCGTTTTTTTTCCGAGCTTGAAAAACTGGCTCTTTTTGGAGCCGGCCGAACTTTAGAAGTGGCAGACATAGATCTTTTGGTGGCCCCAGAGGAGACCGATCGCATCTTCTTGGGGCTTGATGCTTTGGCTGCCGGTAGGCGACCTGAAGCGAGTGCCTTACTGCGCGAGTCAGCCCGTCTCAAAAAGAGTGCACTGCCTGTATTCGGGTTGCTTGCCTGGCAGCTGCGTCAGCTGCTTAGCATTCGCGAGCTGTATGATGGGAAGGTACAGGATCCAGCCCGTATCGCCAGTAAACTGAGAATTGCTCCATTTGTGGCAGTCAAGAATCTCAAAATCATCAGCGCTTTTCCTTTGGAACGGACCCGTCAGGGTCTGAAGCTCCTCTCGCGCTACGATCGCGATCTGAAGCGCGGAGCCCTCGACGAATACGCGGCCCTCGACCTTTTTGTTTGGAAACTCTAGAATCTGAAAAATAAAAAAAACTCCTCATTTGCGAGGAGTTTTTCTTTTGGGAAGGATGCCTTTATTTGCTGGCTGCTGCTTTCACCATGGCCGAGAGGCGGGATTTTTTGCGGGCTGCCGTATTCTTTTTCATGATGTTCTTGGAGACGGCTTTGTCGAGCGACTTCTGAGCCTTCTGGAACCATTCCTGAGCCTCGCTCTTGTTGCCGGCCTGTGCCGCTTCTTTGGTCTTGCGGACCGCGCTTTTGACGACACCCTTGACGATCTTGTTCGTCTGGGCGCGGCGGGCTGACTGGCGCATGTATTTCTTGGCTGATGTCTTGATGGGCATAGTAACCGGAGATGAAAATTCAAAAATCAAAGGGAAACTGAGACCATCTTTTTTTAGCACGCTTCGAGCTCTTTGGCAAGGGTCCTTCTATCTCGTGCTAAAATGCCAAAGAACTCATTTTCTATGATCGCACGACTTTCCGGTTCCGTAGCTTCTGTACGCGGCTCAGCCATTATCCTCGATGTCCAGGGGGTGGGTTACCATGTATTCGTTACCACCTATGCTCTGGGGCGCCTGGCAGGGCTTGAGACAGCCACTCTTTTTATCCATACGCACGTACGCGAGGATGCGTTGTTGCTCTATGGCTTCCTGGATGAAGACGAGCTGCACATGTTCGAGCTCCTTATCTCCATTTCAGGTATCGGGCCGAAAGTGGCCCTTTCCATCCTCTCGATCGCCGATCCCAAAACTATCAAAGTAGCGATTACCAATCAGGATGCCAGCATCCTGACGCGCGTCTCCGGTGTCGGCAAGAAGACGGCCGAGCGGGTAATCCTTGAGCTTCAGAATAAAGTCGAGGCCGTGCAGTTCTCGAGCGAAGAGAGCGCTTTAGGCGATGCCGATGCCTTGGATGCACTGACAGCGCTTGGGTATTCGGTTACGCAGGCACGAGACGCGCTCAAACAACTGCCAAAAGATGTCACGGACATCGGCGCCCGTATCCGCCAAGCACTCAAGAATTTGGGCAAAGAACGATGAGTCTCTCCTCTGTAGCACAACCAGATCTTTTACAGACGGACGCCTGGGTCCGTGTCCAAGCAGCTTTGGGGCGCAAGACTTTTTCTTTTTCCGAAAGAGGATTCATGGGCAATGCGTTCGTGGAACGGCTTCCTCTTGTCGGAAAGTCCCTCTACTTTCCGCGCGGCCCGCACGTTACGAACGACCTCGCTTGGCCGGATATTCAAAAACTGGGTATTCAGACGGGAGCTTTTTTCGTACGGGTCGAGCCTATTACGGAAGCCGAATGTACGCACCTTGCTCAGGTAGCCACTCGGCATTTTCGTCGGGCACCGGAAAATGTGCAACCGGTCCAGACGCTTGTCATGGACATATCGCCAAGCGAAGAGCTCCTTCTTTCCCAAATGAAGTCGAAAACCCGTTACAATATCCGCCTGGCCGAGAAGAATGGCATCGAGGTGCGCCGTTCGCGCGACTCCAAAGACGTAGAACTGTTCTTCAAACTTATTCGTTCAACTGCCGGCCTGAAAGGACTGCGCACCTACCCTCAGGAACACTACCAAACCATTCTCGATGCTTTCGGCGATCAGGCGGAACTCTTTTTCGCTGAGTACCAGGGCCAGGCGCTTGCCGCGAGCCTCATCTGTTTTTCCGGTAGTACTGCCACATATCTCCATGGCGGAACGCGTGAAGAACAGCGCTCCCTCATGGCCCCGTATCGCATGCATTGGGAGGTGATCCAAGAGGCCAAGCGGCGCGGGATGACCCGCTACGACTGGGGCGGTATTGCCGAAGATGGAGAGACCCGATCCGGCTGGGCGGGTATTACGCGCTTCAAGCGCGGTTTCGCGCCCCAGACCCCGGCCACCATTTTCCCCGGTACTTTTGATATTGTCCTTGACCCTTTCCGCTACGCGCTTTATCGTTTGCTTCGCACTCTCAACCGCTGGGTGCGCTAGAATAGCCCCATGTCTCTTCTCAAAAAACTCATTCCGCAACCACTCAAAAACGTCTACCACCGAGGCGTTGCTTTCGTTACCGCTGCCTCTTTCGGATTTCCCGGACGCGGCCTGACGATCGTGGGCGTCACCGGTACGAACGGCAAGACGACGACCAGCGAGATGATCTATCAAATCCTCCTGGCTTCCGGCAAAAAGGCCGCCCTCGCCTCGACCATTAAGTTTGCTCTCCCAAGCGGTGAGCATATCAACACTTCCAAATTCACGACGCTTTCGCCTCTCAAACTCAACCGCTTTCTGAAAGAAGCGCACCGCGAGGGTGTCACGCATGTCGTCCTTGAGGTCTCTTCGCATGCACTCGACCAGCACCGCACGCTCGGTATCCCGATCGCCGTAGCCGCTCTCACCAATCTCACGCGCGAGCATTTGGATTACCACAAGAGCATGGAAAACTACTGCCGAGCCAAAGCCCGCCTCTTCCGCAAGGCAAAGGCGGCTGTCATTAATGCCGATAGCGATCACCGCGACTGCTTTGTCCGCGCTACACATGGCACGAAGCTTTTCTACAGTACTAAGGACGCGACTGCCGATCTCGTGGCCAAGGATATCCAGCTTGATTTCGGCAAGACGGAGTTCCGCCTAGGAGAAGAACGAATCGAGCTCCGTCTCCCTGGTCTTTTTAATGTCGAGAATGCGCTCGCGGCATTGGGCGCAGCCCGCCTCCTCGGTCTTGACGAGGCGGCCGCTGCAAAGGCGCTTGGCGCGATCTCCGGTATCCCGGGCCGCATGGAGCTTGTGCCCAATAACCGAGGCCTTGATCTCGTTATTGATTACGCGGTTACGCCCGATGCCTTTCGCAAACTCTACGCCTCTGTTTTGCCGCTCAAAATCCCCGGTACCATGATCATTCACGTTTTCGGTTCGTGCGGTGATCGCGACCGTGGCAAGCGGCCCATCCTCGCTTCCATTGCGTCCGAAAAGGCTGACACGGTTATTCTCACCAATGAAGATCCCTACACGGAAAACCCGGAGCGCATCTTGGATGAAGTCGAACAGGGAATGACGACGAAAAAAGATCGCGATTATTTCCGCATTTTCGATCGCCGGGCCGCTATCCATAAGGCGCTGGAAATGGCTGAGCGCGGCGATATCGTACTCTTTACCGGCAAGGGAGCCGAAACCAGTATCGCCTACGCCGATCATCGCGAGCCTTGGAATGAGCACCAGGCCATCGAAGAGGAGCTTGCCCAAATCGGACGGGCGGAATAATCTGTCGGTAGAGCCTCGCTCTTTAACACCTTATTCCTCGAAAATCTCAAACAAAGGAGAAATGCCATGAGCGGTAACGCTTCCAATCGGCGCTTCTCCTGGCAGGGGAAGCTCGCGCTTGTTGCCTTCTGCGCCTTCACGCCTCCCACACTTCCTTCTGCTGCGGAAACCTCGTCCCTTCCTCTTGCTCCGGAAGCGTCGCCCCTCATCACGGAGAGGCTCGTGAGCGTCGGATTTCGCAGGAGCGCTGGCCGCAACATCGATTCGATCATCATTCACTCCTGCTACCATAAGGGTCCTGGCGACCGTTACGATGTGGAAAGCATCCTAGGGATGCTCAAAAAACAAGGAGTGAGCCCGCATTACCTTATCGCCCGCGATGGCCGTATCTATCGGCTGGTAGCGGAAAGCAACGTAGCCTATCATGCCGGCGTCAGCCGTTTGCCCGATGGCCGCAGACTGGTCAATGAGGTGTCGCTCGGTATCGAGCTGGTGAACGGTTATGATGACAGTTACACCGAAGCCCAATATGCATCGCTTGCGATGCTGCTCCGTGATCTAACCTCTCGGTACCCTGCCATTTCCTACGTTTTGGGACACCGAGAGATCGCATCGCCCCGACGTACCGACCCGTGGAATTTCGAGTGGTCGCGTTTTGCTTCTTTTCGGAAAACCGAAGGGAGAATCGTTCTTTCTGGCGGCCGCTGATGCTGCCCATAGACTGAAACCGCCCTGAGCATGTAGTGTGCTCTGGGCGGTCTTTATTATTCTGAAAAATTTTACTTAGCGCGTTACCCAGATGAGCAAGAGGCTCATGAGAAAGCCGAACAAAGCTCCGGCGAGCACTTCATTGGTACGGTGCCCGACCCGCTCTTTGAGGCGAGGGTAGGCCTTCTTGTCGACATTGAGCTGTTCGATGAGCATGTTTAGGTACCGGCCCTGGTCGCCCAAGATCATACGGATACGCACCGCGTCGTCGACGATAACAAAGGCAAGGGCTACCGCTACTGCAAAGGCGCCCGATGCGATGCCTTGGAAATAGCCGATCGAAGTAAGAAGCGAGATGGCGAAAGCGGTGTGGGCGCTCGGCATGTGCCCGTGGGTAAAGATATACCCGGGGTGCCAGCCGTGGCGGACGGTAAAAATGAGGAATTTGATCAGCTGCGCTGAGAGGCCGACCGCAATCGGAATGAGGAAGACCAGGGAAGCGTAGAATTTTTCCATAGGCTTTTCGTAAAGTATAGCATAATTTTAGCTGTTGTCTCTCTGGAAAAACAGGCGATTTTCTGCTATGCTCTTCCTACCAAGCTTTATTTTTGAACCAAAAAACTATGAGTACCAGCGTTATTCTCCTCATTATTGCGGCTGTCGCGGTATTCGGGGTTATCTTTCTTTATAACTCGCTCGTCAGGAGCCGGGTACGCACCCAGGAAGCCTGGAGCGATATTGATGTCCAGCTCAAGCGCCGCTACGATCTCATTCCCAATCTGATCAATACCGTGAAAGGATATGCCGCGCACGAAAAGGATCTGCTCGAAAAAGTGACTCAGGCCCGCACCCAGGCGATGCAGGCCGGCACGGCAAGCGATCATGCCGTAGCCGAAAACGCCCTCTCTGAGACGCTCAAAAGCCTTTTTGCGGTTGCTGAGAACTACCCTGATCTCAAGGCCAATCAGAATTTCCTGGAACTCCAGCGCGAGCTTTCCGACACCGAGAACAAAATCCAGGCCGCTCGCCGCTTCTACAACACCACCGTGATGGAACTCAATACCAAGATTGACACCTTTCCTTCGAGCATCATTGCGGGCCTCTTTGGTTTCAAGCAGGGTGACTTTTTCCAGGCCGCCGGTTCTGAGCGCGAAAACGTCACTGTGTCTTTCTAGGCACCCTCGGTACAGAGTATTCCTGATCTTTTCTCTCCTATGGCCAGTCTCTACCACTCCCAAGAAAAGAATCGCTTTCTGACATGGGTCTACATCAGTATTTTCCTCGTGCTCGTTATTGGCGTGGGGTACGTGTTTGCCGGCGCCTTGGGCAACCGGGCTATCCTCTATATCGCTGTGTTCTTCTCGGTCGGTACGAGCTTTGTTTCGTACTGGTGGAGCGACAAGCTGGTGCTCAAAATGAGCAATGCCAAGCCGCTCCTCTTTAACGACAATCCGGAGATCTATCGTCTGGTAGAAAATCTCGCCATTACCGCCGGTATCCCGATGCCGAAAATCTACGTGACCCATGACTCGGCGCTCAATGCCTTTGCTACCGGCCGCGATCCCGAGCACGGCGTTATCTGCCTTACTACCGGCATTATGACTGCCCTCGATCGGAGTGAGCTTGAGGGGGTCATCAGCCACGAGCTTTCACATATCGGCAATCGCGATACCCTCGTTTCGACGATCGTGGTGGTACTCGCCGGCTTCGTGGCGCTTCTTGCGGACTGGTTCCGCAACATGGCTCTTTTCGGAGGCCGCGACAACGAAAACAACAGCGGCCAAGCCATCTTTTTCATCGCAGGCCTCGTCCTTTCCGTGCTCGCGCCTCTCGCGGCGCTCCTGATCCAGCTGGCCGTCTCACGCCGCCGCGAATACCTGGCCGATGCTTCGGGGGCACTCCTCACCCGTTACCCGGAGGGCTTGGCGCGCGCGCTTGAAAAAATCTCTCGCGATACGGAACCGCTCGAGGTAGCCAATCGCGCCACGGCCCATCTCTATATCGCCAATCCTCTCAAGGGGCAGGCTTTCGCCAATTTGTTTTCCACCCATCCCCCTATCCAGGAGCGCATCGCCCGCTTGCGCGAAATGGAACAGGGCGCTACTTCAGAAACCGTCACCCGCTAGCAATGCCTACCTACCAAGAATTCGCTGCTCTGGCCCGCAAACGCTTCCAAGAAAACCAAGCGTCTGCTGCGCGCCAGTCCGGCGAATTTTTCTTTACCGAGCACGCCCGGTACAAAATGCAGCAGTACCGTCTCTCCGAGCAGAAGGTGAAGGGCATCGTGCGCCGCCCGCGCCGCGAGGAAAAAGGTATCGCACCGCGTACGGTCGCAGTCATGCAGCCCTCTTCCACCAAAAAAGAGCAGGGGAAGGAGACCTGGAAGCAGGAAATCTGGGTCATGTATCGGGAAAAGGCGAAGAAGGGCATGCCCGGCGAGCGTGAGAAGCGCATCATCAGCGCCTGGCGCTATCCTGGCGTCAGTCCGGAGCGTGATCCGGTGCCGGCTGACATCTGGCGTGAATTGGAGGAAAACGCTATTTTAGAACCAGAAAATTAATCTGAAACTATGACCCCAGAAACTCCCAAAGTGCACCATGTTTTCGAGAAGACTGATATTGAGAAGAACCGTCTTGTCGCGGCCCTTTCTTACCTCGGCCTCTTGTTCCTTATTCCGCTTCTTCTCAAAACCGACAGCCCCTTCGCCCAGTTCCACGCCCGCCAGGGCCTGGTGCTCGCCATCGTTTTCTTTATTGGTTCGTTTTTCTTCTGGATCCCGCTCTTCGGCTGGGCAGCCTTCATCATGGTTGCTCTGGTGGACATTTACGCGCTCATCAAGACCCTCTCTGGCGAGGCCTGGGAAGTGCCGGGAGCTCAAACGGTTCTTCAGAAGCTTAATCTCTAAAAAGGCCTCAAATAAGCCTTTTCCTCGTTTCCCTAAATCCCCGGAATACGGGGGTTTTGGCTTATATAAGGGAAAAATTTACGCTTCAACCTTTCCTATACTTGACTTTTATCTCTTTTAGGTGTATAATGTAATGTTAAAGTTTTTTGTCAACTGAATACCCTAGGAATCTGAAAGGAGACTGATATGTCCGTTTTCACCCGTTTCACCGTGCTCGCCTCCATCTTCTCGCTTGCGGCCGCTCCGGCGTCCGCAGCCGAGCGCTGGGGCCCTCAGCAAGAGACATCCTCGCGTCCGGCCTATACGGCCGGAGATGCCGTGGTTGCTGAGGCAGTCGGCAATGACACCTTCAATCGCTGCATGGCACAAGCCCGTGCCGACAAGCGGGGCGCAGAAAGCGACCGTCTGACCAATCAGATTGTCGGCACCGTCGCCAATGCCGGCGTCAATGTGGCCGGCAATGCAATCAACCGTCTCATCAATGGCAGGCGTTCGTACGGCAGCAGCTTCTACTCCTCCAATAGCAATTTCAACTCCGGATGGAGGGATAACAATCTGCAAAGCGATACCTCGCGCTGCGAGAAGCGGCGCAATGACACGATCCAGAGGATCATGACCTCGACGCCGGCCTCGTGGTGCAAGACAACAATGGAAGCCGATGTCTACGTCGGCGGAAACTACGTGAGCGGCGACAAGCAGACGGCTCATCGCAGCTGCGAAGAACGCACCCAGGAAAACTGGAGCGGCTCTTTCCGGCCTACCGGCAACACCCCCGCTCCCAATCGCGAGATCTGGGGCAACCCCGACTGATTCCTTTTCCGCAACGCGGACCTTACAGCCGATTTTCTTTGGAAGATCGGCTGTTTTCTTTTCCCCAAACGCCACTCCTCGGCTATACTGAGAAAAACAGACAAAACCAAAAACTTGTGTCCAAGAAAACCAAAATCGTCGCGACCATCGGTCCGGCTTCCGAAAGCAAAGAAACCCTCCGCCAGATGATTGACGCGGGCATGAATGTGGCGCGCCTCAATTTTTCGCACGGCGAGCATGCCTGGCACGCTACTATCATCGCGCGCATCCGCGAACTCTCCGAAGAACTCGGGGTCCCGATCGCGATTCTCGCCGATCTGCAGGGTCCGCGTATCCGCACCGAGATGGCTGCCGAACAAAAGCTCTCGGCCGGCGACACGGTGCATTTTTCCGATATTGCGAAGCGAGACGATACTGCGGCGAAAGGACTCGTGTATCTCGATCTCCCGGGCAGCATTGAAAACGTCAAAGAGGGCGACAGTATTCTCATTGAAGATGGGACGCTTGAGTTTCAGGTGACTGGAAAAGAGGGGAGTGTCGCAGAGGCGGTCGCCAAAAATGCCGGCGTGTTGAAGCCGCGCAAAGGCGTCATTCTGCCAGACACGCATCTCGAACTCGACATCCTTTCCGAAAAAGACCGCTCAGATCTCGCCTTTGTACTCGAAGAGGGTGTGGATTACGTGGGATTGTCATTTGTGGGTAGCGCAGTAGACGTCAAAACCGTACAGACGGCCATGCGCGAGCAGTTGGGCACCGATACTCCGCTCCCCAAAATCGTCTCCAAAATCGAACGCAAGCTCGCGCTGGAAAATCTCGACGGGATCATCAGGGTTTCAGATGCCATTATGGTGGCCCGCGGCGACTTAGGTATCGAGATGCCGGAGAGCGAGATAGCCGTTTTACAGAAAAGGATTATCCAAGCCTCGCTTCGGGCCGCCAAGCCAGTGATCGTTGCGACTCAGATGATGAAGTCCATGACCGAAAATCCGCGTCCCACGCGCGCCGAGGTCTCTGATGTTTCGAATGCCGTCATAGACCATACGGATGCCGTCATGCTTTCCGAGGAGTCCGCCATGGGCAAGTATCCGGTCGAAACCATACGCATGATGGCCGAGATTATCGAGAAGACCGAGACCTCACCTTTTGATGACGTGACGACGACACTCCCCCTGGATCTCTCCGGCGATTACGCGGTGCTCATCCGCAGCCTCTATGAGCTTGCCAAGAGCTTCCGGGCCAAAGCGACCATCATTCTCTCGATGAGCGGCTTCACGGCCCGCCTCCTCTCGCATTTCCGTCCCGAAGCGCCGCTTCTTGTGGCGACCGACAGCCGGGCGACCTATCAGGAACTGGCACTGGTGTGGGGCGCCGAGCCCTACCTCTTCGAGGGCAAGCGTGACTATGATCACTTTGCCACGCACCTGATTGCGCAGGCCAAGAAAGAGGGCAAGCTGAACCCAGGTGACCAGGTAGCCGTTTTCTCCGGCCGCACGCCCGACGAGGAAACCATGCGTCTTGTCGGGATCCGCGAAGTACGCTAGACTCCTCGGTGCTTTGCAATTTCTGGAAGGATGGCCGAGTGGTTTAAGGCACACGCTTGGAAAGCGTGCGTCCGCAAGGACTCGTGGGTTCGAATCCCACTCCTTCCGCACCTTATTTAAAGCCGCCGAAAGGCGGTTTTTGTAATATGTTAAACTATAAACATCTTATAAAGATGGATGAATTCTATGGGATTTGAAGACGGACCGAGCTTGCCAGTTTCCAAAAAAGAAATGACGACAACGCCCGATCAGGAGATCGCGGCTCTCTTTGCTCAAGCAGAAAAGCTCGAAAAAGAAGCAGATGATTATGAAAACAGAGCGGACACAGAAGAAATGACTGAATTTTTACTCTCGGGAGAAGAATTAGAGGAGTCAAAAATAAAGCAAATCCAATGGCGCCAAATGGAAGAAAAAAAGAGGAGTGAAGCTGCTTCTTTTCAAAAACAAGCCGAGAGGCTTAAGCAAAAAACCTATCCAGAGCTTACCGAAGTAAGTTTCGAAGAAGCAGAACGGATAATGGGCAGACTTTTTTGCGGTCCGAGACAAATCCATGAAACTCTCGGAGACTATCCTGAAACCATACCGCCGATACCTTTTTTGCGGGAAGAGCTTCTGCGGGCCAAGGAATTGGGTCAGCGTCTCATTCTTTATACTGACAAGCTAGCCAACGGCACAAAATTAACAGCTAGCGAACTTAGAAAGCTTACGGGGAACGAAACATTTAGGTCTAAGCTCGCGAGAACTCATAAAAGTTGGATGAGTAGAGTCCCTGAGCCAGAACTTTTTCTCAATCAAGATGCAGTCGAAAGTAGGAAAAAAAGTAATGTAAATGTTGATCAGCCCGAGTGGTATGAATACGCGAAGCCTCAGAGTCAAGAAACACCTCGCACAGCCTGGAGATTTACAGAGGATAATCCTCTTGAAAAATCTCTGGGAAAAAATTATTTAGAGCAGACAGAGGTAATTATAGATTACCTCCGCAACAACGTTTTTCGTGGAGAGGCTGTCCCGGAAGAATATGAGGTGGCGATCAGGGAATTCGAGGAAAGAAAAGAGAATCTCATCTCCCGTTCTCTCAACAAAAAAGACCGTCTGAGGGTCGTTATGGGCGAAGTAGAAGCAGATTATGAGCTTGCAGATTTGGCGGTCAACCAAATTTTTCGAGAGAGGTACACAGAAACACTTTACCGACTAGTCTTGGTGGAACAGGCAAGTGGAGAAAAAGGCTTAGAATCTTCCGGAAGGGAAGATGTCTCTACTTGGACCAATTCTCATAGTTTCCATGGAGATCTTATCAATATTGAGGGTTGGAGTGAGAAAGGTTTGCGCGTTGATAGCTATCAACCTGCAAACAAGCGAGCTGGGTTAGGGGTCTGTTTCTCTCGAAGTGCTCCTAAATAATAGTAGGGTAGATAGGAAGGTTTTAGGTATAAATTTTTTGTTCCCACTTGATCCCACTCCTTCCGCTAAAGTGAAAGCGAGCCCAGATGGGCTCGCTTTTGCTTTGAATTAGTTTTTCTCAGAGAGATTTTTCTTGAGAATGTATACGTTTGAAGGAGGCTGTCCGAGACACGTAATCTTGTGAAGGCATAGTCAGGTCAGTTCGATTTACCTGATACACGCCAAGACTCTCCAAAAATTCTAGTTCGAAACCATCATTTTCGAGCTTTGTACCCTCTCGTTTGAGTTCCTCTATTCTCTCTACGAATTTTGAGGATTTGGAATCCTTTCCTTTTTCAAGAAGCATCTCTTCGTATGCCTTATCTGCACTTTTCCCCCAAGTATCTGCCGTCCCCATCAACTCTTCCGGGCCGATGAGCAAATATTCCTGTACACTTTCGGTTTTTCTGAAGAGAGGAGACAAGTCGGTATAAAGGGGCATCCAAGAGCAAATCACCAGATCGGGATGATATTTTTCGAGGGCTTGAGATGCTTCCAATATCTCAACATTGCCATAGGGTGATGCAGAAAAGCTTTTGTCTGTAGCTAGGTAACGGACACTCTCGTTATTTTGAGTTAATTGTTTTTGCATGAAATGAGCTAAACGTCCATTTCCTGCTCCAATCTCCAAAACGATAAATGGAAGACCCCCTCTTTTCGATGAACGCTTCATAGAGCGGTGTTCTATGTATCCAGTCAATTCCTCGATGTATTCTCTATTGATGATTTCATGAATAACGAGCGACTCAAGCTCTTCAAGAAAATCACTCATTAGAAAGAGTCTTTCCTTATTACTCTTAAAGAAATTGCCATTATCGAAAAGGCGGCTTCTCAAGCTTTCTACCTCCTCGTAGGAAAAAAGAGTGTTCGGATCTTTGATCTCTTCCCGAAATTGAAGAAGATCTTTCTCGATTTGATCGAGAGATTCTGGGGATTCTTTTTTTCCGAGGTATGGTTCAAATTCAAAGATTTTTTCCATAATGAGCGGCTAGGGATTATATCTCTACTGTATACCCATTTACGCTATAAAGGCTCAAGATTTTTCGGAAGAGAGGTACTTCTCCCCGTAGCGCATCATGGCGTTCACGACGCTTGAGAGGCCCTTACCTTCCGAGGTAAGTGTATATTCGACGCGCGGCGGCTTTTCGCTGTAGGCTTTGCGTTTGATTAGGCGGGCGCACTCGAGCTTCTGGAGCTTGAGGGTAAGGGTGCGCGTGCTGATGCCCGTAAGGGAGTGCTGGAGCTCGGTAAAGCGCTTGGGACCGCTAAGCAAGTCCCGCACGATGCGGAGCGAATACTGGTCACCGAGAATATCGGTCACCTTGGTGAGCGGGCAGTCCGTGTGTTTGGCGGGGGAGGAAGTTTTTGGCATAGGAATAGCCTAGCATGGGAATAGATACTTTACAATGTAAAGCATAGGGAGTATACTCAGAGGGTAATTTACTCAATCACACTATTATGTTGAAAGTCAAAGTCATCTGGGGGACGCATCGGGATGAGACCTTCGGGGAAAAGCCCGCCAAATTCACGGCTTCTCTCGCTGAGAAGCAGCCTGAGTGGGAAGTCGAGTTTCTCGACCTGCGGACGCTTGCTATTCCCTACGAGATCGGAAGCCCGACTCCTTCGCAGGCCAAAGAGCAGTATGCCGACCCGGCAGTGAGCACTTGGTCGCAGAAGGTCAAAGAAGCCGATGCCTTTATTATCGTCACGACCGAATATAACCACGGCTACCCCGCGATTCTCAAGAACGCGCTCGACCATCTCTATTCCGAATGGCACCGCAAGCCGGTCATGTTTGTCGGCTACGGAGCGGAAATGGGAGGCGCTCGTGCCGTTGAACAGCTGCGCCAAGTCGCCGTCGAGCTTCATATGGCCTCTATCCGCGACGCGGTCTACATCCCGTGGGTCTGGCAGGCGTTTAACGAAGACGGTACACCCGTAAACGAAGAGCTTGCCGGCAAATTCGAGAACGCTTTCCAGGATCTTACCTGGTGGGGCAATGCCCTGAAGCAGGCTCGTACTGCCTAAGCTAGACGCTCGTCTTCGGCCTGTGCTAGAGTCGACGGGTAAAAAGGGTATGCCAAAAAACATCGTGCGTAATCACATCCTCGGTTTTCTTGATTTCATTCGCGAGCAGGGAGTCGTCGGCCTCGCGGTCGGTTTCATCTTGGGCGGCGCGGTGTCCAAAGTGGTGACCGCTCTCGTGACCGATATCGTCAATCCGCTGGTCGGATTGCTTATGGGCCGGGCTCAGAACCTCAAGGATGCCAAAGTAGAAGTAGGGAGCGCCGCGGTCATGTGGGGCGATTTCGTTTCCGTGCTTATCGACTTTGCCATTTTGGCTGCTGTCGTCTACTTTGGTGTCAAACTCCTGCGCTTGGATAAGCTCGACAAAAAGAAGAAATAGCCATGCAGAGAAAAGCCAAAAAACCCGCTCAGGCACAGGGCCTCGCGCGCGAGGCCCTGCTTATTCATCGCAAGCTGGAAGGAAGATTTCCGTTACTCCCAAAGAGCGTCTGACGCGCGCCAATCTCAAGCTGTTCTATACGCCCGGCGTGGGTGCCGTGTCGAGCTTTCTTGCCCAAAAACCAAGTGAAACCGGTCACTATACCATGCGCGGCAACAGCGTGGCCGTCGTTTCTGACGGTTCAGCCGTGCTGGGTCTCGGTAATATCGGGCCGGAAGGAGCCTATCCGGTCATGGAAGGCAAAGCCATGCTCTTCAAAGCGCTTGCCGATATCGATGCCGTGCCGATTCTTCTCAATACCCAGGATGAAAAAGAGATCGTCGAAACTCTTAAGCATATTGCCCCGACCTTTGGCGGCATTAATCTCGAAGACATCGCCGCCCCTCGCTGCTTTACTATCGAAGCGGCACTCCAAGAGGCGCTCTCCATTCCCGTTTTTCATGATGACCAGCACGGAACAGCCATGGTGGTACTTGCCGGTCTCATCAATGCCTTCAAAGTCACTAAGAAGAAACCGGCTCGTGCGATGGTTGTCATTAGCGGCGCGGGCGCTGCCGGTCAGGCCATCGCCAAACTGCTCGTTCAATTTGGCATTACGCGCATTCTGGTGACCGATAGTGTCGGCATTATTGCCAAGGGCCGCAAGGATCTCTCATCCTCCAAACAAGAACTGGCCACACTCACCAATCCCGAAGGCAAAGAGGGGAGTCTCGAGGAGGCGCTTGTCGGAGCCGATGTTTTCATCGGTGTTTCCCGGGGCAATTTGCTCAGTCGCAAGCACGTGGCCTCTATGGCACCTGATCCGATCATCTTTGCGCTTGCCAACCCCGATCCCGAAATCCTCCCAGACGAAGCCAAGGCAGGCGGCGCGCGCGTCATTGCAACGGGCCGTTCCGACTTCCCGAACCAGGTCAACAATGCCCTTGGATTCCCCGGTATTTTTCGCGGAGCTCTCGACCATCGCGTTGAGCGCATTACCGACGACATGCTTATCCGCGCTGCCAAGAATCTCGCTGCTCTCGTGAAAGAACCCCGTGCGGAACGCATCGTCCCCGATGTCTTTGACAAAGCCGTAGTACCGGCAGTGGCGCGCGCTATCAGGAAATAGGTTGCAGTCGGCTGCCGCATGCTATACTGGAGAAAACATTTTTCTCCTATGGAAACCCTCTCCAAACCTTCGCCGCTCGTTTCTTGGGCTTTCATTCTCGGGATTGCCATCGTGCTCAACCTCTTCTTCGTCTACGTGGTCAATCTGTGGTATCCGGCTCCGCAGTACATGGACTTCTGCCCGGTCGAGAATGGCAAGGCTGCAGCTGCTACGAGTCCCGATGCCTGTACGGCAGCCAGTGGACAGTGGAATCCCGACCCCAGCCTTCTTTCGGGCGGGTACTGCGATACGACCGCTGTCTGCAATGCACAGTTCGAAGAAGCTCGTAAGCCTCATGAGCGCAATGTCTTCGTAGTCTTTTCGATTTTGGGCGTTGCCCTGCTTGCGGCCGGAGCGTTTCTGAAGATCCCGAATGTTCTGGCTTCCGCAGCCTCATTTGGAGGGGTACTCTCGCTTATCATCGGTTCCGTCTGGTACTGGGGCCTTATGTCCGATGTGCTTCACGTGATTATTCTCGGACTGGCGCTGGTCTTGCTAGTCGGCTTTGCCTGGAAAAAATTTAAAAACTAAGAGAAAAAGATATGGAGCCAAATGGCGTTGGACCAGAAACGGAAACGCTTCTGCCCGCAGGTGCCGCGCGCCCGAAGAATCGGGAGGCGCTTTTTGGAAAAGGTATCTTTGTCTTGCTCTTCCTGATCGTACTTGGTTCTCTCGCTGGTATCGGTTGGGGAGCATACCGCGTCTGGCAACACTCGCAGGTGCAGAGCTCGGCCCTTTCGATTGAGGGTCTGCAGGATGTCACAATCGAAGAGCCGCTCGTAACGGAAAGCCTTGTGGACGAATCTGTTGCACCGGCACCCGCCCTGCCTTCCTCTGCCGACCTTACCGCCTCACAGACACTTGCTATTACCATTTTGAACGGCGGCGCGCCTGCCGGCACAGCCGCCAAAGTCGCAGAGGTCTTGAAGCAAGCCGGATACACGAAAGTCTCGACCGCCAGCTCGACCGGGGATTTCACCGGCAAGACGGTCTACTATGCGAGCGGCAAGGAAAAAGAGGCTCAGGCATTGGTGGCCACTCTCGCCAAGAGCTATGAAGGGGTTTCTGCCAAGCCCGCCGATGCCGCCAACAAGGAAACTGCCACCACGCCCCTCGTCGTTGTCTTCGGAGTCGAAAAATAGCCCTTATAAAGCCTTTTTCTGGCCGGCTCCGGGCATACCCTTGGGCCGGCTTTGCTTCTTTCGGCCTTTCCGGTAGTCTGAATCCACGCGTATGCCTTTCTCCCAAAACGCCCCCGAAGAGATTAAGAGCCGCCTGAACGTCGTGGACGTGATCGGTGGCTATTTGAAGCTCGAAAAATCAGGCGCTCATTACAAGGCCAACTGCCCCTTTCACCAGGAACGCACGCCCTCTTTCATGGTGAATGAGGAGCGCAACATGTGGCACTGCTTCGGCTGCAATCGGGGAGGGGATATTTTTGCCTTTGTTATGGAGATGGATGGGCTCAGTTTTCGCGAGGCGCTGGTCCTTTTAGCGGAACGCGCCGGCGTCGAGCTGCCGCAGTATCGCGGCGCAGAAGCCGAGGGCGCTAAGCGTGATGAAAAAGAACGTTTGGAGCAGATTCTTGATCTTTCCTTACGTTTTTACGAGAAACAGCTCTGGGAGGGCCCAGGCCGCACCAAGATTCTGCCGTATCTTAAAAAACGCGGACTGTCGGAGGACAGCATCCGCACCTTCCGCCTCGGCTTTGCTCCCGATGGCTGGGAACACCTCGCTTCTTTTCTCGCAGCCAAGGGGTATACGGGCCCAGAGATGGAAGCTGCAGGCATGGCTTTGAAAAAAGAAGGAGGGACGAGCGTCTACGACCGTTTTCGTTCCCGCGTCATGTTCCCCATTTTTGATATTTTCGGACGAGCCGTAGGCTTTTCCGCCCGCCTTGCTCCGGGTGCTGACGAGTCTCAGGCCAAATACATTAATACTCCGGAGACAGCGCTCTACCACAAGAGCCGCGCCCTGTACGGACTGTTCCAGGCCAAGCAGGCTCTCAAGCAGGCTGGGGCCACCGTGGTCGTGGAGGGCAATATGGACGTGATTGCCATGCATCAGGCAGGTATTGCCAATACGGTAGCGGTTTCCGGCACTGCGCTCACTGACGAGCAGCTCACGCTTATGAAGCGCTACGGCAAAACTGTTTCACTCTTTTTCGATATGGACGGGGCGGGACAGGCGGCGGCGCGCAAAAGCGCGCTTCTGGCGCTCGGCCGTGAGCTTGCTGTAAACATTGTGGCGCTGCCTTCCGGCAAGGACGCGGCCGACATGGGTGCCGAAAACCCTGAGGCGCTCAAGCAGGCTGTAAGCGGTGCAGTGCCCGCCCTCCAATATTTTCTGGAAGAGCTCCTCAAGCAGCACGATACTCGCACGGCCGCTGGCAAACGGGCTATCACCGAAGAATACGCAACACTTCTTGCGGTAACGGCCAATCCGATCGAGCGTTCCCATTGGACCAAGCGCTTGGCTGAAAAAATCGGAGTGGATGAGAAAACCATCCTTGCCCTGGTGAATAGCCAGTCCAAGCCCGCTCAGCTCGGAACCGCCGTTCCTCAGACGGTGCTCAATAGCGCCCCCCTCGCCTCCAGCCGCGCAGAGCGTTTGCGCGAAGAGGTCATTTCAAGTATGTACGCCGACCGCGCTGTGAGAGAGCAGGTTCTTTCCTCGGCTGACGAACAAACTCGCGATTACCTCTCCAGCCATCCGCTCTTTTTCTTTCTCGTACAAAGTGACGGCCATGATCCGCTTTCCCTCATCGAGAGCGCTGATGTGAAAGGGGAGGTGACCCGTCTCATGTTCCACGCATGGGAGAATCCCGAAATCGCAGCACTTCCCGAAGAATCCAAATCCGCCAAACTAGCCGAGCTTACCTCGGGGTATCTGGAAGGCCTTGCCAGAGAGCTTTCTCATACTGAGCGTCTCCATGATTTGGAACGAGACATTCGGGCGGCCAAAGAGCGCGGCGATCGGGACGAAGAGCGCCGCCTACTCGCCGAATTTTCCAAGACCTCCAAGGCCGCTTAGCCCCGCTTCCCAGGAGCGGGAAAACCTGCTAGGATGGGGTATTCAAAATCGTTTTCGTATCATTTGTCTTTAGCCCCTCTCTCTATGGCATCCAAAAAAAAGCCAATCCGCAAAAAGCCTGCCGTAAAGGCGAAATCGGCCCGCAAGAAGCCGGTAGCAAAGCGTACCACGAAAAAGAAAAGCGCCCCGAAAAAGGCCAAGAAAGCCGTCCGCAAGCCGGTAAAAAAAGCGGTTCAAAAGAAATCAGTCCGTAAAACTGTCAAAAAGACAGTCCGTAAACCGGCCAAAAAAAGCCCGAAAAAAGCAGCCAAGAAAAGTCAAAAAAAGGCTTTAAAGAGGCCTAAAAAGAAGCCAGCTCACCGGTCATCCAAGCGCAAAGCGGAAGATCGAGATACTGCCCTGCATGAACTCTTGATACGAGGCAAGCAGCGCGGCTTTGTCACGGAAGATGAGATCATTCACATCCTGCCGGATGTCGAACAGGACCTCTCTGATCTTGAAAGCCTCTACAGCGAACTCGAGACGGCCGGCATCCGTATTGTCGGTTCTGATGAGATGCTCAAAATTGAGACCGATCGCGTCGGCGAGGAATTTGGTAAGGAGACTAAGGGCAAGAAGACTACGACCAAAAAGAGCAAACGGGAAGAAATGGAAGGCGGGGACAATACTTCCGATTTGGTACAGATGTATCTTAAGGAAATCGGCCGCGTGGCGCTCCTCTCCGGCGAAGAAGAAGTGCGCCTTGCCAAGCTGATTGAAAAGGGCGACCCCATGGCCAAGCAGCGCCTGACCGAAGCCAACCTGCGTCTCGTTGTTTCTATCGCCAAAAAGTACGTAGGCCGCTCGCACAATCTTTCACTCCTCGACCTGATCCAAGAAGGCAATATCGGCCTGTTCCGCGCTGTGGAGAAGTTCGACTATCGCAAGGGTTTCAAGTTCTCGACCTACGCTACCTGGTGGATCCGCCAGGCCATCACGCGTGCGCTTGCAGACCAGTCGCGCACCATCCGCATTCCGGTGCACATGGTCGAGACGATCAACAAGTATGCCCAAGTCACGCGTCGCCTTGTGCAGGAGTTGGGCCGTGAACCTCTGGCCGAGGAAATCGCCGCCGAAATGAACATGGAAGTCGAGAAAATCCGCCACATCCAGAAAATTTCTCAGGAAACCGTTTCGCTCGAGACGTCGGTAGGGGATAGCGATGACGACAGCGTACTTGGCGATTTCATTGAAGATACGGAAACGGTTATGCCTAACCAGTCGGCTTCGCGCAAGCTTCTCCGCTCGCACATTACCGATATCCTCGATACTCTGACTCCGCGCGAACAGAAGATTCTCAAAATCCGCTTCGGACTCGAAGACGGTGTAACCCACACCCTCGAAGAAGTGGGCCAAGAATTCGGCGTAACGCGCGAGCGTATTCGTCAGATCGAAGCCAAAGCGCTCGAGAAGATCCGCGAGCATGAAAGCCTTCGCAAGCTTCGGGATTACTAAGCCGAAAACAAAAGCCGCCCACGCGGCTTTTTCGCTCTATGCCCCACATTCATACGGCTCCCAATGAGATTGACTACACCGCAGACGTTTTCGTAGTCTATCGAGACAAAGTCCTGTTCCGCTTCCACGACAAGCACAAGCTGTGGCTGGTACCCGGCGGCCATATCGAGCTCAATGAATTGCCGGAACAAGCGGCTCTCCGCGAGGTGAAGGAAGAAACGGGTTTGGATATTGTCCTCTATCAGGCTGATGAAGTGCCGGTTTTTGAGGAGACCAGAGGCGCAAGTGCTGCCTACCAAGAGCTTTCTCGGCCGCTTTTCATGAACATCCATGCGGTAAGTGATACGCACCGGCATCTGAGCCTCGTGTATGCGGGTAAGGCGGAGAAGGATGAGATTATCGAACCGGAAGGGGAGGAAAAGAGTGGCGGCTGTATTTGGCTTACCAAAGACGAGCTTATCGCCCATCCGGATATCCATCCGTCCATGAAGCGCTACGGCCTGGCAGCGCTTGAACTGCTAGGATCCGAGGCTTGATTTCCTCTTGGGTTTGGACTAGAATGTCCCCGTTGCCTGAAAAGGCAATTTTTACAACTCATACCATTCCGGCGTAGCTCAGTGGTAGAGCAGGTGGCTGTTAACCACTTGGTCGTAGGTTCGAATCCTACCGCCGGAGCATTCTAGGACTCTGGGCATATTCTGCCCGGTTTTGCTTTATCTAAAGGTAAATCAAGAGGTTCTAACGGTTCCCGGATCAATCTCTCCTCTTTAGCGAGTTGTTCGATAAGTAACAGCTCATTTTTCCTTTGAATAAGCAATTTTCGGTCCTTGAGGGTGAGGTTCGAGCCGAGAAAGGCTAGAACCTCCCTCTTCTCCTGACGGGTGCTGGTCTCAAAACGATACTTGGCGAGTTCGGAAAAACCGAAAAGCCGCTCCGCTCTCTCCAGCCAGTCTCCCGTAACCGCGTCTCCTTCTTTGAGAATTTCGGCTAACCTACTTTTTTCTTTCTCCAGTTCAAGTTTCTTCCGAAGAAAAGTTTCTTGATCAATCTCCCCACGAGCTCGCATGCTGATGAGTCCATCGAGTTCATTGAGACAGGCCTCGTAACTCTTTTGCTGAGTAGCAGTAATAGTCTTTTTGCCCGAGGAGCTTTCCTTGCTTTGCGCCTCCAGGATTTCCATCGCCCATTCCTTGAATTCAGGAGGAATGGTAATCCGATCCAATTCTCCGAGGATCTGTTCTCTCAGAACCCCACTCCGAAGAGTTTTCTGAGAGCAGGGGACTCTTTGCTTTGTGCACCGATAGTAAGTATAGGAATGAATGTTCCCGTTCTTTTGATACTTCGTCTTTTTCTCGGCGGTGATTAGGCATCCGCACTCACCGCAGCGAATCATGCCTGTGAACGTGAACATGTGGGTCCGAACTCGAGGGCTGCCTTTTCTGCCGAGCAAACGTTGGATACGATCGTACTCGTCGCGCGTGATCATCGGCTCGTGCTTTCCTCGATACCAATTCCCGCTGTCCTTGGGGTACTCGAACTCTCCGTAATAAAAAGGATCGGCAAGGATTCGATAGGCGGTGCTTCGCGCCATCGGCTTCCCGTTTTTCATCCGGAGTCCCCATTCGCGTGTAGCAATTTCGAGAATCATCGGGGTAGTGTACGTTCCGGTGAGCATGAGGTCGAACATTTTTCGTACCAAAGGAAAACGCGCAGGATCAGGAACAATATCTTTCTCCCCCTTCCGGCGCATGGGATTGTCTATGTAGCCGATCGTGGAAAAGGCCGGATACCAGCCGCGTTCAGCTTTTGAGAGGAGTCCTCTCTTCGTGTCCGTGCTGAGGTCCCGGATGAATTGGTTGGCCATACCGAGCTCAACGGCCATCACGATTACATTGTCACTGGGATAGTAGCTCCGCCCATGGGTGAAGATGTGTTTGACGATGCCTTGCTGGAGCATCCAACTGATTTTCCCTCCGTCAATCGGATTTCGTGCCAGGCGATTCAGTTTCCAACAGATAATGCCGTCAGCCTCTCCTTTCTCGATGCGCTGCATCATCTCCGAAAAGACTTCGCGTCCCGGCGCCTTAGCCGATTTGGATTCTTTGAAGATGCCCGAGATCTCTAAACCGTTCTCTTGGGCCAACTTGGTCAATTCGACGATCTGGGAATCAATCGAGGCCATCTGCCGATCCTCGCCCTCAGAGGACCTCCGGGCGTAGAGGAAATATTTAATTTTCTCGGGGCTTCTTTTCATAGAGTTTCAAAACAAAAAGGGACGGTCCTGGTTGACCCAACTTGCACGGATGCTTGTCGGCAGAACCGCCCCTTTCTGGGGACAATAAAATCCGTGCGTAATGGAATGGTTGGGTCAACACTGGTATTATACAACATTTTTCTTTGAATGACAGTGAAAGTGAGAGCTCCAGAGATCAATTTTTTTATTTTCCCTCTTCTCTGAAAGAGAAAATTTCTGGAGTAGTCTCTGTTTAGTAGTTTCTGTAATAGTTTGCTGGATCTAGCAGTTTGGGACGGTTGAATCTGCATTTTCGGTGCTCCATTTCGCATTTACCTTCAAAGCTAACGCAGTCAATTTCCGGACGTCTACCTGGAAATGGCGTTTCTGGGGAATCCCCTTTCTTTTTACTTTTAGAACCCCGAGTCCCTTCCAAAACTCGATGGCTCTATCCTGTTCGGATCGATTTAGCCCGGTTTCCTCCTCGAAGTCTTTTTGTGTCTTGTAGAACCATTCCTTGTCCCGGCCCTTTCCGTGCCAATAGAGGAGCTGGCTCATGAAAAGGGCATGAGTGGCCTTTCCCGACAGGCGTGCCAGGACAACATTGTAGCCAACAGGCCTAACGCCGAGATTTTCCATTAGCTGAGTGTTGGCGTTTACTCGTTCCGTGGCTGCCTTCAATTGGGACAGACGGCCTTGGGAAACTTGGGATAAGCTTCGCATACTCATAGGCATTCAGGGGGAAGTAGTTAAGATTTCGGAGGGAGGAGTCCGCTTGGATATTTCCGCGCCTCCTGGGGCCGGAAAAGGCTCATTTCGGTCGCCCTCAGCGGTTTTGAAAGTGCGGCCAGGAATGCCAGAACAGCCCTCTTTGATCCCGCATAGTCATCCTTCTCCACCAGCTTATTGAGCCAACGGCTTATTGGCTGCTTCTCAAATCCGGCGTCCCGAACGGCCTCGCAGAAGCAGAGATAGGAGCTCCAAAGGGGTTGCTTTTCCTTGACCTCGCGGAATCTTCTCTCGACGGATTTCATATGTTTGATTCTTACTGAATATTCCGGGCAACGCGTTCTTGGAGTTCCTGGAATTCTTCTTCTTTCAAGGGAGCCCGCATCAGCTCCATGAATCTGAGAAGCTGTGCTCCCTTCTCGCGGGCCTCTTCCGGGCTTATCTCTCGGCCGAAATGTTTCCGGTAGAGCTTCTGGAATTTGGCGACGGCATCCTCGGAGAGCATGACCTGACTTTTTGGAAATAAAAAAACCGCCCACAAAACAAGAGTTTGTAGACGGTCTCCGGGGATCTCCCGTGGGAACGATATTTGCTTCTATTTTACTCCTCCCGCCAGTGGTGTCAAGAGTGTTTGCCTCCCTCGGAAAAGTGCGCAATAATGACGGCACAATTTAGGGGCCTAAACCCTCGGAGGAATCCGGAGGCATGGCTCGGAAAGCCGATCAAGGATAGCGAACCCATCGTCTAGGTTCACCTTGATCGGTCGCATCTCGAAAGGGGTGCGGATGCCCGAAAGGGCGTCGCCTGGCGGTGGGCTTTTTGTATTCGTAAAATTATGGATTATGGAAAAAAATGAGGAAATTAATTACGTGTTGGTCGAAAAGGTTTGTCATGCCTTTGGAAAAACTATCGAGGAAGTAGGCACGGATGGAGTTTTAAAGTATCCTATGCTGCTTTACCCCGAGTCCTTATTGCCCTATCCGAAACCAGTCATAAGGTATGCTTTTGATTTATGGAAAAAGTATGCAGAAGAAAAGGGAAACAGGGAACAGTTAGATATGCTTAAGTTCGTTGAGGCTCATCTCGACAGCTTTATTGCTGATGACGAAGCTATGAAAGAGAACTTGAAATTGGCCAGTCAAGAAGCTTTTCTGGAGATAGGTTTCAGAAAAAAATCTTGATTAAAAGATTCGTTTAAATCTTTAAACTTTTTCTATGAGCACTATAGGAGCCATTGTAGTCACATTTATAGTAGTCTCTCTTTGGAGTAAATATGCGTATACAAAAGGGAATAAGAACGTGTACGTGGCTTTCGAGGCACTGAATAATGATTTGAATCGAATAGCCAAAGAGGCTGGCTATAAGGATATTTACGATTACTACCTCAAAAATAGGGGGGAGATGTATGCTGAAGCAGCCAAAGCCAATATTGAAAACACCCTCACATTTTTACGGAAAGGCTGATCATTCAAAGCACTAGACGATATCCATAGGAATCCACCAGAATCCTCCCCTTACTCCTACTAGACAGGTAAAGAAATTTATGCTATTATACTAGTGTAGTTGTTTGAATAAAAAGCTTTTCTGCGGAGCGAATCGCAGAACATCTGTCAGCTCTCTTCATTGAGAAGGTAACCAGGGAAATCTGCTGGGCACCGGATGCGATAGATGACTAACCTCAAGCGGTTGGGAGATTTCATTCAGAAGTTCTGGATCAAATCTCTCAGCCGTTTTTTGTTTTGGGTCGATAAGCAAAAGGCAGCCTTAATCAGTAACAAAGAAATATATGAAGAACTCTCAAATCAACAAAGACAAGGACTGGTCTCAGAAGCTGTCGCCCGAGGATTTCGCGGCGTATCAGGAGCTCCAGAAGGAGGGCCAGGCAGCGGAATCGGCGGGAGCAGCCCTCTTGGTGGGCCTGAAATTGGCGGCCTTGGAACGCAAAACTCTCAAAGTGGAGCTCAAATCAGCCCCCTCAATGACACAGGCAATGGTCTTGGGCCTCAAATTGGCGGCCCTGGAACGCAAAACATGGGATAAGGAAGCGGACCAGGCTGCTCAAGTCTTGTCGGAGGAACGTAAGGGCCGGCAGCAACACGTTACCCGGGCCACCCTGGAAGATGCCATGCACCATCCTGCCCCCATCATTGAATATGCCGATTTCAGTAGGGATATGCTCTTGGAATGCCCGATATGTGGTTGGAAGGGAAAAGCAGGGGATGGCGATATAGACCACTATCATGATCTCATGGACGTCTCCTGCCCTGAGTGCGAAAAGATGCTCCTTGTCATCAACTATCCCCTAATAGATAGGTCGGTGATTTAGGAGTAGAATTAGATTAAGAATATCTGAAAAAGTGTGAGCTAACTTATGAGGTTAAATTCGATAACTTTAAATAACGTTAAGAGTTACTATCCTTCTCAGAAGATTGATTTTAGAGAGGGCGTCCATATCTTCATTGGTCACAATGGCGGAGGTAAAACCAACCTCTTTGAAGCTCTTCAAGGTGCTTTAAATTTATTTATATTTCATCAAGGGAGAATAGAGTATAACAGACAGCGAAATACGCCAGACAATATGTCTTTAGCTGCTTACGTGCTGGAAACTATTAGTACAGAGCAATCAAATGTATTAAAGAATATTCTAGATAAGCATTCATTACATGAAACTGAAGAATCGAGCCTGGAGGTGGAATTTACTTTGAATGATTCTGATATAAAGTTGGCAGAATTATTAGTAGGAGAAAAAGAAGTTGTTCTAAGAAAGCTAGAGGAGCAAGTTGAAAAGAGTGATGACCTCAGGAGAATTATTCACGAAACTTCAGAAATACCAGATCTCTCTCAATATTTGTCTAAGCGGGCAATATTTAAGATTTTTCCTGTAGATCGATGTGAACTACAGCCCGAACCCACTCTTTCGGAGCAACAGAATATAGAATTTGCAAAGCTGGTGAGGCTACTCCGTTATACAAGACTCCTTTATCAACTATCTCTAGTTGTTAAAGAGATAGATGCTAGTCCTCTTCTAGTGTACGTTTCTCCGCATAGACTCTTAACGGGTTTTCAAGAAAGATTTCTGGTGAATTTAAGCGAGGTTAAAACTGATAGTTCTTCAGGTAATGAGCATAACCAGAATAGAGATTTCCAAAGCAATGATATTGGATCAATACCTGTAAGAATCGCGTTCTTATTCTCAGAAAATAACACAGAAATCTTAAATAATTTTAAAGAATTTCTAAGAGAGTATTTAAAAATTGAAGTTAACATTACAAAAGACGATCAAATTCCACACTGTGAAAGTTACATAATTGACTTCAAAAGATTAAATGGTACCAATGCAAAATTGAGTTCTGGAGAGATTGAATTTTTAAATTTGATTTCTAAGTTAGTACTAAGAGGAATACGAGGAGGAATTGTGATTATTGATGAGCCAGAACTTCATCTTCACACCCAATGGCAGCAGTTAATCCTGGATCTTATCTATGATCTAGCTGAAAAATATGAGCTTCAATTTATACTGAGTACGCATTCACCAAAGATGGTGAGTTTAAGGAGTTTGGCAGATGTATATCGTGTATCAATGAATTACAGCACTGGTATTAGTGAAGTAATACCTGCGAACTTGAATCGAGATAGCGAAATAAAAGATTTGATTAGATTTATTAGTACAACGAATAGTGAGAAGGCATTTTTTGCTAAGAAAGTCATCTTGGTAGAAGGTACTTCTGATCTGATCGTATATACCGAGATTCTTAAAAAGATTAAGGATAGTGGAGGAGAATGTGAAGAAGTGGAGATTTTAGAGGCTGGTGGAAAAGGAACTTTAGGGAAATTTAGAGAATTTCTGAATGGTTGGAAGATTGAGAATTTTATTATCGGTGATTTTGATCTTCTTAAAGAATTAAAGGGAGCAAGTAACACCTTAATAAAAAATCCTGGACTTAAAAAACGTCTGGTTGCTCTAAATGAAGAGATCGAGAGTCTCATCTCTTTCTCGTCTAGCAAATTACGACGTATTCTATGTACTTCTCCATCCAAAGATGCTCAATCTCTGGTTGATCTAATTGCTAACTATGGCGAATTGGAGAAAGAAGAGTTCTATTCAAGATTCTCTGGACTCATTGAATATATAAGAGAGGAGAGGGCTACTGAAATTGAACACCCTGTTTTAAGCAACGAATTAGCATCAGTTTTGACTGAGCTTGCTCAAGAAGAGAGTATTATGATTCTTCGGTCAGGATCACTAGAGAAATTATTTCCTTCCTTAAGAGAGAATAAGATTGATAATGCTCTACAATTAATCGAAACTCTAGCTTTAGACGATATTCCCGATTATTTGCAAGACTGGTTCAAGAGGATACTCTTAAGAGAGATATGAGATGTAATGGATATGGACCCTCAACTTCTTCCACTTCTAGAACAAATTGCAAGAAATTCAGAGAGTTGGAAGTCTACACCCAGACCTTTATTTTCTGACCTTGCATTTTGGGCAATTCTTGTAGCCTCTTTTACTTCATTACTGATCGCAGGAGGGATAGGAAAGTATATAAAGCCTTTCTTATGGATTAAGCCTAACTTAAAGACTCTAAAGCTAGAATTGTATTCCCAATCTAGCCTCTACTGGAGGCTTCCGATAAAAAATGTTGGTAATCAGATTGCAAAGGATGTCCAGGTTGAGGTGACTCAAGTTATTGACAATGGAAAAAGAAGATCTAACTTTTTAGCAGTTCCGTTAAGATGGACTCACTTGAATTGTGAAAGTAGAGACATATTACCATCTCAAACAGCCTATCTTGATGTTATTGATTTTAGGAATGCCTATGCTCTTATAGAGGAAAAGGGCTTTGCAAAGATTATTACTCGAAAATCGGGAGGAGTCGATCATTTCCAGTCTTTGAAGCCTGGGAAAACAACTTTAGAAATAACTATTTTTCAGGAATCTGGGGGAAAAATTTACTCGTTATATTGAAGTTGATTGGAATAATGAAGAGGAGGGGAAGCTTACCGCGAAATTAGTCTGAAGGAAGCGGGACTCTTAAAGGAGGTTCGGATAGCACTCAGTCCTCCCGACTCTTTTATTCAGGTAGGAGAAAAATTGAAAAACAGGGCCTGGAAATAAACTAGTTTGAAGCCTGATTGTATATAGGATAGAAGATCATGGAAACTCTACATTTTTATTGATGAATCAGGAAATTTTGATTTCTCTCCTAAGGGAACGAAGTATTTTTCCTTGACTGCGATAAGCACTACTGAACCTTTGAAATCTCGTGAGGAGTTATTAAAAAAGTCTTATGAACTGAAATACGATGCCTGGAAAAACGATAAAAAAGATTACTATCTTCACGCTACGGAAGATATGCAAGAGACAAGAGACTGGGTCTTTGATGCACTTGGAAGACTAGATGATTTTGAAGTGGATTCGATTCTTGCTGAGAAGAACAAGGCTAATCCATCTCTTTACATAAAACGGGAGATTGTTAGAAAAGACGGGAAGTTTTCTTTGAAAACTATCCGTAATGAGGAGAAGTTTTACGATAAGATTCTGCAAATTTTACTTCAATATATTTTTAGCAGACATAAGAACAATGATGGGATTGAAAAAATCGTTGTTGTTTTAGGTACACTGTTTACAAACAAAAAACATGATTATATTCTCAAAAGCCTTAAGAGGTATTTGAAAGAATTCAATAAGCCGTTTTTTGTTTGTTTCCATCAGACAAAAATGGATATAAATTGCCAAATCGCAGACTACTGTGGTTGGGGCGATGTTCGTAAAGAAAGAAAGAGGGGAGACAAGGCCTTATGAGGCAATAAGAGGTATGGTAAAAAGTGACTTTTCCGTATTTGCCTTGGGCAATACAATTTATTATTGATTATGGAAAATTTCCCTAAAAAAATGACCACCCCGCCTATCCTTTCGGAAGAGCCCGAGGGCTCTTATTGGCGGGGTGGAACCTTTGATTCCAGTGTAATATAAAAAGAGGGTTATTTCAAGAGAAACTTATGGATAAGACTCTAATTCAAAATCAGATAGCAGAAATAGAAAAAGGGCTTCGAGATGGGGATCTTAATAAAGAGGGTGCAAAAATCTGGATTATTTTAGAGTATCTTCATTCTCTTTTGAAGCCAGAAAAGTATTCTGAGCAGCAGCTAGAGGATCTAAGGCGTTTGAAACTCGAATTAGGCTTTGATGAGACTGTTGGGTTCGGGGAGTGGTCTAAAAAAAATGAGAAGCCGTAATCTATGCTTTCCATTGAAAAGTGTCGGGAGCTAATCCCACATAGTAATGTTCTTGCCGATAAGCAAATTGAAGAAGTGAGGGACAATCTTTTTGGTTTGGCCGAACTAGCACTCGAGAAGTATTTTGAAGAAGTTCAGTAGATTAGTATGAGCAAAGAGGTTGCTGCCTTAATTCTGGGAGTAGTCGCATTTTTCGGACTTAACTCTCTGGGTCAATCTTTGGTCGGCCCCGTGGTATGTGAGGATGGATGGCATTCTCCTTCTATAGGAAAGCAAGGTGCTTGCTCTCACCACGGTGGAGTGGATGATGATCTCCAGAATACTGTAAGTATTGCGAGTTTTGCCTCTGGCGTCTTCAGTACATTCTATTCTTATGGTTTGATGGATAAAATTTCGGAACGTAAAAGGAAGAAAGAAGAGGAACAAGCTGCTATCCGATACGAAGAGGTGCACAAGAATGATCCCCGTTGCCCACGTCATCCTGATGAGCGAATGGTACAGAGGATGGGAAGATATGGGGAATTCTGGGGGGTGTCCCCGTTATCCGAGGTGTAAAATAACTAAAGATCTTTCATACCTGGGCCGGCCGGGCATCTCTGCTTAGCAAGCAGGTCCGGATAGCATCCAGTCCTCGGAGCAGTCAAAACGAGGCTTAACAGAGCCTCGTTTTTGGTACACGCCGTTGGAGTTTGAACCTGGGTATACTGAAAATAATCATCAGATAACAAATTGTATGAATTTTGAGATACCGAAAAATTATCCTGCAGAAAAAGATCCTTCTGAGCGTCTGAGTGACAAAGAAAGAGAAGGGTTGTTTCTCGCTGCATTAGAAAGAGCTAAGGGTATCTCTCAAGATGTAGAAACTCTTTTAAAAGGAGAGCACAAATCTATCGATGCTTTACATGTTCATGCTCTTCCAAAAATTCAAGACGAGTGGGTATTCCTGAAAGCAAAGGAATTGGTGGATAAGCTCGATATTCCCCTATGTGGCACTTAACGGAGATTTATTTCCACAAAAAACACTCATAAGAAGCGAGCAAATCAAAGGCAAGAAATTTGGTAAAGACGTATTTCGAGGTTTTGGGGGAGGATTGTGGGAAGGACATTTTGAATGGAGAAAAAGATTAATAGAAGCAGGTATACCATCTGAAAAAATATTTATCAGTAGGTACTGGAGAATATACACATAGTGAAGTTGATAATCTGGTTCGAGTAGCTAAAGGAAAAACATGGAAACGAGTAATTTCTCTCTCAAGTCTTCCGCAACTAGAGAGAACTGCCCGAACTTTTTTTGGCACCTTACAAAGAGAAAATGCTTTAGATCCAGGCGCCAATGAAACGCCCGCATTTCTTTTCATAGGAGCTGGTCCAGAAAAAATAGATGATACTTTAGTATATGCTTCAACAGGGGAAGAAAGTATGAATTTGAAGGATTTTTTTATAGCTGAGCAGAAAAAAGTTGAAGATTATTCCTCGTGCTTATCCCGATCAGGTAGGTACTGCTGAATGGTTAGACGCTTACCGTCGAAAATCAAGAGAACTTTTTTTGTAAGGAAAGGTTTGAACTTCATCCAACAGGTGGAGCAGCTAAAGTAGGGGCTTAATTGAGCCTCTTTTTTGTACCCCGCATAGGGCCTGATATACTGGAAAAGTAATTTCTAGCGTTAAGCATATGAGCACAGGAAAATATGTTGACGGATTTGTCCTTGTAGTTCCAGAAGACAAAACTGAAGCGTACAAGAAAATGGCAGAGGAAGGTCGTGATACATGGATGAAGTGTGGCGCCCTTGAATACTACGAATGCCGTGGGGATGACCTTGTGCCCCAGGAAATGGGCGGCGAAAAAGCGCGTGCATTTACTGATATGGCTGGAGCAACAAGTGATGAGACAGTTTGGTTCTCATTTATAGTCTTTAACTCCAAAGAGCATCGAGACGAGGTGAACGCTAAAGTGATGGAAGAGATGGGTAAGAAGGCGGAAGAATATAAAGATATGGTGATGCCTTTTGATATGAAGCGAATGTCTTACGGCGGATTTACGGTTGAAGTAGAAGGGTAAAGTAAGTTCTCACTTTGTCCAATAGGTAGAGTATAAAGAAGAGGCTATCCATTTTATTCAGCGGGAAGTTTTTTATCATTCTTAAGATGGGATCTAAGTCTGATGTACTAGAGATAATCCTAAATTTTCTTATGAAAGAAAAACTTCTCTTCGTTTGCAGTGCTAATATGATGCGTAGTCCCACTGCAGAAGATCTATTCAAAGACTCACTTCAGTACGAAGCAAAAAGCGCTGGTATTCTACCGATGTCTGTTACGCATATCACACAATCTCACCTCAATTGGGCTGACCGGGTATTCCTCATGTCTGAGAAAGAAGATGGGCATCTTACGTATCTGAGGAACCATTTTGATATTGAGGGTAAAAACATCGAGGTTTTGGAAATCCCGAATATCTACCAGAGAGGTGATCCAAAACTTGTAGAGTTGCTTCAGAAGAGATTAGGAAAGTTTTTAGAATTCTGATCTGCCTTATGCGATACACTCAGTATTTAGAAACATTACCGGCTGGAAAATGTCCTTTTTGTCACTCTGAAGGGAGAAGATTTGTTGAGAATGAAGAAGCTTTTCTAACATATGCCCTTGCCCCCTACCATAGACATCATCTCCTTGTGATACCTAAAGGTCACAAGAAGTCCTTTCTTGAATTGAGCAGATACGAGCGAGAAAGTGTCTGGGAACTTATGGATAAAGGAGCGAGTGTTCTCAGGGGATTAGGATATGAGAGTTTTACTTTTATGATCCGTGAAGGCAGAGGGGGAGCCAAAAGCCTTGAACACGTTCATTGTCACTTAATTCCCGATACTCGTATGGGTGATCTAGATCACGATAATAATGAGCGGGTTCTGATGTCGGATCAAGAAGTTCAGTCTATATCCGAAGAAATCAAGAAGATTATACAAAAGGGGTAATCTTTAAACAGATTCGAAATCCAATAGAAGGATCAGACAAAAACGAGGCCTATCTAAGCCTCGTTTTTATATCTCCGTCAGGGGCATATCTCATTTGCTATTTTTGTAAAACAATAATAATATATTGACAAACAATAAATAGTAAATTAGGATGGGAATATAAAAATTATAGGAGTTACCTATGAAAAGAAGCTCAGTACTATTCCTTCAGTTGGTCATTGTACTCATCGCTCTCGGCACCCTTTTTCTCTTGCTTTGGGGAACCTCAGATCGAGGGCGTGAACGTACATGCCACGAACTTTGAAATATACTTCAAGGATCCTTTCCTCGCGCTTGCCTACATAGGGGTCTATTCCTTTTTTCATAGCACTCTATCAGGCGTTCAAGGTGTTGGGATATGCCGGACAAAATAAGGTATTCTCGCAAGATACTGTAAAAGCTCTGCGGACTATAAAATATTGTGCATTAGCCATTATGGGTTTTGTTGTGGCAGAAGAAGTTTTCATTATGTTAAACCATGGGAGTGATGATCCTGCAGGTGGAATTTTCATGGGCGTCCTCATCATCTTCGGTTCTCTTGTCATCGCCGCTGCCGCAGTTGTGTTTGAAAATATTGTAGACAGGCAATCGGCACATGTATCTAGTGCGTCATGAAGTTTGCGTGTTACAGCATAATTACAAAACATATGAAACAAGGAACATGGTTTTTGAAAGGAGTCATCTTCTTTATCGGGATCGTGGTGCTCACTCTTTGCATCTTTGCCCTTCCTAAGATTACCAGCGGCGCAGCCATCGAATGGCCGGCTATTGCCCCTCTGCGGGAAGCTATCCTCTTTGGTTTGTACCTGACAGCCATACCGTTTTACTTCGCGCTCTCTCAGGCGTTTCGCCTGCTCACTCATATAGACAAAAACACGGCATTCTCGGAGCAATCAATCCAAGCGCTCCGCTCGATCAAGTACTGTGCGCTTACCATGAGCGGCCTCTACCTTATCGGCATGCCGGTCATATTTCTTATCGCCGAAGCCGATGACGCGCCGGGACTTATCATCATCGGTTTTCTCCTCGCCTGCTCTCCGACGGTGGTTGCCGTCTTTGCTGCCGTGCTCCAAAAGCTGCTCCAAAGCGGCATGGAGTTAAAATCAGAAAATGAACTAACGGTATAATTATGGGCATTATTGTAAATCTCGACGTGATGCTCGCAAAGAGAAAAATGAGCGTTACCGAACTAACGGAAAAAGTAGGTATAACAATGGCTAATATTTCTATCTTAAAAAACGGTAAGGCTAAAGCCATCCGCTTCTCTACACTTGAAGCGATTTGCGAGGCCCTCGACTGCCAACCCGGAGATATTCTTGAATGGCGGCAAGGGGCGTTTGATAAGGTTAAACATTAACGGTGAGGCGAATGCCAATACCCGCTTTTCTTTTTAGCTCTTTTTGTTTGTAGATATGAAGAAGACCCACACAGAGTGAAGAATCTTCTTCTATGCAGGTCTATTTTTCCTGAGATCCAGGAGTTCGATTTGCTCACCATTCAAAGTTATCTAGAAGCCGTCTTGAGGCCTCCTGATTTTCGGCTTTTTGATCTGCGGGAGATGGGGGAGCATCCTCCTCAGATAGAAAGTTCTTCAGACCCCTCCTCATGAGCCGCCTTACCTCTTCAATGGTTTCGGGCGTGTCACGATTCGGTCGCGGTTCGGGATCGTCTCTCCAGCAAAGTACCATGACTTTCCTCCTCTGATAGGTGCTATGGCTACCCTACTAAACTCTGAGACCCTTGGCAAGAAATGAGGCTTAAACAGGGCTTATTTTGCTATTCGTCACAGTGAGTAGACGCCTGATATACTGCAAGGGTATTAATTTCCTGAAATGAAGATAGGCATTTTTGATTCCGGCGTCGGAGGACTCGTGGTTACCCAAAGCCTCATAGCGGCGCTGCCTGAGTATGATTACGTGTATCTGGGTGATACGGCGCGCGTTCCGTATGGCAATCGCTCCCAGGAGAAAATATACGAGTTTACTTTAGAGGCTCTTGAATTTCTCTTTAAAAAAGAGTGCGAGCTCGTTATCATTGCCTGCAATACTGCCTCGGCCGAAGCGCTCCGCAAGATCCAGCAAGAGTATTTGCCGGTTGCATTTCCTGAAAGAAAAGTGCTCGGAGTGCTTATTCCCGCAGCCGAAGAAGCCGCGCGCCAGACGAAGAATAAAAAAATCGGCGTGCTGGCTACTGCGAGTACCGTTCACTCAGAGACGTTCGTAAAAGAGGGTACAAAAGCTTGTGCCGGACACGGAGGTGTTTCAGGAGGCTGCACCCCTACTCGTTCCTTTGATTGAAAACAATGCTCTGAAGTGGTCTCGGCCTATTCTCGAAGAGTATCTTCAGCCGCTTCTCCAAAAGGACATTGATACGCTTATCCTCGGCTGTACCCACTACCCCGGTGTTGAAAGAGGAAATTCGCAAACTGGCAGGGGAGGGCATCTCCGTCATTTCTCAAGACGAAATCATTCCGGAGAAATTGAAAACGTACCTTGCACATCACCCGGAAATTGCCGAGCGGCTCTCTACCGAATCCTCCAGAGATTTTTACGTTACTGATCTCACCGAAAGTACAGACATACTTGCGCGAGAGTTTTTCACGGAGAGCATTCATTTTCAGAAGTGTTCTCTCGGTGAAATGAAGAAGACCCGCACCAGGTGAAGAGTCTTCCTCTTTCTTTTCTGGACGGGCCTATTTATGTCGGAAGATTCTGGAAATCCAGAACCTTCCTCTTTCTGCTGAGGGCATCCTCCTCTGGGCACCAGCGAAATTCGGGCAATAGCTGTCCCTCCACGTAGGTATCCCCGGGCTTCCGGGACGGAGGGGTCGACGGATCAATGGTATTCCCTGAACAAAGTGTCATGGCGTACTCCTTTATTGGCAGGCATTGCTGCCTGGCCATACTACTAAACTCAGAGAATCCCGCAATTGAGAGGTGCAAAACGTTGATATAGGAGATCATGATACAATAAACGCACTTTTGGGCGTAAAGAATCTTCGTATGTATCTCTCGTAAACTGAAGATGAAAAAGTTCACGTTCCTACCGTACGCATTTCTCCTAGGAGCCCTCTTTTCTTGGCCGGGGAGCGTACTCGCCGAGATGAGCACGGCCAATTTCCGCATCACTTCCGACGTCATCGGCAGTTTCGGCAGCAAAGAATCCTCTACCTCCTATGAGCTGGGCGACACCGGCGGAGAAATGGGTACCAGCCAATCGGCCAGTACCACTTATAATCTCTCAGACGGATTCTGGAGCACGGTCGGAGACGATGGCGTTATTATTTTCAATATCACGCAACCGGTTGTCAGTCTGGGGGCTTTCAATCCATCCGTGGTTCGTTACGGGACAGCGAGCTTTAACGTCGCGACAACGGCGCAGGGCGGCTACACCGTCTCTTTCTCAGGAGATCCGCTCACCTTTGAATCTAACAGCATTAATCCTCTCACAAGCGGAGGAACCTCTGCTCCCGGGACAGAACAGTTCGGCTTCAATCTGGTCGCTAATGGCACTCCGGGTATCGGCGTCGATCCGGTGGGTGGCGCCGGCCAGGCAAGCAGCGGCTATAATACGCCTAACTCCTTCAAATTTGCTCCCGGAGACAGTATTGCTCAGTCAGCCGTCCATCGAGCCAGACCAACTACACCATGTCGTTTATCGCCAACGTGGCTTCCGATAGCGAGGCAGGGGAATACCTCTCTCGTGTCACGGTGGGTGGCAACGGGAAAGTACTAGATTCGCGGAAGAAGCGGTAGACATTTTCCCCTTCTCTGTTATGCTAAAATTGCGTTCTGTATAAAACAAAAGGTATGAGCCGAAAACCTGTGAGGCGAGCCGTTTCTTTCGTGCTCATTTTTTTTGAGCCTTTTTGGCTTCCTTCCCTTTTCTTATTTTTCTGCCGTCCAAGCCGCAACCCTTACCACGGTGGCTGACTATCTGAGCCGCAACAAGGAAAGCCTGACTACGGGAGTCACACATGAAATTCAAGTAACGCCCGCGACTGCCATTTCCGGAGGAGCAGACACGAATAAAATCATCCTTGTTTTTCCAGATGGCGATGACGGGCTGTGGTGCCGGACGGCGGGTACGGACCTCGTCGTTTCTACCGCCCAGGCCTGCGCAACTCGGCTACGGCTCTCAGTGCAAGCGGGGCTTACCGCTCGCTGTACCCAAGGGTCCGGTGCAAGCAGCTACGATACGCTGTATGTCGAAAGCGTCGATAACCTGAGCGCCAGCACTCTCTACGGGGTTCAAAGTCTCTGACGGCTCGACCGGCAAACTCGGAACGCCGACGGCCGCGACCACCGGAGTCATTACGGTCAAGGCCAATAATGGCTCATCGGACGTTGATACGGCCTACATCGCTGTGGACATTATTACAAATGATGAGGTAGCTGTTTCTGGACGCGTTGATCCGACGCTTTCCTTTGCTATCGATACCACCACGGTTGGTTTCGGGACTATCACCTCCGGAGCGCTACGCTATGCGACCTCTGACACCAACGGCAGCGGAAGCGCCCCGGGCAACGGCGACCCGATTACCCTCACCCTTTCCACCAATGCCGATGATGGGGCGGTCATCGAGCTGCGGGATCAAAATACCAACGCCACTTCGGGACTCTACAGTACGGATACCGGTACGACACTCGCTTCGGCGGCCAGTACGGCGGTCTCAGCGGGCACAGCCAATTTCGGCGCCTATGGAAAGAACGCGAGCGGCCTGACCATTGCCGAGAGCTTTGATCATGACAGCACGGCCGACGTGGCTATCAGTACTACTTTTCAGACGTTAGCCTCTGTCGCTGCCCCGGTCAGTAACGGCTCACTTGATGTTTCTCTGGTTTCAGCCGTTGCGGGCGCGACGCCTGCCGGCGCATACTCCGACACGCTGACGATCATTGCCACCGGGAAATTCTAGAAAACCATGAAGAAAACACTGTTTTTTTCCGGTCTTTCTCCTTCTCTCTGTGCTCAGCATGGCCGTCGGAACGGAGGCTGCACGCGCTTTGACCGTTTCACCGCCGCTCAAGGAATTTAGCGGCAATCCCGGAGAAACGCTCTCCGGCATGATTCGCATTTACAATGAAACCGATGCGGATGTGAATGTCACGCCCTCTCTCAGCGCTTTCGGGGCGAAGGAAGGGGAAAGCGGCGAGCCAAAGGTAGTCGATCTAGGCGCTGAGGATCAGGCCCGCTCTCTCGCTTCTTGGATCACCCTGGCACCAGGGCCTTATACCGTCAAATCTTTGGATTGGCAGAACATCCTTTTTGAGATACGCATTCCTCAGGACGCTGAGCCGGGAGGACACTATGCCGTTGTCTTTTTCAGCCCTCAGGCAAGCGATGCGTCGCAGTCGGTGACGGTAGACTCCAAAACCGGTTCCCTCGTCCTCCTCACTGTTTCGGGTGATATCCAGTCAAGCGTTAAAATCGAGAGTTTTGATTCGAAAGGCAGTCAGCGCTTTTTTGCCGCTACGCCAGTTCCCTTCGAACTGCGCCTCCGCAATGAAGGGAACGTGCATTTTCGTCCCGGCGGAGCTGTCCAGATTACGTCCATGTTCGGAAGCAAAAAGGCTGAAATCCCGCTCCTGAAAGAAAATACCGGGGGAAATGTGCTCCCGCAGAGTATCCGCCGCTTTGACGTGACATGGGGTGAGGCAACTGAGCAATCAGGAAGTTTCTGGGCTTCCGTCAGAAATGAGTGGCGGGATTTCCATTTTGGACGTTATACAGCCCAAGCGGTTGTCGCGCTCCCTGACAGTAAAACCGAGACTCGGCAGGCCTCCGTCTGGATTATTCCCTGGCACCTGCTGCTGGTCATTTTCATCCTACTGGTAGCCCTTTTCTATCTCTTCCGCACGTACAACCGCTGGATTATCCGGCAAGCCAGAAAAAATGCCTAAATACCCCTTGCAGAGAGCATTTTTTTGTGCTACAATAAGCCTACAAGTCGATATCGGATACTATCCGATACGCGCAAAAACCGGGTGAATGCCCGGTTTTTTTGTTTTATCGGCGAGTAAGGCGCTCTCCGAACCCGTTTCAGAGAGATAACAAGGGGTATGAATACAGATACAGAATATCTTTCCCTCTGGGAAGCCTCGAAGCTTTCCCCCTACAGCCAGGAGTATCTTGGGCTTTTAGCCCGCAAGAAAATGCTGAAGGCGGTTAAGATCAATAAACGCTGGTTTACCACCCGGGATTGGCTGGCGGAATACGTAGAGGAAAAAAATCCCGGGACTTCTCTTCTGGAAGAGGCATCCCGGGCCCCACAAGCCTCTGACCGGCCGAGGGAGCGCAGTCTTCTGTCTCCGGCCCTCATCGTTATTGCAAGCCTTCTCGTGCTCATTTTTATCGGTTATCTCCGGCTTTCACACCAGATTGCGCATTTGGAAGCCGAATCAGACTCGCTCCAAGAAAGCATGCAGCAAGAAAACGGCCTCGCAAACCCCGAGATGTTTCAAATGTTCCAGAAGCAAGACCTCGCTTTCTAGCGGGAAAACCAAAAACACACACGCACCACTACTCCTGTGGCTCACACAAAAAGACCCTTTACCCTTAATACGTTCCTCGCCGCCATTTTCCTAATACTGGGGATTTTGGCTATTGGGAGCACGCCTGCAAGAGCGGCGGTCGCACAGCTCATCAACTATCAGGGGAAGCTGACCGCAACGAACGGCTACGCGGTAGCGGACGGCAACTACGACATGCGCTTCAAGCTCTATGATGCGGCGAGTAGCGGCAATCTGCTCTGGACCGGCACGCATACGGCTGCCAACGGCAACGCCGTCGCCGTATCCCGCGGCCTCTTCTCAATCCTTCTGGGCAGCGGCACGGGCAATGCGCTTATCGATTTCAATGCGGACACCTACTACCTTCAGGTAGAAATTTACAATACGGCGACCACCTCATGGGAAACCTTTAGCAATCGCAAGCGCATCGGCGCCGTCCCTCAGGCGCTCAACGCCAAAAACCTGGTGAGCGACGGCTTTATCGATATTGACGCGACAGCGACCGCCCAGGACGCAGCCAACATAAGCTACAATCCGGCTTCGGGCAGCCAGGACGCCTTGGAAGTGACCTATGGTGCCGCCGGCGGGACCGGCACGGCGCTTAAGGTGACGCAGTCCGGGACGGGCATTGCCGTGGATCTCGTTTCCTCTTCGAGTGCCGCCAATGCGATCAATATAACGGCCAATTCTATTGATGCAGAAACGGGCGTTTCAGTGACCGCAAACGGCCTCACTTCCGGAAAAGCCCTAACGCTTGCTTCTTCAGCTAGCGCCTTTACGGGCTCTCTCCAAGAAATCACGCTTTCCGGATCCAGCGCTTCCAATACGGGTTCGCTTCTGACTCTTTCCAACACCGGTACGTCCAATGCCAATACTTCTTTTTCCATAAAGCATTACGCGACCGGAACCAATAATCTCGCCCTGCGGATCGATGACGTTTCGGGAGATACGACGCCTTTTGTGGTTGATGGCAGCGGAAAAGTCGGTATCGGCCTCAGTGCCCCCACTGCTTACCTGCATCTTGCGGCCGGCACCACGAGCGCCAACACCGCTCCGCTCAAGTTTACCTCGGGCTCTCTCATGAGCGCTCCCGAAGCCGGCGCGGTAGAATTTCTCTCGGACGCTTACTACGCTACCATCACTACCGGCGCAGCCAGGAAAACCTTTGCCTTCCTGGAATCGCCTACGTTTACCGGCACCGTGACGCTCCCCAGTCCTTTCACTGTAGGGGCTACTTCCGTTACGGCGACCGGTACCCAGCTGAATTATCTAAACGCCGCGAGCGGTACCACCGGAACGACGAGCACCAACCTGGTGTTTTCGGCTTCACCGAACTTCACGGGTACGCTCGGGGCTTCGGCCATTACCGCTTCTTCTGCTCTGGCCGCAAACGGCGGCATTACCTTTGATGCGGCAAGCGATACCGTGGGAGCCCATACGCTTTCAGGTACTCTGGATGCCGGAAGCAACATCCTGACGAATATCGGTAATACCGGGACGGATTTCGTGGCTTCGACCGGTGCGCTGACACTTGCGGGGGTTCTCACGGCCAATGGCGGTATCAGCCTCGCAGGCGGCCAGTCGCTTTCCGCTGTGGCTCTCTCGTACGTTGACCTCGGCCTCATTACGCATAGCACCACGGCGAACCAGGGGCTGCGCCTGCCTAATGCAGCTTCGGCTTCTCCTTCGAATCCGACTTCGGGCGAAGGCTATATTGCGTGGGACGCATCGGGCAACCAGATCATTGCGTATAACGGCACTGCCTGGTCGGCGCTTTCCGGCGGAGGAGGATACAGCCTCATCAAAGACGAGGTAACGGGATTGACCGCGCGCACCACGCTGGCTTTCCTGGGGTCCGGAGTGACCTGCGTAGATAACGCTTCGCAGACGGAGTGTACGATCGCGGGCGGCGGGAGCAGCGACCTGCAGGGCACGTACGAGTCAGATGCGGACGGATCAAACGCCACCATCTCCCTCACTTCAGCAGATGACAGCATCGTGGTAAGCAACCCCGCTTCCTCTGGATCTGACAGCACTTTTGCTTTCAAGGTAGAACAGCTCAATGCGGCTGCTCTGATGGACGCTTTCCTCATTGACAATCGCGGCACGGGGAACGGACTGCGGATCGACGACACTTCGGGCGACACCTCGCCCTTTATCGTTGATGCCGACGGGCGGGTCGGTGTCGGAACTTCCACAATCACCGGTACTACCGAGCGGTTGCTGCAAGTGGGGGCGGCGACGAATCGCGGCAATTCAGCCACTTACGGCGAAGTTATTACCAAAGGCTTACGGCAGATCCAGTCGCTTACCAATATCAGAGACGTTTTTGTGTATGATACCTCGACCGATAATGATGGCGGCCGCTGGATCGACTGGGCCACGACAGACAAGCTTTCTTGGTTTACGGAAACGCTCGATGACAGCCCCAGCACTCCCTGCAATATTTCCAGTATGGATCGCTGTTATTCAGACTCTTTCCCCCGTAAGGCGATTCTAGTGGTCACGACCAATGCTCTGTATATTTTCGACGCGACCAACGGCAATATGTGGATGAAGTTCAGTCAGAATGCCTCTGGGTACGCCCTAGGCGTTGACACGAACAATGAGCCGTCCAGCGTCTATGCTTTAAACGGGGTTGTCTACGTGGGCGCGAACGGGAGCGCCGCTGGCGGACTCTATGCCATCGATTTTATCAATGACCGCATGTACAACTATGACGATACCGATCGGAGCCAGGGAAACGTGGGTATCGGAAGCCGTAATACGGCAGTGACCTATGGGACCGACAATAACACCAACCTCGATCTAGGAGCCAATACCGGCTGGAAAACGGTGAATGACGTCTCGGCCGCGGTCATGTGGGGGAGCACTACCACGAATGCGGTAAACGGCGTGACGATGGTGGCGGTCGCCACCGATTCCGGATTAGCTAATATCAATCTCTCAGCCAACAAGATCCTTTATTATTCGGACCAGACGGACAACGATTATCAGGCGGTATCTCTGACGCGGCGGGGGAGACTCTACGGATTGAACTCCACTTTGGGCCAAGCCGAGCGTTGGGAAAATATCGATACCGATTCCAACGTGGCCACAAGGCTTAACGGTACCCCTGAAATGGTCTGGGATGAGACGACGGTACCTGCCCTTTCGAAGGCCGCCCCTACCATCGCTACCAATACTCCCGATGCTCTGGATGTGATCGAGCGAGGCTCACTTTCGGAAGATAACTCTGATATCATCTATGTCGGTACCAGCCAAGGTCTGACGGAAATTGACGATAACGTTTCTTTGGGCACGGCACCGAACAAGGGAACGGCCGGCTGGTCTAAGTTTTATAATATTACGGAGCAGACCGCCTTCATGCCGGCCACTATCAAAGGAGCCTTCATGTTCAGTCAGACAGCCGCTCCTGCCACGGACTCTTCGTTCCGCAATAATTCCCTTTCGGCCAAGGGCACCGTAACGTTCGGGGGCAACGGCGTTCGTGGACTGGCCATCACGCCCAACGGTACCAACGGCTATCTCTGCAACGACCAGGCTGCCGACGGCACCTGTGAAACCGATGCCGACTACCGGGTAGGAACGGCGGGTTTCAGTATACAGCTGTGGTTTAAACACGCTGCCAGCGCCCCGGCTGCCGCTCAGACCCTGGTCGACCATACCTTCGCCGGTGCAAACGTGGGCGGGTACCGTGTTTTTATGAATACCTCCGGTACTATCCAGTTTGGTATTGACGACGACGCCACTACTTTCCCGGAAGTGAGCACCACGAGCACCCAGACTTATCTGGATAACCAGTGGCATCATTTGGTTGCTACGCGCACCAATGCCGCGGGTAACCTGACTTTGGTGATTGACGGAGTGCAGGTGGCGAGCACCTCCGTCGGCGCGACCACCGCCAGTTTGGAAACGGGCGGCGCTACTGCAATCTTTGCCATTGGCGCTACGTGCAATGCGGCCGCTTGCGCTTCAGCTGCCGCTAACTCTTTCTGGAATGGTTCCATTGACGATGTCACTATCAGTGCGGGCGGCGCCACAACCAATGACCAGTTAACCCAGATCCAGGCCCGTCGCCTCTATAATGATGCCCGTCCGACCTTAGGCAGAAAGGTCTACAACGGCGCCGCCGACACGGTTTCCTATACTTCGACCGTGATTACGGACAGTTCAACACCGGGCTGGCTCGCAAACGAGCTCACGGGAAGTATTGTGAAGATTAACAGCGGTTCGGGTATTAAGCAGACACGCCGCATTATTGCTAATACGACCAATACCATTACGGTCAGTCCCGCTTTTACGACGACGCCCAGCTCCAACGATGACTTCAAAGTCGACCCTGAAGCACTCTTCGGAAGCTCGAATATCGTTAAGGCTGTCGGTGTTTCCAAATTTTCTACTCTGGGAGAGGCGCGCATGCTCTGTGCCGGCACCAGCGATGGAGCGGATGGCGGCGGCATTACCTGTTACAACCATCAGGCCGGCCCGAATGTCATAGCTGACGTGTATCATGCTGACGCGAAGCAGCTTGATGATAACGGGGTGGAATGGACGGGCACTGACTCTAATGACATTCGCTCTATCGACATTACTACGCGCACGATGATTTTTGGTACCGATGCGCATACGTGGCTCGAAACGCAAGACATCAGACTCGGGCAAGCCATGGATTATATTCAGAGCAAGTTGTTTGATATACGAAGCGAGCTTCTCGCCGACACGATTACCGGCACAAGTCTTGAAGTCGGCCTTTCCGGCGGCGCCGACTTGGCGGAAAATTACTACTCTCAGGAACCTCTACAGGCCGGAGAGGTGGTCGCGCTCGACGGAGCTTCTCCCGCAGGCGTTCTCAAGACGACGAAAGCGTACCAAGAGAATGCGCTTGGGGTGGTAGCTACCGCTCCTGGTATCGTGTTGGGCCAGAGCCAGGAAAACGCCTACCCAGTGGCTCTCGTAGGACGCGTACCGGTCAAAGTAACGAATGAAAACGGCATGTTCTACGCCGGAGATCGGCTTACAGCCTCTTCTCGCCCAGGATACGCTATGCGGGCGAGTCAATCAGGACAGACTTTGGGAACCGTTCTTTCTGATGCGGCTGACTGGGCGGTGTGCGAAGGAGAGGATCCCGAGGACCATAAAGCTCTCCTGTGTACCACCGTGCTTACCTTCGTTAATCTGAGCGATTACCGCGGGGAAACGATTGAAGTTGCTATGAACCGCTATGACGAGGGACTGGCTGTCGATGCAGAGCAGGAGAGCGCGTCAACGGGGCTTGCGAACAACCAGACAAGCATCCGTTTTGGGGCAGGTTCGGGTGAGCAGGAAAAAGTGCTCGCATTTCTCAAAAAGATGAAGGATGAGAAAGAAACAGGTTCAGAAATCTATACGGGCCGCATAAGCGCCTCACGCGACATCATTACGCCGACACTTATTGCAGACCAAATATTTGCCAAGAGTATCAAAGCGGATTCGATCGAAGGATTGGAAATCTATACCAATCAGATTTCCGACCTGGGCGAGAAATACCAGCAGCTCTCCGGGGCGCTGGCCTCTTCTGAGGGGAATGCCCTGGAGGCTGCCGGGAACATGCTCAAAATCAAAAGCGCCCAAGTGGCGCTGACGCTCGACGTGCTCGGAAAACTTTCGGTAAACGGAGGAATGATCGTAGGAGGTGATGCCGAGTTCCGGGGCGAAACGGTCTTTGCGAAGCTCGCCACCTTTATGGAAGGAGTGGTATTCGGGGGGACAGTCGAATTTGCTTCGGCGCCGACTTTTTCAGCGGATACGGCGGGGTTTGCTCTTATCGGCAAAGGCCAAAGAGAAGTCGACATTCAATTTGAAACTCCTTATGAATTCCAGCCGGTCATCTCGGCCAGCCTCTCTTATGATCGCAGCGTCCTCTTGGATGACGCAAGGTAGAAGAAGAAACCAAAAAGGATTCCCGCCGAGCCGAGGAGTATTTTGTGGATGCGTACTTTGAAAGCGACACCCGCTACGTCATTGTGAATAAGAGCCAAAAAGGCTTCACTATCCGCTTAAACAAGCCGGCTTCCCAGGAGCTTCAGTTCAGCTGGATTGCTCTCAGTGTGAAGAAAGCCCATGCGTTTTCCTCCGACGAGGAACCTGTTTCATATGAGGAAGAAAAAGTTTCAAAGAAGGAGGAAACCGGAAGAAGAGGCCATACTTGAGGAGGTAGTAGCTCCGCAGGCGAACGAAGAGGGAGTGGTTGAAGAAGCGATGAAAGAAGAGGTTTCGGAAATCCGCTAACAAGGTCTAGCGCCTAGTGCTAGGAGTGCGAAGTCGCTCTTGGGCTTTCCGTATAGTATAATCAAAGAGAAATTTTTTCATAAACGTATGCTTTCAGGATCAAGACGTCTTCATCCTCAAGGATCATCCTCATTCAAGAAACGACTTGTCCTAGGAGTTTTTTTTATTTTGATTCTCCTCGTACTGGTTAGCGGCGCAGCGGCCGCGTACTTCTATCTGCAATCCAAAGAGACTTCAGAGGTAAAAAATGTAGAAACGACGAACGAGATTGTAGAGAAAATCGGAAAGTTTCTGGTCTTGCCGGAAGGAGAAGAGCCTACGCTCGCGACCGTTAAGGATCGCGAGAAGCTCGCAGAGGAGCCCTTTTTTCAAAAAGCAGAGAACGGAGACCAGGTACTCATCTACCGTGAGGCAGGGGTAGCCATTCTCTATCGCCCGAGTCTGCAAAAGGTGGTCAACGTTGTTTCTATCAAGCTTCCTGCGGAAGACGAGACTTCTTTGCCTCAAGCAGAAAGTGCGCCAACTTCTCCCATTACCCGGGTAACCATTCTCAACGGTTCTCGCCAAACGGAGGCGACAGGCCCTCTTGAGGCTGAAATCAATCAAAAACTTCCGACACTCGCCGTGGTCTCGAAAGAAAACGCTCATCGGAATGATTATAGCGATACTTTGGTCGTTGATTTGAGGGGAGAGAGGTCAGAACAGGCTGCCCAATTGGCTCAGGCATCGGAGGAAAGGCGGGGGAGCTTCCGGAAGGGGAGGTTGCGCCTGAAAATGCGGATCTCGCGGTCATCGTGGGCAATGAGAGCGCTTCAGGCGAGTGATTCCCAATATGAACGAATAGCACATTCGGGATCCCCTCGCCCAACGGTTATGGGAGTAGGAAAACGAGTCTGTTGATTCGTAAGAGATCTATGGCAAAAACTTCGTTACACCAAAAACAGCTCCGCCGGCATGCAATGGTTCTGTTTTCCTATCTCACGATCGCACTCCTGGCTCTAGGAGGCGCTCTTTTTTCTTTTCGCCTCGCAGAAGCCCAGGATGTGATGGTCACGGCACAAATCGGCCAGGTAGCGGTCGGTCCTACGAGTGTTACTGAAGAAAGGGATGACAACGATGACGATGATGATGAATCCGAAAAGGCGGTCGAAAAAGAGTTCCTGCCTTCTCTCACCGTCCTGCCTTCGAATACCTCTGGAATCCTTTTCAGCCAAGCAGATGGAAAATTTACTTTTTCCAGCGCCCGCCTCGCTTTTGAGGGCCACACCAATATACGAAATGCCGATATCATTTTGATTTTCCGGTATGGTGACTTCTCTCTCCGATCAAATGTAACGGCAGATGGCGACGGCAATTGGCATGTCCAGCTGCAACAGCCTTTCCCCGATGGAACCTTCAGCCTCTCCGTCCGTGCAGAATATCCGGAGCATGCAGAGATTCACGCAGAAACTACTCTTGTCTTTTCCGTGCTCAACGCGGCACCTATTCCGGTACCGGAGTGGCAGGAGACTTTTGGGAACAGTGCCACTCCAGCACTTTTTGACGTCCGGGCTAAGGTTCTCAGGAATTCTCTGGTCATCCCACCGGGAGAGGATGTGCTGGCCGATATCCGCCTTATCAATTTCGGCGATCCCGCGAGCATTATTGATACCGAGGTCGAATACCTTATTCTCAACGAAGCAAATGAGGTAGTCATACGCCAGAAGGAAACGGTCGCCGTTTCTACCCAGCTGCGGTACCTAAAGACCTTCTATACCCATCCTGAAATTCCAGAAGGAAAATACCGGCTCATTGTACGGGTGCCTTCCAGGAATATGATGGCAGAAAGTATTGCCGAATTTACCATACGCGGAGAGGGAGTCTTGGGCATTTCACCGATTGGGCGTATCGACTATACTACTATATATATCACCCTGGTATTCATTCTTTTTCTCTTTATCCTCCTTTCCTACTTCGAATTCGTGCGTTTCCTCACTTTACGCCAGCGGATTCGCATGGTGAGCGAAAAGAATCTCCAAGCATTTCTCTAAATTCCTTGCCTATGATTTCTTTCGATCCCTTTCTCTCTCTCGTGACCGTTATCCTCACTCTCGGAGGCCTTCTCTTTCTCATGGACAGTATCTGGCGGGCCGAGAAGCGCTTGGATCGCTATCTCAAAATTCTGGCCGGTATTTTCTCACTCTTTTTTTTGAAGCAAATCGTGTTTCTCTTCGGTCTTACAGATCTCAAGTACGGCGTCTTTTTTCTGAGGTTCTCTGATTTTTTGATCGCCGTACTCTTTATGATATCCGGCATTACCCTCTTTTCGCTCATCCGCTCTGTTTCCGGAGAGTCCTCGGAAGAACAGGTGGAGACTAAATGAGAAAAGAGGTTGTAAATAAGAACAAGGGCTCTGGAGCCCTTGTTTTGCTGTAACCCATAACAGGAGAGATCCATCGATTCTTCCGGAGTATCATTGACTTCTGGCTCATTAGGAGTAGATTTAGAGCGCGATACGCTTCTACAGTATTTTCTTTGATTTGTTCTAACTGGGGATTCATATCATTTTCGATTAATGACCGGCTTATACAGAAAAGTAAGCCGACGTATAGGTTTGAAGAGAGCCTTCAAACAAAAGGGGTAGTGGAGCACGTTTAGCATTAATAAAAATCGGCTCACATTATCAACTGATTAATATATATAATGAAAATTCTTAATAGAGGTTCGGTCATCGTATTCGTCGCTACGATTATTTTTGGTCTGGCCGGACCAATACCGACGCGCGCAGCATCGTCTCCAGAACTTGGACAGGCTGCCAGTTTCGGCATTCTTTCCAGTACGTACACGAATACGGTTGGGGGGACAACTATTAATGGGGATGTGGGGTATACTACCGGCCCAGCAACGGCCCCTACGGTAAATGGGAGTACTTTCAGTCCTCCTGCGACGAAATACTCCGGAGCAGGAACAGATCAGGCTGCGGCATTGGCTGACCTCAATAGTCAATTGCCATGTGATTTCTCCTATGCCCCGGGGGCGATTAATCTCGCTACCAACGTGACGACTCCGGACGGAGTGGGCCAGTTTTCACCCGGAATATATTGTATTAGCGGTGCCGCGAGTATTGGAGGAGCGGGGACGATTACCCTTACCGGCACCGGCACCTACATCTTTAGAATAACTGGCGCGCTGACCACATCGGCTAACTCCACCGTAGTATTAACCGGCGGAGCTTCCGCCTGCGATGTGTTTTGGACTCCGGGCGGCGCTACTACGCTTGGCGCTAACTCGACCTTCGTCGGTACTGATATCGATGCCTCGGGGATTACCATAGGTAGTACTGTAACCTGGACAGGCAGAGCCCTCGCATTTGGCGGAACCATTTCAACGGATGTAGATACCATCACAGCGCCGACATGTTCCTCTCCTGAAGATGAGGAAGAGGATGAAGGTGATGATGAGGCCGAAGAAGAAGGTGATAACGACAGTGAGAATGACAAGGACCAGGATATTGAAGTGACTAAAAAAGCGACCCCCACTGCTCTTTCGGGATTCGGTTCGGTCACCTACACCTATGCAGTGAAGAACGAAGGAGATGATTCAATAAGAAACGTATCAGTGAAAGATGATAAATGCAGCCCGTTAAAGTTTATTTCGGGCGATATTGACCGGGATTCGAGGCTGGATACGGATGAAACCTGGAAATATACCTGTACGAAGATGCTGTCGGCGACGGAAACGAATACAGTGACTGCCAAAGGTACCGCCAATGGCGAGGACGTAAAGGATACGGATACTGCCAAGGTGACGGTTACCCCCGGACTTCCTCACGCAGGGGTCGGTCCTCAACAAAGAAGCGGCAACGCATGGAATACTCTTTTTCAAAGAGTGCTCAGTACTCCTCTTTTCTTGCCCTAAGCCCTGCCTACGTAGGATGATCGGGTTAGCTCTTCTCTTCACAAATGAATATATTGAAAATAGTAATTGGACAAACCGGATGGAGGGTTGTCATTACGACGTTTCTTTTTTCTTCAATCTTCCTCTTTTATCTTGTTCCCCAAATTTCGTTCCAGAGAAACGCAGTATCTGTCGATGACGATACGGTGGCTATCGTACCTCCGGTTATAGTGCAAGAAGAAGTAAGCTTTGGATCGCCAAGACGACTCAAAATCCCAGGAATTAACGTGGATGCCGCCGTCGAATTGGTGGGTCTTACTCCCTCCGGAGATATGGATACGCCAAAGGGCTTAGGCAACGTTGCCTGGTTCAATCTCGGAAGCCGGCCCGGGGAGAGTGGCAGCGCGGTTATTACAGGACACAGCGGAATATGGGAGAACGGAGAAGAAACCGTGTTTAACAATTTACATACGCTGCGCAAAGACGACACGTTCTCTATCGAAGATGAGAAAGGAGTAATCAGCACTTTTATCGTTCGAGAAAGCCGGAAATATGATCCAGAGGCAGATGCTTCCGACGTGTTTATTTCAAATGACGGGAAGTCTCATCTCAACCTGATTACTTGTATAGGGCGTGGAACGAAGCTTCTCAGAGCTATCCTGATCGTCTCGTGGTCTTTGCGGATAAAGAATAATAAGGAAATTTCTGAAAAAGGAGGCTTAGATAAGCCTCTTTTTCTTACTCTTTCTGGACAGAATCAGGAAAGAGGAAAGAGAACCTTTTTGAATTGTAGAAACTGTATTGACGAAGAAATATTTTTGTGCTACACTTTTTTGGCTGTGCAGGTAGCATAGTGTCTCAATGTAACTTAACAATACGGGGGAATTACGTAATGAAGTATGTATTCGTCAAAGCTCTAGTGCTGTCCACGCTGGCCTTCGGGGCCTTTTCGACAGCTCAGGCTGCAACGACTTTTGCGGTACCACCACGGTCTCGGCCAATAACAGCCCGAATGGGCTGGAGATCGAAGTGGCGGACCTTGTGCCGCTTAACTTCACTCTCGACGTAGGACAGTCCTTTTCGGGGAACGTCTTCACGCTCTATACGCTCGAGACGTCCGTCGATTGGGACGATCTCTTTCCTCAATCCATCACCGCGACGTTCAATTTCACGTTGCCGGAGGTGTTCGGCGGCTCGGTCCCGGGCAACACCTATGGCCAGAGCCTGATCGGCATCGTCCAGCAGGGGGTGGTGAGCTGGAATAATTCCGGCAATGCTTCTCTCGCTTTTGGCGGCGGCGGCTTGCTGAATGTTCATCTGGAAGATGGCATCTTCAACTCCGGCTTCTTCGGCGTCGACGAAGGTCTGGGCGAGGGGGCGCATATCAACGGTCAATTCACCCTTGTGTCTGCACCGGTTCCCGAACCGGCGACCTGGGCGATGATGATCTCCGGCTTCGGTCTTGTCGGCGGCGCCCTGCGCCGGCGGCATTCCAAGCGGCTGCTTGTCACCGCTTAATCGGCAAGGCCTTCTCGGCTACGCCAACATCTTGCGCCACCTAGGAAAATTCCTGGGTGGCGCATTTTCTTTATCTTGGGAAATAAGATCTTCTAAACTCTCCTCTAACAAAAAGTGATTTCTCCTGTTATATTTATTATGAAAGAAACTTTTTTAAGAAGAAGATAAGAAAATGAAATTCTTTTCACCCATACGTATCTTTATCGGGCTTCTCATTCTTCTTTTTCTTGGAGCCATTTTTGGCTTAGAAGGCTGGGATGTAGCTTCTTGGGGAATGCACCTCTGGCACCTCGCTCTCATTTTTCTGGGAAGCTTCGCGGTTTCACTTGTCTTACAAAAATTTTTCAAATTCCCTCCGGCCAATAGAGAGAATAGAATCATCACGACGCTCATCCTTTTTCTCCTTTTCAATCCTTTCGTAGCGAGTCCCATCTTCCTGCTCATAGGCGCGGCAGCGGAACTCACGCAGCGGCTTCTCCGCACTACAATCGGCCCCATCTTCAATCCCGCAGCCTCTGTCGCGTTTGTCTTCGGACTTGCCGGCATCCATGCGGCATGGTGGGGATCCAACTTCGCGCCCTATCTCTATACCGCCTCCTTCACCGTGAGCCTCACCTTTTTCTTGATAGTGCCGGTGGCTGGGTACGTTGCCTATCGCTATCGGAAATTCCCTCTCCTCGCTTCCTTTTTGATCGTGTTTTCTCTCATGAATTTGCTTTTTTGGGAAAGGATTCCTGTCTCATTATTTACCAGTAGTTACGGTACCTTTTTCCTCCTGATCATGGCGATAGAGCCAAAGACCTCGCCCAACTCCCCAAGGAAACAGATAGTCTACGGAGGGATATTGGGAGTGGCACTTCCGATTTTCACCTGGCTCGGCTTCATCGACGCCGCCCTCATGGCGCTGCTGCTGGGGAATCTCTATACAGCATTCTCGGTGCTTCCACGTATAAATAAATAGCCCTCTCCAGGGGGGGCTATTTACCTTGTTCTTTCTAGAGACTCTTTTAATGGCTCGCGAGCCAGCTGAGGATGTAATCGGCATCCTCTTTCCATGTGGATTGCCCGAGTACGAAGTGGTTGCGCCCGGGAAACTCTTTATATTCTGTGATGGAGCCGTTGTTTTGCGGGTAGCGTTTAAAATTGCGGTAGTTGAGCGAAGCGGGGAGAATATTGTCTCGGCTGCCGGAGGTGATGAGCAAAGGCGCATGCGGTTTCTGGAAATCGATATGTGCGGCGCTCGTTAGCCCGTCGCGGGCGATACGCTTGGATTCCGGGATGACGTTCTTTGCGTAGGATTCTTTCTGTTCTTCAAGCGACATGCCGTTTGTGAAAGCATATTGCCAATCCCGAAGCGACATGAGGTAGGTCTTTTTCGCCGAACTAAAGAGGCCGAGCGCCTTAGTACCGGCTCGGTAGAAAGAAAGCTCCGTTGGGATAACGCCCTGGGGAGGGAAGGGATGGATGGCTATGCCAGCTGCCCCGGCATCTTGCTGGAGAAGAGCCTGTACCATGAATCCGCCCGCAGAATGGCCGATGAGGATGGGTTTTTCCGGGAGGCTCAGGGCAAACTGCTTATAGTGTTCGATGACTTGTGCTAGCCGGAGCGAAGCGATCGGTGAATGAGGATGCTGGGCGCGCAGAGCCGCCGGCTCTCCATCCTTCAGCGGCCAGGGCGGCGCAAACGTTTTGTAGCCTTTGCTTTCGAGGTATGCCTGCCACGGTTCCCAGCCTTTGTGGGTTACGAACGCGCCGGTAATAAAAAGAATAGTTTTTGAAGAAATGTTTTCCATGCCTGGAATTATAGTACTTGTTTCTCTAACATCAAAGATGCAAACTTTCTAAAAATACGCGGAGACACAAAAGGGGAGTATACTAAAGAAATAAAATCTGTTAGGAGCACCTATGCAAAAACAAGTAATTTTCAGTTTTGCGGCCCTCATGAAAAGCGGGGTGCTTATTTTGGTACTGATGATCGGGGTAGGTATTGGAGGCTTTGCATTGGGCAAGAAAATCGAGGAACGCTCCTCGCAGACAGCCTTGGACGAGCGGGATCAGCAGCTGAAAGCCGTTCGGGAAGCCCTTTCCGAGAATGTACGAATGAGCGCTCAGGCGAAGAGGTCTGCTCCTGTGATCCATGACATGTCGGCGGACAACCTGGCAGGCTTTCAGGGGGATGCTTTTGATAAGGCATTTCTGGAAATGATGATCAGTCACCATGAGGGTGCGATTGCTATGGCGCAATTGATTCCTACGCACGCCAAGCACCAGGAGCTCAAAGAGTTAGCGGAGGACATTATTGCGGCTCAAGGGAAAGAAATGGGGATGATGCGCACCTGGCTTCAGGATTGGGGCTATACCGTATCCGATGCCTCGCCCAAACAGGATCACTCAATGATGCACTAGGAGCTTTATGAATCAACAGAAAGGGTACAGAGCCTATTTCTTACTCGCGGCAATGCTGGGACTCCATTTTGTGGCTATGTACGCCATCATGTATTCAATGGTGGACGGAGTGCGAGATATTTTTCTGAATCGCAACAATCTCTATATGGCTGCTCTCATGAGTCTCCCGATGCTCATACTGGAAATCCTCTTGATGCGTTCCATGTATGCGAACAAGGGTATTAACTGGCTTTTGGGGAGTCTGGGAACCGCTCTTTTTGTGCTCTTTTTTGTCTTCATGCGGCAGCAGGTTTTTATTGATGACCGCGAATTCTTGCGTTCTATGATTCCTCACCATTCAGGAGCTATCCTCATGTGCGAGCAGGCTGATCTTGAACAGTCAGGAGTACAGCGTCTTTGCGCAGACATTGTCAGAAACCAGCATGAGGAAATCGATCGGATGAAAGCGCTCCTCAGCCAGATGGAAGGAGAGCGGTAAAAACGTTCCTTTTTGGTATACTTAAAAAAGGTGCACTAATAAAAAACTATGAAAATCATCGACATCATCTGCAAGATCATCTTCTGTCTTATTATTGCTATGCCGATTCTCGGGGCGTTGGGTATTTTTCCCGAACCCACCGCTGATCTGTACAATACCCCGGAGGCTTTTGCGTTTATCCAAGCCTTGAGTGAGACGAAGTACATTCTCTATATAAATGCCATTGTTTTTGCCGCGAGTATCATTCTTTTGATAACTGGACGTACGGCTCTGGCAGCGCTCCTGGTCCTCCCTATTACGGTTAATGTCGTCGCTTTTCATTTGTTTCTGGACGGAGGGCTTCTGACACCGGGCGCGATCATGGCAGACGTTATGCTCTTTCTCAACCTCTATTTCTTGTGGCAAAGCCGAACGCGTTATCTGCCGCTCTGGGTGAAAAGCAGCATATAAGCGTTTCTTATGCAGGGCAGCCAGCGGAGCTCTCAGGCTCCGCTTTGACTTTTAGGGCATTTCTCGCTATCTTTGGACGTTGTTTACCAATTGAAGAAAGGAAAGAGGAAGGTCCTATGCGAGACACTGGCATACGTGGCTTGCTCCATATCATGCAGGCCCTCTCTGAGGCGCGTCGGGAAGTTGAACAGCAAGAAGCGCCTCCTTCGAATCACGCTTTACTCCTTGCGCAAGCGCTGTGCGAAATCTATCCCCGTTTCTTTCCTAAAAGCAGACGGATTTCTCTCTCTGTATTCAGGAAGAAATATCCTAAGCGTTATTACTTCATTATTCATCCGCGCCAGGCGCTCATGTATTTGCTTCACGAAGCATTAAACAGAGAGGAACAACTCTCGTACGGAGCTATTGGGCGGTTCTTGGGCAATATGGATCACGCTACGGTGTCTTTTGGTTGCCAAGCTGCTGCCAAACGTATCCAAGAAGACCTCCAGCTCTGCTGTTGCATGGGCGCCATCTGGAAGCGCTACCGTGAACTGCACGGGGAGTCTTAGAACAATGCATCGCTCACTCTGAGGCGGCAAGACCACAAATCAAGCCGCCTTTTTATTACCCTAACTTTAGGCGGAGCTTCTTCTCCAGAAAATCCACGCCTCCGGGGAGAATATTGAAAAGAATCGGAAAAGTGAAAAGGACGAGCGCAATAGGCAACCATCCTAGGAGGGCAGCCAAGATGCCGAAAAGCGAGAAAAAGGGAGTCATGGTGACACGGATAGCGCCTTGTTTAAAGATGCGGATAGGGACATGGTCTGTGTCGATCTCTTTGGCCAAAATAGCGTACTTCAGCAGCAGATAATTAGCCCCGCCGGAAACGAACAGGTTCAGGCCGTAGATGACAAAGGCCAGCTCGTTTTCCGGGTAGCTGCCGATTAGATGGGCTGAAAAGGGAATAAAGGCGATGGTACACAGGTAGAGCATGTTAAGGAGTATCAGCGGCCGATTGACGTTCTTGGCGAAGAAGCTGAAAAGAGCGTTGTGGTGCAGCCAGAACATGGAAAGGACTAGGAAGCTCACGAAATAACTGACAAAGAGCGGTGTGAGCTGACAAAGAGCGGTGTGAGGTCCAGGAGCGCCTGCCAAAGTTCGCGGTTGGTGGCGTGGGAGTGGTCAAACGCAGGGACATGAATCTCGATAATAAGGAGCGTCATAACGATAGCGAAGACGCCGTCCGAGAGGAATTCCAAGCGCTGTTTGTTCATAGAGAATAGGTTTCATCTTTAGTATACGGACTCCTGGGCTTTTAGGAAGACCTTTCTCTTGGCCGCTCACCTCCTTTTCGAAAGTCTGCTAGAGTAGGAGAGAAATATATGAACGAAAATATTCTTATTCTCGGCGCAGGGCACTTGGGCCAGGCCATCGGACAGATTCTCTCTGGAAAGGGTAGCGCGCCGGATTTTTGGGACAAACAGCCGGGTAAAGTGGATGATCAGAAGGATCTATCGAATTTGGTATCCCAGGCGAGTATCATTTTTCTCGCAGTACCGTCCTGGTCGTTCCGAGAAGCCTTAGGGGAGATAAAAGAGGGGCTCAGCCCTCAAACGGTGCTGATAGGCCTCTCTAAAGGCCTGGAGCAAGACTCAGGCCTTCGTATCGATCAGATCACGGCTGCGGTATTTCCTGAGCATTCTTTCGTGCTGCTTTCAGGGCCGATGCTCGCGAGTGACCTCATGGCCGGCAAAAAAGGTTTTGCGGTTCTGGCGGGCAAAGAAGCTGATACGCGTCCAGTTGCCGCCTTGTTCGCGGAAACGCGCCTCTCAGTTATTCTTTCTCCCGAACTCCCTTCCGTGGCGTTGGCCGGCGTGTTGAAAAATGTCTATGCCTTAGGACTCGGTTTGCTCGACGGTCTGGAAGCGGGGATGAATGTGCGCGGCTGGGCCCTGCAACAGGCGCTTCTTGAAATGCAATCCATCGCCGAATACTTGGATTTGGATGCTGAAGTCATGATGGGTCCGGCTGGCTTGGGAGATTTGGTAACGACGGGCTTTAGCCAGCACTCCCAAAACTATCGGGTGGGCTGGACGATCGCTGAAGGCGGACAGGTAGAGCGGCCGAGCGAGGGATGGATCAGCTTTGCGCCACTGGCCCGCTTGCTTGGCGAGCGAGGCGCGACCCTTCCTCTTTTTTGCTGCTCTTACGGCTATGCTCTTACGGCATGCCGACCCCAAAGAGAGTATTGCAGAGCTCTTCTGAGGCCGAGAAAAGCTTCTGGAATGAAAAACCGCCCCTCTCGGAGGGGCGGTTTTTCTTCGGAACTTACGAGAGGTGCTTGGAGACGAGCTTGGTCATCTCGAACATGTTCACCTTCTTTTTGGCCGCCGAATACTTTCTCGAGTGCTTCATCGGCGATGATATCCCGCTTGTTCTGGGGATCTTGGAGATTCTTCTCCTTGATATAGACCCAGAGCTTCTTTACCACTTCCGACCGAGGCATTGGTCCACTGCCGACTACGGCTGCGAGCTCGGGGCTCACCGTAAGCGGTTTCATGAACGCAGCATTGCTTCCTGCCATGTTTTTACCATTAAGGGGTTACGGATACTATTGTACACATCTTAGCCAATATTCCTAGAGGGGAATTTTTTAATGAAATAAAATTAACATTCTGTCAAGTGCTTCAAAAGGCTTGTTGAAGATCTATAGTACAGCGCATTTCTCGGGAGACTATCCCGGGCGCGTCCTAACACCTCTTGCCAAAATGCCGAGAGTATGCTAAAGTCTTTCAGCTAGTTCTTTGAGATTGAAAAAACCCTCCCGACGTGTCAAAGCCCCAAGCTCTTTTTCTATTAAGAGAGTTTCGGGCTCTGACACACGCCTTTTTGGCAGGGGGGAGCAATAACCAAGGAGAATTGAGAATGCGTAACTTGATTTTGGCCGCCAGTGCGGCCCTGGATGCTGTCCTTCGCCTCCACGGCGGGGGCGCAGACCGAAAGCTTCGACGGCCCGATCGTGACTGGTCCGACCCAGGCGCCCCGGAGTCTGGTATACGGATCGCAAGGATCCGGCGAGCTTCACTTCCGCGTGACCTATGGCGGTCGCGACGGTACGCTCGAAGTGGGCATCGACGGCGATGATTACCAGGGCCCCGCCAACTTCTACAACACGCAGGGCCGCAAGTTCGACGTCGGACCGGACATCAACTCGGTGATCATCGATCTCTACGTCGACTCGTCCTACGCTGATGCCGCCGACGGTACGCGCTTGGCCGGCTTCTGGGGTTCCACGGTGGGCGGTCCGGACGATCCGGCTTATCCGATCATCGAGCTCTACAAGTCGGGCAGCGATCTCACCTTCCGCGGCTGGGACAATACCGGCAATTGGTTCAATCTCGGCACGCTCGGCGCCGGCGACCTCGGTACCTGGCAGACGCTCAGGATGGATATCGACGGCAGCGACTTCCTGTACAATGCGGGCGGCGCAACCGGAACGACCAGCGCGTTCGGAACGACGTCCTTCTCGAACGTCATTCTCCAGGCCCACAACGCCGGCCTGGATTACAATGTTCACTGGGACAACCTGAACACCGCTGCCGTTCCCGAGCCGGCGAGCTGGGCAATGATGATCAGCGGTTTCGGCCTCGTCGGCGGCGCCATGCGTCGGCGTTCGAGCGGAAACCTCGCCGCGGCCTAAAACGCCGATCGGCAACACAACACTTGCGCCACCTGGAAATCCTTCCGGGTGGCGCTTTCTTTTTCTATGGATATATAAAAAGGCCCCTTTGAGGCCTTTTTGTGAAGAACTTTCTCTTGATTTTTATTCCTCCACGATGAGCTTGCCAACCATGCCCATGGCGCGATGATTGCCGACGCTGCAGTAGTACTCGAAAGTGCCCGTTTGATCGGCTACAAACATCACCGTTTCTTCTTTGCCCGCCCCGATCACTTTAGTGCGCACCTGGAAGGCATCGATAACCCAGTCGTGTACGCCTTTGGTATTCTTGAAGACTATCTGTACGTGATCGCCTTTTTTGACGCGGATCTCCTTCACATCGAATGCGAAATCACTGCCTTGGACGGTGAAGGTCTGCATAGCACCATGCGTCTCGGTCTCTGCAGGGCTTCCGGGCACGGGCTGTGCCTCATCAATATTGACTGATTTCCCAGGCGTGCCATGGTCTTCGGCCATATCGACTGGCATGGCCATGGATTCCTGCCCCTTGTCCTTTTTGAGTCCGAAGGCTAGGGCGCCGACAGCCAGGATGAGAATAATGAGAGCGGGAATGAACCATGAGGCCGGTCTTTTGGGGGAGTGCTCGGTATTTCCCGTCGCCTCTGTTTCTGAGGATGATCTTACCTCTTCCATAGTGAATATTTTGAAAAATTACCTTTCCAGTATACCATTGTCTTTCTGAGAGTCTGCTCAGATATATATTTTCCCCTAATCTTCCCTATGCTTTTCTATCAATACGCACCGACCTCCCATTCGGAGAAGTGCTCATCGCCTCGACCTCTAAAGGTATCGTGCACCTTGCTTTCCTCAAGAACCGCAAAAACGGCTCTCAAGGAACTGAAAGAGCGCTTTCCAGAGATCGATCTGAAAGAAAAAGTGGCCTCTTTGCATACCCGAGCGCTCCGCACGCTTGTCGATCCAAGAGAGCTGCCTCGGTGCCGCTTGATCTTCAGGGAACGGCGCTTCAGCTGGCTGTTTGGCGGGCACTGGTCCGTATTCCGGTAGGGCAGGTGACAACCTACGGCCAATTGGCAGCCAAAATCGGCAAGCCCCAAAGCTGCGCGCGCTGTAGCGAGTGTGGTAGGCCAAAATCGCATCGCGGTCCTCGTTCCCTGTCATCGGGTAATTCTCTCAAGCGGCGCTCTGGGCCAGTACGCCTGGGGGAGCGAGCGTAAGATGAAACTCTTGCGGGCTGAACAGAAAACGAAAGAGAGCGCTTAAGCGCTCTCTAAGGGATGAAGAAGTTCTCTAGATTCCAGAGAACTTCTTCTTTTTATTTTTTCTTTCCTCTCTTCGGCGTAGGGGAGCGTTTGGTCTTCGGGACGGCGCTTTTTTCGCGGAGAAAAAACAACTTGGCCATCCTTGATCGTAGCTGCAAGATTTGTTCCGGAGGGTACTTTGCCCTCGAGCAAATCGAGCGCTAGGGGATCAAGGAGAGCGTTCTGGATGAGGCGTTTCAAGGGGCGCGCTCCATAGAGCGGGTCGAAGCCCTGTTCGGCCAACCATCTTTTCAGAGCATCAGTGAAAGAGAGGGTGATATCACGCTCGGCCAGCCGCTTCCGTACGGCATCAAGCTGCAAGCCTACGATGGAGGCGAGCATTTCCTCGGAAAGGGGATGGAAAATGATGATGTCGTCTATGCGGTTTAAGAACTCGGGCCGGAAAGTTTCGCGCAGGCTTTGCATGACGCGGGTCTCTACTTCTTCTTCTGAGGGGGCCGCGTTTTTTCTGACTGCCGGGCAAAGCCGAGGCTGTCCATGCGGCCTAGGTAGCTCGAACCGATATTTGAGGTCATGATGATGACCGTGTTCTTGAAATTGACGACACGTCCCTTGGCATCCGTCAGACGCCCGTCATCGAGGATCTGGAGCAAGGTGTTAAAGATATCGGGGTGCGCCTTTTCGATTTCGTCGAACAAGATGACGGAGTACGGCCGGCGCCGGATACGTTCAGTCAGTTGGCCGCCTTCCTCGTAGCCGACGTAGCCCGGGGGAGAGCCGATCAATTTGGCGGTCGAATGCGACTCCATGTATTCGCTCATGTCGACGCGCACGAGCGCCTGTTCGTCGTCGAAGAGGAACTCGGCCAAAGCCTTGGCCAGTTCCGTTTTCCCAACACCCGTCATCCCGAGGAAAATGAATGAGCCGATGGGACGCGTCTCTTCAGCCAAACCCGCCCTCGAGCGGCGAATGGCATTCGACACGGCGCTGATCGCTTCGGATTGGCCGATGACGCGCTCTCTGAGCGCCTCTTCCATATGAGCCAGTTTCGCGCTTTCCGTCTCGAGCATTTTGGCTACCGGGATGCCGGTCCAGCGTGAAACTACGGCCGCGATATCTTCCTCGCCGATCTCTTCTTTGAGGAGCATGCCGGTTTTTTGAACGCGTTCGAGTTTCTTTTCTTCCGCCAGGATTTTCTTTTCCAGTTCCGGAATGCGGCCGTAGCGAATTTCTGCCACGCGATCAAGTTCGCCTGTGCGTTCCGCCATCTCTGCCTCCGATTTGAAACGGTCAATATCGGCCTTGTGGTCCCGGATGGCTTTGATGAGGCCGCGCTCGCTCTTCCACTGAAGCGACAGCTTCTTGGAGCGGCTTTTGAGCTCGGAGAGCTCGTGCTCCATGGCGGAAAGTTTTTTTGCATTCTGCTCGGCCCCTTCTTTTTCCAGCGCTCGCTTCTCAATCTCGATACGGCGGATACTGCGTTCAAGCTGGTCGAGTTCGGTCGGCATCGAATCGATTTCCATGCGCCGCAGAGAGGCAGCTTCATCGATCAGGTCGATCGCTTTGTCGGGTAGAAAGCGGTCTGCAATGTAGCGCCGCGAGAGGGCGACGGCGGCTACCAGCGCATCGTCGGTAATTTTCACGCCGTGGTGCAGTTCGTATTTTTCTTTGATGCCGCGCAGGATCGCAATCGCATCTTCTTCCGAGGGCTCGCTTACGTACACCGGCTGGAAGCGGCGCTCAAGGGCTGAATCTTTTTCAATGTATTGCTGGTACTCTTTGAGGGTGGTAGCGCCGACCGTACGCAGCTTGCCTCGGGCGAGAGCGGGCTTGAGCATATTAGATGCGTCTAGGGCGCCTTCGGTAGCTCCGGCGCCGACCAGCGTATGGAGTTCGTCGATGAAGAGGATGAAGCGATCAGCGCTCCGCTCGACTTCCCGCAAAAGGGCCTTGAGCCGCTCTTCGAATTCACCGCGGAACTTAGAGCCTGCAAGCATGGCGCCGAGATCAAGTGAGACAACCTCTTTATTCTTGAGGTTCTCCGGTACGTCACCCGAGATGATGCGCTGCGCCAGACCTTCAACGATAGCGGTTTTGCCTGTACCGGCTTCCCCGATAAGCACCGGATTGTTCTTGGTACGGCGCGAGAGCACTTGCATGACGCGGCGGATTTCTTCGTCGCGCCCGATGACTGGGTCGAGTTTTTCTTCACGAGCGAGTTCGGTCAGGTTCAAGGCATACTTTTCGATAGTCTGATACGTGGCTTCGGGCCGCTCGCTTTCAACGTGGCTGTGGCCGCGCACTTCCTGGAGGATAGCCAGCACGCCTTCTTTGGTAACGCCAAAGCGCGCGAGAAGCGCTTTCATCGGGGTGTTCGCCTCCAGGAGCGCCAAAAGCAAGTGTTCGGTAGAAACAAAGGTGTCGCCGATAACGGTCATTTCCTTCTCCGCCTGCACGAATACGCTGGCTAAGGCGGGTGAGAGAAGCAGGCTCCCGAGGCCGCCTTGGTGGATGCTGCCCTGAGGGAGGCTCTCAATGGTTTCTAGCACGGCACCTTTGAGTCTTTCGATATCTTCCACCAGGCGCGAGAGGACGACGGGCACGATGGAATCCTCCTGGATAAGGAGGGCATAAAGCAGATGAGGAGCGTCAATAATGGCTTGGTTGCGCGAAAGAGCCATGTCCTGAGCATTACGGACGGCTTCCTGGCTTTTTTCGGTAAAGCGGTTGATATTCATATGCCTAAAATATCAGAAATTGGAAAAATTAGCAATCTCTTATGGAGAGTGCTAAATCCAAAGAGGCGGACTCGGCTTGTCTAACCCCCGGGGTGTTCTGATAGAATGGCCATATGCTCAAAAGACTCTTCTTTTCTTTCGTGGCAGCCTTGCTCTTCGGACTTCCCGTGCTTGGATTTGCGCATGAGCTTGAACAGGTAGGGAATACGGTAGTGCTGCTCCACGTTGATCCGGATGACAATCCGATTGCCGGCGCGCCCAGCCGACTCCATCTGGAATTCCGAGCGACGGGAGATGCATTCCAATTAGCTCAGTGTGCGTGCCAGGTCCGCGTGTCGCAGAGCGGGCGGGAAATCCCGCTCCAACTCTCCGTTACCGATGAACGTCTCGCCGTTGCCTCGCTTGTTTTCCCGGAAAAGGGCGTCTATCAGGTGACGGTGAGCGGGACACCCAAAACCGGCGCAGCGTTCGCTCCCTTTGCTCTCGATTTCAGCGTGCGCGTGGCCCGTGGCGGAGCGGTACTCCCCGAACAGGTGGAGCCCCTCTGGAAACAGTATCTTGCTTTGTTGAAAATACACCCGGCACTCACGACTCTTCTTTTCTTCGGCGCGGCCGTCTGGCTTTTTGCTTTCTGGCGCACCAATAACGGAAAGGGGGGTGAACGCATGAAATATCAAATTTTTTCCGCCATAGTAATGGGGACGCTTCTCTTCGGCGCCCTTGCTTCTGTCGCTTCGGCGCATGTCGTCGTGAAACCCGCTTCTGCCGGTATCGGCGCACGCACCGCCTTTACCCTCGGGGTTCCGAATGAAAAGGAGATACCGACAACAGCCCTGCGCCTTATCGTTCCTGCTGCCGTCGAAAGCGTTACCCCGAATGTCGCTCCGGGCTGGAAGATCACGATCAAAAAAGAGGGCAATGGCGAACAGGCTCGGGTCACCGAAATTCTCTGGACGGGGGGCAGTATTCCGTCCGGCCAACGCGTAGATTTTGCCTTCTCCGCCAAGATGCCGTCGAATGAAACGACGCTCGTCTGGAAAGCGTATCAAACGTATGCTTCCGGCGAAGTAGTCGCTTGGGACGCTGATCCTCAGGCTGAAGAGCAGGAAAACAAGGGGCCGTACTCGGAGACCCAGGTGGTGAATGATTTAGAAGATCAGGCATCAATTTCGGCTCCGTCGATGCAAGAGGTATCGTCGCGCCGCCAGGCTATGCCAGCAACGCTTCTTTCCATCGCCGCGCTTGCTCTCTCGATCATCTCTCTCGTGCAGGTAAGGCGGGCCTTACGTCAGAAAGAACCGCCGCTCTAGACAAGGACTGGAGACAGGCGAGAAAAGAGGCTTGAAAGAGCCTCTTTTCCTTTGTCTTCCGCCGTGGCATACTGTCAGAACGAATGCTATGCCTGAAACGAAACGTCCATCTCCTACCGAAGCGCGCTTCCTCTCTGTTCTCTTGTGGCTTTCCCCTAGGTTCTATCTTCGCGAGCCTCTTTTTTCTGCAAGCCCCGCGCGTCGCTCTCGAAACGCTTCTCGTACAGCGCCAGGCAGAAGAAGAGGCTGTGATAGGAGCGGCGGCGCTTTCTCCTCGAGAAATGGAGCGAGTACTCAGTCGCAAAACGGGGGAGGCCTTTGATCGGGCCCTGCTCGAGATGCTCATCGTCGAGCGCCAGACGGATCTCGAATTTGCCAAATTGGCCGAGAGCAGGAGTCCGACCGCTGCCGTACGAGCTGAGATGAGGCGTCTGCGCGTCCAGGCCCAAGATGATCTTACGCGTCTGGAAGAGCTCAAGCCGAAGCAGTAATTCACTTTCCATTATTTCCTATGCCCAAAAGGAAGATACCTAAAAATGTTGCTGTCAAACGCTCATCGGCTGGACTGGGATTGTTTGCTACCGAAGAGATAGCGAAAGGCGCGCGTATCATCGAATATGTCGGCCGCAGGGTCAAAACAAGCGAGGATATCGATAATAAATATATCTTCAATATAAATAAGAAGATCGATATCGACGGCAGTCCGCGCTGGAATACGGCCCGTTACATCAACCATTCCTGTCGGCCGAATGCGGAAGCCGTCAATGAGGATGGGCGCATTTTCATCGAAGCACGCCGGCGCATTCTGGCCGGCGAAGAAATCACTTATCACTACGGCAAAGACTATTATGAAGGCATCATCAAAAAAATCGGCTGCCTCTGCGAAAAGCACCGCGCGTAGGGACTTCCCCAAAGCCTCGCGTATTCGTAAGAACAACGAAACACAGACCTATCCGATGCGCATCAATCGCCGCATGGGCCTTTTGGGGCTGTCGACGCGCCGCGAAGCAGACGCGCTCATCGCTGCCGGTCGTGTTTTTGTAAATGGCCGCCAGGCTGCTTTGGGCGACAGGGTATCCGAAGACGATCATATCAGCCTGCATCCTGACAAGCATGCAGCGGACAATGGAGGACAAGCGCGGTATGTGCTCTATTACAAGCCGCGCGGCGTCTTAACGCATGCTGAGCCCAGCCAGCCACGCGATATCCATGCCGTATCTGGTTTCCCGGGACTTTTCCCTGTTGGCCGCCTTGATAAGGAATCCGAGGGGCTCATTTTCCTCACCAATGACGGCCGCATTACCGAGCGTCTGCTCTCGCCGCGCGCTGCCCATGAGAAGGAATATGAAGTGACAGTTCAGGAGCGCCTCGGCCGCGTCGATATGCGTCGTCTTGTTATGGGTATTGAAAGCTCTGATGGAAAATTGCGGGCCAAAGAAGCAAGTGTAAAAGATCCGCACACATTGGTTTTGGTGCTGACGGAGGGCAAGAAGCACCAGGTGCGCCGTATGCTGGACGCGGTGCACCTGACGGTGACCCAATTGGTGCGTACCCGTATCCTGGGTTTCCGCATCGATACTCTGCAGCCCGGCCAAGGACGCGCTCTACGACCCGTGGAACGCCAGGCTCTCCTGAAAGCGCTCGGGCTTTCCGAAAAGCCTTCGGCCCCTTGATTTTTTCCTGAAAGGGTGCTATAATGGCTTAGAAAGAGTAAAAACGGGTGACTTTCCAAGGAGGGAAGACACCCGTTTTCTTTTGCTCAAAACAAAAACCTATGGTGGCAAGAGCGGCTCCAGACCTCCCGGCCAAACCAAAACAGAAGAAAAAAACTTCTTTAGAGCCGTCTTCCAGCACGGCTTTTTGGAGTAGCTCTGCATCTTCGCAAGCCTGTCTTTTCTTCTTCCTTGGATTCTCTTTCCTGCTCTCCGGACTTCTCATAGCGGCGAGTTTACGCATCCAAAACGCTATCCCCACCCTTCCTTCCACGGTAAAGTCGGTCTCGCAGGTGCGGCTTGAGAATAGCGTGCACGAAATGCTTGAGGGCTATCCGATGGAAGCTATGGAACCCTATATTCTCGAAAGGAATCGTCCTACGGCGGCCTTTCTCGTGGGTATTGCCAAAAAGGAAAGTAATTGGGGACTTCGGGTACCGACTCAAAATGGACGCGATTGCTATAATTACTGGGGTTATACCGGTGAGGGAAGCCGAGGGAGCTCGATGGGACATGGCTGTTTTGGCAGCCGCAAAGAAGCGGTTGATACCGTAGCACGGCGTATCGATACGCTCGTCTATGACTTTGACCTGACGACATCGGCAGACCTGGTCGTGTGGAAATGCGGCTACAGCTGTGATGGGCACAGTCCGGCGGCCGTCAGCAAATGGATTGCGGATGTCGGCTACTATACTGATCAGCTAGAAAATAAGGAATAAAAAAGCAGCTCGTGGAGAGCTGCTTTTTTCTTAGTCTTTCTTTTCGCCTTGCGGTTCTTCTCGCCGGTAGTTTAGCGCTTCATCGAAGCGTTTGAGCATCGGATCTCTCTGATTGGCAGGCTTGTCGCTGAGCGGTTCGTCGCGATTCACATAGTAGAGAATACTGTGTACATTTCCCCGCTGTTCTTCCGCTTCTTTGGCACGCCGATCGGCCTCGCCTTTGTTCTGGGGCGGATCCGGATAGTACGTGTAGCTGTAGGGGAGGGTGCCGGTAAGCAGGGGATGCTCACTCTTCACTTTTTCATAGGTCGGGAAAGGCGTTGGAGGGAAACGGACAAGCAGGGAGTCCATCATGCTGCGCCAGATAGGGGCAGCTACAAAAATACCGTCTGCCCCGGCTCGCATAGGCGTATTGTCGTTATTGCCGACCCAGACGCCGACAGCGAGTTTGCGCGTATAGCCAAGGGTCCAGGCATCGCGAAATTCCTGCGTCGTGCCGGTTTTGGCCGCTACGCCGCCACCAGGAAACGCGAGCGGAGTGCGCGTTCCGAAGACGAGAGAGCGAGCGGCATTGTCTGAGAGGATAGAGCTTATTTTATGCGCTGTTTCAGCGCTTAGGGCGCTTTGCCGTTCCGGGACACTGCTTTGGAAGGCGATCTGTCCCGAGCGATCCTCAATGCGGAGGATGCCGGAAGCGGGCGCGAAATTGCCGTCCTGGCTGAAGACTCCGAATCCCTGCGTCATTTGGAAGAGGCTTACTTCGGCGCCGCCGAGTGCGAGCGACAGTCCGAAGCGACTCCGGTCGCTGGCCGAAGTGATACCCATGCGCGCGATCTGATCGAGAGTACCGTCGATGCCGGCCAGGTACTGGGTTTGGACGGCTGGAATATTGAGCGAATTGGCGAGCGCCTGGCGCATGGAGATGGGTCCGTGGAAAGAGCCGTCGTAGTTTTGGGGTTCATAGTCCTTTCCGTCTCCCGCCGGGCCGAAATTCGTCGGCAGATCGTAGAGAATGGTTTCGGGCTGGTAGCCTTTTTCGAAGGCCCGCGCGTAGACAAAGGGCTTGAAGGACGAACCTGGCTGGCGCGGAGCCAGAGCGACGTTCACCTGGCCGTCGATGGCTTGATTGAAATAATCCTTGGAGCCGACCATCGCCAGGATCTCGCCTTTTTCCGTATCCAGCGCCACGAGTGCGGCATTAGAAGCATTCCAGCTGGCATTCTTGGCCGTACCTTCACTTACCGCCTTTTCAGCCGCAGCTTGGGCGTCCCAGTCAAGGGTTGTGTAGATATGCAAACCGCCTGTTTCAAGCGTTTGTTCGCCGTATTTTTTCTTCAATTCGTCGAGAACCGCAAAAACGAAATGCGGAGCCTGGATATCGCGGAAGAGGGGAGCGACATGCGCGAGGGTATTCTCGCTCTGAGCCTGACGCAGTTCTTCGGTCGTGATCCAGCCGTTGGCCCGCAGTTTACGGAGAATCGTTTGTTGGCGTGCCACGAGTTCTTCGGTATGGGTACCATAGGGCGAATAGAGCGAGGGAGCATTCGGCAAGGCTGCGAGCAGCGCCGCTTCTCCTAAAGAGAGCTCTTTGGCCGGCTTGTTAAAAAAAGTTTCGGAAGCCGCTTCGATGCCGTAGGCGTTCGAGCCGTAGGGGATTTGGTTCAGGTAGCGGTCCAAGATGTCTGCCTTTTCAAGCGCGAAGTCGATTTTGATGGCAAGGAGCGCTTCGATGGCTTTGCGCTGCAGCGTCTTTTCGCGCGAGAGGAGGACGCTCCGTGCCAGCTGTTGGGTGATGGTGGAAGCCCCTTGCTCAAAGCCGCCCTGGCGGAAATTGACCCGCGCCGCCCGGAAAATAGCTTCGAAGTCTATGCCGTGGTGGCTGTAGAAGTGTTCGTCTTCGACGGCGATAGTAGCCAGGCGGATATTCTGCGGGATATCCTCATGGACGAGCGGCTTCCGATTTTCCTCGCCGTGCACCTGGTAGAGGATGTGCTGCCCGCTTCGATCATAAAGGATAGAGGTCTCGCCCGGGTCGGCAGCAGAGAAGTCGCTCGCCGAAGGAACGACGAAGAAAAAGAAGGCCAGAAAAACACCCATCCCAATTATAAGGAGCACCAGGAAAATGCGGAGCAAGAGAATTTTGAGAGGAATGCGCAT
>JBBCGM010000001.1:0-235604 GCA_037201605.1 Candidatus Moraniibacteriota bacterium | reverse complement strand
GGAAAAAGTGCGTATCAGTAAGAAATCCGGTAAAGCCCTCTAAGTCTTTCCACAGTTATGAAAACACCTAACATTCGCGACAATTACCGCAAACAGGCTAGCCTCGGCCTTAAGCAATCACTCGGGACAGGACAACTCGATGGCTTTGCCGCGCATTGCGAAGGTGGTGCTGAATGTCGGTATCGGCAAAGATTCTGAAGGACCAGAAGCGCGTTGAGGAAATCGTAGCCTCACTCGAGGCCTTAAGCGGCCAGAAAGTCGTGATGACCAAGGCGCGCAAGGCTATTGCGGGCTTCAAGATCCGCGAAGGCCAAGAAATCGGCGTACGCGTAACGCTTCACGGCAAGCGCATGTGGGATTTCCTGGACCGCCTGCTTCTCGTGGCGCTCCCGCGCGTGCGCGATTTTCAGGGACTGCCGAAAGGCGTTATCGATGCTTCCGGGAATGCCAATGTCGGTATCCGAGAGCACGCGGTTTTTTCCGGAAATCGTACCGGAGAAAGTCGGTCATCTGTTCGGTTTTCAAATCAATATCGTAACGACCGCCAAGAATCGTGAAGAGGGCGAAACCCTATTCCGGCTTATCGGCCTCCCGCTCCAGAAAGAAGAATCCACTAACCAAAACGCTTAAGCGCTTATGGCCAAGACATCTACCCAAGCACGCTCCCTCAAGCATCCAAAGTTCTCCTCGCGTATCGTGAGCGCTGTTGGAGGTGTGGTCGAAAACACGGGTATTTGCGCCGTTTCGATATCTGCCGCATCTGCTTCCGCGAGCTCGCCCTGACGGGCCAGATCCCGGGAGTCAAGAAGTCTTCCTGGTAAATGCTTTTCCGGGCTTTTGCTCATCACATAATCGTATGCTTGATCCTATCGCAGACATGTTGACCCGCCTCAGAAACGCCCAGGCCGCTGGCCATAAGAGTGTTTCTATTCCGGCTTCCAAATTCAAGGCGAAAATCGCCGCTATTCTTCTTGCCGAGGGTTTCCTTCAAGATGTCAAAAATGAGCAGGAGGCCGGCCGCGATGTGCTCGTACTCGGACTGAAGTACCATCGCTTGTCCACGACCCGTAAAGAACCAGCTATCAGTGAGATCGTGCGCGTGAGCACGGAAGGCTGCCGCATTTATGTGAAGGGGGAAAGAAATCCGCAAAGTTAAGAATGGCCAGGGAATCGCTATCGTTTCGACCTCGCAGGGCGTGATGACCGGCGGTGAGGCCTATGCCAAGGGGGCTCGGCGGTGAATATGTCTGTAAAGTGTGGTAAGCCATTATGAGTAGAATTGGAAAAAAACCTGTCACGATTCCCCAAGGAGCAGAGCTCGCTCTCTCGGCGAACGTACTCACTGCCAAGGGCCCCAAAGGCACGCTCTCTTTGACGCTGCGCCGCGAGGTCAAGGTGACCATTGCCGATGGTGTGGCTTCTGTTGAAAAGGTCGGGAGCACGAAGCTTGCTCAGGCCATGTGGGGGACGACTGCCAAGCTCATCGCGAATCTTTTGGAAGGCGTGACAAAGGGCTTTGAGAAACAGTTGGAATTAAACGGCGTCGGCTTCCGTATGAATACGTCCGGCAAGAAACTCAACCCTCGCACTCGGATTTTCACATCCTGTGGAAGTGGTGATACCCGAGGGCCTCGAGGCTAAAGTAGAAGGCAATGTGCTTACCGTAACCGGTACCGATAAGCAAGCCGTAGGGGCAGTTCACGGCCGTGGTGCGCAAATTGAAGCCGGTTGAACCCTACAAGGGCAAAGGTTTCCGTTATGTGGGCGAAGTCGTGCGCCGTAAGGAAGGCAAGAAAGCTGCCGCATAAACTTTCGATACGAACCTATGTTGAAAAAGATCCAAAAACACGAAAAACGCGCCGCTCGCAAGCGCCGAGTACGGGCCCATGTTACCGGGAGCGCTCTTCGCCCGCGCATTAGCGTTTTTCCGAGCCTGCGCAGGTTTCTCCCCTTCAGGCCATCAATGATGAGACGGCTACCACTCTGGCGCAAGCAAGTCTTCAGGAAACTGGTAAGAAGGTTGAAAACAGCGTTGCCGGAGCCGCCAAAGTGGGCGAACTCCTCGGCGACCGCCTCAAAGGGCTCGGCATCGAAGAGGCCGTATTTGATCGATCAGGCTATAAGTATCACGGAAAGGTCAAAGAAGCTGCCGAGGCGCTCCGCGCCAAAGGCATTAAGATATAATGCACCACACCTAAACGATATATGGCTAAACCAGCAAGAAAAACAGTTCGCCGCGAGAAACCTGAGTTTGAACAGAAACTCCTTAATTTGGCGCGCGTGACCCGCGTGGTAAAGGGCGGTCGGCGTTTCCGTTTCCGGGCTACTTTGGTGATCGGCAATCGCAAGGGCAAGGTGGGCGTTGGCGTTTCCAAGGGTTCCGATGTCTCGGATGCTATCAAGAAAGCCTACAATGATGCCAAAAAAAACATGGTCGAAGTCTCCCTTCAGGGTCCCACTATCCCTCATGATGTTAAGTCCAAACTCGGAAGCGCGCGCGTTCTGCTCAAGCCCGGCCGTCCCGGTCAGGGAGTAATCGCCGGGGGCGCCGTCCGGGCGGTAGTGGATTTGCTCGGTGTCAAAGATATTGTATCCAAGGTCTCTTGGCTCTTCGAACCCGCTCAACGTGGCCCGCGCGACGGTAAAGGCGCTGCAGGCTCTCAAGCTTTCAGCGGTTCCTGCTGAAGTCTCAGAAAAAAAAGAAACCGCCTAAGCCCTCTTTATAGAAGTCTATGCAGATACACGAACTTAGTGTCACTCCGAAAAAAGACCGCAAGCGCATCGGGCGCGCGGCAAGCGCGGCACGACGAGCGGGCGCGGTACCAAGGGGCAGAAAGCCCGTACTGGCGCTTCCGTCGACCCGCTCTTTGAAGGTGGCCGCTCAACCTTTGTAGAGCGTCTCAAAAAAGTGCGCGGCAAAAAAGCGGTCAATGCGCAGAAATATACCGTTACCCTCACTCAACTCGAGCGCTTTTTCGAAGCTGGGGAGACTGTCACGCTTGCCCTTCTGGTGGAGCGTCGTGCTGTTTCGAAAAAAGCCCTGAAAACGGGAGTGAAAGTAGTGGCGACCGGAACCCTGAGCAAAAAACTGATCCTCGCCGAGGGCATCAAGGCCTCAGAAAAGGCCAGACAGATTATTGAGCAGGCTGGCTAGACCAGCCTCTTTTTTTTGAGTATACTGCCCGTATTCAGGGCTTTTTATGTGGAAGACTGTTAAAGCTATTTTTGAGGTGCCGGAGCTTCGCAAGAAAGTGCTTTTTATCTTGGGCATTCTTGTTATTTACCGTGTTGCGGCCAATATCCCGCTTCCCCGGAGTGGATGTCTTTGCTCTGAAACAGCTTTTTGAGAGCAATGCATTCCTGGGCCTCCTCAACATTTTTTCTGGTGGCGGCCTGTCCAATATCTCCATCGTTCTTCTGGGTGTGGCTCCCCTACATCACCGCTTCTATCATCATGCAGCTCCTGGCTACCATGGTGCCGTCTTTGGAGCGCCTCTCCAAAGAAGAAGGGGAGCAGGGCCGTCAGAAATTCAATATGATTACGCGCTGGCTGACCGTGCCGCTCGCGGCTGCCCAGTCCTTTAGCATGCTTACCCTCTTACGCTCGCAGAATATTTTAGGCGACGTACAGCCGTTTACCGCTTGCAGTCGTCATTATTACCGCAACGGCCGGCACCATCTTTCTTATGTGGCTGGGCGAGCTTATTACCGAGAAGGGATTGGGAAACGGCGTTTCAATGATTATCTTTGCCGGTATTGTATCGAGCCTTCCGACCGCTTTTTCGCGTCTCCTTTCTACCTGGGATCCGGCCCAATTCTTTACCTATGTTCTATTCTTCTTGGTGGGGGCAGCCACGATTGCGGGCGTCATCCTGGTGAATGAGGGGCAGCGTACCCTTCCAGTCGCGTATGCCAAGCGCGTGCGCGGGCGGACAGTCCCTACGGCGGTTCCTCAACCCATCTGCCGCTCAAGGTCAACCAGGCTGGCGTTATTCCGATTATCTTCGCCGTCTCCCTTATTCTTATCCCGACGCTGGTAGCGAATTTCCTTGCCCAAAGTCCGCGGGCAGATCTCGCGAGCGCCGCCATTAAGGCGGCTGCCTGGCTCCAGGATCAGTGGGTCTACGGCACTCTCTACTTTGTGCTGGTCGTAGTATTTACCTATTTCTACACGGCAGTCGTCTTTGATCCGGCAAAAATCGCCGAGAATCTGCAGAAGCAGGGCGGCTACATACCCGGTATCCGCCCGGCCTGCCGACGGCGGAACACCTTTACCACATCATTCAGCGCATTACGCTTGCGGGAGCCTTGTTCCTTGGAATTATCGCGGTCCTTCCTTTCGTGGTGCAGGGCCTTTCGGGTATTCAGGCCATCTCTCTGGGAGGCGTAAGCGTCCTTATTGTGGTGTCGGTGGTCCTTGAGACGATCAAGCAGATTCAGAGTCAAATGGTGATGCGAAGCTATGAGCATTTTTAACTTCTTGTCGCGGGCCAAAGCGTCTGCACTTCCCAAGACGTACATTCTGCTCGGACCCCCGGGGAGCGGAAAGAGCACGCAGGCAGAACTTCTGGCGCGTCATTTTCAGTTAGTCCATATCGATATCGGCCGGGAATTGCGCTCCGCAGCCGAGAAAGATACCCAGCTCGGCCGTGAAATAAATGAGATCATCAATCAGAAGACCGATCTTGTGCCGGACTCTGTCGTGGTAAGGGTGTTGTCGCATGTTTTGGAACAGGTACCCAAAGAAGCGGGAGTGCTTATTGACGGGGCACCGCGCCGCTTTTCCCAGATTCAGGCGGTTGAAGAAGCGCTCCGTACGTTCGGGCCGCTCTATCACGCGCGCAATTTTTATTGTTTTGCCGCTCGAGGTGGCTACTGGCCGCATTGCAAAGCGCTTCCTGTGTTTAGGCTGTGGAACGCCATATTTTCTTGATAGTCCCGATGCGCTCCAGCAGTGCAGCCGCTGTGGTGGCGAGATCGGTCAGCGCAAGGACGATACCGCCGAGGGAGTGGCGAAGCGTTACCAGGTGTTTGAAACGGAAACCCTTCCCGCTATTGAGCATTTCCGCAAAGAAGGTCTCCTCGTCGAAGTAGACGGACAGAAGCCCTCCGAAGCCATTTTTAGCGATCTTGTAAACGCGCTTGATTCCGAATAGCATGCCGAACCTTTTTATTAAAACGGAAGACGAGATTGAATGCCTCCGTGAATCGGCAGCCCGCCTGGCCGGAGTGCTTGCCCGTGTGATTGAAGAAGCGCGTCCGGGCGTGTCCACTCTTGCATTGGATCGCTTGGCCGAAACGCTGATCCGCGCCGAAGGCGGCTCACCAAATCTTCAAAGGCTACCAATCGGGTGGCCCCACGCCCTTTCCTGGTAGCCTCTGTATCTCGCTCAATGACGAAGTGGTGCATGGTATCGGCCGGGAAGAGCGTCTGCTTCAGGAAGGCGATCTTTTGAAGCTGGATATCGGCATGCGTTTTCGAGGGATGGTATCAGACATGGCTCGGACGGTTGCGGTCGGAAGCGTGAGCAAGGAGGCTGAAAAACTCATGAAAACTACTGAAGCGGCGCTGCTCGCCGGGATTGAGACCATGCGTCCCGGAAGCACCCTCGCGGCCTATGCCCAAGCAGTCGAGGGAACGGTCAAACAGGCTGGCTTTTCCGTGGTGCGCGACCCTCGTCGGTCACAGCGTCGGCAGGGAACTCCATGAAGAATTGCCGGTACCAAACTACGTATCCCGTGAATTCTCGGAGGTGGTTCTCCAGAAAGGCATGACGCTTGCCCTCGAGCCGATGGTCAATGCCGGAAAATTTGCGGTCCGTCTGGCGCCCGACCAATGGACCTTTGCTACGGCTGACGGTTCGCTCTCGGCTCATTTTTGAAGATACAGTGCTCGTTACTGCGGAAGGCTATGAAATCCTGACACGGCCAAAAGTCTCATAGAAGGAAAACACGCATCAACTCTCGATTTTTATTGAAACATGACAGGCAAGAACTATCTCGGGTATTGATTGGGGGAAAGCAAGATCGGGGTAGCGCTCGCGCATGCCGAGACGCGTATCGCCGTACCCTATGCTGTCTGGCGCCAGGATGAACCCGTCTGGGAGTATCTGCGTGAAGTTGTGGATATCGAGAATATCGGCCAAGTAATCTTGGGCTTGCCGGCCTACGCCGAGGCGGGCCATGAACAGGAAATCCGTGCTTTTGCCGAGTCGCTTCGTCGGGAACTTGCAGTTGAGGTGATCTTTGCAAACGAAATGTTTACCACTAAAATGGCCCGGGCGAATCTGACCGAATCCAAAAAGCGTGATTTGGCAGCCTATGACGATGCCGAAGCGGCGAGTATCTTGCTCCGTGACTGGCTGGCAATTCAGAAGGGACTAGTTCCTTTGGTTTGGGAAAACCGCCAAAAATGCTAAAATAACCATTGAAAGGCTAATCGGACTGAAATTTTTTCTATGGAACAGCCGTATTTGTCGGTCATTATTCCCGCATATAAAGAAGGGGAACGCATCGGTCGTAATCTCTTGGAAATCGATAAATTCTCAAGGCCAAGAACTTCACCTACGAGATTCTCGTGGTCGTGGATGGTTCTCCTGACAACACGGCTGAGATTGCGCGTAACTATGCGCTTCAGGTCTCCCATCTCGAAGTGATCGATAATCCTGAAAAACCAACGGCAAGGGCTATGTGGTGCGCCAGGGCCTCTTGGCAGCCAAAGGAAAATATCGCCTTTTCCTGGATGCGGATGGCTCCACCTCGATTACCCACCTCGATGCCTTTTTGCCGCAGTTTGAGGCAGGGTATGACGTGGTCATCGGATCACGTGATATTGAAGGCGCGTTTATTCAGGTGCATCAGCCCAAACACCGCGAGATCATGGGCGATATGGGGAATTGGCTGATCCGCATCGTCTTGGGCCTCTGGAGCTACCCTGATACCCAATGTGGCTTCAAGATGCTCTCCGGAGAGGCGGCTCAGGCGGTTGCTAGCCGCATGGTGGTCGATCGCTTTGGATTCGACTTCGAGCTGATCGCGCTCGCCGAGAGGCTCGGCTTTAAGATCAAGCAGCTGCCAGTCCGTTGGCTGAATGAAGAAGGATCAACGGTTTCGCTTACCGGCAAAAACGGCTTTACCCAGGTGATTATCGATCTTTTCAAAACCGAGGGACGCTTTCTCACGGGACGCTACCAAGTCGGCAAATACCGGCGTGCCAGGAAGGAAGAGTAGAAGTCTGGAGTTCTAAAACCCAAACAAAAGCATGTCAGCGAGAGAAAAAAAAACAACCACGAATTCCCATCCCATTTCCGAACTGCGCCAGAATATCATCACCGGCGAATGGGTAGTCATCGCTACCGGCCGCGCGAAGCGACCGCATGATTTTCAGACCTCCGCGCCGGCTCCCGAGCCGGACCTTTCCAACGATCCTTTTGACGATCCTGAAGGAAGTGGCCAGGAAAAAGACGTGCTCGTGTATCGGACCGAAGACGGAGATTGGAGTCTGCGCGTTTTCCCGAATAAATTTCCAGCGTTCGTGCGCGATGCTGTTCCGGAGGAACTTTCTGAGGGACCATACTTTGCCATGACTGGTGCGGGCTTTCACGAGGTGATCGTCACCCGTGATCCGCGTCTCTCTCTTGCTCTTCTGGATCCGCTCCAGGTGGCTGAGGTGATTGACGCGTATCAGGAACGCTACTTGGATCTCATGACTAAGCGTTCCGTGCGCTCGATCCATATTTTCCATAATCACGGCGAAAGCGCCGGCGCTTCGCTTGCGCATCCGCATTCCCAGCTCATGGCAGTTTCCGTAGTTCCAGAGCACATCGAGCAGGAACTCGGAGGAGCCGAAGAATACTATCGGGACTATCGCAAGAGCGTTTTTGCCACCATTTTCGAAGAAGAGCAGTCTGTGAAAAAGCGCCTGGTTTTTGAAAACGAGCATTTCGTGGTGTTTTGCCCGTTTGCTTCTCGTTCTGCCTTTGAAATGTGGATTCTTCCGAAGCGTTTGAGCCCGTATTTCGAGCGCATTACCGATGAGGAGAAAATTGCTTGCGGGAGCGCGCTCAAGACAGCGCTTCAGGCGCTCTACACGGGACTGGGGAATCCGGATTACAATTTCTATATCCATACCGCTCCCGCAGACGGCCGCGATTACCCTCACTATGCATGGCATATCGAAATCGTGCCGCGCACGGCTATCTGGGCCGGCTTCGAACTTTCTACGGGCATGGAGGTTTCGACTATTGAACCGGAGGTAGCTGCCGAGTTTTTGCGCGAGGAAGTATTGAAGAATGAGAATGTCTAAAGATATGCACAAAAGTCTCCTCGTTGGGAATTTCAAGATGAACCCTACTTCGCAGGAAGAGGTTGACCAGTACTTGGCCGTCCTCAAGCGCGAGGCGGGGAACAAGCGCTTTACGCGGGTTGAGGCAATCCTCTGTCCGCCAGACGTCTTTCTTTCCAAGTTCGACACGCTCCCTGAGGGCTTCCATTCGGGTGCCCAGAATATGTTCTGGGAAAAGAGCGGCGCTTTTACCGGAGAGATTTCTCCCGCCATGCTCAAATCGCTCGGTATCGATTATGTTATTTTGGGCCATAGCGAGCGCCGCGCCCTTTTCGGCGAGACCGACGAGATCGTGAAGCAGAAAGTAGATGCCGCTCTAAAGCACTTTTTGGTGCCGATCGTATGCGTTGGCGAGAGTCGAGTTGAGCGTGACCAGGGGCAGCTTGATACCGTGTTGCAACGCCAGCTCCAGAGTATATTTGCTGGCGTCTCTAAGCTTCAGGCCGGCGAGATTGTTCTTGCATACGAACCCCGCTGGGCTATCGGGACCGATATTCTCCCTACGACGAGCGAGATTCTGCAGGTGCGCATCCTCATAAAAAAAATCCTCGGAGAGCTGTTCGATGGAGCGACAGCTGAAAAAACGCGCGTGCTCTACGGCGGTTCCGTTAAGCATGCTTTTCTAGCTGCCGTTTCTTGGGAGGCTCAGATGGACGGGGTTTTAGTGGGACGCGAAAGCCTCTCTCCCTATGAAATGATCAAGATGGCGGAGAGTTTGGAGGCCGCAGAATCTGAACATGTCTAGCCTATGATTACGAACGTCAAAGAAATTCTTGAGAAAGCCAAAGCCGGACGGTATGCCGTCGGCGCTTTCAATGTGGTTAATCTTGAAACAGTGCAGGCGGTTATCCGGACAGCGAAGGAGCTTCGCTCTCCGGTTATTCTCCAGGTGACCGAAAAAACATTCGATTATGCGGGCGGCAGGGCTATTTTCCATACCATTAAGAACTTTGCCGAATTTTACGCTCCGGATATTCCAATCGGTATCCACCTGGATCATGGAAAGAGTTTTGAAGTGGTGGAGCGCGCCATGGACATCGGCTTTCCGTCTGTCATGTACGATGGTTCGCGCAAAGAATATGCCGACAACCTCATGATGACCAAAAAAATCGTGGAAATCGCCCATTCCAAAGGCATCAGCGTCCAGGCTGAGCTCGGCAACGTTCCCTATATCGGCGAAGCTCAGATGGATACCATTGACTGGAACGACTATATGACCGATCCGGACCAAGCGGTCGAATACGTGAAGGAAACCGGTATTGATACGCTTGCCGTGGCCATTGGGAATGCGCACGGGTTCTTTCGCGAGCGCCAGGTGCCTGACTACGAACGCCTCTCAACCATTCGCAAGAAAGTCGAGCTTCCTCTGGTTCTCCATGGAGCATCGGACTGGCAGGGAGATCGCGTCGGCGAAGTGATCGAACGAGGCATCAGCTGTTTCAATGTCGATACGGCTATACGTCTTGCGTTTATCGGGGGCTTGCGCTCGGCACTGGAAAGCCGTGACGAGACGGATTTGCGCAAGGTGCTGGAAGCAGGACGCAGTGCGGCTGAAGAGACGGTCCGAGGCAAGATCATGATGTTTGGAAGCAATCATAAAGCTTAATTTTATACTCCTATGCAGAAAACGAGAGTCGCTATCAACGGTTTCGGAAGAATTGGCCGTAATGCCATGAAAATCGCGCTCGGCAAGCCCGAGCTTGAAGTGGTTGCTATAAACGACCTGACGGACGCTCCGACGCTGGCACACCTCTTACGCTATGACAGCGCCTACGGTCATTTTCGCGGCGAGGTGAAGGCTGAAAACGGCGCGCTGGTCATCGACGGCACCCGCTACCCGGTCTATGCCGAGCCGGAACCGGAAAAGCTTCCCTGGGGCAAACATGCAGTAGACGTGGTACTTGAATGTACCGGGCGCTTTACGACTAGGGAGGGCGCTATCAAGCATGTGACTGCCGGTGCCAAAAAAGTCATCCTTTCAGCGCCAGCCAAAGATGAGGATGAGAGCATTCCCACCTATCTCCTCGGTGTCAATGCGGAGCACTACGGCGATGAAAACGTTATTTCGAATGCATCTTGCACTACCAATTCGCTGGCACCAGTGGCACAGGTGCTGCACGAAACGTTCGGCATCGAGAAAGGCCTCATGACCACTGTCCATTCCTATACGGCTGATCAGAACCTGCAGGACGGTCCGCATAAGGACTTGCGGCGCGCTCGGGCCGCTGCTCAAAACATCGTTCCGACTACCACGGGTGCTGCCATCTCCGTCACCCAGGTTATTCCGGAACTGAACGGAAAGTTCGACGGCATGTCGCTCCGCGTCCCGACCATCGTGGTGTCGCTCACGGATTTTACGTTTCTCCTCAAGCAGGATGTCACTCCTGAAACTGTGAACGAAGCTTTGAAAAAGGCCGCGGGAGCCGTGCAGTATCGGGGAGTATTGGCGGTGTCCGAAGAACCGCTTGTCTCCTCGGATTATATAGGCAATCCGTTTTCCAGCGTCATCGATCTGTCGCTTACAAAAGTGGTCGGCGGCAATCTAGTCAAAGTCGTTGCGTGGTATGATAACGAATGGGGGTATTCAAATCGTTTAGTAGAAATGGCGTTGCACATTGCAGCATAGGAGGACCGCATGGCAAAGCAGGAGGAACAGGACAAACGCGCCCGTCTCGAAGAGATCCGGCACAAGAATCTGGGAGCGCTCTCTGACGAAGAGGTACTGGCGCTTTTGAGCGAGCGCCGCGAATTGGAAGAATGGCAGAAAGAGAACGATATCGAGGCTCTCCGCACGCAAAAAGAGGCTAAACGCCAAGAACTGCAAGCAGACCTTGAGAACATTAATGCCCGGATCGATCCCAGCCGTCCTGACGATGAACTTTTGGCGCTTATCGGCGAACGCAAAGAACTGGAAAAGGAACTGTCGCTCCTTGAGGCCGATCTGCATCGTGCCGATCACCCGAAGTCACCCGAACCTCCAAAGGCTCGAGTGCCTGCTGCAGAGAAGCCCGCTCCTTCGAAAGCGAAAAAGAAGGGCGTGAAATTGGCGGTCAAAGGCGAGGAAGAGACTCCTCCGTCAGTCATCGCGGAACCCGCCTCTGTTCCCAGGGCCGAGCCCAAAGTCCCCAAGAAACCGCTCTTTACCGAATCAAGCTTCGGCGACGAGGGCTTGCAGCAGAGCAGTGAAATTATCGATGAGAATCTTGAGCGCTATATCTCCCAATTGGATCTCCATGAAGACTCACTTGGTACGTTTCTCCAGAGCCTTCCTGCTCATATTCGCGAGAACCGCACCTTTATGCTCAAGGTAGCGGCCATCGATCCGGCATACGCCATGCATTTTGCCGCTGACAAGCTGCGCCGCGACGAGTCTTTTAACATAAGCATCGCTTCGATGAAAAATGAGCGCAACACCGGCAACGCGCTCGCTGAAATGCTCCCGGACATGCGCACGGGCAAAGTAGTGCTTGCGGCTGTGGCTCAGGATTTTCGCAACGTGCGTTTCGTCGTTCCCTCTATGTCTGAATACGACGAGATTCTTGCGGTTGCCAAAAAAGCGGCATTGGAACAACTGCCCCCGCTCAAGGATGCTGCCGATATCACCAAGCTGGTGCCTCCGGTACTTAAAAAGGACGCGCAATTCATGAAAGACCTCGAAGCCAAAACGGGTTCCTAAACGCTATGTACGATATCCTGCTCAAAAACGGGACGATTATCGATGGTACGGGCAACCGTCGTTTTCGCGGTGACGTGGCTATTCGGGAAGAGCATATTGCCGCCATGGGCGATCTTAGAGACGCAGAGGCTCACCGGGTGATTGATGCCACGGGGCTGTTCATTACGCCGGGGTTTATCGATGTTAACAATCACTCGGACAGTTACTGGCAGCTCTTTGCAAATCCGAGTCTCGAAAGCCTCATCTATCAGGGCATCACGACGATTGTGGGAGGGAATTCGGGATCCTCTCTTGCTCCGCTCTCCGGCCCCAAGGCTATCCGCTCCATTCAGAAGTGGACCGATGTCGAGAAGATCAACCTCGACTGGCTCTCGATGGAGGATTTTCTCACGGCTGTCTATCGGCGCAGGCCGGCAACGAATTTTGCCACCCTCGTGGGTCATGGCACGCTGCGTCGGGGCGCCATGCACGACGAAACTCGCGTGATCACGCCCCAGGAAATTCGCCTGATGGAGGGTTTTTTGGAAGGCGCCCTGCGTCAGGGAGCGATCGGCTTTTCCACCGGCCTCCTCTATACCCATGCCAAGGGAGCCAAGGCGCGAGAGCTTGCCACCCTTGTCTCGCGCGTTGCCAAGTACCGCGGCATCTATGCTACGTATATCCGCAACGAAGGTTCCGGACTCATCGGAGCCGTTGAGGAGGCGCTTCAAACCGCCCGCACGACTCATGCTCGGCTGCACATCTCGCATCTCAAGGCAGTGGGCCCGGAGAACTGGGCGCTCTTTGGCGAAGCTTTGGGACTCATAGAAAACGCCGCACTCTCGGGACTCGACGTTTCCTTTGATGTCTACCCGTATACGACGACCGGTTCCGTGCTGTATACGCTTTTCCCGGAGTGGATCACCAAAGACGGCCGCAAGATGATGCTCCAGAAGCTTCGGGATCCTCAGGTCCGCGCTTCCGTGCTGCGCGATCTTAGAGCCCAGAAACTCGACTACGAAGAAATCTTCATCACTTCTTCCTCGCTCGTGAAGATGCTCTCAAGGCGCAAAATAGGCGATATTGCCCGCCTCCAGGGCAAGAGTCCGGAAGAGACACTCCTGGATTTTCTGGTAGCGAGCGAAGGCCGCGCTATCGTTTCGCTTCGCATGCTTGCGCCGCAGAACATAGCGGCTGCTATCAAGCATCCCTTCTCTATTATTGCGACCAATGGTGCCGGTTACAGTCTGGGCCAGAAGAAAAGCGGTGACTTGGTGCATCCGCGCAACTTCGGTACCTTCCCGCGCGTGCTGCGTAAATTCGTGCGCGAAGAGAAGCTCCTTACCTGGGAAGAGGCCATTCACAAGATGACCGGCCGCCCGGCTCACAAATTCGGCATCGAGAAGCGGGGGATTTTGGAGCGCGGCCACTTTGCCGATGTGGCTATCTTCGATCCTAAAACGTTTGCCGACAAAGCGACGCTTGAAGATCCTTACCAGTACGCCGTCGGTTTGCGCCACCTGATCGTAAATGGAGAATTTGCGCTCCGAAGCGGCCGTCTTTCCGAGAAGCGTTTCGGTAAAGTGCTTGGCCGCAAGCGCCGTTTCACTTGGTTTTGGTAGCTGTTTGTCAAAGGGCTGGCTTTCTAGTAGCCTAAAGATTCTCAAATCCTCTCATATGGCGAAAGATTTCCGCGGAAAACGTATTACGGTCTTCGGTCTGGGACTCAACCAGGGAGGTGTCGGCACCGTCCGATTTTTAGCTGACCAGGGAGCCAAAGAGATCATCGTCACCGATATAAAGAAAAAGACGGAGCTCCAGCCCTCGCTTGAGAAACTCGCCAAATACAAGAACATTACCTACGTCTTGGGAGCGCATCGGCCGGAAGACTTTACCCGGGTTGATATGGTCGTCAAGAACCCTGCTATTTCCTGGCGCAACGAATATATCCAATTGGCCCAGAAGCACGGAGTGCCGGTTGAGATGGACTCCAGCCTGTTTTTCGAGCAGGTGAAAGCGCCGATCATCGGCATTACCGGGAGCAAGGGCAAGACCACTACCGCTTCCCTCATTGCTCATATCCTTGAAACAGCAGGCCTTCCGGTCGTGCGCGTCGGCGTCAGCCAGACAGGGGTTCTCTCCCAAATTTCCAAAGTCACTCCGAAGAGCGTCGTGGTGTTCGAGCTTTCCTCCTGGCGTTTGTCCGGATTGAAGGCAGCGAAAAAAAGCCCTCACATCGCGGTCTTTACCAACCTGCACGCCGACCACCTCAATTACTACAAGACGATGGAAGCTTACCTGCGCGACAAGGAACTCATCTTCCGTTTCCAGAAGAGTACGGATACGCTGGTCGCCAATTTCGACAATGTGGCCGTGCGCGAATCCGTCCAAGACGCGCCGGGACAGCTTCTCTGGTTTGCCCAGGAGCTGCACGAAGGAATGGCGGCTTGGGTCCAAGATGACATGCTCTTTATCCAGACGGCCCAGGCCGCCAAAGTGCTCATGCCGCTCGAGGGCCTAAAGCTCCTCGGCAGCCACAATATCGAGAACGTCTTGGCAGCAGCGCTCGCGTGCCTTGCCTACGGACTCAAACCGAAAGCCATTCGCCAGGGAATAGAAACCTTTAGCGGCATACCGCACCGTTTGGAGTTTGTCGGTACCCGGACAGATGTCGATTATTATAACGACAGCGCCGCGACGATTCCGGAGGCCGCTCTCTCTGCGCTGGAGAGCTTTGATGCCCGTCCTATCGTGTGGCTCGGGGGCGGAAGCGACAAAGAAATTCCTCTCTCCTCGCTCGGCCGAGAGGCAGCCAGGCGCGTCAAAAAAGCCATTCTTTTTGCGGGCGGCGGTACGGATGAGCTTGTGGCCACCATGGAAGCGGCCGGCGCCAAGGATAAGATCGCGATCGTTCATTCTATGGCCGAAGCCCTGGCATTGGCCCGGGAGGCAGCTCTCGCAGGCGACGTGGTGCTTCTTTCCCCGGGGACGGCATCTTTCGGCATTTTTCAAAACGAATTCGACCGCGGGGACCAGTTCCGAGCCCAGGCGCTCGCTTGAACGGTTGCCTATTTGAGAGTAGGATAGAAGGACATTTTTAGCATCTCTATGGAAACGCTCTACGACACCATTATTATCGGCGGCGGCCCAGGCGGCGTGGCAGCCGGCGTTTATGCTGCCCGCAAGCGCCTCAAAACGCTCTTTATAACCCGCGACTTCAACAGCCAGTCGGCTGTATCAGCCGGCATTGAGAACTGGATTGGCACCGAAAGCATTTCCGGCTGGGAATTTGCCCAAGCGCTTGAAAAGCATTTGCGCGCCCAGGAAAGCATCGAAATCAAAGTGGGGGAGGAAGCGACCGGCATCGAACGGATCAACACGAACTTTCACGTCAAAACCGCCAAAGGGGAATACGCCGGCAAAACGCTGATCATCGCTTCCGGCGGCCGCCATCGCCACCTGGATGTGCCGGGCGAGGAGCAGCTAAACGGCCGAGGCGTTGCGTACTGTTCGACCTGCGACGCCCCTTTTTTCAAAGAGCAGCGTGTAGCCGTAGTCGGTGGCGGCAACGCGGGACTCGAAGCCGTGGAAGACCTGTTGCCGTATGCTAAAGAAATAGTACTACTGGTGCGCTCGGGGGAACTGAAAGGCGACCCTATCACCCAGGAAAAAGTGAAAGCCGCTGCAGACAAAGTGAGCGTTATTTACCAGGCGGAAGTCAAAGAAATCCAAGGGGACGGCAAAGTCTCCGGCATCAAATATCTAGACAAAGAGAGCGGCCAGGAGAAAACGCTCGAGGTAGGAGGCGTGTTCGTGGAAATCGGCGTCGTTCCCAATACGGAATTCGTGAAGGATTTAGTGGAAACGAACGAGCGCGGCGAGATCGTGGTGGACGGCAAAACGGCCGCTACGAATGTTCCTGGTATTTTCGCAACAGGCGATGCGACCGATCTGCCGTACAAACAGAACAACATCTCGGCAGGCTTAGGAGTCGCCGCTGCCCTCTCGGCCTACGATTATCTGCGCAAGCAGTAAGGATTTTTAGGAAAATAAAAACGGCCCCATGGGATGATACCCGGGAGCCGTTTTCTTATTATTATGTCGGCAGTATTACTGCACGACCCGCCTCGTCGCCCGTTCGATGAGGATGAAAGCGAGGATGACGACGGCCGCCATGATGAAGAAGAAAAGCGAATCGTGCTGAAGCGAGCTGGCTTCCGCGAAGTCGCCACTCATCATCAGGCGGTCGGCCTTGACCGAGCCGCCGGTGCCCACGAGGGCTAGGGCGTAGGAGAGGATGATGCAAACGGTTTGCGGCTTCAGATTCTTCAAAGGACTTCTCCTTAATAGTTGAAGGATGATCATTCATCTTCAAACTTATATTATACACCTAAAACAGTAAAAAGTCAAGTGGTAGGAATGGCTTAGGAAAGGGTCGTTTTCGGTTGAAAAAAGGCCTTAAGCGCGCTATACTAGCCCTACTTTATGGAAATTTTCGAAATTGAGGGCGGGAAAAAGCTTTCCGGCACGATCGAAGTGCGTGGATCCAAGAATGCTGCCACGCCTATCCTGGCTGCTTGCCTCCTTACCCAAGACCTGTGCGTCATCCGAAACGTCCCGCGCATTGAGGACGTGTTCCGCATGCTCGAGATTATCAAAAGTTTGGGCGCGCGCGTGACCTGGAAGGAAGAGCGTACGCTTGAGATTCAAGCCGATCAGCTTGCCCTCGGCGGTTTGGACACCCAAGCTGTTAAGCGTATCCGCTCTTCTATTCTGTTGCTTGCCCCTTTGGCAGCGCGCTTCAAGCGCTTTTCTTTGCCCGAGCCGGGCGGCTGCGTCATCGGAGCGCGGCCCGTGGATACACACCTTGCCGCCTTTGAACAGCTCGGGGTAACCGTACAAGTAACGGATGATGGCTACAGCGTCGATGCGACCAAAGCTCAGGCAGGCTATGTTGTGCTGCGCGAACTTTCGGTGACTGCGACCGAAAACGCCCTTATGCTTGCAGCCACTTTGCCCGACACGACCACGATCAAGATCGCCGCTTGCGAACCGCATGTGGAAGACCTGTGTCGTTTTCTCGTCCAGATGGGCGCGCAGATTCGTGGCATCGGCACGCACACGCTGACCGTCCAGGGAAGCGCTACGCTTTCCGGTGCAGAGCACACGCTCATTCCCGATCACAACGAAGCCGCAACTTTCCTCATCCTGGGTGCCGCGACCGGCAGCCGCATCACCGTTCAAGGCGCGCGGCGCGATCACCTGGACCTGGTACTCGAAAAGCTGCAGGAATTCGGAGTACGCTTTGAATACGGAGAGGGGGATCAGATTACCGTGATTGCGCCCGAAACCCTGCACGCTGTTCAGAAGATCGAGGCCCGTACCTATCCAGGGCTCCCGACCGACATTCAGGCGCCGCTCGGAGTGCTCGCCACGCAAGCCGAAGGGCAGACATTTATTTTCGATACCCTTTTTGAAGGGCGCTTCAGCTATGTAGCGGAACTGGAAAAAATGGGAGGCAAGGCCACGGTGCTCAATCCTCACCAGGTGATCGTGTATGGCAAGACCGCGCTCAAGGGTACCGTCATCAAAAGCTACGATCTGCGCGCCGGTGTCGCCCTTATTATCGCGGCGCTTGCGGCCCGCGGCACGACGGTAGTCGAAGACATCTATCAGGTGGACCGCGGCTATGAGGCTCTCGAAGAGCGTCTCGCGCTTTTGGGGGCTTCCATCCGCCGTATCGACCGCTAAAATTCTATGGCATTTGGCATTCCTAAAATTAAGAACCGCCCGGTCTTCCTGCGCAAGATCGGCATCGATTTGGGTACCGCCAATACCCTCGTCTTTGTGCCGGGCAAGGGCGTGGTCGTGAACGAACCCTCGGTCGTCGCCATTTCGCTTATTGAAAACAAGGTGCTTGCCGTAGGGGATGAGGCCAAGGCAATGCTCGGCCGCACGCCGGATACTATCGTGGCGCGTCAGCCGCTCCGTGACGGAGCCATTGCCGACTACCGCATCACGGAAGCCATGCTCAAATACTTCCTCAACCGCGTCTCGGGCCGGGTGCGCTTTTTCCGGCCGGAAGTGGTCATTTCCATTCCTGCCGGTATCACTTCGACGGAGCGCCGAGCGGTCGTAGATGCGGCGCTTAAGGCGGGCGCCAAGCACGCCTACGTGGTCAAAGAGCCGATTTTGGCTGCTATCGGGGCTGGTATTCCTATCCACACACCCCAGGGCAATATGATCATTAACATCGGCGGCGGCACATCCGAGATCGCTATTATCTCCCTCGGCGGCGTGGTGGCAAGCGCTTCGGCCCGGGTGGGCGGCAACCGCATCGATCAGGCCATTTCGGACTATATCAAGCGCAAATATTCCCTTGCCATCGGAGACCGCACGGCTGAGGAAGTCAAAATGACTATCGGCTCGGCTATGGCTCAGGTGAAGGAGGATCATATGGAAGTGCGCGGCCGCGACCTCATGGGCGGATTGCCTAAGACAGTTAGTATTTCTTCGAACGAGATTACCGAAGCCATTCAGGACGAGCTGCGCGAGATCATCAATGTCATCAAGCAGGTTTTACAGGAAACTCCGCCGGAACTTGCGGCGGACATTATGGACAAGGGTATGGTGCTTTCGGGCGGGACAGCCATGCTGCGCCACCTCGACCAGCTCATCGCCAAAACCATCGGCGTGCCCTGTTATGTGGCTGACGATCCCGCCTTTTGCGTGGTAAAGGGAACCGGCATCGTTTTGGAAAATCTGGAGATTTACAAACGCAGTCTGATGCTTGCCAAATAAGCCTATGGTTATCGGCATCGACGGATCGCGTGCGTTTCTGGTACGGCGCACCGGCATCGAAGAATACAGCTTTCGCATTATCGAGCAGCTGACGCGTCTCTTACCGGGAGATACAGAGGTCCGCCTGTATGTACGGCCGACACTCACGTGGCGGCATTTCCTGCCAAGCTTCATTGTTCCCCGAGTACCCTTTGTACTTCCAGTCAATTGGCGCGTCGTGCCTATCTTTGCGCCGCGTTTCTGGACGCAGGGAGGGCTTGCGCGCGAGATGTTTCTGCGGCCGGTAGACACGCTTTTCGTACCGGCGCATACCGTGCCGTTTTTTCATCCCAAGAACACGGTAGTTACCGTCCATGGCCTGGAGTACGAAGTGTGTCCGGAAGCCTACACCCTCTGGGAGCGTTTCTACATGCGCGTCTCCATCCGCTTTTCGGTGCGAGTTGCGCACACAGTCATCGCCGTTTCCGAAAATACCAAACAAGACCTCATGCGCCTCTACCAGGTGCCTGAGAAAAAAATCACTGTTATCGGCGAGGGTTTCGAGCGGCCCGCGGAGCAGCCGAGCCCGGTGGAAGCGCAACCGTCCTATTTTCTCTTTGTCGGGCGTGTGGAAGAGCGCAAGAACATCGCCCGCCTGCTCCAGGCCTTTGATCGTTTCAAAGAAAAAACCAGCCTTCCGCATTTGCTGGTACTCGCCGGCTCGCCGGGGCATGGCTACGAAAAGATATGCAAGATTTTGGGAGAATTAGGCCATCAGAAAGACGTTCAAGAACTTGGCTATATATCTGATGCCGAGAAGTGGCGACTCCTGGCGGGAGCAAGCGCCTTTGTTTTCCCTTCTCTCTACGAGGGCTTCGGTCTGCCGGTGCTTGAAGCGCAGGCGGCTGGGATTCCGGTGATTACCGCCGCTACTTCATCGCTCCCGGAAGTGGGCGGCGAAGGGCCGCTCTATGTAGATCCGCTTTCCGTACAAAGTATCGCTTCCGCTCTCGAGAAAGTCACCCAGATGAGCCGGGATGAGCGTGCTAAAATGCAAAAAGCGGGCCAGGAGAACCTGAACCGTTTTAGTTGGGCGCGCTGCGCCGAGGAAATAAGCCTCCTGTTGACTGAGAATACATGAATCATTCGATGACCGAAAAAGGGAGTCGCTTACGAGTGGCTCTTGTCCATGATTTTCTTTTGGCACGCGGGGGAGCCGAGCGGGTGCTGGTGGATCTGGCGCGTCTCTACCCTGATGCGCCTGTCTATACACTTCTCTCTGATCGGAAAGTGACCGAAGCACTCTTGCCTGGGCGCATCATCTACGTGTCCCGGCTCGGCCGCTGGCCAGCGTGGGCGCGCCAGCGTTTTGCGCTTCTCCTGCCGTTTTTCCCCAGTGCCGTAGAAGCCTTTGACTTGCGGGATTTCGACCTGGTGATTTCTTCTTCTGGTGCCTGGAGCAAGGGCGTCGTGACGCGCCTTTCTACCAAGCACTTGGCATACCTGCATTCGCCTATGCGCTTTGTGTGGGAGCGGCCTGAAGAAGCGCTCCGAACGCGCGGACAGTGGTGGATGCCAAAAATAGTGCTGCGTCTTCTCCAGAGCTATCTGCGCCTGTGGGATCTGCAGGCATCCGAGCGGCCCGATCAGCTGCTCGCTAATTCCCGCTACACGAAGGCCCGCATCGCCAAATACTATCGGAAAGAAGCGCCCATCATTTATCCGGCTGCGACGGAGTTGTACGAAAAACATGGCCGCAATCAGGAGGATCTGGCGAAAGCGTATTTTCTGGTGGTAGCCCGCCTCACGTCTTCGAAAGGAGTGGACGCGGCAGTGGATGCCTTTACCAAGCTCGGTCTCCCTCTTTTGGTCGTGGGGAATGGGCCGGAACGCAAACGTCTCGAGAAACAGGCCGGACCAAACATCCGTTTTTCAGGGACGCTTGCGGATGCGGAACTCGCCCAGTGTTATGCTCAGGCGCGCGCCCTCATCCAGCCTTCCGTTGAAGACTTCGGGCTGGTAGCAGCCGAAGCGCTTTCGTTCGGCGTGCCGGTGGTCGCGGTCGCTTCGGGGGGAGTGCAGGAACTGATACGCCATGGCAAGGAGGGCGTGCTGTATCCTTCGCCGACGCCGGAAGCCCTGTCGGTTGCTCTCTTGGAATTTTTAGCGCTTGAGAAAGAAGGGGCCTTTGCACCGGAAGCCCTCCGGAAAAGCGTGGTTCATCTTTCTTTCGATGCTTTTGCCAAGGGTATCGAGGACGCGGTGCGTCGCCTTTTTCTTGCAAACTAGTAGCGCCTATGCCTGAAATTATCGGCCACACACAGGAACGAGCTCGCCTCAGGCAGGCTATCCTTTCCGGCGCTTTTCCCCAGAGCGTGCTTTTTTCCGGTCCGGAAAGCATTGGCAAGCAGCTGGTAGCGCTCGAGTGTGCCGCGCTCCTTTCCGGAGCATCTGATTTCATCCCGACTCCCGACTGGCCGCATCCGCTCGACGTTCTTATAGTCCGTCCGGAGCAAGTCCGGGTGCGGGGCCGTCTGCGTACCCAGAAAATCGGCGTTGAGACCATACGCGATCTTCTCTTCTTTTTACGGGAGACTCCTCATGTCCAGGCCCGGGTGGTGATTATTGATGATGCGCACGAGCTCTCTCCGAGTGCTCAGAACGCGCTCCTTAAGTATGCTGAAGAGCCGCTCGGCAAGACTTTCCTCATTTTTATCACCCATGAGAAAGGCCGACTGCTCGACACGCTTCTCTCACGGCTGGAAGAGAGACGCTTTGCTCTGGTACCCGAAGAGTTTCTCAAGAGCGCTTTCGCCAAAGAGAGCGCGCAATTGCCGGATTTCTTTCTCCGTTTGGGTCGGCCCGGCATGCTCCGGCGGGCACATGACGAGCCGGAAGCTTTCCGAGCAGACAAGGATGATCTGGCTTCGCTCTTCCGTCTTTCTGCCCTGAGCCTTGCTGAGCGGACCAGTCTTGCTGAGCGGCTCTCTCATGACGTACCGCGGGCTATCCGTCTTTTGGAGTGGTATGTACCCGGTATGCATACGCGCCTGCTTGGAGAGCAGGAGGCTAAAAAAGTACTCCGCTTCGCTGCCTTCCTTGAAGGCTTGAGTGAAGCTGTTTCCCGCTTGCGACAGGGGGATGGCAGCGCGCGTTTTATTTTGGAAGACGTGCTTTTGGACGTATGAAGCTCCGCAGAGAAAAAAAAGGCGCACTTGCCTCCAAACACTTCTTGCCCAGGCGCAAGCTTGAGAACCGGAAACGCGTGCCTGACATAGTCAAGCCGCGTTTCCGCGCGGTGCGGATCCTCGCGCTCCTTCTCTGGCTTCTTTTTTTGGGAACAGTCGGGTATGTGCTGTTCGCTTCACCTTTCCTCATGATAGATAGAGTTACCTCGGGGGGCGGGGAGACAGCTACGCGTGAAAAGATCGAAGAGTTCTTCTGGAAAGAAACAGACGGCCGTTTCTGGAAACTTTTTCCCCGACGCAATTTCTTCTTTTTCCAGCCCCATGCTTTCGAAAAGCAAGTTCTCCACCGGTATCCGCAGATACGCCAGATACGGGTCGAAAAACGCTTTCCCGGGGAAGTGCGTATTGGTCTCGAGGAGCGTCAGGCGATGATGCTTTGGTGTACGAAGGGCCCCTGTTTCCTGCTTGATGAGCAAGGCCAGGTGCATGATGCTCGGGTACTTGAGGAAAATGTGCCGGAAGCCGTGGCAGTGTATACGATTGTCGACCAAAGCGGCCTGCCCGTAGCTTTCGAGCAGGATATTGTCCCGCATACTTTTATTGAGCATGCTTTTTTGTGGCAGAGGCTTTTGCCAGAGCACATCGGAATCAGTATTCAGAGGGAAATGAGTACCCCTTCGCGTTTTGCGGATGAGCTGCGGCTGCGCACTCCCGAAGGCTTGGAGATTTGGGTCAGCGCAGAGCGCGATCCGGAAGCGGCCCTCCAAGCCCTAAGTCTCTTCTTCGCCCAAGAGATGCCCAAAGACGAAGCGCTTCAGAAACTTCGCTACATCGATCTGCGTACCGAGGAGCGCATTTACTATGCCCCCAAGGAGCCGACACCCGAAACCTCTCCACAGGAGGCTGAAAAAGAGCAGCAGCCCGACAAAAAGAAGGAACAGAAGAAAGAATAAAAAACACTCCCGACGACGAGGGAGTGTTTTTTATGGGATGTCGCTAGTTTTCTTGATCCGCACCCGGTACGACCGGAATATAGAAGATGAAGATCGAATCACCGGCCCGCGCCACTGGCTGAATATCTTTGAGCCAGCTGTAGGTCGGGTCTTCCGGCGTACTTTCACGATGCAGGGATTCTTCCAGGAAGTTGATCGAAAGAGCGTACCAACCAACTTCCGGCATATTCGAGGAACGCCAAGGAAGAAAGCGGTCGCCCAGGTACCATGCGGGACTTGAACCGCCGAAGTAGTCGACGCGGATGGCATCGATCGGAGGGAGAGTGCCGACGGCTTTTTGACAGAGCGCTGCATCGGTCTCTTCGCTCGCAACGCAGGCATTATGCGTATCCACAAAATTCCGCACCCTTTTCAGATCTTGACCCCAGTCATAATTCGAATCGGTTACATAACGGTAGCCGTTTGTATGCCCGCCAAAAGCGGCGTTGAAATACGAGAGGTAGCTCGGGTAGCTTATGACCGGTATGGCCATGACGCACAGCATGAGGATGCCGATAAGCGACCAGGCGACGTGCCGCCACGCGTCGTTTTGGATACGCTTCAGGGCATCCGAAACGGTCTTGGCGATAAGGAGGTAGAGGAACGGGAGAATGGGAAAAAGGTGCCGGAAGCCGATGTTGAGGTTCCCTGTGATGCTGATGAAGGCGTAAAAGAGTATGAAGAAGAGCGCAAGGTACTGGGCGATACGGCTGCGGAAGCTCTGGCCCAAGAAATGCCAGAAATCGTTTATGCGGCGCAAACGGGCCTCACTCAGACTTTTTCCGATGCGGTACAGGGTGTAGAGCGTTGTCGCTACCAAGAGGAAGAGGAAGGGAAGGGTTTCTTTGAGGAGGAAAACGACGGGAAAGTACCAGGGAGAGGCTTGGTTAGACACGGTGCCGAGGAAATAGTAGGTATTGCCGCCCGAAACGCGTCCAAAGACCATGAAGACGCCAAGTATGAATTCCACGAACGGTTTCAGGATATCCGAGCCGTACGTTGCATCAATCACACTTTTCGCCCAAGGACCCAGCCCGTAATCGGGGAACATCACATGAGCCACCTCGGACAATTTCTCACCCGGCATGTTGATGGTATGAGGATAGTAGACAATATAAATGAGTACGAAAGCGATGACGAGGCTCAGAAGGAACTTGAGGCCTAAGAAGAAGATCTCGCGCAGCTTGAAGAGCCACGTGCTAAGAGATGAGCCGACGGGTTTCGGTGTCGCCAGGGCGTAGAGGATAACGAAGAGCCCGAAAATAGGCAAGAGGAGTACGGCGGAGAACTTTGTCAGTTGCGCCAGGCCGAAGAAGATACCGGACCAGAATATGTTTTTCGGACTCGGATCTTTCAGGAATCGGACGAAAAAGTAGAACGCAAAGAACATGAACGCCGCTATGCCGATGTCGGTCGTCACATAGTGGCTGTGAGCGATAATATTGGGATCAAAAGCGTAGAGCGTCAGAGCGAGCAAGCCCGCCAAGGTTCCTGCCAATTCACGCGTCCAGAAGTAGAGAAAAGCGCCTAGAATGACGGCAACGAGGATAATGGGGATACGGCTAACAAAGGTGATGAGGTCCGCATCATTACAGGCTTGCTCGGGGGCGGTGCAGTTGATGAATTTGTCGCCGAGCGTCCATTGCTCGTTGATACCCTCTTGCCATTCCCAGGAATCAAGCGGGAACTCCGGCTGAAGCGGCAAAAGTGCCAGGCCGGAGAGGTCTTTCAAAATGGGCGGATGCTCCGGATTGAGGCGCATGTCTCCATAGCGCACATAGCTGTAGCCAGCCGGGATATGCGCCTTTTCGTCTGTGATGGTAGATTCTTGGCTGGATACCAGCATGTTGACGGCAAAGAAGGCGACCAAGATGAGGGCTACGATCAGATTTGCATGTTTGCGCAGAACGTCCATAGATTTGTTCGTGTATTAAGGGAGAGTAATAACGGTAAAATTGGTACCAGAACCCGGATCGAGATCGATAGTCTCGAATATGGCTCCCGGCTTCTTTTTCTTTATGCGTTCCATGAGTGCTTCATCGTGCCGCTGCAGGATAATTACTGCGGGCATCTGAACCTTGGTGTCCGGATTCAGAAATTCCAGATTTTCGATGCGGTTATGAGTGAGGAAAACGATAGGTTGTGCCGTGACCGGCAATCCGTTGTTGATAGTAGTACCTCCGGCGTTTGCGTAAACGTATTTATGGGTTTCCGGAGGCAGGGAAAGAAGATAGCGCGACATGAGGGTGTAGTTCTCGTTAAAGGCGCTGGCTTGGGCCGGATTGAGGCGGAAAAAAACGAAATACTTAACGATATTGATTGAAGCGCTGGCAAACAGGAATATTCCCAGGATACCCAGCAGCACGAGGCGCTTTCTCGATTGCGATTGAAGGGCCCGCTTGGCGAGCCAGGCGGCCGAAAGGGCAGCAATGATAAAGACCGGTACCTGGGTACCAATGGCGCGGAGCGCATGAGGTAACCCTTCGGCAGTCAGGAATTCCGGGATGAGCATGGCGAAAAACGCAATAAGCAGGAACGCATCGCGTACGAGTCGGGTATCCCGGTCTTTGTGGGCGATACGCCGCCACAATAAAGTAACGGTCTGAAAGATGAGGAAGAGAAAGCCTCCCAGAAAGAGGATGCCGGAAAACGGATCAAGTACGGGGTAGGGGGGATAATTATGCCGCCAGTTCTGGTCTCCCCAGAAGTTATATTTGACGAGCGAGAGTCCGACAGTCTTGGCGAGGGTCAGGCCGAGCTGCCCCTGGTTCACTTCTGGTGAAAATACCGACACGGCACCGGTACGCGAAGCGAAATCCTCTGGGTGGCTGACAAAAAAGTGGAAGAGGATGGGACCTGCGGTAATAACAGCAGCCAGCAGGAATACAAGAGCCTGCTTCCAAAAGCGGCGGATGAAGTTCTGATAGCTCAGCATGAGAAAGGGCACGAGGAGTACCAGAATGAGCGGAGCGATGCGCCAGGAAATGTACGTATTGAGTCCGAGCCCGAAGAAAAGCCCGCTCAGGATGAAGCTTGCATAGCCGCCTTTGCGCAGGCCGCGGAAAAAGAAGTAAAAGGTAAACGAGAAAATGAAGGGCAGCATGATAGCCCGGAAGCCGATGCGCGAAAAGTTAATGGCCCAATACGACGTCGCGATGAGAAAGGCAGCAATGAGGGCGCTTGAGCGCCGATGCAGCAGTTCTTTGGCCAGGAGATAGGTGCCGAGCACGGCAAGCGTACCGAAGAAAACGGAGAAAAGCTTGAGCGCAACGATATTGGTCCCAAAAAGCTTGAGCGCAAGCGCCTGGAGGTTGATGAAGAGCCCCTCGCGTCCGTAGTTATTGGGATAAAAGATCGCGTAGTGCGAAGATTCGATGGCATTCAGGGCGTCAATGCCATTTACTGCCTCATCGGGGTAGAGTCCGGAAGGAAGATGCGCTAAATCAGCGCTTCGTAAGAATAAAGCCAGGAGCAAAATCGTCGCCAGAAGGATACCTGCGAAAAGACGATAGCGCGTCAGCATATTTTTATGAGAAATGTTTTTTGTTTTCTTTTGGCCTGTGCTAGTATTATACCAGAAATGAGCTGAAACAGAAACAGACACGATATGATTGACGGTCAAGAGTGGAAAAGATCTCAGGAAAGATGGAATGCTAACCGCAAAGCTGAGGAGGCCCAAAAAGGAGAGGGGTTTTTTAAGCGTATTTTCGGTAGAGGAAATCAATCACAAGAAAAGCCGGAGGCAAGGATTCTAGATATCCGAGAGATTCCGCCAATGCCGGAAGAAAAAGCTGATAATCCCGAAGGGAAAATCACTTTTCTAGACGCATCCCCATCAGAGGAGCTTGACCTCGCTCCGTATAAAGTGCTAGAAGCTGCTCCTGCTGATATCTCAGAGCAGTCTACTGAAAAACCCCAGGCTCCTCCATCTCTGGACAATGTGGCCGAGAATTTCGAGCGTGTGAAACGCACGCTTAAAGCCAATCCTGCTCCTCTTGAGCCTTCTCCAGAGCCGGAGCTCCTTCTCACCGAAGATATGCAAGCCTCGTCTGAGGAGCCTTCAAATATTTCTCCCACTCCTACCTTTGAAATTCCTGAAGCGCCTCCCGCTCCGCCTCAGGAGGAAAATTCGGAAGAGTCCTCTTCTTCGGCTGCTGAGCAGGAAACTGAAAAGATAGAGCAGTCTCAGTCAAAATCAGGCTCTAATAGAGTGCGTCATACCATTGCTAAAAATCAGGGTAGAGAAGAGGGTCGAGGACAAGAACCCGACCAACCTGAAAAGAAAGGAGAGGCGGAAGAGACCGAGAGGGAAGAAATTCCTATGGGCTCTGAACTCGTTCCTTTGCCGAGGCCGGAGATGAGCAAAACCGAGCAGCTACGACAGCAGCTTGAGCAGGCGCGTCTTGCGTACGTGCAGCACGACTATGAGAAGACGACCAAAATGAAGAGTCTTCAACTAGTTTTGGGCAAGCTGGATTCGCTCGACGAAGATCCGGAACTTACCCAGTATCGGGAGAATTACGAACAGGCTGTGAAGGCGTTCCAATCCTCCGAGCTCGATGCGCTCAAAAAAGAAAATGTGAGCAACGAGGAGCTCGAAAGTCGAGTGGAGGGATTGCTGCGCTTTGCCCGCATGGATGAACAGCTCTCGCTCCGCCAAGCGTATGCTGACTTGCGGATTGAAAAGCAAAGCATTTTAGGGAAAGTGTACGAAGGAGCCAAAAGCCTTGGTCGGCGCTATAATGCGCTTCCGAAGAAGTATAAGTGGGGTATTATTGGTGCTACGATTGCCGGCGCTGCTGTGCTCAGCGCGGCGGGCGCTGCTGGCGCGGCTGCTGGCGGCGGACTCCTGTTGGCTCGGCGTCTCGTCTCGGGGGCGGCTTTAGCTGTCACGGCGGAGGGCATTACTGATCTGGTAGGAAACAAACGTGAAGAGAAACGTATCAGTCAGTCTGTGGAAAGTGATATACAGAGTCTCAATTCTTCCGAAGCAGCTTCTGAGAATTTTGTATTGGATAGGGAGCGTCTTGCCAAGCTCCAAGCTCTTTTGGATCAGAATGCTGAAAGTGTTGATCAGCGTTTTAAAGAACACAAGAAACATACGTACCGCAAATGGCTTGCCTCCGGTGCTCTAGGAGCATTGTTTGGCGGCGGAGCCTACATTGCCGACTTCTTGCATGACAGTCCGGAGGTTCCTGTAAGTGAAGGAGCGCCCGAAACGCCGGTTCCCGAAGGGGACGGTGTAGTCTCTGCGGTCGAGGCGGCTGCTGGGCCCGAAGTTTCTCCTCCTGTGCTTCCAGAAACTGTCCTTCAGGAAGCATTGACGGGCACAGTCGAAAGTCACGCAACCGAAACGGCTGTTACAGGAACGCATGAAGCTCTTGCATCTGACAGTCTTGCCAAAGTCGCGACAGAAGCGGTGGTCACCACGGAGGATGCCAATAAGGGTCTCTGGGGTATCTTGGAGAATCGTTTGCCCGCTGATATGCCGGTCGCGGAGAAGAACCGCGCTATCATGGCTCTCGAGACTATTATCCAGAAGAAGCTGGAAACGATGGATGCGGCAGGCTGGGAAACAGCCGGTTTTCCAAGCGGCGATATTAATACGATTCATCCGGGCGATACCCTGCATTTAGAGAATCTTCTTTCCGGGCAAGAGGTGCAAGACGTTATGGAGGGCAAGATGGCTGCGGTCTCCGAGAGCCTCTCTCATGCGGCACAGCCGGCAGCAGAACATGCCGCCTCCGCTCATGAAGCAGGTCCCCTTCATCCGCACGATGAGGTCTTGAAAAAAGCGACCGAAGTCAGCGCCAAAGCGCCGCTTGTGGAGCCGACGCCCTCTGCCACACCTATCGTACCTGCTGAGAAACTGGCCCTAGCGGAGAACTCCTACAGCGTGGCCGAGAGCGATCCGAAAGCTTTTCTGGCTGAGTATCCTGAATTAAAGAGCAGGCTGTATCCTGCCGTTTCTGGCCTTGCCAACGAAGTCTTCTTAATAGATGAAATGACCGATGAGCAGTTTAAAGCCTTTAGTCCTTTGATAGAGAGTCATACTCTCGACAATGTTTCCGTTGAGAGGGTGCTTAATCACTACAATCATCTAGCGGAGAATCCGAAGTATAATTACAGTGCGCGTCTGAATCCGCTCGACATCAAGCAGATGGCAAATGTCTCCAGGCTTACCCGGTACGCAAGCGAGAAGTTTGGAGCAGCTGGCGCAGTCCAGCCCAAAGAAGGCTTGCGTCATTATTTTGAGCGCATAGCCACTCTGATGCTTCGCGAACGACTGAAAAATCCGAGCTTCAAGCTCTCTTTCTAATCATTCACTATTAACGTTATGGACCAAGAAGTACTCGATATTGAAAAAGTAAAAGAAGCCTTTGTAAAAGAGTTCGCACTTGAAGGCGTACCGGGGGACAAGGTGGAGGAACTTGCCGACAAGATGGCGGAAACGCTTCTTAAGCATCTTTTCGTAGAGACGATGGATAAGCTCGGAGAAGTCGGTGCCCGTGAGTACGAAGCACTTCTGGAGCACCAGGCTTCCCAGTCGGAAATCGACGCCTTTCTGGAAAACCGCATTCCGGGCTACAATGTCTTTATCCGCGATACGGCCGCGCGTTTCCGTGCAGACCTCAAAGAAAGCCTTGCCCACGAGTAACATATCCTTTATGGCTGAAGAATACGCAGCAGCTTCATCTCCCGAGAGCGCTTCTCCGGAACTTAAATCACCCGAAACGTCTCCTCAGCCGGAGTTCTCATTTGAAAACAATCCGGCTCAGGCTCCGGAGAAAGGAGCCGAAGCAGTCTCTGAAAAACGGGATTTTGGGAAGCTCCTGGACCGTATCCAATCCCTGCCGCCGGCCGCTGCCGGTCAAACGGTCTCTGATGATGCCAAAACGGCTGCCAGCCTGGATGAAGGGCAGCGCATCGAGCATTTGGTCAGCCTCGCCGAAGCTAAAGGCGTGCCTCATGCCGTGTCGGTTGCTCGGTCGCTCAGCGATTTCTATGCTTTGGATCTGATGCATGACGAGCTGGCAGAGAAGCTGCATGCCGTTTTAGATCAGGGACAACAGGGAGTGTAAGGATTTTTTGAAGGAGGGAACATGCAGGGGTTTGACTTCAATCTGATTTTCGTACCGCTCAGTGTCTTTTTGGCACTGATAATGCTTGGGAGTGGCGCCTTGCTTATCGTGCGCAGCTTTTTGCGCTTCCGGCGCGAAGTCAGCCAGTCGCTTTCTCTGGATCTGGAAGTGGTGCAGGTGGCCCGAAAAACGCCTGGACCGGGAGATGCGGCGCCCGGACCGGAAGCCTGGCGCGAAGAAGTGGCCGTTATGGAACAGCTTCTCTCTTCTTTTACCAGTCTCAAGCATCCGCAGAGTTTCCTGGGACGTTTTTTCTACCAGCCTCCCTCGGTTATTTTTGAAATGGCCAATCCCTCGACGAGCGAGGAAATCTTCTTCTATCTGGCTGTTCCCCGTCTCTTCCGGGAGAGTGTAGAAAAGCAAGTGCACAGTTTCTTCCCAGATGCCGTTTTGGAACGGGTACCGGATTATACGATTTTCCGTCCCCAGAGTGCTGTAGCGGTGGCTGAGCTTGAGCTCTCCCATACGCACGCGCTCCCGCTTAAGACTTATCAATCTCTTCCCTCTGATCCTCTCAATGAGATTTCAAACGCCCTAAGCAAGCTCCAATCGGAAAGTGAGGGCGCGGTGATCCAGTTCGTACTCTCGCCAGCGGGCAATGCTTGGCGCGCCGAGGGCCACAAAATTACCAAGCACCTCCAAGAAGGGAAAAGCCTCGGTGATTTACGCAAAAGCAAGCCGGCCCTGGGATTAGGAAAAGAGGTGGGCCAGGGAGTAGTCAATCTTTTTGATCCTACGGCGACCCGCAAGAAAGAAGAAGCAGAGAAAAAACCGGTGGTACTGACTCCTCAGGATGAGGAACTCATCAAGGCGATTGATACCAAGACGAACAAAGCGGCCTTTCGAGTGAATCTGCGGCTTTTGGCTTCGGCTGAGAGTCAGATGCGTGCTGAGCAGATTCTGGGGCAATTAGAAAATGCTTTCGGCCAGTTCGAGAATTTCGGCGGCAACCGTTTCCGGGTCCGCAAACGCACCAAAAGCCGTGAGACGGCCTACCAGTATATTTTCCGTAACGTCGACGAAGAGCATTCATTTCTTCTGAATACGGAGGAACTTGCCAGTCTCTTCCACTTCCCTATTTCGACAACGACGACGCCAAAAATCAAGTGGCTCAAAGCCGGCGCCGCCCCGCCCCCGGTCAATATTCCCGCCGAGGGCATGCTCTTAGGCTATAACGATTACCGCGGTACCAAAACGGATATCCGCATCCCCGATACCGATCGCCGCCGCCATATGTACGTGATCGGACAGACCGGAGTGGGCAAATCGAACTTTCTTCAGGAAATGGCCAAGAAGGACGCCCAGAACGGCAAGGGCTTTTGCTTTCTCGATCCGCACGGAGACGCCATCGAGGACATCCTGGGGGCAATTCCGCGCGAACGGGCCGAAGACGTGATTGTTTTCGATCCGGCCGATGTGGCACGACCCTTGGGGCTCAATATGCTCGAATTCGATCCGGCTCATCCGGAACAGAAGACATTCGTGATCAATGAGATGATCGGCATTTTCGACCAGCTCTACGACATGAAGACGGCCGGAGGGCCGATGTTCGAGCAGTACATGCGTAACGCCATGCTCCTCATTATGGAGGATCCGGCAAGCGGCTCGACGCTTATGGAAATTCCCAAGGTCTTAGCTGACGAGGATTTCCGGCGCCTCAAGCTTTCCCGCTGTAAAAACCCGGTGGTACGCGACTTCTGGCTCAAAGAGGCCGAAAAGGCGGGTGGGGAAGCAGCGCTCGCCAATATGGTGCCGTATATTACTTCGAAGCTTACGACGTTTATCTCAAACGACCTCATGCGCCCGATTATCGGCCAGCAGCAAAGCGCGCTCAATTTCCGCGAGATTATGGATCAGAAGAAGATTCTTTTGGTTAATCTCTCCAAGGGCCGCATCGGCGAGATCAATGCGCGGCTGCTCGGCATGATCATCGTGGGCAAGATCCTGATGGCAGGCTTGTCGCGCGTAGACATAGCGGAAGACGAGCGTCAGGATTTTTATCTGTACTTGGATGAATTCCAGAATGTGACGACCTCGTCTATTGCGCAAATTCTCTCGGAGGCGCGTAAGTATCGCCTGGTACTCATTTTGGCTCACCAGTTTATCGGTCAGCTCCAGGAAGAAATCTCCAAAGCCGTGTTCGGAAATGTCGGATCCCTCCTCTCTTTTCGCGTGGGTCCGGAAGATGCCGAATTTTTGGAAAAGCAGTTCGCACCTGTTTTTCGTGCTCAGGACCTGGTGAACGTCGACAATTATCAATGCTTTGTACGTCTTTTGCTCTCCGGCGAACTGACCAAACCCTTTAACATGAAGACCTATCCGCCGACAAGCGGCAACCGCGAGATTGCCAACGCGCTCAAAGAACTCTCCCGTTTGCGTTACGGCCGGGATGCAGATCTGGTAGGTAAAGAAATTCTGACCCGCCTGCGTATCCAGGAAGGTGCTCAAGTCTAAGGCCGAAGGTATTATTTTTCAAACGGAAAGGCAGAAACGGTTCCGTTGTCACTTGCAACAATGATCCTTCGGTTTCCGGTATCGACACCGAAAGCAGCAGCTTCCTTGAGAGATGGATGAAAATACTGATGCAAGAGTTTGCCGTCCGTATTCCAGAGGAGTACCCGACCCGCTTCGCGGTCCAGGCCGTACACCTCGGTCTGTTCCGGTTCTGTAAACAGTCCCGAGAGATGCAGGGGCTCTTGTGGGAGTTCGAATGACACTTGTTTCTTACCCTGAAAAAAGCCCTCAAGACTTTCCGGTTTAGAGGCGAGCACGATACTCTCGTTTACTTCGAAGAGGCTTTCATCGGAAAGATCGACGGAGTCGCGGAGCCAGTTTGTGGCGTTTTCAAAACCGGCCGGAGTGCGTGGATAACGATATATCTGGTCCTGGTTGGTATCGAGTACGTAGAGGTAGGTCAGGTAGGTTCCGATACCCGCTACCCGGCTGCCGCCAGGCAAGCTGAGCGTATTCTGTATGAAGTTTCTCCCCAGGGGACTCCAGGAAAATAAACGTCCTGATTCCGTGTAAAGGAAGATAAGGCTGAGGTCGTCCATGGCTGAAGCAAAGAGAACTTTTTCATTTTCCGGGAGTGCGTAGCGTTCTTTTTCCTGGATATCCGCAAGCCCGCTATTCTGGACCAGATAGAGACGACCATTGAGGGTAACGATGTTTCGCGCTCCCGTAAGGCCTGTTTCCAAAGTGTTCGGGCTGGCAAGGGCAATGGCACCGGTTTCTCGAGAAAGATTTTCAGCTTGGCTTTCCGTGTCGCCGCTTGACGCAGCTGGTTGAGCTTGCGTATCGGAAGGCTCGCGGAAAAGAAAGAGAACCACAATGAGAACAAGTACCATTCCTCCCAGGAAAAACCAAAAAAATCGATAATGGGCGAGGACTCTCATCCGATGGATGAGTGCTTGTCGGAATATCCGGAACCGGGAAGGGATATCCGGCCAAGCGAATTTTGCTGTGATTCCTTTGAGCTGTCCAAACGACTTTTGCAGGGGAAAAGTCCGGGAAATAGGCGTTTGTTCTGGGAGGTACGGGGTTTCTGTTGTACTAATAGGAGCCAATTTTTTTTCAATGGGGCGTGAAAAGGTACTGCTGGCTTTTTCTCGCGCCTGATCAAGCATTGGCAGGGCGCTTTCGCTCCAGCGCATGCTTTGACGCTTTATACTGCGTCCGGCACGTAAGAAGAGGCTCCCAATAAAGCGCACAATCTCTTCTCCGAAATGGAGACAGCTTTCCCAGAACAGTCGACCCCTCGGGATATCCACGGGTATTTCTCCTTGAACGTAAATGTGGCCGGTCTTTTTGTCGGTGTAATCACTCTTTTCTGCATGGACTTTCTCTTGTTCGCGCGCTTCCAGTTCTGCGGCGACAGAAGCCTTATCCCGTTCCGAATCAGCGAAAGTATATCCGCTGAAAACGTTGGCAAGTTTCTTTCCGGCAGATCGCTTGCGGGCAGTGCTTGAAGCTTTGGAAGTTTTCCCGACAGCCTCTCCCTCCGAAAGATCGATGACGAGGGTGGCTGCCATGTCGAGCTCGTTTACGAGAGCCGTTTTGAGGAACTGACGGAATCCCGCTGGCCCGAAGCGCGTTCGGTTCTTGATAAGAATTTCAGATGGAAAGAGGGTCGGCAGCTCCGGGGAAGTCAGAATGAGCGTATCGTCTGGGAAAAGCCGGCCACTTGAGATTTCTACGAAGGTCTTGAGCGGATGTTCCAGCGCTTCCGGGGAAGCCAGTCCCTCACTGATCTCCATGCAGCTGTCGCCGCGAAAGAGAAGAATAGAGCCTTCTCCCGTAACGGAAAAATGGAAATGGTTCTTTTCAAGGATGCCGAGCGCTCCATGCAGTTTTCCGAGCCAGGAAATATTGCCGTGCTTAACCAGTTCCGTAAGCGCTACGTTGATCTTGTGAAGCGTTGCCTCAAAGCTTTCAATCGGTCCGCGGCGCGGATTGCTGAAATACTCTTTCTTGGCCACGGAGGCTAGAAAGTTGACGATATACGCGCTGTCCTCGCTCTTCTCCTCAATTTCCAGCACTCCGACCAGGGTGCCGAGGTCCATCTTGGTGACATTGTCCCCGGACAGCACGAAGGTTTTTACAAACGGTTCGGCAGAGCGGTTTTCAGCCACCAAAATATCGCTCACGGTGCGTTCAAGCACCGGAGCAGTCGTGTTTTTTGAAGGGGGTTTCCTCTCGGCCATAGCTTCGCATAGTATACCATAAATGAAAGCGGAAAAAGACTGATTTGAAGCTAGAGTAAAGCTTTTTTTGCCCTGACAGGCTTTTTTGACTTCCCCTCTCGGGTTCCCGTATACTGAAGGCGTATCGACTGTAATACCTCTAACGCTTGAACGTATGTCACTTGCTGTTTTCGACTCTCTCTTCGGTTCCCGCGCCAAAGCTCGCACGCTCCGCTTTTTTCTGCTCAACGCCGATCGCGAGTACCCGGTGGCCGAAGTAGCCGAGAAGACGCTCATTCCGAGAAGCGACATCAGTCGCGAGTTGAAGCGCTTGGCCAAAATGAAATTCGTTTCCGAGCGCACTCGGGGCAACCGCAAGATGTACAAGGCAAATGAGAACTTTCCGTTCTACCAGGATCTGAAAATGCTTGTTTCGAAAGTCAACATCCATGCCCAAGCCCAAGTGTTTCGCAAGCTGAAAGGAGTCGGAGAAGTAAAGCTCATACTCATTTCCGGACTTTTCCTGAACTACCCGAAAAGCAAAGTAGACATGATCCTGGTCGTCAATAATCCCAACCGCACAAAGCTCAAATACGCCATCACGCACCTTGAGGCGGAATTAGGCAAAGAAGTGAGCTTCGTTCTGATGAATGGGGATGAACTGCACTACCGTCTCAATATGCTGGACCGTTTCTTCATCGAGTTCCTCGAGGGCCCCTATGAGGAGGTCGTGAACAAGGTACCGGAACTCAAGCGTTTTATCGCGGGTCTCAAAAAGTAGGAAGGGATTCTCCTTTAAAAAGTTGCCATGAACCTCGCCCTCGCCTTTATTTTTGGGATACTTATTGCCGGCGTATTCGCCTGGCTGCTTTTCGCATTCCGAAAGCCTGATGCTGCGCCGTCGAGTACGGAGGCAAAAGTCGATCAGCTGGGGCGCAATTTTGATGAGCGTTTGCAGTATCTCTCAAGTGCCTTCAATCAGCAGCTCTCTCATTTCGAGCAGGCGCTCGACAAGCGCCTGCATGATTCCAGCGAACGGCTCGACAAGCGCCTAGACGGCGCAGCCCGTTCCTATGCCGATGTCCAGCGCTCTCTTGAAGCCATGCGTCACTCGAGCGAAAAAATCCTGGAAGTCGGCAAGGAAGTAGCCAGCCTGCAGGAAATCCTGAAAGCCCCCAAGATCCGTGGCGGTTTCGGCGAACACATGCTGAAAGATCTTCTCCAGCAGATGTTACCCAAAGAGCACTTCGAGCTTCAACATATGTTCAAGAGCGGCGAGGTGGTGGATGCACTCATTCTCATGAAGGGCGGCTCGCTGTCCGTAGATTCCAAGTTTCCGCTCGAGAATTTCCGACGCCTGGTAACGGCGACTCTGGACGAGGACAAGCGTTCCGCACGGCGCCAGTTCTACAGCGACGTCAAAAAGCATGTGGAAGCCATTGCCAAAAAATACATCGTACCGGAAGAGGGAACGCTCGATTTCGCCCTCATGTATATCCCAGCCGAAAACGTCTACTACGAGACGATTATCAAGGACGAAGATGATCAGGGGCTGCTCCAGTATTTTGCGGACCGTAAGGTGATTCCCGTTTCCCCTAATTCCTTCTATGCCTACATGCGTACTATTCTCTTCGGCTTGCAGGGGATGCAGATTGAGAAGCGTGCCAAGGAAATTATGGTGCAATTAGAGCGTCTGGCGCGCGAGCAGGGCAAGTTCTCGCGCGAATTCGAAGTTTTAGGCAAGCATCTCGGCAGTGCGGGCAAGAAATACGAGGACGCGGAGAAACAGCTCTTCCGCGTATCTGGCTACCTAGAAACCGCCCGGGCCGGCCTTGGCTCGGATCCAGAGACGTTAGTAACCGGATCGGAAACTACTGAATCCTGATATGCGCTTTTTTCGCCGCAAAGCCAAAGACTGGGAAGCGACTCTTGGCGAGTTGGATAAAGGAGTGAGTTTTTTTGGCAATTCCTTTGTGCGCACGCTCATGATCGGGAATGCGCTCTTTCTTCTGGCAAGCCTCGGGATACTGCTTTGGGTGATTCGGCCGCGCGAAGCTTCAATTGTGCTCCATTACAACATCTATTTCGGAGTCGATCTGCTTGGGGCGTGGTGGCATGCCTATCTTTTACCCGGCGTGGCAACTTTGCTTTTCTTCGGACACCTTTTCTTGGCCCGCTCTTTCTACCGTCGCCATGAGCGCATCGCCTCGTACCTTCTGCTTCTGGCTATGCTGTTCCTCTCCTTTGCCATCGTTCTCTCCAGTTTGAGTATCGCCTTTATAAATTACTGATCCATGCTTCTCTACCTCCCAGCTTTTCTCATAGCATTCGGCATTTCCGTTGGCACCATTCTTCTGTTCGTTCTCATTCCCTACTTCACGCAGTCAGCAGGAGCAGGAAAACGCTCCGAAACTCGGCACGCTGGCAAGGAGCACCTGTCACGCTTAGGAGGCATTGGGCTTATCTTCGGTTTCGGCCTTGCCGTCCTCCTTGATCCCCACCTGGTACTGACAAAGGAGATTCTCGGGCTTCTGGTCTGCTCGCTTCTTATTCTCCTTTTCGGCCTCTGGGATGATTTCAGAGAACAAGACTGGCAGATTCAGCTTTTTTTCCAAATATCGCTCTGCATCATTATCTTCCTCTTTGGAGTCAAAATTCTTTCCGTTACCAACCCTCTCGGGGGAGCCTGGTCTCTCGAAGCCCCGATGCTGCTTCTCCCTGGGTTTCTGATCCTATCTGCCTGGATCCTTTTGGTCCTCAATGCCGTCAATTGGCTCGATGGCCTCGATGGCCTGCTCGGAGGCGTATCTCTGTTCGCCTTCTTCTCAATCTTTGTGCTTTCCTTGAAGCCCTTCGTCAACCAGCCTCCTATTGCCATTCTGGCGGCGGCCGGCTTGGGGAGCGTGCTTGGCTTCCTGATCTTCAATTTCCATCCGGCGAAAATTCTCGCGGGTACCTCGGGCGCGCTTTTCCTGGGATTCCTGGTGGCGGTTCTGGCCGTTCTTTCGGGTACCAAAATAGCGACGGCTCTGCTGGTACTGGCGCTGCCGATCGCCGATTCCCTTTTCGTCATCTGGAAACGCTTCCGGGCCCGCGCGTCCGTCTTTCTGCCTGATACGCGTCATCTCCATTACCGCCTCCGCGATCTGGGCTGGTCGGAAACCAGGATTGCTCTCTTCTTCTATACGGCCACAGCCGCTATTTCGCTGATCGCGCTCCATACGATGCTCCTCGGGAAGCTCGCGGCCATTCTCATCGTTTTGGGCAGCGTCTTTGCATTCTTATCCTATGTGGAGTGGGAAAACGGCTACTGCCAAGTAGTCTGCATCAATACGGGGGAACTCTCCTGCTTTTTAGCATCGGATTTTTTTCTGAGTGCCCTTCTCCTCCTCTCCTTGTTTCTAGCAGCTCCTCCGGAAAAGCTCATCGTTGGCCATGAGGCGTTCACGCTGGAAACTGCCCGAACGCCTGAGGAACGTATGCGGGGACTCTCCGGCCGAGACAGCCTTTGCCCGACCTGCGCTATGCTGTTTTGAATTTCCCAGCCCTGGCCGTTACGCTTTCCATATGCAGGGCATGCGCTTTCCGCTCGACATCGTGTGGCTTTCGGGAGGAAGGGTGGTTTGGGATCGAGCCACAGCCTCTCGCAGAACTCGCAGGAAATCTATAGCCCTCCCGAGGAGGCTACCCGCGTTGTAGAATTACCCGCAGGGAAAGCGGCCACTCTCAAACTCGGAGATCGGGTTCACTTTCTCTCAGCGCCTTTTTCCTTCTAGGAAAAAACAAAAGCTCCGCGTTGCGGAGCCTTTGTTTTCGTACGGGAAAGAACCGGAAAGAGATTGACCGCTCTAGCGATAAGCGCTGACGCGGCTTGAGTACTTCTTGAGATTCTGGAGCTGAGATTCGTTGAGATTCTTCGAGTGACTGATGGCCTGATTGATCAGGTCTTTCGAGAATTCCACTGACTGACCGGGGGTAAGTCCTCCGGGATGACCCACGTTCTTTCTGAGGTAGTCTTCGATGTACACTTTGTGCTCAGAAGTGAGCGAGGAGTCGGGGGTTCTTTTCGAGATAGTTCATGAGTGCCCGGCGCGCCAAATGGGTCGTACCGTCGCCCTTGGCTGCGGCTTCGACGAATGACGTGTCGGTTTCGTGAGAGAGTTCCGGCGAAACAGCCTGGTCTCCGCTCTCCATACCGCTCTGGTCTTCGTTTGCAGCTTCACCTGCCATTTGTCCATCTTCGGCAACTTGCTCCCCATTCGTGTCGAGGAGAGCGTTCGAGTCGCTCGCGATGTTACTCATGTCGGTGCGCTGAGAGTAGGAGTAGATTCCCAAGGCGATCGCAGCAACGATAAAGATGCTGACGATGACCCGGAGGTTCTCCTGGACCCAGACCTTTGCTGGACTTTCTTCTTTGACTTCATGAACGATTTCGTGTTCGTGATCTTCCATAGAATTCACCTCTCTTTCTAGTCTTAGAATCTGCCCCACAAACTTTCGGAGCAAATCCTTGCATATTAAATTGGGAAGAGTACGTGCTTACGTTGAAGCCCCTACGGTTCTGGGTTCGTCCCGAGAACCGCGTGACCTCTCCACAATCTATGGTACGGACTTTGGGGGTCGGGGCGCAACGGCGACAAGAAGGCTTATTTGTGGGCTAATTTTACTTTTATTGACAAAATGACACTTTAGGTTTATAATTGAATTAAGTTCTTCTACAATTTTGAAAGCAAAAAGGAGAATTCGGTATGCGCATAGGTACCTTTGTGTTTGCCCTCTTTCTCCTCTCATATGGAGAAGAAAAGAGCCTGGCAGCACCGGCTACTTCTGCTCCACTCAAGCAGAAGTTTTCCATTCCGCTTGCGTTTCCCTCCAAGGCACTGAGACTCGAAGAGTCTCCGCTTCCACTGGCAAAGTCTGAAGGGCCATTTTGTCAGCTCGGCCAAGCATGTGCCGACGGCCTTGGTCTCCGGCTCGGCAGTTTCTCAACCAGGCATCGAGCCAAGGATCGTTTTTCGGGAGAAGTTGGCGAAGAACGCCGCTTTCCCGCGCAAAGCGTTCGGGGGTGAGTGTCAACTTTGCTTTCTGAATGCATACTTCCGTGTCGGCCGAAATGCCCGCACGGATTTTTTTATCCGATTTACTTCATTAAAGTTATTGCGAACTCCTTTAAAATATCTTTTTTGAAAAATATTTATAATTTTTTCTCAACTCCTATAATTTTTCTTTCAGAGTGTTGACAACTTTTTTTAAAAGACTATTTTTTTTCAAAAAATGTGTATAATAAAAATATACAGAGAACAATCTGTATCACCAACACGAAAAATAAATTGTGTTGTGCAACTATCACGTAAGCGAGTCACATAAACTGATGTGCCGTAAGCGTTCTGAAAGGAGGTGAGCACAATGGCAACAAAGAAAAAAAAGGTAGCCAAGAAGAAGTCCACCAAAAAGAAGGTGACCAAAAAGGCTGCTAAGAAGACCACGAAGAAAAAGGCAACCAAAAAGGCTGCTAAGAAGACCACGAAGAAAAAGGCTAAGAAGCGCAAGTAGTTTCTCCTCTTTCATTTTGGTTAAAATACAAAAAGTCCCCCATGAGGGGGATTTTTTGTATTTATGAATCTATCCAATGTGTGCGATACGGCTTTGTCCGGACAAATCTGCCAAGAAAGTGCAGGTTGCCTTTGGAAAAGCGCTTTCGGAGAGTATGCGGAGAGGTATTTCTTGCTCAGGACTGATCTCAATAAAGAGTTCGAAGGATCCGGCAAGTTCTTGGGCTTGCGCAAAGAGCGCCCGGTAACAATCCAAGCCGTCTGTCCCGCCCCACAAAGCGCTTTTGGGTTCGAAGGCCCGCACGTCTTTGGGTGCTTGGGCATACAGCGTGTCGCTCAAATACGGCAAATTGGCCAGGATGATCGTATGCGCATCTTCTTTCAAAAGCGTACGGTAGGGAGAAAGCAAACTGCCATGCAAAAAAGTGACAAGAGAAATGCGGTTTGCGCCGAGGAGGTTTGCGGCATTTTGTTGTGCAACAGCCAGCGCTCCTTTGGAGATATCGCTTGCGAAAAAGGAAAGACGAACTGACATTTCTTGAGAGAGCGCTTTTGTTAGGCTCACAATAATGGCGCCGCTTCCCGTACCGATATCGCACACCATGACCGATTTTCCGCGGGCACGCCACTCTGGCAGTCGTGCGAGGACGCTTTCAACCAAAATTTCTGTTTCGGGGCGCGGAACAAGCGTAGTCTCGTTTACCAAAAAAGAGTGGCCGAAAAACTCTTTGCGGCCGGTAATAAGCGCCACAGGAGGCTTTCCCTGAGCCCGCTGTTCCAGAAAATCTTCTAATCGGCGAGCCTCTTCTTCCGACAGAAGCATTTCCGGATGGGCCAAGAGGAGAGCGCGTTCTTTGCCAGTAACAAAAGCGGCCAGCACCCAAAAATCCTCCGCGGCCACCGTGCCGGATTGGCGCACTGCGTGCGCAAGGCTTGCAAGATTAGACATCGGTCGTTTTTTTCTCTTGGCGTTCCAATTTGCGCCGAATGTCTTCAGTTTCAAGGGCTTGGATAAGAGGGGAGAGATTACCGCCGAGGATTTCTTCCATGTTGCTCCAGGATTCATGGATTCGATGATCGGTAATACGGTCCTGGGGAAAGTTATAGGTGCGGATCTTCTCGCTCCGGTCGCCTGAACCGATCTGGCTGCGGCGTGCGTCGCCCAATTCCTTAGCCGCACGTTCTTCTTCCAGCTGCAAGAGGCGCGAGCGGAGCACCTTCATGGCGCGTTCCCGGTTCTTGATCTGCGACTTTTCGTCCTGGCAGCTCACCACGAGGCCGGAAGGCATGTGCGTAATGCGCACGGCGCTGTAAGTCGTGTTGACAGATTGTCCGCCTGGTCCTGATGAACAGAAGGTATCAATGCGCAGATCACTAGGACTAATGACTACCTCGACGTCTTCTGCCTGGGCGAGAACAGCCACTGTGACGGTGGAAGTGTGGATGCGGCCGGCTTTTTCCGTTGCCGGTACGCGCTGGACGCGGTGCACGCCGGATTCGTATTTCATCTGTTGGTAGACGGGCGCAGTACTATTGCCCCGATTAATCTCAAACACAACTTCCTTGAAGCCTCCTACCTCAGTCTGGTTCGAGTGCAAGAGCTCGACACGCCAGCCCAAGCCTTCGGCATAGTGGACATACATGCGGTACAGTTCGGCGGCAAAGAGGCTCGATTCGTCTCCGCCGGCTCCGGCTCGGATTTCCATGATGATATCCTTGCTATCCGAGGGGTCTTTGGGAAGAAGCAAGCGTTTGAGGGTCTCTTCAAGCACGCCTTTCTCTTCGCTCAGTGCCAGATTCTCTTCGATAGCGAGCGCCTTCAGGTCGCCTCCGCTTCCGGGTCCTGAGTCATCTCAGCGTTTTCGCGCATATGCTTCTCAATGGTCCGAAAGCGGCGGACCGATTCCATCACGGTGTCCAATTCCGCCTTCTTGCGTCCGAGAGCAATCAGTTTTTTGGGATCCTGAAGCACGGCCTGATCCTCGAGGGCAGCCGTCGTGTCCTGATATTCTTTTTCGATGTTTGAAAGGAGATCTTTCATAAGGGGAATGAGTGGTTCAAGTATAGCCTGTTTTCAGCTGGTGCTACAGAAAGGCCCGAGCTCGTCATAAAGCCCGGGCCTCAGATGGTCCTCTAGAAAGCTATTTCTTCGGAGCTGCCTTCTTGGTCTTAGCAGTACCGACAGCCGCTTTTTCGCGCGTTGCCTTTTCCTTTACCGTTTTTTTGTGAACGGTCTTCGCTACAGCCGCTTTTTCGGACAATCGCTTAAAGCGATCAACGCGACCGGTTGAGTCGATAAATTTCTTCTTACCCGTGTAGAAGGGATGGCAAGCAGAACAGATTTCAGTCTGCATCTTTTCTACGGTCGAGCCGGTATGGATCTCGGCGCCGCAGACGCATGAGATAACCGCTTGGTCAAAATAGGTTGGGTGGATGCCTGGTTTCATACAAACAAGCCAAAAATAAAAGCAAGGGAAAGTCTAACATAAGAGTTCAAAATTGACAAGCCTCAGGTTTCTGCTATACTGCTGAGCGTATTTTCCCTCCGTCCGGAGGCTCGAAAATCGACATATTTCCCTCTGTTACAGCCCTTTCCTGCGCCTCAAGCGTTTTGGGCCCGATTCGGGGAAATAGGTGGAAGTAATTCACAAAGGATAAAAGTAATGACAGAACCAACCCAAACTGCCCCCGAGGCAGCGGCTGTCGTCGTGCCGATGACGGCGAAAGAGGACTATTTCGCAGACCTCGCTTTTGGCGAGCTTGCAACCGATCTGGAATCCCTCCTGAAGGCAGGCGTCCACTTCGGCCATCTCAAGTCTCGTCGGCACCCGCAGATGGAAGACTACATCTTCACGACTCGCAAGAACATTAACATCATCGACCTCGAGCAGACTAAGGAACGCCTCGAAGCTGCCTGCGCTTTCCTGGCGGACGTCGTTAAGAGCGGCAAACCGCTGCTTTTTGTCGGCATGAGCAAGCAAAGCCTGCCTTTGGTGCGCTCGCTCGCTAACCGGCTCGGTGAATCCTACGTGATTGATCGCTGGCTCGGCGGTACGCTTACCAATTTCAAGCAGATCCACGGCCGCGCTAAATATCTGAACGATTCTCTTGAACAGCGCGAATCCGGTGCTTTCAAAAAGTACACCAAATTCGAACAGGCCAAGAAGACCGAAGAGATCGAGCGCCTTGAGAAGAAGGTAGGCGGCATCCGCACTCTGGCCGACTTGCCTGGCGCCATCGTTATTGCCGACGTCAAAGAAGCCGGCCTTGCTGTTCAGGAGGCAGCCAAGCTGAAAATTCCCCTCGTCGGGATTGTCGATTCCAACACGAATCCGGATTCTATCGATTATCCCATCCCGGGAAACGACGATGCTGTTTCTTCCCTCAAGATTCTCCTCGGAGCTCTCGGCAAAGCCGTTCTGGAAGCCAAGACAGAGGCTTCGACAAAGGCCACCACTCCCGAGGTCTCATCCGCAAAATAAAACGCTATGATCGATAAGATTAAAAGCCTTCGCGAACGCACCGGCGCTGGCATTGTCGACGTCAAAAAAGCCCTGGAAGAGGCTCAGGGCGACGAAACGGCCGCTCTCGAAATCCTGCGCAAGCGTGGTCAGGACAAGGCCGCCAAGAAAAGCGACCGCGAGACCCACGAGGGCGTGGTTGCTTCCTATGTACATTCCAACAAAAAAGTAGGCGCTCTCGTTACGCTGTTCTGCGAAACGGATTTCGTAGGCCGCAACGAAGAATTCCAAGAACTGGCTCGTGATATCGCTATGCACGTGGCCGCTATGCAGCCAGAAGTCGTAAAGCCGAAGAGGTTGACGACAGCGTAGTTGAAACCGAGCGAGCTGCCTGGCGCGCTGAGCTTTTGAGCGAGGGCAAGAAAGAAGAGATGCTCGAGAACATTATGCTTGGCAAGGAGAAGAAGTTCCGCGAAGCGCGCGCCCTCCTGACCCAAGCCTTTGTCAAGGATCCAGAAAAAACAGTAAGCGAGCTCATCACCGAAAAGATCCACAAAATCGGTGAAAATATCCAAGTCGGAGGTTTTGCCCGCTTCGAAATTTAGAGGTGATATAATAGGGGAAACGCTAATCAAATTTCTTCCATGTGGTACCTGATTGTCCCGCCGATCATCATTATCAGCTGTCTCGGAATCTTGCTTTGGTACCTGTCTCGCAAGAGTACTGACCCGATGGTAGCCGAACGCTTGGCTGGCATGCCCGACGGAGAGCCCGTCAGTCTGCACTTTTCCCGCACCAACGAGTTCATGCTTCGTTTTCTTGAAAAGTTCGCCCAGCGTCTGAAAGTGAACGCCTTGCGCTTTCACAACTGGCTGCACAACTGGCTGCAGTCGATTCGGGCGAACCGCAAGAAAGTACAGGCTATCAAGGAACAGATCCAGGTACAGGCGAAACAAGAGCGCCTCGAGGAAAGCCGTACCCAAGAGTCTCTTCCTACGGCTCCTTCGCTCGAAAGCTTTTCTGCCCGCCCTTCTTTTCCTGCAGAGGCTTCGCTTGCAGCAGAAGAGCCTACGGCAGCTCTGGCAGAGCCCTTTTTTCCGCCGCCGTAAGACCTTCTTCGGTCGCCGCGGCCAGCAAGAAAACGTGCTTTCGGAAGAGCCGGCCCTGCCGATATCTTCGCCGGTATTCGAGGCTCGCCATGTCGAGCAAGTAGTTCAGGAGCCGCCTACGCCGGTGGTGCCGCAGCGTCCCGTGCTCTCCGAAGAAGATCTGATCGGCCGTATCGCGAACAATCCTAAGGACTTCTCTTCATATGAAGCGCTGGGTGATTATTACCTGGAAAGCGGCAATACCAAGGATGCGAAAGAATGCTATCGCCAGGTCCTCAAGCTTCGTCCGCAGGAGCGTTCCGTCAAAATAAAAATCCGGCGGCTCGAAAAGATGCTGAGCCAGCGCTAACAAAGCCTTGAATATTCAGGTGAAGTAGGGTATTCTCGGCGAAGCATCCCGGCCATCTTAGCTCAGTTGGTAGAGCAACGGTTTTGTAAACCGTGGGTCGTCGGTTCGAGCCCGACAGATGGCTCATAATGATGGAGATGAGAGAAAAAATGGGTAGGTGGCGGAGTGGTCAATCGCACCTGACTGTAAATCAGGCGGCTTATGCCTACGGGGGTTCGAATCCCTCCCTGCCCACACTTCGACTCGCTTTGCTCGCTCAGTGTAAACTGGGCGCAAAGCGAGGTGAGGTACCCTGAGCTTGTCGAAGGGCACGTATGAATTGGTACGTATATATCGCAAAAGCAAGGACAGGAAGATACTACACGGGTATTACTACCTCGCCGCAGAAGCGATTAGAGAAGCATAATGCCGGTAAAGGATCACGCATGGCTTTACAGCAGGGTCCCTTTGTTCTGTTGTATATCTCTCAGTCGTTTAAGAGTAAGTCTCAGGCAAGGACTAAGAGAAGCTCAGATTAAGGGATGGTCAAGAGAAAAGAAGGAGAAGCTTATAAATGGAATCTGGGTCTAGCAGACTAGCCGTTGTAGCTCAGCTGGTAGAGCACCACCATGGTAAGGTGGGGGTCATCGGTTCAATCCCGATCAACGGCTCAGACATACCGAAAGCAACAGTTGACGAAAACCCGATTTTCGCGTAGAGTAACGAAGTTTTAAGTTAGTCAATTACCGTATGGGCAAGATCAAGGACACAATGGCAAAGATGAAGTGCTCGGTCTGTGGCCGTATCACGCACTATTCGAAGCGCAATAAAAAGAAAGTCAAAGAAAAGTTGGCTCTCTCTAAGTACTGCAACTTCTGCCGCAAAAACACGCCGCACACCGAGAGCAAATAAGTTCTCGGTTTTGCTATATACTATAAGTGAGTGAATCGCTCGGGGGAGTAGTTTAGTGGTAGAACGGCGGTCTCCAAAACCGCTAGTGAGGGTTCGATTCCTTCCTCCCCTGCAAAGAAAAAATAGGCCCTATCGTCTATCGGTTAGGACATCAGGTTCTCATCCTGAAAAGCGGGGTTCGATTCCCCGTGGGGCTACGTGAAATAAAAACCCGCTAGATGCGGGTTTTTAGTTTACTTAATCTTTCACGGGAGTCGAACAGGAAGGGGGTCGGGGAAACATGTGTTTCCCCGTTTGCGGAGAGCAGGCCCAATTCTCATTGGGCCGCTGAGAACGGAGGCGTTCTCAGAGAGCGAAGCGAGTGAGATCTCCCCGTGGGGCTACGTGAAATAAAAACCCGCTAGATGCGGGTTTTTAGTTTACTTAATCTTTCACGGGAGTCGAACAGGAAGGGGGTCGGGGAAACATGTGTTTCCCCGTTTGCGGAGAGCAGGCCCAATTCTCATTGGGCCGCTGAGAACGGAGGCGTTCTCAGAGAGCGAAGCGAGTGAGATCTCCCCGTGGGGCTACGTGAAATAAAAACCCGCTAGATGCGGGTTTTTATCTGCAGCTAGAAGATAATTGACATTCTTCTCAACTGGAGTAAGCTCTTTTGATAAGCATTCGCTTATTTCAGTTCATTTCAAAGAGAGTAGGAGATTCCAATGATCCAGTGTGAAGACGGAGGCCAAAGCCTCATCGTTCCGGGGAATTTTCCTCAGACGTTTGTCAATTGTGGGGGAGTCTACCAATGTCCGCTAGGGTCCGACGGCAAGCCGATCGGCTTCCTGGCCGGTTGCGCTGGAAAATACCTTGTTTCGAACGCTGCATTGGCGGTGACAGAGGTGCCGGGTCGTGCTGGGCCGCTTATAAATACCTCTTCTCACTCTAGCCACTACGTTACCCCTGCTTATTACAATTTCTCCATGGCAGACCGCTATCCGGCTGTTCTGCGGCATACCGCAAGACTCTTAGCGATGGACATTCGTCAGCGTGAACTGAAGCCTACCGTGATCCTGGGCGCGCCGATGGCTGGCATCAAGGTCTCTGGAGCGCTCGCAGAAGAGCTCGGTTGTCTCGGCATCTTCGCGGAAAAGAAAGTGCTCGCCGCTCCTAATCAGGCCCAGCGGGCACTCTCCCAGCTTCGGCTTGAGCGCTATAGCCTTCAATCGAATGATCGGGTGCTGATTTGTGAGGATGTGGTGAATAACTTTTCAACGACGAGAGAGCTTGTCGGTCTGGTGCGGGCCGCAGGTGCGGAAGTTATCGGTATCTCATCTGTCATCAACCGCGCCTTTCCTGTATCTACCGAATTCGATGGCTATCCAGTGATGAGCATCTGGCCTGTGCCGACGCCTGAATACCGACAGGAAGACCCGTTGGTTTCCGAGGCGGTGCAGGCTCGCCGGGTTATCTGGGATCCTAAAAAAAAGGAGAACTGGAGGAGACTGATCGAGGAAATGAATACCTCCGTCTGAATTTTTCCTCTCGAAAACTTTTGAAGGGCTCGGACGCGCTGCGTTACGAGCCCTTTTCTTTTTTCCATACGAAGCGCCAGGGTTTGCTCACCCATGGCTCGCCGGCATATTTGATGCCGATGCGCGGAGTGCGCAGAACTTCTTTGCCAGGTATTCGTATCCCTTCCTCGATCCATAACCCGCTCTTACGGCTTAAGGGTTTGCCTGTTAGCGTCTTGTCGATGGCGAGCGCTTTGGTGAGACGCGCCGGGCCGACGATGTCGCCCGCACCGCGGATGAGGAGAGCCGCCGGATAGCCCGCTTCGCGCGTCGCAATGTTGAGCATCCAGTGCATACCGTAGGTGAAATAGACATAGAGGGTACCGGCCGGTCCGTACATGGGCGTATTGCGCGGAGTCTCTTTGCGCCAGCCATGCGAAGCGCGATCCCGAAAGCCGTCATAGACTTCGACTTCGGTGATAGCGAGGCGTACTATGCTGTCGCCTCTCTGGCGCACCAAGGTCTTCCCGATGAGCTCTCTTGCTACCGTGAGGGAGGGACGATTGAAAAAGGCTTTGGAGAGCGTCTTGGGCATACGATTGAAGCAGTAACCATCGGCAGTATAGGCAATATTATGCGGGACGCAAAGGAGGCCTTCATGCTATACTCGGGGACGAAAACCTGGAACACATTCATGGAAGCAAGAGAGCTTATCCGCGATTTCAAAGCCGAACTCGACCCGCATATCGCCGGGTTTTTTTCCGAAAAGCAGGCGGAAGCCGACTGGCAGGATCCCTTTATCCGCGAAGCCCTCAAGGATTTGCGCGACATCATGCTTTCCGGCGGTAAGCGTTTGCGGGCGGCCCTTTTCTACCACGGGTACCTGGGTGCCGGCGGCACGGACCGGGAGGCTATTCTGCGCGCCAGCATTTCTGTTGAACTCATTCACGCGTACTTACTGGTGCACGACGATATCATGGATCGGGATGCGCTCCGCCACGGCGTACCGACGCTTCACGAGCGCTACCGCAAACTCGCCGAGAAGCGTTTTCCCGGCCACGACGCGGTACACTTCGGCAATTCGATAGCGCTGATCTTAGGCGACATGCTCTCGGCTTTTGGGAACGACGTTCTTTTTCAGGCGCCTTTTCCGAAGGAGCGCGTATTCGCTGCTCTCTCTTGCCTCCAAAACATCGTCAGTCATACAGTCGTCGGTCAGGCTCGGGATGTCTATATGGAGTACCAAGGCCAAGCGACCGAAGAAGAGATTCTCAGTATGTACGAGAACAAGACGGCCCGCTACTCGATTGAAGGGCCGCTTCACCTCGGTCTCCTGCTTGCCGGTGACGATGCCGCACTCAAAGAGCTTTTTTCCGCCTACGCGCTCCCGCTCGGAGTGAGTTACCAGATCCAAGACGATATCATCGGTTCATTCGGTACTGTCGGCGAGATTGGCAAGCCGGTCGGTTCGGATGTCAAAGAGGGGAAGATGACGCTCCTTGTTGCCAAGGGTCTGGAAATGGGAGACAGGACGCAGAAGAAGCGTCTCCAGACGATTCTGGAACGCGGCGATGCCCTGACCGAGTCCGAACTCGAAGAGTTTCGTTCTCTTCTGCGCGAAAGCGGCGCTTTTGCAGCGACCCTTGCTATTGCTTCAGAGTATGCAGAGAAGGGGAGGGCCGTGCTCCCGCGTCTCAAAGAGCGCCTAGTGCCCGAGAGTTACCGGTTTCTTGAGGCTCTGTCCGAATACATCATAGAGAGAAATGTCTAAAAGCCCTTCATCCGAAAACCCGAGCGTTCCCGAGACGCTTCCTGAACACCTGGTCATCATTCCCGATGGCAATCGCCGTTGGGCGACCGCACGCGGCTTGAAGCCTTGGGAGGGGCATGAGGCAGGAGCCGAAAATACGAAGCGTCTTGGGGAGAAGGTACGCGAGCTTGGTATTCGCCAATTTACCATTTGGGGTTCTTCGCTCGAGAATCTCTCCAAGCGTCCTGCCGCTGAAACGCGGGCGCTTCTCGATATCTATGCACGCTATTTCGCAGAGATGGCGGCCGATCCGGATATCCATGAAAACCAGGTCAGAGTGCGGTTTCTGGGCCGCTGGCGCGAGCAGTTTCCCAAGAGTTTGCGCCAAAGCCTCGAAGATTTGGAAGCGGCAACGGCGACGTATCGTCGCCATGGCCTAAACTTCATGCTGGCCTACAGCGGCGCCGACGATATGCTCCAGGCGATCAATACTCTTGTGAAAAGCGGCAAGCGAGAGGTAGCTCCAGAGGATGTCAAAAAGGCCCTCATGACGGCTGATTTGCCGGCAGTGGATTTTCTCATCCGCACCGGCGGAGAGCCCCACCTCTCGGCTGGTTTTATGATGTGGGATTTGGCTGACAGCCAGCTTTTTTTCTCGGACAAGCTCTACCCCGCCTTCACTCCCAAAGAGCTTGAAGCAGCCCTTTTCGACTATGCCCAAAGGCCCCGGCGCAAGGGCGCTAGGAGGGTCGGATTCCGGGGTTGACAGCTTAGCGCTTTTCGCTTACAATCGTAAACACATTGAAAAACTGCATAGAGAAGCCATAAAGAGGGGTATCATCAGGAGCTGCGACGCACGAACGAGGACTGATTGCTTACCAAATGGAAAGACCTCTTTTTTGTCGTTGTATCAATACTTTACCCAACTTTGGTTTCTCTCGCGCAGCTCTCCAAGGCACCCCAAGCACGCTATGGCCAAACAAGACATGATCCGCGTCGAAGGCGAAGTGATAGAAACACTTCCGAGTACGACGTTTCGCGTCAAATTGGACAACGGTCACGAGGTTCTCGGACACATCTCCGGAAAAATGCGGGTTCACTATATCCGCCTCTTGCCCGGCGATCGGGTGATCGTCGAGATGAGTCCCTATGATCTTTCCAAGGCCCGCATCGTGCAGCGCCTCAAGTAGTGAATAATGTCTCTTTCGCTGTTAACGCTATGAAAGTCCGCGCAAGCGTCAAAAAAATCTGTGCGCACTGCAAGATCGTTCGCCGCAAGGGCGTCGTCCGCGTGATTTGTCCGAATCCCAAGCACAAGCAGCGTCAGGGCTAATTCCTTCTGTTTCATCCCTTCCCCATATGGTTAGAATCGCCGGCATCAACATTCCCGATAACAAGCGCATCGAAGTCGCGCTGACGTACATTTACGGTATCGGACTTTCGACCAGCCAGAAGATCCTGACTGACGTGCGTATCAGCCCTGACACCCGTACCAAAGACCTTTCCGACAAAGAAGCCAATACCCTGCGTGAAGCCGTCGAAAAGAAGTACCGCGTCGAAGGCGAACTCCGTCACCTCGTCAAAGGCAATATCAAGCGTTTGAAGGAAATCGGTTCCTACCGTGGTTCCCGCCATCAGAAAGGCCTGCCGGTCCGCGGCCAGCGCACCAAGACCAACACCCGTACCGTGCGCGGCAACACGCGCAAGACCATGGGCAGCGGCCGCAAGAAGAGCGATTCCAAGACCTAAACCATCCCGAGACTTTGTATGGCAGATGAAGTAAAGAAAACCGAAGGTGTGGCCGAAGAAGAGGCTGTCCAGGAGGCTGCAGCAGCCCCCGCAGCCAAGCGCAAATCAAAGAAGCGCCAGGTTGAGCATGGCCGCGCCAATATCAAATGCACCTACAACAACACGATCGTGACCATTTCCGACCTCTCCGGTGCGGTTCTCGGCTGGTCCAGCTCGGGCCACATGGGCTTCAAGGGTGCCAAGAAGTCTACTCCGTACGCTGCTACGCAAGTGGTGGCCAACCTGACTGAAAAGGTCAAGAAGTACGGTGTTACGGAATTGGAAGTGTTCGTGAAGGGTGTCGGGAGCGGCCGCGAGGCCTCGATCCGGGCGCTCGCCAACAACGGCTTTACGCTGCTTGCCATCAAGGACACCACGCCGGTAGCCCATGGCGGTTGCCGTCCGCGCCGTCCGCGCCGCATTTAATACGCTATTTCTCTCTCAGATTCCTCTGTAATCGTATGGCCAAGAACCTCGACTCAAAATGCAAACTGTGCCGCCGGGCCGGTGAAAAGCTCTTCTTGAAGGGTGATCGCTGTTTGTCGCCCAAGTGCGCTATCACCCGTCGTCCCTACGGGCCGGGTATTCATGGCCACTCGCCTCAGCGCGGCCAGTCCGAATTCGGCCGTCAGCTGGCTATGAAGCAGAAGATCAAGCGCCTCTACGGCGTTATGGAGCGCCAGTTCCGCCACCACTACTCCGAAGCCGAGAAAGTCGAAGGCATCACCGGTGATGAGCTCCTCTCCCGATTGGAGCGCCGCCTGGATAACGTGGTCTACCGCCTCGGATTCGCGGTCTCCCGCGCCCAGGCCCGCCAGCTGGTATCGCACAAGATGTTCGAAGTAAACGGCAAGCGCCAGAACATTCCTTCCGCCGCCGTAAAAGTAGGAGATGTCATTGTCATCAAGGACAGCAAGCAGGACAAAGAATACTGGAAGGGCTTGAATGAAATTTTGAAAAACAAGAACGACGTACCGACCTGGCTGGGATTGGATGCCGACAAGCGCCAGGGCACGGTGCTTTCTCTCCCGAATCGCGAAGAACTGGGCCTGGGCGCGAGCCTCAATGCTCAGATGGTTGTCGAATATTATTCCAAGTAACCCCTTTAATTAATTAGAGTTCATCATTAAACGTTTCCGGCGCAGTGTCTTAGAGAAACAGGTCCGACGCCTCGTCCGAAACCATCAAGAACTATGTTGGTCATCACTAACCCGCAGAACCCGAAATACACCGCTCTTGGCGAGAATCACGGCAAGATCGAGATTTCCGGCTGTTTTCCCGGCTATGGTGCGACGCTTGGCAATGCCCTGCGCCGTGTCCTTCTGTCGTCGCTTTCCGGTGCCGCTGCCACCTCGATGAAGCTCAAGGGCGTATCCCATGAGTTTTCCACCATCCCAGGTGTTCTCGAGGATGTCGTGCAGATTATCCTTCACCTCAAGCAGGTCCGTTTCCGTCTCCACGGCGAAGGCCCGGTCACGTTAACGCTCAAGGCCAAGGGCGAAGGCCCGGTCACCGCAAGCCAGTTCAAAGGCTCTTCTGAAGTGGAAATCGTAGACGGCGACCAGCTCATCGCGACCCTCACCGATAAGAAGGCTGACTTCGAAATGGAAATCACCGTTGATCAGGGTCTCGGCTACGTCCCGGTAGAACAGCGCGACCGCGAAGAGCGCGAAATCGGCGTTATCGCCGTTGACTCCATCTACAGCCCGGTCCGCCGCGTCAACTATGAAATCGAAAACATGCGCGTCGGCAAGCGCACTGACTTCGACAAGATCACGCTGGAAATCGTGACCGACGGCAGTCTGACGCCGGAACAGGCCTACGAACAGAGCGTTGCTATCCTCGTCAACCAGTTCCAGGCCTTGGCGCTCATCGGTGCAACTCCGGAAGTTCAGGAGGAAGTTGCTCCCGAGGCTCCTGCCGAAGAAGAAGCTCCCGCCAAGCCCAAAAAAGTTGCCAAGAAAAAGGTTGCCAAGACGGAAACTCCCGAAGACACCAAAGCCTAATCTCCCGCATTCTCATTCGGTCGTATGAAACATCGCAAGACTGGCCGCCAGCTCAGCCGCACCGCTGATCAAAGAAAAGCCCTCATGAAGACCATGCTGGGCAGCTTGGTGTTGCACGAGCGCATTACGACTACCGAAGCCAAGGCCAAGGAGATGAAGAACTTTATCGACCCGCTAGTCAACAAGGCTAAGACGGCCCGCACCGAAGAGGGAAAGAAGGTAGCTGTGATCCGCGATCTGCGCAAATCCCTGCCTCTTATGGCTATCCGCAAGCTCATAGGGGAGTTCGGCGAGCGCTTCAGCACGCGCGGCAGCGGCTACGTACGCATCACCAAACTTCAGCCCCGCAAGAGCGATTCTGCCCGCATGGCCGTCATTGAATTTGTCTAAACCTATGCCGAAGAAACCCATCGATCGCAAATACCACCTCTACGATGCGCAAGGCAAGATTTTGGGCCGCCTCGCGACCGAGCTTGCGACTGTCCTTTCCGGCAAGAGCAAAGTAGACTATGCTCCCCACATCGATGGCGGCGACTTCGTGATCCTCATCAATGCCGACGGTATCGATGTCACCGGCAACAAGCGCCATGACAAGATCTACCATCGCTTCAGCGGTTTCCCGGGCGGTATCCACTCGATCGCGCTCAAGGACCAGCTGAAGAAAGACTCCCGCCGAGTGCTGCACCAGGCGGTGCGCGGCATGCTCCCCAAGAACAAGCTCCGCGATCGTATGCTGACCCGCCTCTTTATCTACCCGGGCGCCGAACACCAGCACAAGACTATCCACGTTACCCACGAATAAACTACACGTCCTGTATGGCTACTACGCCCAAGAAATCCACTGTGCTGAAAAAGAAGCCCGCTGCTCCGGCCAAGAAAGCGCCTGCCAAAAAGGTCGCCAAGGTTGCTTCGGCTGCCCCCAAGCCGAAAACCGAGAAAGCCGAAGAGCGCTATCTCTACGCCGTCGGCCGCCGCAAGACCGCTGTAGCCCAGGTGCGCCTCTATCCGCTTTCAGCCGAAGGCGAGACTCCGCTGATCGTGAACGAACGCGACGCCTCTAAATACTTCGGCCGCCAGGCGCTGGTCGCCAATGCCCTTTCCGCATTGCAAGTCACCGGCCTTGTCACCAAGTTCCGCGTGTCCCTCTTGGTCCGCGGCGGTGGACTGAACGGCCAGTCCGATGCGGCCAAGCTCGCTATCGCCCGCGCCCTGGTCAAGCACGATGCGCTGCTGCGCGCGACGCTCAAGGCGCAAGGACTCTTAACCCGCGATGCCCGTGCCGTCGAGCGTAAGAAGCCGGGTCTTCGCAAAGCGCGCCGCGCTCCACAGTGGGCCAAGCGTTAATCTCCCCAAGGTATCAAAAACTCCGCTTCAGGCGGAGTTTTCTTTTTGGTTTCCTGTGCTAGAGTAGCCTTAGGTTCGTTTCAAACAAGGAGTGTTCCCATGCAAATACTTCTGCCGCTTCCAGAGATGTCTTCGGATAGCCTGCGGCTCTTGTGTGGCCACCAGGCGTTTCTCAGACAGCATGATCATTTGCCTTGGGAAGACCCGAACTTCCCTGAGCAAACTGATAAAGAAGAAGATCGAAGCTCCAGTGAATTCCAAGAAGAGCTTCCTTATGACTTCCAAGGAATGCTCAGACTGCTCCAGCAAAGACTGGGCAATGGCGGAAGGGAAATAGTCGAGGCAAGAATAGGGGAAGCGCGTCAGGTCTGCGATGAGCTTGATGAGATAATGGGACCTGGCCGGATATGCTGACACTCGAACAACCAGGGGACTACTAATAGAATGTGAAAAGCGGCCGGGAGCCTCGCCTCCCTGGCCGCCTTTTCTTTTTCGAAAAACTCGCTATATTTAAATATCCACTTTTTAGGAGGGGGAAATGGAAAGTTCTTTTAGTACTCATAGCAGGTCTCGCATTCGTACAGCTGCTTTGTGTGGCACCATTCTTTCGACTCCTGCTTTGGAGGGGATCGACTATACACCTATCACTTCTGGGTTAGCGAGTCAGCTTTTCGATGAGGTGAGACTTGTAGAAGAAGAGGGCGACTACGCACTTTCGCTTTTTCCGATCGCTTTTCTTATCAACAGGCGGATAAGTAAAGGCAGAACCACACCTTCTTGACCCGCTGCCTTTTTTCTGGTATCCTGAGGTCCCTCGCTTCCGAATGGGAACCGAGAAAAAAGGAGATAGCCAGAATGTTTTTTTCTCACCCTGCGTACACTTCGTTCCTCGACAATGCCGTGAACGCAACGTGCGCCGCGCTTGAGCTCCAGGGCATCGTGCTGTCGACCTCGGCCAAAATGGCCAATAAGTGGCTCGGCGCGTTCGTTCCCCGGACATCCGCGGCCTAACATTTCATCGGCATCTGCCGAAACCCTGCTGGCAGGAGACATGTTCTCCTGCCAGCTTTTTATTACTGGCTAAAGCCCAGGAAAGTCTGAGGCTCGGGGAATTGGAGCAGCCGTAAGCCTCGCTCTGCATCCGCCTTGTCTTCGATAAAGTAGACTTGATTTTGCTCGAAACGCGAGAGGATCTGGAGTGGCGTCTTTTCGAAATTGATCAGGTCGAAAATGTTCCGCCGGTCGCGGCTGTCGAGTTCGATCACCTTGACGCTCCCGCCTACGGCGTAGAGCACGTGTTCGTAGTCGCGCGTCCACTGGACAAAGCTGATGGGCTGCGAAAGGCGGGCGACCTGGAGCGTCATACCGGCCTCGCGTACCGGCTGGACCTCCCACTCCCGCAGGAAGGATACATTCACCTCATTTTCCGTGAAATAGAGGAGTTTTTTGCCATCGTCGGAGAACTGCATCCCGCGTCCGCCCTCGGGCAGCAGGGTGCTGAGCGTCGGACCTCCGTCGGGCCGGTTGTTGTAAAGCGAGAGTACCCCGGAGCGTTTGTCGAGAAAGGCGATGCGGTCAGCATCGTAGACGCCGAGCGTTGGGTTGCCGTCTTCTGCTACCGGCAGGGGAGCTGTCGTGACTTGGCGAGCATCGTCCGTGGGGCTATCGGCGAGCGTCCGAAAGACCAGGCCGCTTTTGGTAAGTATGTACAGGAACTGTCCCGAGAGATCGTACGTCGCTACCTCTGCGCGTACTCTTTCCGGTGCGAGTGTTTCGCTCTCTGTATCGATGAGGGAAAGTACTCCCTGATCCACCAGGAAGAGTACGTGCTTTTGCCCCGGCTGCCAGCGCAGGTATTTGCGCTTGCCGTCCGGTGTAAGTGTAGTGAGCTCCGACGAGACAAGGGTTTCGGCATCAACGACGAAGTAACGGATCTGTCCGTCTTGGCGCACCGGAATGAAGAGTTTTTCGGCATCCGGCGACCACTCGACGCCGTCCTCGTCTTCTCCGAGAAGGGTAGCGTTCGGGAGCGAGAAGACCTGCTTGCCGCTCTGATTATTGGTGTTGTAGACGTCGAGGGAGAACTCGCCTCCCGTGTTCTTGGCGAGCGCGATCAGGCTGTTCTTGGGCGACGGGTAGGCGCGCATTGCCGAGGCGCTCTCGGCAGCTGTTTCCGGCTGAGGATCAGTCTTGCCTAAAAGCACGTTCCAGAATTCGGTCGAGAGACCGCTTTCGACTACCACTTTTTTCTCCCAGGTACTGTAGCCTGGGGCTGTGACAGACAGAAAGTGTTCGCCCGGCCCTATCCCTGGAATGTGGCTGGAGCGGTTGACCAGTCCCAAGCGGTTGGGCGGCACCGGCTCTCCGTCGAGCAGGATGGAAACGGTCGAAGGATTGGCGCTTACGGTAATCGAGCCCGTGTAGATGAAAATGCCCCGGCTGGTACTGAACCGGTAGCCGAAGGTATAGAACAATACCAAAGCAGTCGTGGCAAAGAAAAGCGCCACAAACAGCCAAAAGAGGAAGGGACGGATACGCTGCATAGGGGAATATAGCCACAGTATAGCCGACTGAGGGCTGCTTTGACAGGGGCCGAGGAGCCGTCTACACTTTGGGAAAAGCCTATGTTTCAGAGCCTTTTCGGTTTCCTGCCCGATATCAAACTTGCCGAAAACCTGACCGGCGACCTGTCGCTCATCCTGCTTTTCGTCGGCCTTTCCATCGGTTTCGGTTTTGTCTTCGGTCGCACCAAGCTCCTTTCGGTCATGATCGACGTCTATGTGGCCCGGGCCCTGGTCTCGGTCATTCCGACTGACTGGATTGCAGATGCTGCGTATGCGAACGTCATCATCTTCTCGCTTGTCTTCATCTTCCTCCTCCTTATCGATCAGCGCCTGTTTGACATCCACCTTTCCAACCGCGGCTCGGACTTCTTCTGGCGCCTGGGCGTCATGAGTCTCCTCGTCACCGGCATGGTGCTGAGTTCCTTCCTCTTCTTCTTCCCGCAGGAGGTTGCTCTCGACTACCTCTCGCACACCGTCTACGGCTACTTCACCAATCCCTTCCCCTCGGTGTTCTGGATGCTCGGCCCGCTCTTCGTACTCTTCTTTATCAACAAGCGCCTCATGCGTTAGGGGATTCTCTAGGAAAAGAAAAAGGGCTGGGATCCGTTTGGATACCAGCCCTTTTCGGCGCCGCGCGCCTCGTCATGGGTTGAGATGGATTGGATTGCCGGTCAAGGCTCCCAACATGCACAACACCGCTACGCCAAGAAGGGAGAGCACAATCACTCCAATCGTGACGCCAAAGAGCTTCCAGCTACGCTCTGTCTCCGAGCCGACTGGGACTTGGGGTTCGGTAGTCTTCTTTGTAGTCATGGGACGCTCCCTCCGCTTGAGACATTCACGAACTAGCTTTCATTATACTCCTCCCTGTCAAGTATTTGCGAGAATAAAGAAAAGGACCCGAAGCGGTGAGGCTTGCGGGTCCTTATAGTTGCAGCGTTGCTGCTAGATGCGTGGCAGAGGGTCGCCCGGCCACGAAGATGAGGCAGAGGCTGCCGCCGATCACGAGGATCACGCCGATCTGAAGAAGAAGGTTAGAGATCGGGATGGTTCTCCTTGAACCGCTCCACGGAGGCGTTGCCGTCGCGGAGCAGATCGCCGAGGCGATCGCGCAGCGTGTATTGGCGCTTGATGATCATCTTCGAAGCCGAAGCCTGCTCATAGAGCGGCTGCTTCAGGAGGTAGATCGAGGCGCCCAGACCGAGCCTGCCGACGATGATGGCGAACAGGAATTCGTACCCGGCGCCGACGATAAACATCGGGACCGAGGCTGCCGATCGCCATGATGGCGAGCGACAGGAAAGCGATCACGAACAGGTTCTTTTCCCTCTTGGTCATTTCAAATCCCCTTTGTAGATGTCAAACCAACTATCTAATATTATACCTCTCTATTTAACCATTTTGTCCAAGAGAGCACTTTTGGCTTAAGTAGGGGACAAAAAAAGGGTTGAATCTGATGAGAGATTCAACCCTTAGGGCGGCCCCCGACATGATAGCCTTGGCCATGATTTCAAGCGTATTCCTGTCGGATCGCCGGGTTGCGGATGCGCCAGACGTCAGCCTGGTTGCCGAAATTCCCAAGTTCGACGAGCACGCGTTCTTGAGCCGGATTTTTATCCGCGCGCATGACGTAGAGGTTCCGGATAGCGCTCGAACACGATCGGGTTGTACTGTTGCCAGACACCCTTGTCGAGGCGCTCACGCAAAACGCTTGGCCTCGCCGAAGCCGCTGATAAGCCGCTGTGCGAGTGCAGGGTCGTTGCTTTCCGGCACTACGATTGATTACGGCCGCGGAATTTTGGTGACTGTGCGTCGAAATGAATCGACACGTAGAGCACTTCCCTTTTCCGGGTAAGCAGCCATGGCCGAGCGCACCGTAGCCAGACGCTGTTCGATGCCCAGCGTTCCAGCCCGTACTTGCAACCCGTTTCTCCCGGAAACACGTCCTTCGCTGGAGCGGCAGGAGAGAGCTCGGGCTAGCCTCGATCGGGCGATCGATGCCCGGCGTCTCGCGCGTGAGAAGCGCTACCGCCGCCTTGGGTTTGAATCGCTTGCGCGAGACGGAGCGCTACGTCATAGACGTAGGGCGCTTCGTAGACCGGCTGCTTGCCGATCTTTGCCATGCGATCCGGGATCCGCGCCGCCATGACCTGGGTCGATGACGACTACGGGGCCGTCTGCGGCAGAAGGAAGCGGCGGAGCCGCGGTCTCAGGTATTTCGAACTCCATTGGCGCCGGGACCCGCCCTGCGTTGTTTCCGCAGGTTGCGAGAAGACTTTCGTCTCCTCAATCTGCTCCGGTTCTTTCGTCGTCGGTTGGATGAGGACGAAGAATACGAGCGTCAGGTGCCGCCGTACCCAGACGCTTGCTGTCAGGGCGAAGCGAGCTGGAAGCCGGTTGGTGTGTATCCATGATTTCCCCCGTTTGTAAAAGCGACTTTGACAAGTCGCGGACTATGGCAACATTATACTCTCTTTTTACCATTTTGTCAAGAGAGTACTTTTGGCTTAAAAAATAGGGTAAGAAAAAGGCCGGAATCCTCGGTTGAGATCCAGCCTTTCACTCCTTGCTTTCGTAATGCTATTCGCCTAGCCGCCATGCTTCGCGCGATACGCGAACCAGATTTCTAGGAGACTTACCATGCAGTAGGCGAGGAGAATACCTAGTCCGTAACTCACGTCGACATGAAGAGCTTTGGATTTTTCAGTATCAGGATATCGTTCGCCAGCATCCCTAGCCATACGATGAATGCCAGGATGCCCAATATCTTGAGCCAGCGAGGCATGCGACGACGAGAAGGAACTGTAGGAAATCGATGAACAGACATTTCTCTATCCTTTCGCTCCAGAGAAGAGGAATCAAAAGTATTTATAATGTAATACATTTAATACTCCTTGTCAATAGCTGGGCAGGGGGTGCGAAAAAGCCTTTGGAGAAGCCAAAAACCGCCCATTCCGAACCCTTGACACCTTTGGGGATATCCTCTATATTTGACAAGCAATCTAGAGCCATCCGGATTGCTTTTATTTCTCGGAAAAACCAAGTAACTTAACAATTTCTACCAGAGCAACAATCACAATTTTTTGTGGTTAGTCCTTGGCGCTTTTCTCTCCTTCGGGAGTCAAGTGTCATATGACGGAGATCCTCTTCAATTCAGATAGCCTACGGGCTATCGCAATCGAGACATTCCTTCGGGAGTGCCTTTCCACCGAGAGGCTGTGGAAAGGTTAACATCTCATTCCTCTTTTTTGAGAGTTTGATCCTGGCTCAGGATGAACGCTGGCGGCGTGGATAAGGCATGCAAGTCGAGTGGCCACATCATATTCTGTATGATGTTCTAACAGAGGCCCTGTTGGGACGCATCGTGCGGAGCATGATGTGGCCACGGCAAACGGGTTCGGAATAATAGGAATTTGCCCTTGAGTCGCGAATAATTCGGAGAAATCCGAGCTAATACCGCGATATTCTCTCCGGAGGAAAGATTTATCGCTCAAGGAGAAGCCTGTGTCCTATCAGCTTGTTGGTGAGGTAACGGCTCACCAAGGCTATGACGGGTAGGGGGTTTGAGAGCATGGCCCCCAACATTGGAACTGAGACACTGTCCAAACCACCTACGGGTGGCTGCAGTCGAGAATATTCCACAATGGGCGAAAGCCTGATGGAGCGACGCCGCGTGCGGGATGAAGGTCTTAGGATCGTAAACCGCTTTTATTAGGGAAGAACTACGGTGACTGTACCTAATGAATAAGAGGTTACTAACTCTGTGCCAGCAGTAGCGGTAATACAGAGACCTCAAGCGTTATCCGGATTTATTGGGCGTAAAGCGTAGGTAGGCGGGTTTGATTAGTCAGATGTCAAAGCCCGGGGCTCAACCCCGGAAACTGCATTTGAAACGGTCAGACTCGAGAATGTGAGAGATGAGTGGAATTCATGGTGTAGTAGTGAAATGCGTTGATATCATGAGGAACACCGAAGGCGAAGGCAACTCATTGGCACATTTCTGACGCTGAGCTACGAAAGCGTGGGGAGCGAATGGGATTAGATACCCAGTAGTCCCACGCCGTAAACGATGCATACTAGGTGTAGGGAGAATCGACCCTCTTTCTGTGCCGAAGCTAACGCGATAAGTATGCCGCCTGGGAAGTACGAGCGCAAGCTTAAAAACTCAAAGGAATAGACGGGATCCGCACAAGTGGTGGAGCATGTGTTTAATTCGACACTAAGCGAAGCACCTCACCAAGGTTTGAATCTAGCTGCAGAGCCCAGAAATGGGATGTCCTTCGAGGGTGCTAGACCAGGTGCTGCATGGTTGTCGTCAGCTCGTGTCGTAAGATGTTCCGTTCAGTCGGGAAACGAGCGCAACCCCTGTGAAGTGTTATATATGTCACTTCAGACTGCCCTCTCATTTGAAGGGAAGCCCAATTAGGCTTCTTGGCAGGTGAGAGGGAGGAAGGAGGGGATGACGTCAAATCAGCATGGCCCTTTGACACCTTGGGCAACACACGTGCTACAATGGCCGATTAATAAAGGGTCGCCAACCCGCGAGGGGGAGCCAATCCCAAAAACTCGGTCTCAGTTCGGATTGCAGGCTGCAACTCGCCTGCATGAAGTTGGAATCACTAGTAATCGTGAATCAGCTATGTCACGGTGAATGCGTTCTCGGATCTTGTACTCACCGCCCGTCACACCAAGAGAGCTGGCAATACCAGAAGGCCCCGGGTCAAATCGGGGACGACGGTAGGGTTAGTAATAAGGGTGAAGTCGTAACAAGGCATCCGTAGCGGAAGCTGTGGATGAATCACCTCCTTTCTAGGGAGTAATGGTGAGTTAAGTAGTTGAGAGTCATCTCAATTTCTTAACACCAGTAGGTCGCCCCGAACGTCGAAGTTCGGGAAACCAACTAGCCGAAAGATCTTCGTCAGAAAAAGGACTAACCACAAAAGATTTTGATTAATTGTTGTGAAGAGGCATACCGAGCCGAAACCCGCGAACGGTTTCATCAGCGGAGTAATGTTTGACACAGAGCCGGCGCAAGCCGGTGATCGATCAGAATTTTATACACTGGATAGAAAGGTAAAGGAATTCCTTTTGGTCCTCCTGTAGGTCACAAAACCCGCTGCAAGGCGGGTTTTGTTGTTTTAATAAATTTTTGCTATAATTTAGAGTTTACCTAATCCTTACGGGCCATGGAAAGCAATAAGCCAGAAACACTTACAGTTTATTCAAACTACTATCTGTAGGATGTCTGGAAACTTATTTTTCCTTAAAGGCTGGACTGTTACTCTAGTGGCTGCCCTATTTGCTCTAGCAGCCAAGGACTCGCGGCCAGAATTTATGCTCATTGGACTTTTTAATGGTGATTGTTTTTTGGATTTTGGACGGATACTTTTCTTTCTCAAGAACGAAAATTTCGTGATCTTTATAATGAAGTTCGTAAGAAAAAAGAAGAAGATATAGACTTTTCAATGATACAAAAGAATATGAAAAGTTTGCTGAAAATAGACCCCTTAACGCAATGACTTCAACAACACTCTTATGGTTTTATTTACCTCTCATATTAGTGATTCTAATTGTGCCTAATTTAGAGAAAATTAAAAACTTATGCCAGTAGAGAAAGCTTTTTATAGTTTTCATTACTCCCAAGATTGTTGGAGAGCTGCAACCGTGAGAAGTATAGGAGCCATTGAGGGGAAATCGACCGGCTCCGGATAATGATTGGGAGACGATCACCAAAAGGGGGAGATACCGCTATAAAAAAATGGATTGTTGATCAGATGAAAGGTAGGTCATGTACAGTGGTACTCATTGGTGAGAAAAACTGCTAATAGAAAATGGATTACTTACGAAATAGCAGAATCATGGAATTCTGGCATGGGTCTAGTTGGAATATACATACATGGTTTAAAGGATCAGAATGGATACATAAGTAACAAAGGAACAAGTCCCTTTAACTATGTTGGAGCGGAAAAGGGGAAAAACTTCTAAGATAGTAAAATGCTACAATCCAGGCGGTACAAACAGCAAAGATAGATACGATTGGATTTCAAAGTATTTATCAGCTGCTGTAGAAGAGGCTATAAAAATAAGAAACCAGTACTAAATCTATGACCAGAAAAGTATTTTTTAGCTTTCATTACGATGATATAATGAATGCTAATATTGTCAGAAATTGTGGTCAATTTAAAACCAACTTCTGAAACAGGGTTCTATGATTCTTCCTTATGGGAAACTGCCTAAAACCAAAGAGGGGGCCGTTAAAAGACTGATTGATTCCGGTTTAAATAATACTAGCGTTACTTGTTTCTTAATTGGTGAAAAAACTTATTCTAGACCCTGGTGCCAGTACGAACTCAATAAAAGTTTGGAGGATAAAAAGGGAATAATTGGAATCCTTTTACCTAATCAAGAAAAGCATGGACCACTCTGGATAAGTAGATTCGGTGCCCCCGTCTATAAATGGGATCATACAAAATTCGCAGAATGGATAGAAGCCGCTGCGCAAAAAGCCGGTAGGTAGATCTTTCTATTAAAAGTTATGACTTTACCTTATTTAAAAGTTGAACCGGAACTAGGAATAAGTGTAATTGAAGAGTGTATAGTTTCTGGCTATAAGTTAAAGGATCAAATTAATGAGAAGTATCTTAAATTACGAAGTGAGGGAAGTGAAGATATAAGCGTATTAAATCAACTAGTATTTGAATGGAGAGATAAAGTTATTGGATCATTAACTACCGTTTTTGTTTCAGAAAGAGAACTTTATAACTTTCGAGATGCTCGCGCTTCCGCTCTGGCAAGAATAGGTATCAGCATAAAAATGAACTCATTAAACAATAGGTTAGAAGCCTGGATAGATAAGTTGAATGAATATGATCGGTATATTCGAGAGCAATTTTCTGTTCATATTGAATTCATAGGGAGAGATAAAAATTCAATTATTGGAAATGATTCAGAAAGTTGAAACTGGAAATTAAAAGATATGGGAATTCATAGGGAGAGATAAAAATTCTATAACAGGCAATAAAATAGTTTAAAAGTAAACAATGCTTCTTCGGCTTATTGGTATGAGACGTGGTGGGGAAAAGTGATTTTAGCACTGTTTATAGGGGGATTATTATATTGGATTGGTTGGACTTAATCTCTTGGTTTACAGTTAAATAGGTTCCAACAGCGTCTCATAGGCCCAACTGGTAAATTTTATGGAAAAATTTGAAAAAGGTATTCCGGAGAGAAAGGAGTCTATTGAAACCCGCTCGTTTAGAAAATCCTTCTGAAGTCTATAAGGAGAGTTTTATTGAAGCTCTAGAAGAATTTCAATCTGATCCAGGAGGAGGAAGGTACTCAGAAAAAGATATTGCTGACTTTAAAGAGGATTTCAATACTCTTTTACATAAGATTGAAATGTTGAAGTCACCGGATCCTGACATTATTTTTGCAAAAGTTCCACAGTCAGAATATTGGCTCATAAATAATGATAAATACATCGGCAGAGTTACTATTCGTCATAAACTTAACCCGCAGCTTGAGAAGATCGGAGGACATATAGGTTATGACATTCGCCCCACAGAACGTAAGAAGGATTATGGAAAGAAAATTCTTGAACTAGGAATTGAAAAAGCCAACAACTGGGCCTTGATAGAGTACTCCTCACGTGTGATAAGGATAATATCGGCTCTAGAAAAATTTAGAGAGTCAAGGCGGGGTACTTCAGAATGAGATCCTTGATGAAGAGAAGGGTGTGCCAGTCTTCGTTTTTGGATAAACTTGTCCGAATAGAAGTTCCCACAGCGTCCCCACAACTCCAACAGACTCTAGCCTTCATTTAAGGGCTTTTTTTGTTGCAAATTTGCTTTTTGGGCACTATTATTCTATCTTTTAAGCGTGGTACGAAATGCTCAATACCTCTAAAGGCCCTACCCGGAGCCGAGTCGACGAGCCTGGGTTTGTAGAGCAGAGAGGGATTAAAAACCCTGATGAGTAGCTAAGGTCTTGAAGCCATTAGATTTGATGCACCGAAGCTCTTAGGCATTCGACCTTTTTATAGACGTGGGGAGGGTAATTCGATTGCACTTCCTCGCAGAATGAAAATGTAGCCGGTAGTACCACGCCTTTCTCATCACACTAAAGGGATACCCAACGAGGATCCCTTTTTCTTTTTATACGTATCTAAAATAGCCTCAAGAGCTACTCCTCTTTATTCATGAGTTCGAGGAATTTCTCGGGATCGATAGAGGAGCCATTGATGCGGACGGAGAGGTGGAGATGGGGGCCGAGCGAGTAGCCCGTATTGCCGCTTTTTCGCGATAAGCTCTCCTTTTTCAACGTTTTTATCGAGTGTCGTACTGAGTTCTGAGAGGTGCATATACATGGTCATAAGGCCAAGACCGTGATCGATGATGACCGTATTCCCGTAATTGCGGAAGGTCCCGGCGAACGCTACTTTGCCGCTATTCATCGCGTAGACAGGCGTACCTACGGCCGCCCGGAAATCTGTCCCGTTGTGGCTGATATTCGTCGCCCCGGTCTGGCGGCTGTATCCGTAGGTATCGGTTATCACGATGGCGCCGTCGAGAGGCTCCCGAAAACTTCCTTCCCAGAGTTTTTCCGGGCTTACGATAGCCGTGACGGCATTCAGGATCTTGGTGTCGGCTTCCAGGTTGCTCGTAAGTTCTCTTCACCTGCGGGCGTATTGCCTCCGAAGCTTTCCGGGATGTCGAAATCCGACACGGGCAGAGTGCGCTTCTTTATCTCAAGCGTTTTCCTTAAGGACCCTACCATCTGCTAGGTAGAGAATGATCGGGTAGATTCCGGGCTCCTTGTGGAGGTTAACGCCGACAAATGCCGCGAGGCCATTCTGTGTAGGGAACATCGTAAGTGGCTCGCCGCCGAGCGTCAGGCCGGTCAAGGCTGCTGAATTGGTGGAACCGTCTATGTTCACGAGGGCGATCTCTCCTTGGAGTACTGATGCGGGTGAGACAGAAAGAGAGATGGTATCAAGAAGAGACGGAGAGGGTTCCATGTCCCTGGGGGATTGAGACGTTTTCCGTGAGAGGGGGATGCGAAGGGATCTTTGGCCAATTTTTCCAGATTGAAAAAGTCGCAAATGAAGCAAAGACGAGTATCGTAAGGATGAGAGCAGTTGTTTTCCACCTTTGTAGTATAGTACAATCCCTCGCAACACTTTTTCTTTACTCAGGATTGACAAAACCTATGTTTTGGTGCATTCTGACTGGAAGTTCTTTGGGGTTTTCTGGCTCTTTGAAAAGGGAGAATATCCATGTGGCAGGATCCCGATGCCCGTTACCGTTTCAAACTGCATCACTGCAAGGAGGGTAACCACTATCATCTCATTGTTGGCATTGAGAATATTTCCTGGCCATTCTGGTCCAGGGAGTCCCGGACTTAAGTTGGTAGACTACTCGATCAGCCTGTGGGACCAGGCTTTTGCGGTTAGAAATATAACCGGCGAGGAGCTTGAATTCGAGGTCTCAGAATTCGAACGGCTCCGGACAGAATCGAAGATATTTCAAATTTGCCCTCACCTCGCTCTTTACCATGAAGGGAATGGTCGCTGCATTTTGGGTGGCTTTTTTGCGAGGCGAGAATCCGTTCATGTGCTATTTAGCAAACGTATGCGGCCTGACGCTTCCTTTCCCGCTCTACTGCGATTTCGTTCATCGTGATGAGCCGAGGCCGATGGGATCGCTCGGCTTGGGCGAATGGATGCGGTTGGCCAAGACGCCTGTCATTCGCAAGACAATGGAGGAGATTGGTATCACACTCGAACTGGCCTGATTCCATCTCTCACATCTTCCTAGCGGGCATCCTCTCCAGGATCGCCCGTTTTTTCTTTTCCTCTACGGATTGACAGATACTGTTTTTCAGAGCATGCTGTCTGGAAGTTCTTTTATGTGTTTTTCCTATTTCAGAGAACGAGGGAGGGTGAAGTGAATCGGGAAGAATTCGAAATTAGGGCCAGCGGCGGCGTTGACCATCGTATCGTCCAGTGTGACTGCTGCTTTGGCTCAGGCAAGCAAGAGCGGGAAGAAATATTCTATGTACCGATGGATGATATCCCGGTCATCGAGAGCATTCTGAAAAATTACCAGAAGGCCCTGAAACGTGCCGACAGATGGTTCTCCTACTTCTTTGTCGCGCTGGGGCTGATCCCGGCGGCAGCCTTTTTCTTTGGTCCACATAGGTTTCTGTACAATACCTCCTGGGTCTTCGTGCTGATTCTCATCTCCATGTTGCTGCTGGCATATTTCGGATCGGTCACCTATCCGTATATTGTTTCGCGGCTAGAACTGAAGAAAACTCCGGCGTTTAGCGTTTCCGTTTCCGCAGGGAGTACGGCTCTATGAAATCAGAACGCTCGAGCAGGAATCGGCTGGTTCGTCTACACTTCTAATTCTGCCAGGAACGATGGAATAGAAGCGACCGGAAGAGCGGAAAAAACTTACAACGGGCGATTCTTATGGATCCGCCCGTTTTTTCTTTGGCTTTACAAGGGGGTTATTTTTCGATAGGCTAAAGGGCTTCAGAAAGCCATTTTTACTTGCTGGATGGTGGCAAAAAAGGTATTCTGAAGAGTGTTTACAGGCTTCATGAAGCATATTTTTTTGAAATATCTCAGGCATCCGCTAGCGCCACTGGTACTTCTTTTGGTGTTAGGCCTTCTCTTTTTTTATAGGGGCAGTTTCTTTAAAAAAGATCTCGTTCAACGTGGGAAACGGCTCAAATGGCTATGTGAGTGATCAGGCAATAAAGCTTGATACGCCAGATATTTCTTCTCTCATCCAGCATCAGCACTTGCTAACGATTCTCTTATTTCAGATCCAGAAGCTCCTCTGCCTACGAATCAGTGGTTCAGCTCACTGTTTTTTAAGAAGAATGGTGAACCGCTCTATATCTATCCTTGGGCTGTCTCATTTACTAATAATGGATTTGAAGCGAGCCTGCCAAATATTTCGGCTCAGCCCGGCATAGTGAGAGGGAACCCTACAGGTGACATTAAATTCTACTCTACAAAAAATACCACTCCAGCCGAAGTTCGAGAGTGGGATGATCTTTCTTTGTTGGTAGGTAAGTCTGCTGACTCAGCAGATCTTTTCACGCTTCGCATGCTGCGCGGTTCTCTTTTTCTTTGGGTAGACATGAAGCCAGGCGAGGATTTCGTACTTCAGTCGTCGGGAAACTTACGAAAAATGATGCTGAAACGCTGACTGCTGAGATTGATGGGAAAAAGTTTGCCCTCTATTCGATCCCTCACAGTTAGAGGTGATCATTTCCTCTGATCAAGAAGCTTACCTGCATGCTAAAGGAGATAAGGCACTTCTTTCATTTGCTATTTTACCTCAAGCCGTAGGTACAGAGCGCCTTAAAAATTTCGCTCTCGATCCCGTTACCGGTACTGAAGTTCAGTACGGTTTGGATACGGAGAGACGCTCACTCTCTTATACGCTCCATACTCAATTCAGGCGGTGACACCGTGCTCGGTCTCCTCCCGCATCACTTGACTGGGGAGCTAGAGGGTAATCATGAGAGTTTGGAGCGCTTGAAACTCTCCGGGGCAAGCAGGATTTTTTCCAAGGAATCACTTTACTCTGAACTATAAGCGTGATCAGTTATCAGAAATAGGTCCCGATGTTTCTCGTTTGAGTGAAAGCGAGAAGAGCATGCTCCGCTCTTTGGTGAGAGAAGACGCGGGGAAACTTGTTTTTCCAGAGCAGGATACGTATTTCAATGGCAAAAGGCTCCTAGCAGCGGCTAATCTTCTTGTCTTGGCTGATGATCTAGGAGAGAAAGATGTGGCCCAGGATATTGCCCGGAAAATTTCTGATCAGTTTAAAAAATGGAAGGACGGTACTCTGGAAAAGGACGGAGCTCAATACTTTAGCTACGATCCGATTATTGGAGGGCTAGTGGGGTATCCATCGAGTTTCGGTTCCGAAACCTTCAATGACCATCATTTCCACTACGGATATTTTATTACAGCAGCTGCTCTTCTGGGGAGACATGACCCTAGTTTCGTTCAAGAATATGAGCCGTTTATAAATCTTCTGGTCCGAGATATTGCCACTTCAAGCCATTCGGATACCTATTTCCCATATCTCAGAAGCTTCGATGTTTATGAGGGTCACAGCTGGGCCTCAGGGAGCGCCCCCTTTGCAGATGGCAATAACCAAGAATCGACCTCTGAAGCGCTCCAGGCGTGGTATGGAGTAGCCCAGTGGGCCAAGCTTATCGGCTCTAAAGACCTTGAAGCTTTGGCGCAGTCTCTTTATGAGGAAGAGCGCCAAAGCACTCTGACTTACTGGATTTCCCCAGCGTGGTCGCAAGAGATACAGGCTCACTATAATGATCCGATCGTCTCTCTCCTATGGGGTGGAAAAGCGGAATTTGCGACTTGGTTTAGTCCTGCTACGGAGGCGAAAATCGGTATTCAGATGCTTCCCCTCGGTTCCCAGTCAGGCTATCTTGCCTCGAATAAGGACCATCTCAAAGATATCCTGAATAGGGTTAATCTTGCTCCGGGGACCAGTTTTAGGGATTCTCTTATTATGGTACTTTCACTTATTGAGAAGGATAAGGCAAAAATGCTACTAAGTACCGTTACTGACAAGGATATTGATACTTGGAATACGCGGAGTTATCTGACCGCTTGGGTTCTGTCTGCACGCTAACGTGAATCCAGGAATTATGACAAATACGGAAATGAATCTTGATCAGGAACAAAAAACTATTAGCAAATCAAGAAAGAGTTCTTCTTGGATTTTTGATCTACTTGCCATTTTTGGTATTACTGCGATCGGCTGGTTTTTGATTGGTTATTATGTGCATTATGAATATCTCGATACGGGGTATCAAGATTGGCTTTACCATGCATTCCGCGTTCGAGACATTATGCAATATGGTGTTTCTTCATGGGATCATGTCTGGGCAAGCGGAATTAATCATTGGCGAGCGTTTCAGTATGTAGAACATATAGCGACGGCCTTGATTGTTGAAATTTTCGGACTTTCAATAACCAAGGCAATGATTTGGCTTTCAGTCATTGTTTTTATCGGTATTCGTATTATCTCCTATATCGCACTTCGTCTTTTGGGTATAAATCTCTGGTTTAGCTTTTTTGCAATCATACTTTCGTATGCCTCATCTCAGCAGTGGGTTGCTATAAAAGATTTCTCGCTACACATAGCTTTTATTGCTGTTCCCGTTATCGTTTTTGTCTGGATCAAGGCAGTAAATGATCCTAGGTGGGTTTATCTTTTTGCTGCCTTAAGCGGAGCATCATGGTCTCTACACCCTGTGATTGGCTATAGTACTACGGGCATGCTGATCTTTCTTCTCTTTGCTAATGATTTTCAAAAAAAATTTCAAAAAACTTTTTATCACAGGGTTAATTCTCGTTTTAAGTACTTTGCCATTTGCTCTGCCATATCTTACTTCGGGATATATCGTTAATAATCCCCATTCAACATCAAAACAGTTTTTACAGCAGGTGCTTGCTCAGGAGTACATGGGATTTAGTCTTATTTATTTCATAGGCATCGTACTCTCCTGGGTCATTCTTTTTATCAGGTCTAGCGAGTCTCCTCGTTGGGCCAAGCTCCTGCTTGCTTACTGTACTCTCTATATAGGATTTATCTATTTTGGTCGATTAGGCTACTACCCAGATTTTATCAACAAACTTCAATTCCCTCGAGCAGTTCCTTTTATTGCCCTAGTACTTCCATTTTGTTTTGCCGCATTTCTCCAGGCAGCATTTTCTGGAGCTCGTTCGAGAATGTTTTACACGATTCTTATTGCAGTATTAGCAATTGGTACCACCGAATCAATCGAGATTGCTTCTCAATATACCGCTCAACCAATCAGTCAGATACACGACCCTGTTGCTGAATTTTTTTCTGATAAAGAAGTACCTAAAGGGAGTATCTATATTAAAGAAGTTCCTTCAGCAAGTTATTTTGGAAAACCTGGATTACGGTTTGTTACTTCTTATAATCGCTTCCCAAACCCTTACCCAGTTCGATTTAATGCCCTCATGAAGACAGACGTATCCTATACAGGGGTCACTAATCGTCAGATTGAGCTCATTAAAGATTATTCTTTAGTAATTGGAGTTGAGTACCTTTTCACTCCAAAACTTTCCCCACTTGTTGATGGGCTTACGCAGCAGGGAGGGGTAGACAGCAAGCCAACTTTTGAGGTCGTTGGTGAAGTTCAGCCAGAAAAGGAAACTATCTCTGTTCTTAGAAATCGGGAAGATGTTGCTTTAGCGTATGCTTTTGAAGCAAGAGATACGGAGCAACTCCTCCGGTTTAATGAGCTTCCAAAATCAAGTGCAAAAGCTGCTTCATTCAAAGCTTGGGATGAGGAAATGTCCCGTTTTGCTCAAGAAATACGCGAGAAAAAATTATTGAAACCAATTCCCGTTCGTTTCGAATGGCCCGATACCATTGTTCTCGATACGAGCACGGGAGCATTGGAGGGTCTCGAAGATCCAAATATAATCGTTATGCAAAGCTATGACCACGGTTGGACAGTAAAGAATATGAACGATATATCTATTGCTCCGACGAATCTTCGTTTTATGTACCTCAAACCAACAAATGAATCTTTTAAAAATGCTGATCAAGTTGTTCTTCAAAATCACTGGCCGCTTTGGCACTGGCCCATCCAATCTACTGGCCTTGTCATGGTTATTCTCACCGGTATATACGTTGCTCTTTCTCAAAAAAGCAAAGAATTAGAAGAAGTCGTATGAAGGAAGTACAAATTCCAACAAAAATTCCTGGTAGTCAGGGACTTCGTAAATTTTTAGACGAAAAACACATCCTGCCTGCACAGTTGCTTAACACTACTACAATTTTTCTTTTTGCTGCCCCTCTTGTGGTCGTTCTTTACGGATCCTTTGTTTTTAATCCAGAGAATGCAGACAATATAGTTCTGTATGTTATCCAGGTTATTGCAGACATCATTGCAATTGCAGCCTTGCTAGGCCTCTGGATAACTGTTCTTCTAGATGTTGTTATTGAGAAACATCATAGGAGTTACCTGGTTGATAAAGGCGCTTTTTTAATTAATCGTCATCCTACTATTGATGTCTTTGTTACTACCTACGGAGAACCGATAGACATTATCCGACACACTGTTCAAGCTGCTGTAGATTTGGATTATTCTCATACCACATATGTTCTGGATGATGGTCAATCAGAGGACGTGCGTCAGGCTGCTCTTGAATTTGGGGCTGAATACATTGGTCGCATAGAGCGACAACATGCTAAGGCGGGTAATGTAAATAATGGCCTGAAGCATGCAACCGGAGAATTCTTTATTATTTTTGATGCGGACCAGGTTCCTAAAAAAGACTTCATTACCAAGCTTCTGCCATACATGGCCAACAATCGTTTGGCCATGGTACAGTCTCCTCAATATTTTGCGAATACACATTCCTTTATTGCAGCAGGAACAGCCCAGGCCCAAGAGGTTTTCTATCGGTATGTTTGTCCGGCAAAAAATATTTCCAACTCCGCTTTCTGTGTTGGGACAAATATGATTTTTCGAAGACGTGCTATTGATGAGATTGGCGGAATTGCTCTTAACAATTCAGAGGACATCTGGACCTCTTTTCTTTTACATGAAAAAGGCTGGCATACGCTCTTTATTAATGAAGTTTTGGCAGTAGGCCAGGCACCTTCCACTATTGTCTCTTATTTCAAGCAACAGCGAAGATGGGCAAAGGGCGGGTTAGGCATGCTATTGACCAGTAATCCGCTCCGTTCCAAAAAATTAAATCTAGATCAGCGCATACAGTATTTCTTTTCTAACACGTATTTTCTTGTGGGTATTTCTATATTAGCGTATTTACTTTTCCCAATCCTCTATCTGCTCTTTGGTATTAAGCCTCTGGATACGGAAAACGGTTTTGTGTGGGTTCTTCACTATGTTCCATATTTTGCTCTTTACTATGCGCTGACATGGCTTTTTCTGGGACGCTTGTATTTAGCAACCCTTGCAACGGCAGTGGCAAGTTTCTATCCTTATTTACTAGCACTCATCTCTGTTGCTTTTCAGACAGAGCATAAATGGATTGCTACGACTTCGCAAAAAAGTTACGATGATCTTTTTATGAAATGGGCTTGGCCACATGTACTCCTCATTCTTCTTGGTATCTTTAGCCTTTTTGTTGGCTGGTATGAACCTCTGAATTTTTGGTGTGAGGTACTTATCAATACGTATCTTCTGTATCTATTTCTTACCGGCGAACATAGAGTTGTGAAATATGATATTCAGCCAAATGATTAAACTACTATAAATACGCAGCTAATAATTTTATGAAAAAAGAATTTTTCAAAAGAGGAATATTCAATGCGAGTTACTTCATCTTAGTTTTTATAGTGGCTTTTGGTATTTCTACTCAAGCTCTTGTGCGTCGAGTCAATACCTATGAAACTTCAAAAGAACCAGTTGTCTTTTCTGTTCAGAAGGAAAGAGTCTCCATCTCAAACTCTGTAGTGGGTAGGGTGGAGTCAATTCCGGTTAGCACGGGCCAACATGTGCGAAAAGGAGATTACTTGTTCGCTTGGCCGATGATAGTCTCGCGTCGCGTCTTGGTTCTCTTGAAGAACTTGCTGAAGATAATATTTCAGCTAGAACAGAGCTCGCTTTACTTGAGTCGAAACGGGGTGATTATGAAATCCAGGCTCCTCGAGACGGAAGTGATATTGAAATCCAGGCAGCCGAGGGTAGCTATCTTGGTATGAATTCATCTATTTTGGTTTTGTTGGCTGATAGTGATGTAAAACTGACGGGGCATGGTCAATCAGAAACAATATGAAGGAAATTCAAAGTAAAAGAGATCTCAGATGTCTATAGTTCTCGTTTTGAGCAGATTTATCCTGTTACTTTTTCCGGAGTTGGCCGTGTTCAGCCAGCAACTACTTCTGAGGAGAGTCGCTATGAAGTAAAGTTCTATTTCCGTGATCCTGATGATGGCGCAGCATTTATTGATGGAGAGGGGCTCGAAGTAGTTTCCTCAACAAACGATTCCGACCACGCCCCTCCGGCCATCCGAACGAATTGCTGAATTTTGGAACAAACTTATTATAGAGAGAAATAGTTCAGGATTCTTGATAAAAAAGAAGCCCGGGGCGTTGCCTCGGGCTTTTTGGTTTTCTTATTTCTTAATAGAAGGCTTCCAGCTGTTGGAACGGGCCGTAGTCCAGCCAGCTAAAGAAGCTTGATTTATCTTTCTGGTGTTCGACGAACGCTTTACGATAAAGGTGTTTGGGCAGAAAGACTTCGAAGATATGTAGAATGTAGAGAGTATGGAGACCGGGGTGAAAGAAGCCGAAGGCACGGGCCCTTTTCTCTCATCTCCCTTCGGGGTGAGTGTGCAAGCGCTCATGGATGTCGAGTTCTTCGCCGAGCGCCCGATACGCGGCTTCTAACGGATCTTCACCCGGATGCATTTTTTCCCCGATGCTTCCAGGCCAAGTTCTCTCTCACGCGTTCCCGACCCCCGGTAAATATCTGTTTTTTTCTCCCAGAGGATCTTCAAGCTCCCGTAGTCGTTGTAGAACACATTCACGACTGCACTCTCGGCTACCCGCAGCAGGCCACTCTCTCCCTCTTGGAGAATTGACTCTCCTCATTCAACTCTTTCAAAAGGTGTTCAAGTGTTTTGGCTTCTCCGCTACCCCCATGCTTCAATCGGCACCCGGTTTGATTCCAGGAAGTGCCGCAGTTTTTCTTCTTGCATAGCCCCCTCCCTTTTCTATTTTTAACTCGAGCGATGCCTCTAGCATAGGCTTCTTTTGTCCGGGCGTAAACGCCTTGACGGGAGGCCCTTTTCGGGATATTTTGAACTATTCTTTAACAATCGAAGGAGGAGAGTATGGCTATGAATTATCCTGATAATGTCTTCTTGCGCCGCGTTACGACCATTCGCAGGAGCCATTCATTTTCTGGCCGGCCCCATCCAAGGAGCGGCAATATTGGCAATATTCCGCTCATTCTTTTGGCTGCAGGAGCTGGGAGCGCAAGTTCACATCGCTTCACCTCGCCGCGCCATCGTCCATGAGGGCGATTTCGACGAAGAGATGTACGATGAACAGGTGAAGTGGGAACACTACCATCTCGACCACGCGCAGTTTCGCGGTCTGGTGCTGTTCTGGTTACCCCCGCGAAGGGCTACACAACTGTAGCCGGGCTTATGCGCTAACATCACGCTTTGAACTCGGCGAAATGTGCGCCCTGCACCGTGCTTTCCCAGCGTCTGTAGTCGTCGTCGGTATTGACGACGGCTTTCCAACGCCCGCTACCTTCGCAAGACGCTGCATGGAAGTACCCCGGCATCCCTGTTCGGAATTCTCTGCGGCTACCTGCGAAGCGGCTGTTGATCAGCTGCGGGAAATTTCCCAACATGAGAACGTTGTTCTGCATTCTGGCTAAGCGAAGGTTGAACGCTCAATCCAAGCCCGCACGGGTCCTTCTCGGGATCCCTGCGGGCTTTTATTTATGCAAAATCCTTTTGACGAGAAATGGTATACTACCAATATGAAACCTTCTTCGAGAGGCGCTTTTTCAGCTTATTCCACACACAGGCTCGTAGCCTCCTTCTTTGGCGTGGCGCTCTTGGGCCTCGGCGGGGGAGCGATCGTAGCCTCTCTCGGACCTTCCCAAACCCTTAGTGGTCCACAAAAGAATCTAGTGGCTCTCAATAACCCCAAAGACCAGACAGCTCTGTCTCTCTCTGCGACTGCCGCTCATCCCTTGCGCGCCTTTTCTGATTCGGCGCCGACAAACCGCCCTCGAAAGAGTGGATGATCCGGCTCTCCCACCTTCGATTACCGATCCGGCGGCAGTGGAGCGGGCAGCGGAAAATGCAGCCAAACTGACCGGCGTACGCAAGGAACTGCTGCTCGGGATGATGTCGGTCGAGGACGGTCATCGGCGAAAACATGGGCCGCTGCACCTATGGCCAGGGTGTCCGATGGCGCAGAAGCAGCGCACGGCCGGGGAGCGCTCAGTACGGAAGCGTGGGCGACATTCCAACGCCAGCAAGGAATGATCCGCACGCTTGCCAAGGAGCTGGGGTATGATGCCGAGCGTTTGAAGGTATCCTGTAATCCGGCCGCAAGCGAATACGCCGGGACTGGTGGCGCGATGGGCATCTCACAGTTTATGCCTGCTACCTGGTACGAATACCGCGACCGGCTCAAGAAACTCTCTGGCAAGACCCATCCTGACCCGTGGAACGTGGATGACGGGGTGCTCGCTATGGCACTCAAGCTTGGGGATGTGCCGGGGGTGACGAATCATGATACAGAGGCGGAAAAGCGCGCTTCCAAGCTGTATCTGTCCGGATCAAGCTCGGCCCAGTATGAGTGGTATGCCAACAATGTGCAGTACTGGTCCGAAACACATAACGACATCCTGGGCGATCAGTACACGCTCTCCCTCCTCATGGAATCGCTCAAGCAGTAGGCCTGTCTCGGTTCCTAGGAGGATTTGACAGTCTTTTTTTGCCATGGAGTATACTTTTTGTGTGCATTTTGGTAAACAAAAAGTAACAGGAAACATGCGTATGCAACTTCTCACTCCCAAGCAGAAGATCGTCTTTCAGGCGATCAAGGAATTCTTTTCGGAAAACGGCGAAATGCCCACGGTGCGCGAGCTCCAAGACCGCTCCGATAAAATGGGCCTGAAACTGAAAAGCCTGCGAAGCTTTATCTGTCTATCTGAAGCGAACTGGAACGCAAGGGCTATATCGAGCGCACCAGCGAAGACCGCGGTATCAAACTCTCGGCGTGACGAATGAGAGCTTTCTTTCCGTACCGGTTTTCGGCATGGCGAACGCACGGCACGGCCACCATGTTTGCCGACCAAGTATATCCAAGGCTACCTGAAGGTCTCGCGCCGCCTGGTCAAGACGCGCGCCAAGAGCGACGTGTTCGCTATCCAGGTATCGGGTACGTCCATGAACAAGGCCAAGGTGGGCGGCAAGACCATCCAGAACGGGGACTTTATCCTGGTAGATGCCAGCTACAAGCACTACAACACGGGGGACAAGGTGCTGGTGGTCATTGACGGCCTGGCGACTGTCAAAACCTTTCGCACCGTAGACGGGCGCAACATCGCTCTGTTGCCAGAATCGACCGACAAGCGCCACCAGCCTCATATTCCTCACCCCGGAGGATGATTTTGTCATAAACGGCAAAGTGATCGAATGTGCTCAAAATGGGCAAATAGAGCTCCTTTGGATTTTTTCCGGGAAATGGCGTACCATAGGGGAGGAGGATAAGCCTTAATGGAACGCCTATGTTTACGCCTATCGTGAGTTTGGTAAATCTGGTTATCGGGGCTATCGAGTTTTTCCTCGGCTGCGCTTTCTCTTGCGTCTCCTGGGTGCCATATCCAACTCGCCTTTTGTGGGGTGGATCTACGACATGACGGCACCGCTCCTCGCGCCCTTTCAGAATGTCTTTCCTACCGGCGAAATCCAGGGCTTTGTCTTTGACTTCACCACGCTTTTCGCGCTCCTCGTCTACGTGTTCCTCGGCTATCTGATACTGCAGCTGTCGAAACATAACTTTTCGACCACTCGCCGCACGACCATCGTGCGCGAATAGCCGTCAACAGTTGTAACGCGGGATATGAGCCCACTTGTTTTTCTCAAGACTTTTCACGGTCCGCACGGCCCTCTTTCTCATGGTGGGAGCGGTGGTGGTGATTTTCGGTTGCGCCTATTTTCTCGTGATTTTTTGGGATCTGATCCGTGCCCGCTCTGCATCGCGCAGCGGGTTTTCTATTTCCTGATCGCATCACGGCACTTTGGAAGCGATCGGTTTTTTCAAGCGCCAGACGCTCCGTCTGACGGCCTGGCTTATCATGGTGTTCGCGCTCCTGGGAGGCGCCATTGCTGCGCGCCAGACCTGGATGCAGAGCACTTCCCGCATGAGAATCTCGACCCCACGCGCTGCGGCGTTTCTTTCGGCTCCTTCTTTGATTCCTTTCTGAAGGCTCTGGGCGGCGCGGCAACTGCGCTCTCGTTGACTGGAAAATTCATTTTTTCCATTGCCGAGTGGTCGCTTCTGCTCTTCATCGGTTTTTTCTTCGCAGGTCTCTGCTTTTGTGGAGGGCCAAGCACCCGTCAGTCGTTTCTTGATCTCCACCCCTCGTGGCTTACCTCAATACCCACCAAAGTTATTTTTCCGCTCGCGGACTACCGAGTGAACGGCTTGCCTTTCGGTAAGCGCGGCGAGTACGACGGGGGTGTTGTGGGGGCATCCATCTGGGCTGAGGACTGCGTGGTGCCCGCCCAAGGTACCGACGTGCGGCTATCGGCCGCGGCCGGGTAGTATATGCGGCGCTCCATGCGGGTACGGAAGAGAAAAGCCCAACTGGGCCATATCCTGATTATCCGCCACCGCGATCCGGTTACGCCGTTTCGTATTCTATTCACTCGTAGCTCATTTTGGGCGAACTCTACAAGCGCCATCGGCGACAAAGTGGAAACGGGAGGAGCCCGTGGGCTTCGTGGGCAAAGGCGAGACGGCCGAGAACGGCTTCTGGGATGCTCACCTGCATTTCGCTATTTACACCGGTCCCTGGAAAGATCAGGTGCTTCCACTGGCTATTGGAAAGACAAGTCTTCCGGCACGCGCCCCGAGTGGTGGCAGGTGCCGAGCGATTTTATCAAAAACTATCCCAAAACTCTGCCCAAAGAGCGGCCCAAGATAAAAGTGCCGGTACGGGGCGATGAGGGCAAGGCAAACTTTGCCATAAGAAAAAGGGCGCAGCATTTCTGCTACGCCCAAGTTGGGAACAAACGAACATTCAGGGGATCTCGATGCCGTATTGCTGGCACACGGTGCGCAGACCAGCGAGAGAAGCCCCATCCTGGAAGAGCTCGAGATTTACTGGCTTCGGTGAGGGAGCGCTTCAGAAACTCCTCGGCCTCGCCCGCCGCAAACTTCTCGTAAGTCCTCTGCTGGAGGTGCTCGCCGTGGCGGAATTTCCGGTTTCGATGGTCGTACATCTGATGGGCAGAAATGAGCCCCAGGGCAATGAGCACGTTCCAGTACGCTTCGCGTTTCTTGGCGTCGACGCTTTTCGACGATGGCCGGGAACTCCTCTTCGTCGAGGGGCCGGCCGGCGAGTCTCGCAATTTCTGCGAATAGAATTATACGTGCCTTTTTCTCGAGTTCGAAAAGTTGGCGTTCCGACTCGTCTGCGAACCATTGTTTTGACTGCTGTATCGCCCACGAGAATTCTCATGACTGGTTGATGCCCTTCGTCGAGCGCTCCTGCCGGATCATCATGGTGCAGCTGCTCCTGTTGGAGCGCGGCATAGCGGGAGATATCGATGATCTGAGTATGTTGTCTGGCGCTCCGATCGCATTCGAATTTTCCAGCGCTCCCACTTACACTGAGATGGCATCGTACATCCTGCCCGACATCGATCTTTAATTTTTCCTCGGCGAGCACGCCTAGGTGCAGATAGCGCCTGACCTCAGTACGTTCGTAGCCCTGGCCGAACCGATGCGCACCCGCCCCTTCTTTCTTGAGCAGGATGGAAAGGATAAATTTGTCCCTGCATGCCCGCGAGCGTTGCTTCCAGCTGGCGATAGGTTTCCTCGATTTCGGGACTGAGAGTCCAGAACTGTACAATAACGAAGTCCCGCAGTTTTATCGCCGGTGGTGGCGCCGGCCACGATGCGTTCGCGCAGCCGCGTAATGCGTTTATGCGTCTCTTGAAGGGCTTCTTTGGCCGCCGTTTCCTGAGTTTGGGAGGTGGCCTGAATGGCTTGGATAGACGCTATCTCGTCCTGAAAGGACGGCAGAGTGTCGGTCATGGGGAATCTCCCTAGTTTGAGATAGGTTGGAAAGGTACGGGGAGAAAGTACCATTTCGGCCTCCCGGTGTCAAAAAAGAGCCCTTGTTACGACAGAAGAAAATAGGGCAAAGAAAAAAGGGCGCAGTCGTGCTGCGCCCCAGTCGGAAAAAGAACATTCAGGGGATTTGGAGGCCTTCCTGCCGCCGGCTGCTTTTCGGCCGAAGCAGAAAACTCGGCTTCGTCGAGCGGCGGCCGGCGAGTGCTGCCATTCTTGCAAAGAGCGCTGTGGCAGTACCCTTTTCATCCCTGAGGAGTCGGCGCGCTTCTTCTTCGGCGAACCATTGCTTCACCGCCATGTCGCCGTGTGAGGATTCTCTGCGCCGGATCACTCTCGTCGTATCCTTCGCTTGGATGGTAACGGAGCCGTTCTTGCTGCAGGGAAGCCATAGCCGGAAAGGTCTATGATCCTTTCCCATTCTTGGGCGCTTTCGGGGTGATCAAAGGTTCCTGCCGCTCCGGTAAGGGCTATCCAGCATCTGCTGTCAGGGGGAGTATTGATGAAAAGCTTTTCCCGGGCGATAACACCCAGGTGCAGCAAGCGCCTTGTCTCGGTGAGTTCTTGCCCTCTCTGCAGCCTGATAGAAAGGATGAATTGCCCCTCCATGCCTTCAAGGGACCGCTCCAGCTTTCGGTAGGCCGCTTCGCAGGTCGTCATCAATCCCCCAGCGGAGGATGACGAAATCACAAATCGGACTGCCGGTCGTTTCGCCGGCCAGAATGCGGGCACGGAGCCTGTCAGTGCGTTCGTGGATTTCCGTACTGCCTTCTCTGGCCTGCGATGCATGGAGTTGAGCGGTATCCGTAACCGCTATGATTTCGCGAACTTCGCTTCCGAGTGACGGACAGCGTATGTCATGAGGAATCTCCCTTTGAATGAGGTTGGAAAGGTACGGGAGGAAGGTAGCATTTCGGCCCTCCCGGTGTCAAAAAAAGAGTCCTTCCGGACCCTTCTATCATTTGTGCCCTCTGAGGGAATCGAACCCCCATCAACGGTTCCGAAGACCGTTGCTTTATCCATTAAGCTAAGAGGGCTTTGTGGCTCCATCCACCCTAGCTTATCCGTGAGCCTTGGTCAATCGCATGGTATACTGAAAATATTATCCTTATCTTTTTTTTCGTATGTTGTCTGAGAATACGACAAATCAGCTCCGCACGGCTGCCTGGGCTCATGCTGGGAGTGGCTGCCATCGTAGGCGTATACCAATACGGCCGCGCCATAAATCATGATTATCCGGGGCGGACCTTTTCAGTCGAGGGAACGGCTGACATCGAGACGCCGCAGAATCTCGGAGTCTTTACGGCGACGGTAACGACCGAGGGCCAGCAGGAAGCCGGGCCGCTCCAAGAGCAGAACACCCAAAAGATGAATGCCATGATTGCCGCTTTCAAGGAAAAGGGCATCGAAGCGAAAGACCTCAAAACCCTGAACTATAACGTGAATCCGCGCTATGACACGGTGGCCTGCGCCCCGGGGAGCACCTGTCCGCCGCCAAAAATCAGCGGCTACAGCGTCACGCAATCGCTCGAAGTGCGGGTACGCGCGCTTGATCAGGTAGGCACCTTGCTTGCGCTTGCCACCGAAAAGGGAGCGACCAGCGTTTCGAATATCAATTTCGTGCCGGATTGAAAGCGATGAGGCCAAGGCGCCTGCCCCGCGCCGAAGCTTTCCAGATGGCTCAGGACAAAAGCGAAGGCTATGGCCTCTGCTGGACATTTCCGCCTGGGTCGCCTGGTAACGCTCTATGAGGACGACGGCAGCCAGCCCATGCCTTTTGCGGAGCGCAGTTTTGCTCTGGATGCGAGCGCGAAGCAGGGGAATACGCCGCCCACCATCGAGCCCGGCACCAATCCGGCAAAGCTGACGGTAGTCTCACCTACGAAATCCGCTAGCAAAGTAAAGTATTAAAAAACCTCCCCAATCGCGGGGAGGTTTTTTCTATGAGAACGAGAGGTTAGGCTTCGGTCGTTTCGCCATTAGCGATCCGACAGCTCTTGCACCAGCAACCGGAGTAGAGCATGAGGCCGCCGAGGATGGCCAGGTTCTTGAGGACCTCGATCATCTGCATCTGTCCGCCCTCGCCGTTCCAGTTGGTGTGGTAGAGGAGCGTTGCTGCTATGGTGAAGAGCGCAAGAGCTCCGGCTGCTGCGCGGGTCTGCACGCCGACAGCGAGCAGTACGCCGCCGCCGATCTTCAAGACGATCACGAGTACGGTCACGGCTACTGCGAGACTCGCAAGCCCGAGGGGCTCCAGGCCTGCTGCTACCATAGGCACTGTGCCTGCGAAATTGGTAGCGAAACCGATACCGCTCACAATAAACAGGAGCGAAAGGAACACGCGCGGCAAATGACGCGAATAACACAACCTTGCTTGGGCAGCATACGCCAAAAAGGATAAGAATTAGCTGCCTTTAGTATAGGACTCCCCAGGGGAAAAGCCAAACGGTAGGAAGCCTTATAAAGAACGCCTTTTGACCAATTAAAAAACACCCGCTGGGGTGACTAGAGGGAGATCTCACTACTCGCCTTCGCCATGCTCAGGCTGTGTTCTATAGGGCTTCCGCCCTCTAGCCCTTCGGTCACCCCCAACGGGAAACTCCCGTTTCCCGACCCCCTCCCGTTCGATTCCCAGGATCTTTAAAATCATGAGAGGAATGACCACGATGAGCCAATTAAAAAACACCCGCTGGGGTGACTAGAGGGAATCGAACCCTCATTCATGGTACCACAAACCATTGTCCTACCATTGAACGATAGTCACCCCGCCAGGTGTTTTTTTGGTGTCCCGAGAGGGACTCGAACCCCCAACCTAGTGGATAGAAGCCACTTGCTCTAATCCGTTGAGCTATCGGGACATTCGCTGCACGTATTCCACGTGGTGGGTGTAGTAGGGGCTCGAACCTACGACCGTTGGCTTAAGAGGCCACTGCTCTACCAACTGAGCTATACACCCAAACAAAAAGCGCCATCAGGAGCGCATGGGAAACATACCAGAAAAGAGGAAGAGGGTCAATATAAAGTGAAGGCCCCGGAAAGGAGAAGGCGGTTTGGGGACTGCTCGGCTGTGAGCGAGATCCAATACCTCTTCAACTTTCCGGGGCGGGGCGGCCGATCAGGGTGCGACCTTCGCGGATGCTGGGGGTCCATCCTCACGAAGACGTTCGTCGGGCCGAATTCCGGATTGCTCCGGAATGCGATGAGATGCTCAGGGCATCCTCTCTGGCACAGGGGGCTATTACCCCGAGGCACCTTTATTTTCCTCCTGCAACCGAAATCTGTCAAATGGGTAAAATAAAGGCCCGTATCCTCTTCCTCACGCTGTGAGGGGAAAGGATACGGGCCTGGTGCATCGATCACGGGGTTTCCCGAGACTCGCTAATAGAAAGGCGGTGTCGTGGCGATGTGCCGCAGGACAGGCATTCGAATGCGTCCTCCTTTCTGGTTGAGGAGAGGGCCAGCAGCTGGGGACGGTGGGCCCTAAGCTTGCAGCCACTTCCCTAGCGGTCCGCGATGTATAAGGAGGCGGACAGGGAGCGGCTGCAAGCAGATTCGCCGACCGGGCTGGATCAGCCGGTGGCGGAGGCCGCCGCGGCGGGCGCGATCGACAGGTCGGCGGCGAGGCGGGCCGGCGAGCAGCGTGTTGGCGATGTTGCAATTCCTGTACGTGTTGGTCGCCTGGTCGGGCGGCATCATATAGTGACGCATCGTCTTTTCTCCTTGTTGAACTGCCTTCTCGAGACAGCGCTAGAGAGGTAATGTCTTACCTACCTAGCGCTGTCGAGAATTCCAAAACCAAACTCATTTCTAAAGAACCATTTATTAACACCACAGTATACACCCTAAACGCCGTTCTTGTCAAGCCCCCCTATCAAGAATAGGTATTAAAAAGGCTTAGATAAAGCAAAAAATGCTAGGGATTAAGCTTTTTGTACTCCTTCCACTGGCGTACCGACCAGTCTTTGGGCTTGGAGGTCAGTTTGGGCTGTTCCTCGCCCGGATGCGGGTAGAGCGAGGGCGATTTGTAGTTGCTCCAGAACTGGTCGCGGATCATATCGCTGCCATCCGCCTTTTTGACGATCTGGGTAAAGACCGTTTCATGCTGCCGTCCGGATTGCTTTCCAGAATGTGCGGCCCGTCAACGCTTACCTGGCGCCCGTCTGAAGTGCCGAAGAAAACGGAACGTGAGCGTGTCGCCTTCGATGTGCGACTGCATGAAGATGGCATGGCCGGTGTTATTGGTAAAGCGGAAGTCGGGCTTGGTGATATAGATGGTGGCGTCCATGCCGTAGGGCAGGTAGTAGCGCACCGGATAGGCATGGTTGCGGCGCTCGGTGATCTTCATGCCGCTGTAGATGGCAGCGCGGAAGACGGGTCAGTGGATACCTGGCAGATGCCGCCGCCGAATTCCGGCTCGGTTTTGTTGTTCTTGATGACGAGCTCCGGCAGATAGCCGTGCTCGTCATCCACATCGCCCAGGTATTTGACGAATGAGAATTCCTCGTCTGGCTGCACGATGACGCCCTGGAACTGCTCAAGGGCGCGCTTGATGTTGTAAATACGATTCTTGGGGGAGCCTTTGAAGTTGGTGGTGCCTTCGCCGATCAGTTTCCTTGAGGCCCAGGCGCTCCTGGTCGGGCAGCCGTGATTTCGGCCGGGCTTTCCCTCACCGGCAGCGTGACCGCGACCTGTCTTCTGGCCGCTGCTTGCGGCTATGGCGCCGCCGCAAAATATCGCCGCTTGCCGCTATGTCGAGACTCTGGCCCGGCATGTCAGGGGTAGCCACGATGACCTTGCCGTTCGCATCTCCAGCAAAGATGGCGTCCTGGGGCTCTTTGTCGGTCTTCGTAGCCAGGTCTGCGAGGAAGCTCTGGAGCTTGCTTTCGTCAACCGAGGGAACGAGCACGCTTTTGAAGTGGTAGCGGGCGTCGTAGGGAGGGAAAAAATCGCAGAAGCGGTAGCTTGCCGCGCAGAAATTCGGATCTTCGATCTCGGTGGTGTAGGCAGCGTTCGAAGCGCCGCGCCGTATCAAAGCGGAGCCAGGCGCTCAGGGTATTTCCGGAGAGAGTTTCCCGATAGGAGCCGGCCGTAATCTGGAGATCCGGGACAGCAGCCGCTTGGGCGGGCAGGGCATAAAGCCTGAGCCAAGGCAAGGCATGCGAATGCGAGAGTTGGGAAGAAGAATGTTTCGGTGCATGGCCAAGAATGGAAATGCCGACTCGCCCGGAAGGGGAATCGGCAGAGCGGCTCGAGTCCGGCTGATCGTCTCCGGTGACTAAAAGCCGCGGACCTGGATCTTTTTCGTTTTGGTAGTGTCGGCTTTGGGGAGGCGAATGGTGAGAATACCGTTCTTGAGAGAAGCGTCGGCCTTTTCCGGAATGACATCGACGGGCAGGAGGGACTGAGCGGGAGAAACCTCCCCAGTAGCATTCCTGATAGTAGTAATTGCCGTTCTCGACGGTCTCTTCGTTCTGGCGCTCGCCTTTGATGGTCACCATGTCGTTGTTGATGGTAACGTCGAGGTCTTCGGGTTGACGCCGGCAATGGTGGACTTGATGACGATGTCGTTTTCGGTCTGGTAGACATCGATAGTCAGCTGGCCTTCGCTCGCGTCATCGCTTTCGGTCGGGGCATAGCTGGGAGCGGCCCAGGATTCTTCTTCCGGAGCTTCGCTGTAGGCGGTCTCGTGCATGGGGACGCTTGTTTCCCTCGTCCTCGTTAAAGACGGGGACGGACTCGCGGTTAGCCTTCGTTTTCCAGGCTTTGGGCGCCGGTCAATCGTTCGAAAAAGCTGCGTTTTTGTTTGGTCATAGGACTCCTATAAGAGGCTTAGAAAAGGGATATGTCTCCAGTATAAAGGAGCCGTTATAAAGGAGCCGTTTCAAGAGTGCAAGGCTAGCTTGAGAAAAGAAAAACGAGCCCGTTGTAGAGCAGGTGGAGCGCTATAGCGAGCGCGAATGCGAAACCCACCCGCTTGCTTCTCTGTGCGCCAGGCGCCAGGCTCGAGGCAAGAATGAGGGCGCTTCCCAGGTGGAGGCCGAAGACGGCAAGGGGGGTGAAGAGAGGAGCTGAGCCTTGTATGGCGAGCCAGGTTTCCGGGATGGAGAAGCCGATAGCGAATAAGGCTCCGTTCGCCAAGCGTGTGCGGAGAAGGGTCTCGGGAAAGGTGCGGAAACCGCGCCACAGAAAAAGAAGCGCGGCACTTTCCTCGATCAGGGCCGCCAAGACCAAGTGGGAGAGGCCGGTGCTGCCGTAGCCCGCGCCGGGAATGAGGAGAATTTCCAGAATGAGCGCAAAGGCGCTCGCCAATCCTCCAAGGATGAGAAAAAAGACCGGCATAGATTTAGGCAGAGAGATCGTGAATCGAACGCGAGAGCTTTTCTAATTTCTCTTCGGTTTCGGCTAGGCTGTTACGCTGAGCTGCAACGACTGCTTCCGGGGCTTGCTTGGTAAAGTCGCTATTTTCGAGCCGAGCCGCGAGACTCTGATGGAAACGCGTGAGGTTCGCTTGCTCTTTTTCCAGGCGCGCCCGTTCCGCGCTCCGGTCAAAGTCGCTGGGCAAAAACACGGCTGCCTCGAAGCGGCCGTGAACGAGTTTGATGGCCGGTGCGTCGGATGCGGACTGGACCAATTCGGCAGAAACAAGTTTTTCGATGAGAGCCGCTTGTTCCGTAAGGAGCGGAGCCGCATCGCCCGTGAGCGTATAGGAGAGAGTAGTCTTCGGGTTGAGGTGATAAGTAGCGCGCAGGTTGCGGATTTCGGTGACGAGGTGGCGGAGCACTTCGAAATCGGCGCGCGCGGAATCCGGCGCGGTTTTTTGCGCTTGCGGCCAGCGGCTGCCCATGAGGAGGGCGCCGTCTTCGTCATTGCTTTGTTGGAAGAGCGCTTCGGTCACGAACGGCATGAACGGATGCCAGAGGCGGAGAAGCGTATCGAGCACGTGGCGCAGCACGCCATCATTTTTTTCCAGCTTGTGGATCTCTATATACCAGTCGGCGAAGTCGTCCCAAGTAAAGGCGCGCAGCGTTTCGATGGCGATTGAGAGCTGATAATTTTCGAGGGCTTGCGTTACCGTGAGAATCGTTTCGTCGAGGGCCTCGAGAATGAAGCGATCGGCGAGACTCTTAGCCTCCGGCGTTTCCGCTTTGGCGCTTGCTGCGTAGCGGGCGATGTTCCACAGCTTGTTGGCAAAGTTACGATTGGCTTCAATCTTTTGGTCGGAAAGGCGGACGTCGTTTCCCGGAGTCGTACCCGAAGTGAGGGCCAGCCGTAAAGCATCCGTCCCATAAACTTCGATAACCTCGAGCGGATCAACGGCGTTGCCCAGACTCTTGGAGAGTTTGCGGCCCTGGTCGTCGCGTACCAAGCCGTGCAGGTAGACGGTCTTGAAAGGCACTTCTCCTAACAGACATTCTGAGAAGAGAATCATGCGCGCCACCCAGAAGAAGAGAATGTCGTAGCCGGTTTCGAGGAGGGTAGTCGGATGGTAGGTTTCGAGGTCAGCCGTTTTTTCGGGCCAGCCAAGCGTAGAGAAGGTCCACAAGCCCGAAGAGAACCAAGTATCGAGGGTATCGGGATCCTGTTCCCAGCCAGTATCTTCTGGCGCTTCTAAGCCCACGAACACTTCTTCGCCTCGATTACCAAACCGGAATGCGGTGCCCGAACCAGATCTGGCGTGAGATGCACCAGTCACGCAGATGGTCGATCCAATGGAAATAGTTTTTCTCGAAGCGTTCGGGCAGGATGGTAATTTTCTTCTCGCGCACGGCCTGATGCATGAGTGCTTTGAGCGTTGTTTTCCGGCCACCTGATTCGAATTCCTGATTGACGGCGACGAACCACTGTTTGAGAATCTGGGGCTCGATGATGCCGCCGGTGCGCTCGCTGTGGCCAGCTGATGAACGTAATTTTCCTCGCGCTTCACCAGGAGTCCTTTCTCTTCCAGTTTGGCTACGATCTTCTCACGCGCTTCTTCTATAGTCTGTCCTGCGAATTGACCGGCGACCGGCAAGAGGCGGCCGTCGAGCCCGATGATCGGTTCTTTTTCCAAATGGTACTTTTCGGCCAAGTCGAAATCCTCTTGGCTGTGCCAGGGGGTGATGGTCATGACACCGGTGCCGAATGTCGGATCGACGATTTCATCCTTGAGGATGGTAGCCTCGACGGGACCGTCTATCCATTCGATCGAGAGTGTGTCGCCGTGCTGATACTCGGCATAGCGCTCGTCGTCCGGATGCATGACCAGATACTTGTCGCGGAACTTGGTTTCGGGACGGGCCGTAGCGATAGTAAACGGGCCGTACTTGAAGTAATAAAAAGTACCGGTCGTTTCGCGATACACGACTTCTTCGTCGGAAATAGTCGTTTGGCCGACCGGGTCCCAGTTGACGATGCGTTCGCCGCGGTAGATGAGACCCAAGTCGTAGAGCTTTTTGAAGGCCGTGCGCACGGCAAGCGAGCGTTTCTCATCGAGCGTGTAGGCGGCGCGCGTCCAGTCGACGGATGCACCCCATGCGATCGACTTGTTCAATGATGGTGGCTTGGGATTCCTGGGCAAAGGTTTCGGCGCGTTCTAGAAGCGCGGGGCGCCCAATATCATGGCGGCTTTTGCCCTCTTCTTCCAGTAAAGATTTTTCTACTCGTGCCTGGGTGGCGATAGCGGCGTGATCGGTACCGGGGAGCCACAGGGTGCGATCTCCGCGCATGCGGTGGAAGCGTGTCAGGGCATCCTGAATAGCGAGCATGACGGCATGGCCGTTATGCAGCCGACCGGTAACATTAGGAGGCGGGAGGACCTGGGAAAAAGCAGGAGCATCGGCTGAGCTCAAGCCGCTTTCGATGCACTTTTCCGGTGTAGCAAGGCTGCTTGCTTGCCAGAGGGCGCGCATCCTGCCTTCCCAGTCTTTCGGTTGATAGGTTTTGGGAATTTCAGGCATTTTTTCGCGAGAATATGGGTCAAGAATAGCAAGAGCAAGCCAAATTATCAATGAAAAAGCCCGTGCGACATTGCGTACGGGCTTAAGCCAGAGATCCTTCTTCGCGCGTTACGCTTCGGAAGGATAAAAATGGTTGGTGCGGGCAGACCTCCCAGAATAGGAGGGGTCGACTGTTCGCTCTTCCCCGGAGCCTTTTGTGGGTAAGAACGTAAAGACGAATTTGAGGACCTCGCGGAGGACGGCTCGCGGGGGCAAGCGAGTAGTCCACTTCCGCCGCCGGCGAATCCGACGAATGAGGATCAAATGGCCCGCACCAGCTTTAGGCTAGCAAACCATGCCTGTTTGTCAAGGGAGAGCCAAGAAAAAACCAGCAGACGTTGCCTGCTGGCAGAAGAGGTGTGGCGCAGGAGGATTCAGGCAGAGCGTTGCCTCTTGTACGAAAGAGACTGCTCATCTACCCAAATCGGCCGAAATGACCGATGCATTCACCGCTGCACACTGATCGGCGATTACTGACTTTCGGTTTCTGTACAGACCCTCCTTTTCTCGGAGAGACCGTTCCGGTGGTTCCGCTGCACGAAAGGATGTTTGACCCGAAGGCCTAAAGAGGAGTTTTCGCCCAAAGGCATTGTCCCCTCGCATATTCTTCCTCACAGTCCTGCGCCACGCGGGCAGCATAGCAGAGACCGAGTCTTTTCTACAAGTCTGTAGCGAGAGCAAGATTGGCGTCGGCAGCGAGCGTTACCGACTGATTTTTCAGAGCCGTTTTTTCTTCCTCGCTCATTTTTGCAAAGCGTTCGAGCGCGGCCGCGCCGATCATGGCGGCGTTATCGAGCGAATAGGCGAAGGGCGGCGTGCGGAAGAGGGTTTGGGGAAAAAAGTTCTGCAGGAGGTGCTGGAGGCGTTTGCGCAGCTCGACATTGGCTGAAACGCCGCCGGCGATCACGAAGCTTTTAGGATTGTGCGCTTCCAGGGCACGGGCCGTTTTTTGGACCAGTACGTCGACCGCGGCTTCTTGGAAGGCATAGCAGATGGAAGCGATGTACTGATCGTCGCGTTCGGCTTCCGGCTGTTTGCGTACTTCGTAGAGCACGGCTGTTTTGAGGCCCGAGAAAGAGAATTGGTAATCCGGTGATTGAAGGAGGGGGCGCGGAAACAGTCGGCGAAGCGGGAGCAGGCGTTCCTCGGGCTGGGACGTACGGAAACTATCTGCGCGCTTGGCCACTTCCGGGCCGCCGGGGTAGGGCAGTCCAAGGATCCTCGCTACTTTGTCAAAAGCCTCCCCGGCCGCGTCATCCACGGTTTCTCCTAGGATCTGATAAGAGAAATCTTTTTTCATGAGGACCAGCTGCGTATGGCCGCCCGAGACGACCAGCGCCAAAAGAGGAAACGCAAGCGAAGGATGCTCGCCCAGCAAGTTGGCATAGATATGGCCTTCCAAATGCTGGATGCCGAGAAGCGGCTTGTCCCAGATGAGAGCCAGCGTTTTGGCGGCATTGACGCCAACAATGAGTGCCGGCATAAGACCTGGTCCCTGGGTCACGGCGATGAAAATCAATCGAAGCAAGCGTGAGATTGGAGCGCTGCAACGCTTCTTGGATCACCGGGACGATATTTTTTACATGCTCACGCGAGGCAAGATTGGGCACTACGCCGCCCCACTTGGCATGGAGCGATACTTGGGAATGGACGACATTCGCCAGCACCTCTAATCCCTCACCCTCTTTTTTCAGGATGGCGGCTGCGGTTTCGTCGCATGAGGTTTCGATAGCGAGCACGATGCTCATAAGGGGAGGGCTTTGAAGAGAAGAGAGAGACAAGCAAGGATAGCGCAGAAAGCCAGGAGTTTCAAGAGAAGTGCGGGAAGATGCTTCTTGTGCCACTTCCAGTCGTCACGGATCCAGTTATCATTTCCGAATCTTTGATGCAGGGTTCTCACTTCGCTCTCGCTCCAACGGCGCAAGAAGTCCCGGGCGGCATAGGAAACATGACCTTCGGAGTCGGAGAAGAATTTGTAGAAGTGTTTATCGAACGGATAGAAAAAACGATACCCGTAGCCCATGCCGCGGCTGTCATGAAGGAAATGTCCGATAATGCCCAGTGCGAAAAGGAGTGTAACGGCAGACCCAAAGAGAAAAAAAAGTATCAAGCCAAGCGGTACGAAAAGAAGGGGAATGTGCGTAAGCATGCGATGCGCGCCGAGCGTTTTCCCACCCACCGTACCGCGCTTGAAATACTCGACAAAGAAATCAATGTCAGGGAGAAGCGCAAACAGAATACCGAGCAGTACCCAGCTGAAGGTGAGCGGGAAATGAAAGAGGGTACTCACGAGAAAAGCCCACAGTATGCCGAGGAGAATATCTTTAAACATACATACAGTATAAACGAATGATGTTTAATTACTAAAAACTCATATTTTTTATTGATTCAATAGCAAGAGCCCTGTATTATTCCCATCAGAGAGTTTCTCTGTCTTTTCTTTCCCCCTCATGCCCCGCCTTCCCACCCCAGGCGCCGATGGCGGCGCCTGGGGCTCCATCTTGAATGAATACCTCGCAGTTGCCCACGATGCAGATGGCCGCAACCTCTTTCCGGCTACCCCCAAGGTAGTCAGTGCTACCACCTACACCCTCCTTTCAACAGACAACGGCCTCTTCCTGGAATTCACGAATAGCTCAGGCACTACCCTCACTCTGCCCAACAACCTGCCTGCAGGCTTCTCCTGCGCCGTAACCCAGGCAGGCACAGGCCAAGTGACCCTTGCTCCAGCCTCCGGCGCTACCTTAGAACAGGCAGACGCTTCCCTCAAGACTCTCAAGCAGTGGTCAGAAGTCTCCCTCAGAGTGAGAGGGAACAGTGGAGGCACCTCAGCCGACTACCTGGCCTCAGGCAGCCTGGAAATCCCCGAAGAGTTCCTCATCACCTCAAGCGCTACCCAAAGCGTCTCAGAAGGCGCTTCCTTCTCGCTTACCATCACCACTAACCGAGAGAACGTCTCCTTTGCCAAGACCGGAGGAGCAGATCAAGCCCTCTTTACCCTAAACACCAGTACCGGCCTCCTCACCATGAGTGCCAAGAACTACGAAGCTCCCTCCGATGCCGATACCAACAACACCTACGTCGTACAAGTGACAGCAACGGATGAAGACACGGATGACGAGGTGGTACAGACGGTTGTGGTGACGGTCGGGGATGTGGATGACACTGCTCCTTCCATCACCTCTTCCAACACCGTAAGCGTCGCGGAGAATGCCCAGCTCTCCAAGAGCCTGACTGCCAACGAAACCGTCACCTGGACCATTACCGGAGGAGCGGATCAAGCCCTCTTTGAACTGAGCGGGGCAACACTGCGCTGGCAGAGTAACGGCACCCGCAACTACGAAGCTCCCTCCGATGCCGATACCAACAACACCTACGTCGTACAAGTGACGGCCACCGATACGGCAAGCAATGCTACCAATCAGACCATTACGGTGACGGTGACCAACATCGCAGAACTCCCCGTAAACACCGCTCTCCCCCTCATCACCGGCACCCCTCTGGTCGGAGAAACCCTCTCCGTCTCCAATGGCACCTGGACCAACACGCCTACCAGCTACACCTACCAGTGGAAGCGTGACGGAGAAGACATCGACGGAGAGACAGAGAATACCTATGTACTGACAGAGGATGACGGAGAAACGATGATCGGTTGCGTGGTGACGGCGACGAATACCGATGGGAGTTCGACTCCTGCGGCTGCCGAAGAAGTCGGGCCAGTGGAGACGCTGGAGCCGGAAGGACCCTATCTTCCGCTTCTCAGCTCTGCTCCTCATGGCGTGTGGGGCGCCAAGCGGATGGTTGAAAGTTACGCCGGGTATCTGTACGCGCTTCGCCGCTCATCTGATGACGATACGCTGGACATAGCTCCTGCTTCTGCCTCCGATTTGCCTGATTACGATGCTATTGCGACCTGGGCAGGGAGCGACGATATCTTTGTCGTTGATGTCTATGACCAGAGCGGTAACAACAAGCATCAAAGCCAGGGCACCGAGGCCAAACAGCCCCCAGTTCGACATGGGGAAGGCGCTTGCGAGCTGCGTTCCTTTTGCATTAGCCAGTCTTGATGCCGTAGATCGGCAGGTGTTAACGACCGATACCTCCCTGTCCTTCAACCGCAGCAATATGTCACTTTGGATGGTGCTTGCGCCTCAGGCAGGCGTGAATGCCATGGTTTTTTGGGAGACGGACAACTCCTTTACGGCGAACGTGTTTTTGTCAGGTAGCCAAGTAGGCTTGCAATACTATAACGGAGCATCCTATTACACCGGCTCCGACGGTACTCCGCGCGCACAGGCACAGGTGTTTGGTTCGAACCTGAGCGGTTCGGCCCTGCATACCCATCTGCGTGAAAACGTGATTACGAATGCCGGCCAAGCAGCTGCCGGACTCAATCAAGTCAGAATCGGCACGGATAACGGCACGCTCGGCAATGAATATAGCGCCGCCTTCCATTACTGGGGGAGCGTTCTCTATCCTTCGCTTTCGACGGGGGATCAGCTGACCCTGCGCCAGGGCCTGGAGGATATTTTTTTCCGTTCCGACCAACTTTGATTCCCGCGTCATTATCATGGGCGATAGCATCACGGAGGGGTGGCATGTCGAGAAACTTCGAGCCATCACCTCGCAACTCGATGGGCTGCTGCCCGGTACGCCGGAGATCTTCAATCTCGGCGTGTCCGGCATGACCATGGCTCTGCAGGCGAGCTCAACGTATCCGACCTATGCCGAGCCGCTCTTTACCGCTGACTACGGTTCTGGTCGCTGTATTCTCGTGATCCAGAGCGGCACCAACGACATTGCCATCGGCGGGGCGGATGCAGAAACGCTCCAAGATACCGCTACCGCTTTGGTTGCCGACGCTCAAGCCGCCGGCTTCAAGGTAGCGCTCGTCACACTGCTTCCCTATTCAACATGGGCGGCTTTCGATCCGACCAGAGAAGGATACCGGACGACTTATAACGCGTGGGTAATGGCCGGATCAAGCGGAGCCGACTTCGTTATCGATGCAGCCAGCGCTTCCGGCGTGACCTATATCGAAGGAGTGAACGGTGTCCATCCGGACGGCGCCGGCTACGAAGTACTTGCAACGACCCGCTATGGGCCGGCACTGACGGCGGAACTGGAGACGCTTGATTCCATTGTGTTCGAAGGCGACAGCATCACCTTCAACGGATCAAGCTGGGCGTATCAATGGGCAGCGGCGCATCCGAGCGTCGCGTATGAGAATTTTGCAGTATCGGGGAGCGGTATTGCGACCATGCAGGGCCGTATCTCACAGGTGATTGACGCTGCTCCCAATGTTCTGGCCTTCCTTATCGGTACTAATGATTTGTTGGGCTACTCTACGGCGGCTGATTTCGTAGCCGAAATATTCGATTACATTGCCGACGTCAGGGCAGGAGTGCCAGGAATCAAAGTGTTTGTCGGCACGGTTCTTCCGGTCGATCCGAGTCTTCTCAGCGGTTCTTATGCGGCCCATAATGCTAAGCGCCATGATGCCAATGCGCTGCTGCGGGCAGCGGTAGGGAATCAAATTGATGCCATTATTCCGTTCGGCACCCACCCGCGCCTCTCCAGAGACGAAGCGCCGGCAGAACTTGTCTATTGGAATGACGGCGTGCACCCGGGCGGCGTAGAGGGTATTCCGATTATGGGGGCTATCGCGGCAGCGGTCCTGGATCCCTTCTTTGCGGGTACCACTGGCACGGCGCCCGACTTTGCTTTTACGGATACCAATAATGCCGAGCTCAGCACTCTCTTGCAGCAGGAAATTATCGTCACCGGGCTTGGCAAGGGAAACGATGTGGCGGCGAGCAGTACGGGCAGCGGTGTTTTCGCCGTCGGCCTCGATGCCGCCGCGGAAATAGACGATTTCGGCACGTCCGCTTCCGGCATCATGAACGGCGATGTCATTACGTCCGAGCTTACCAGTTCTGCGTCTAACGACACCCCGCTCAACCACGCATTAACAGTCGGAAGCACGACGGATACCTGGACGGTGAGGACGAAGCTTGCAGTACCGCCCGATCTCGTGATAGGCGATCTCTACGGCCTTGATCTCAATTTCAGCAGCGGTTCATTCACATTCACCGGAGTAGAGTTCGGCGAAGGCTGCGCGCTTGTGGGCTTTGACGTGAACGGCGCGGCCAATGTTACGAGCTGTGAGATACAAGAATCGGACGGGACGCCGGTCGCAACGCTGAGCGTCGTAGAGGGTTCGGGGATGCCTCGCTCTGCATGGGTTTCGCTTACGGAAATTCCCGCAGCGGTGGATTACAAGATTGTCGGGACCTGCGCCGCGGCCATCGATCTCATCAATGCCCGCACCGCTACCTTGACGGAGCTCTCGAGTATCGCGGTGGAAGGCGGCGCTACGCTCGGTCTCGGTTTCCGCAATCCGGGCAATTACCTAGCGGATGCTGAAGTGGTGGTTCCAAGCGGCGGCATCGGCTTTGCCTACGTCTATTCTCTTGCCAGTCCCTACACCCTTTCTAATAGCGGAACCTCTTTGGTCGGCAGTTACGGTGATGACTGGTATTTGTGGAAATTCACGACTACCGGTACGCCTGCCCACTCTTCCATTGATGACGGAGTGAGCGGCATAGTAGCTGGCAGCGTGGGACAAGCCTAGTAAATAAGTACAATAAAACCGCCCCAAGGCGGTTTTTTATTTGTAGCCCTACGGGGAGTCGAACCCCGCTTTTCAGGATGAAAACCTGACGTCCTAACCGATAGACGATAGGGCCAAAAGACTTTTTGGCAAAATAAAAAGCAGTCGGACTGCGTGTAGAGTGTACCAGGATTTGCTAAAAAAGCAAGAGGTTTCTTGGGGGGAATGTGAAGAAAAAAGCCCCCGGCCGCACAATGGCAACCGGGGGTAGTAACCAACCGAGGCTCTGGCCAACTTGGTTCTAGGGAGACCCAGACCAATGCTTCGGAAGGAAATTTTGAGGGAGACGTCTGATGCATCATCCACGTCGCAGCTTGCTATCGAATCGGTGCCGGGCGCCAGCATTCCGAACCAAGCCGTCAAACACGGAGAGCAAGGGGCCCGCCCGGGGATCCTTTTGAGGGGATTCCTCCGGCGCAGACGCCTCCCTCCTTTGCCGAACACGACCGGGTCCGATCTCCATCGGGAGGCCACAGTCGGGAATCATTATATTCCGTTTTTCTCGGGGCGGAAATAAAGAGGATTCTCATCGTTTTTACCCATGCGTGCCAAGGGGTTGAGGCTGCAGGTGCCAACGACTTATCGGCAAAGTCGAACTGAAGGTACAAAAGCTCTTTTTTCGCCTTTTCTAAGACGAGAGCGCTCCTATAATAGCTGAAAGACCGGGGCCTGTCAAGTAATTACGAGGGCTTTTCCAAGCCATTCTTCTCGGCAATTTGGGCGTAGAGGCGGGCTGAGGGACGGAGAGAGCGTTTTTGGGTAGCGAAATCTACTTCAACGAGCCCGAAGCGGGGCCAGAAGCCCTTGTCCCATTCGAAATTATCGAGAAGCGACCAATAAAAATAGCCGCGCAGATCCACGCCTTGCTCGATGGCACGCTCCGCTGCGGCAAGCGCGCGCGGGATAAAATCCGGGCGCAAACGATCGGTTGAGTCGGCTAAGCCGTTTTCGGTGACATAGATGGGAAGAGCGTATTTTTTGAGTTCGACGAGCGCTGTTTCGAGCGACTCAGGCCAGTATTCCCAGCCGAAATCCGTCTGTACCTGATTGGGATTTTTGCCGTAGCCGTTAGCAATAACGTTACGGTTATAGTGATTGAGGCCGATGAAGTCTTGCGTGCCTTTGACCTGGCGCAGGAACCAGTCGTTCCAGAAGAACTCAGCCAGTTTTTTGAGTAGGCGGTTGAGAAGAGTCGGAGTCTTCATTTCAAAGGCTACCTGATGCTTGGCGATGCCGATCTGGAAATCACTGTTCTGCTCTTTGAGCACGCGGTAGCTCAGGCGATGGGCATGCGAGAGGGCTTTGAGAGCGCGGAAATATTTGAGGACGCTTTTTTCTTGGGGCGGCCAGACGCCTTTCAAGTAGGCATGGGCTGCCAAAACGTCGGGTTCGTTCAGGGTGATGAAATAGGTGACCGAGTCGCCGAATTCTTTTCCGACGAAGGCGGCAAAGCGTGCGAAGTACCAGGCGAATTCCGGCGCGAGCACGCCGCCTTGCTCCGCAAGCCAGCTAGGAAGAGTCCAGTGCCACAAAGTGACGAAGGGCTCGATCCCTTTGGTACGGAGCGATGCGAGCATCTCTCGATAATGTGCGACAGCCTCCATATCCCAGGTGCCGGCTTGGGGGTTCGAGACGCGACCATTCGAGCGAGAAGCGATAGCTGTTGAGATGCAGTTCCTGGAGGATATCAAAGTCTTCTTCGTAACGATTCCAGTGGTCGCATGCAGCACCCGAAAGATAATTTTTAGGATCAGTCGCCTGACTCCGGAATTCCTGCCAGTGCGGATTCCAGGAAGCAAAAGCGACTTCTGACTCGCGCGCCAGACGCTGGCAAGCGGTTTTTTCCCACTCACTCCAATCATTCGACTGGTGTCCTTCGATCTGGTGACTGGAAGTGGAGGCGCCCCAGAAAAAGTTTTTGGGAAAAGGAAGAAAGGTCATGGTCGTAGGGTTGCCTGAAGGGCTTATTTCTGGTACTATAGCACATTCGCAGGCGATTTGTGGTGTATACTAAAGTAGATTTTATGTCATCTGAAAGAGATTTGCCCTTTTCCTTTCCCGATCCTAAAACGACCGATCCCAAGAAGCGCCGCACGCAGCGCTTTTTAGAGATGATACCCGGGACGCTTACCTGGACGACGCTCATCGGCATGCTCGTCCTCTCTTTTATCGTGCCGTTCTGGATGGCTGTCTTTATTCTCGTCTTCGATATCTATTGGATCTACCGTGCTATCTACGTTTCCTTTTTCTCCACGGTGGCGCATATGCAGGTGAACGAAGGCAAGCGCATCAATTGGTGGGAGCGCTGCCAGAATACCCTGGATCCCGAGCAGTATATCGAGGAGCTGACTGAACGTCTGGCACGCCTGCGCGCTAGCCGCCGCGAATTGCCGCTTTTGGCTTTGGGCAAGCGCCGTATCGTGAGACGCGAAGTGCGCCGTACGCGCCGGCTGCTTTCGGAAACCCGGGCGCTTCTGCCGCTCAAGGACCAAATCATGGACTGGCGGGAAGTGCTCCACGTGGTGCTCCTTCCGACGGCCGGTGAGCCGGTCGAAGTGATCGAACCCGCCCTCGTGGCGCTTGCGGCCTCTAACTTTCCCAAAGAGCAGATGATTATTCTGCTTGCGACGGAAGAGCGCGAAGATCCGGCTACTCGGCTTCCCAAGGTCAAATACTTGCAAGAAAAATTCGGCTCGCAATTCCGCGACTTTCTGGTCACCACGCATATCGTGGCTGACGGCGAGATGAAATGCAAAGCGTCGAACGCCGGTTTCGCGGCGCATGAGCTCGTGCGCTACCTCGACGAGCGCAGCATTGATTACAAGAAGGTCGTCTTCTCCAATTTCGACTGCGACAGCGTCGTGCACCCCGAGTACTTTGCGGCGCTTACGTATAGCTACGTAACCGATCCGAAACGTCTGCAGCGCGCCTATCAGCCGCTTCCTATGTACCACAACAACCTCTGGGATACGAATGCCTTTGTGCGCGTTATCGTAACCGGCTCGTCATTCTGGCACCTTTACCAGTCGACCCGTCACGAGATGGTTACCTTTTCCTCACACTCCGAGCCTTTCGATACGCTCGTCAAGGTCAATTTCTGGCCGGTCAATATGATCAGCGAAGACTCGATCATCTACTGGAAGTGCCTGTCCTATTTCCACGGCGATTACCGCGTGCAGCCCATCCATCTGCCACTCTCGCTTGATGCGGTGCTGGCCGAAACCTATTGGAAAACGATCAAAAACCAGTACAAGCAGAAACGCCGTTGGGCTTATGGCATCGAGAATTTCCCGGTTACCATGCGCGCCATCTGGCCAGACAAAATCATTCCGCTCAAAACCAAGCTGCGCGTCAGTTTCGAGATGCTCGAAGGCCACTATTCCTGGGCCACGACCTCGTTCATTCTCTCGTTCCTCGGGTGGATTCCGCTCGTGTTGGGAGGCGCTGCGTTCCGCGAGAGCGTCATTGCTCACAATCTGCCCTACGTGACGCGTACGCTTATGACCATGGGCATGGCGGGACTCCTCGTTACCGTGCCCCTCTCGCTCTTGTCGCTCCCGCCCAAGCCGAAGCGTTATCACTGGTCTCGCTACTCCTACATGCTCTTTCAATGGGTTCTCATTCCGCTTGTTGCTTTTCTTTCGGCCTTGCCCGCTATTGATTCGCAGACGCGTCTTCTCACCAAGCGCTATTTCGGCGAATTCTGGGTGACGGAAAAGATCCGCCGCAAAGAAAAAGCCCCCGCACGCGTGCGTGAGGGGGTTTAAGGAGGGAAATTGCTTCTGAACGTTTAGAAAGGACAGTGGCTTTCAGCGAGCTGGCGGCGCAATGCCTCGACGTGCTCTTGCATGCCGCCCGAGCTTTGTCTGATGCGCCCCCCTTTTTGTTCTTCAGAGAACGATGCCTTTCCCCGGAATTCCCGGATGCGCTGTTCTTCTTCGGCGATATTGCGCCGCAACAAGAGGTTGTCTCGGTAGAGCTCTTGTTCTTCCGAAGACATGAGCGGGATTGCTTTCGCATCCTCTTTGAGGGAGTCGCAGGATTTGGTTTCCGGCACGCGGTACCAGGATTCCTGTATTTGCCTGAACACTTCTTCTCTCGGATCTCTTGTAGAGAGAGCGGTATTACGCATGTGCCTTCCCCTTGTTTAAGGCATGGTACGAATGAGCCTACCTCCACCGTAGTCTTCCGAGAAGGGAGAGTCAAGGCCAAACTTCTGCGAGCGCTTGTTTTGGAGTACAATTGAGTCAGAAAACAAAATGCAGAAGCTCTATCGCTATCAAAAAACCTGGTTCCTGGTACGCGCCGGCATGTTTGCCGGTGTGGTAGCCGTGCTCTACGGACTGTGGGCGGATTTCCACTTCGGATTCCTGGGAGGCATCTCGGTGCTCCAGATTTTCTGGCTCGTGATCTTGCCTCTCATGGTGCTGTGCATGTACTTCGCCCCCATGCTCTGGCGCAATATGTGTCCGCTTTCGACTACCAGCCTGTGGCGCTTTATTCTCTTCGGAAGACGGAAGCTCTCCATTATGGGTCCCAAGGCCAACGAGCTGACAGGACTGCATGGCCGGATCTACCAAATGATCCGCAAACGCGGACTGGCGGTGAGCGCGCTGCTTTTCTGGCTCATCGTGCCGTATCGCCTCCTTCTTTTCAATAATGATTCCCATGCTACTTTCTGGCTCATCGTCTCCGTGTTCACGGCTGCTTTTGTCTTCGGCGCGCTCTTTCCGGTCAAGAGCGGCTGGTGTACCAGCATCTGCCCTATTGCCGCCGCCGAAAAGGCGTACGGCATGAACCCGGCTATCCAGGTCAATAATTACCGCTGCCACTACTTCAGCCAGGAGCACAAGCGCGTCATGAACTGCAGCGGCTGCAGCTTCAACTGTTGGGACGTGGTAGAGCCCGAACACGCGTACTGGCAGCAGGCGACGGAAAAAAATCTTCCACGACACGCTCAATGCCGAATTCCGCAAATTCTTCGTAGGAACGCTGCCGGGATTCCTCCTCATGTTTTTCTTTCTCGCGACCGGTCTTATTGTCCTGCCGCAGGCAAGCGTGCTTTACCTCTATCCGTTTTTTGCGGCGGCCATGCTTGTATCGTATGCGGTCTATTATGTGTTGAAGCGTTTGGTGTTCTGGAGGCTGCGCCGCAAGGGGAGCGAAGCGCTCTATCCTGCTATGAAGCGGCGCATCGAACTGGTTTTCATAACGTTTGCCATAAATATCGTCGTGATTTTTATCGCCTACGGCTGGACGCATACGCTCTACCCGAAGCTTTTGGCTTCGGATGACGCCACTCAGGCCGTTATTTGGACCATTGTTTGTTTCGCTTTCTTCTTCACTTCGCTTATCGGATTGCGCAGCGGCTGGGACGAACAGCCCGGGCCGGGCCACTACAAAGCCCACTGGTGGTAGAATAGCAGCAGTAATTCTTAAGTGTATTTTATGGCTGCATTTATATGGATTCTAGTCATTATCCCAGTCCTCTTATTCTCGCCCCCGGTCTTTACCATCCTTATCTTTAGAGTCTTACGTAAATATTCTAAAGATTATCCTGAAAGAAAAGAACTTTTGTATGGCCTTCTCTTAGGCCTTATAGAGGTTATAGTATTTATTTCTTTCACTTTATTCTTTGAGCCCTCAAAGAAAATCCTCTTCGGTATGTACGTTCTTCTGTTATTTGTCCAGCCTTTACTCGGTTTCTTTTTGAAAGATAAAAGTAATCAGATAATCCAACGTAGAGCCATAGTCATTTTAGCGGCTGCTTTTTCGATCCTCGCTTCGCTTTGTATATTCTTCATACTCGCAAGCCTCGCTCTTAAGCTGGGATTTATTCCAAGAGGAATCTCTGCCTGACCCTTCCTTGCATTTGAAACGCATGATTGTATTCCTGCTCGCGCTCATTGAATGACCAGCGCGCCCTTTCCTTATTCCAGATGCACTTTTTCGTCGAAACGCTTAAGCATTTTCTGTAGTTCCGGGTGTTTCCGGAGCCCTGGGTCTTCATCGAGCAGCTCCTCGGCTACGGAGCGAGAGATCTCGACGAGCTTCATATTGGCGAGGTTTTTCATGGAAACGTCCGGGAGGCCTGATTGGCGCGTACCGAGGAAGGCTCCTGGTCCGCGCAGTCCGAGATCCGCTTCGGCGATGGCAAAGCCGCTTGTCTCGCGCTCGAGCGTCGCAAGCCGTGCGTTTTCGCTCGCGCTTACTTTGCCCGGGATGAGGAAGCAATAGGACTGGTGCTCGCCGCGGCCCACGCGGCCGCGGAACTGGTGGAGTTGCGAGAGTCCGAAGCGCTCGGCTTCTTCGATGACGATGACGGAAGCGTTGGGAATGTCGATGCCGACTTCGACGACGGCCGTTGCGACCAGGATATCGTATTCTCCCTGCTTGAAAGCGTTCATCACTTTTTCTTTCTCGGCGGCTTTCATACGCCCGTGTACCAGGCCCACGCGCCGGTGCGGAAAACGGATTCGGCGAGTCTCGCGTGCTCGACGGTCGCCGCTTTGACGTCTTTTAGGGCAAGGGATTCCTCGACGAGGGGGAAGATGATAAAGGCTTGGCGGCCACTCTCAATCTCGCGGTCTATAAAGCGGAATACTTCGCGCTTGTCTGTCTCGCTTTTGGCCACGCGCGTTTTGATAGGCAGGCGGTTTTGGGGCATCTCGTCGAGTACGGAAATGTCGAGGTTACCGAAGAAGGCAAGGGCGAGCGTGCGCGGGATGGGAGTGGCCGTCATGGTGAGGAAATGCGGCACGCGTTCATTCTTGCCTTTTGCTTCGCCGTCTCGGCTGCGAAAGGCCGCTTCTTGGAGTGCGGCGCGCTGCGCCACGCCGAAGCGATGCTGCTCATCGACGATAACCAGCCCGAGGTCCTGGAAACGCACATCCGGCTGGATGAGGGCATGGGTGCCGACGATGATGCGCGGAATACCGGCCTCAATGGCGCCGAGGAGCGTTTTGCGGCTCACACTCTTGCCATCAAGGATGCGAAAACTGGCCGTGAAAAGAGCCGGGGCTTCGCCGAGCGGCTCCAGGATACGCTCCAGGGTAGCGTAATGCTGGCGGGCCAGCACTTCGGTCGGGGCGAGAATAACGCACTGTTTTTCGGCGTTTGACGAGGAGCGCTGCAGCTGCTGCTACCGCCGTTTTGCCGCTTCCCACATCGCCGTTGAGAAGCCGGTTCATCGGGCGGCTCTCGGCCAGATCGGCAGCAATAGAGGAAATGGCTTTTTGCTGTGCGCCAGTGAGCGTGAAGGGGAGAGAAGCGCTGAAATCGCGAAGTAATTTTTCGTCTGTAGGAATGGCTTCGGCTTTGGCTTGGTCTGAGAGTGCACGTACTTCGAGGGATTTGAGCTGGAGAGCGAGCATTTCGTCGAAGGCTAGGCGCTTTTCGGCGAGCACCACTTCGTCGAGCGAGCGGGGGAAATGCAGATAGCGGAGTGTTTTGGCAAGCGGCGGCAGGTGCAGGCGTTTCGAGAATTTTCTGCCGGTATCGGATCGGCATCGAGAGAGACTTCGGGAAACAGCTCGGTGATTTGCCAGCGCAGGAAGCGGGAAGAAAGCCCTCGCGTCTCCGGGTAGACCGGTACGAGTCTTGCCGTATGTGTGGCATCACGCCCTGCCCGTTCGGTCTCGGGGTTCGTCATGACCAGGCCCTGGCGGTCTTTGGTGACTTTTCCAGAAAGGCGAAGTGTCGCGCCTGCTTTGACCGTTTGGCCGATGTAGCGCTGGTTGAACCAGACAATGCGCAGATCGCCGGTACCGTCGGAGACTGTCGCCTCAGAAACAAGCATGTTGCGCCGGAAGGCTCGGGGCCGAGCGGAAGTCTTTGACGCTTACCGCTACCGTCGCTTCTCATCCTCTTGAAGCGTGCCGATCTCGCGCGTGGCCGAGAAATCTTCGTAGCGGTGAGGGAAGTGAAAAGCAGATCGCGTACTGTAAAAAGCTCCAGATATTCGAGGCGCGCCAAAAAAAGGCTTCTGGATGGAGGGGATGCGCTAAGGAGGGTATCAGGGGAGAGCATATGATCAAAGTATAGCAGGCGGGGAAAGCGACAAAGAAAAACCGCCGAGGATGTTGTCCGGGCGGGTTAGGTTAGTGCGGCATTAGCCGTAGTTGTAATAGCGCAACGGCTCTGGCTCGATATAGTCACCGTTGTCGATGAACATCGGGATGTCCGCATCCGGAAGATAGGATGCCTTCTCGTGATCCATCAGATAGCAGAGCCACGTGAAGAGCTCGATTGATTGCTCCTCCGTCAATATGCCCCGGGCAGGAGGTGGGAATAATCTCGACCACGTGGCCGTCTTTGTCGTTAGACAATGACGAGATGTTGTTGCTGGCGATGATCCGGCGACCCTCCGTGAACTTCTCGAGCTGCCCGTACAGGTAGCAGGTATTTTCGTTGGTGGGGGTGCGATCGAATTCGATCCGATAGAAATAAATTCCGTCGCGCACGCCATGCGCTGCATTCAATACGATAATGTCTAACAAGGTACTTCTCCCCTTAGCTCTCGGTTAATCCCTAAGATGGATTATAGCATCTATTTCTTTTTCAATTACACACCTTTTAGAGAAAAGTCAATAGAGTAAAGAGTAGTTAAAAATGGTTTTTTGTATGCAAAAAAGAAAAAAAAGCCCCGCCACTTAAAGGATCAATGATCCAATAGGGCGGGGCTTGAGACGGTGCTATTTCTACGTGTGAGGAAGGGATTCCGGAAAGCTTTGGGGGCAAGAGTTCCCCCCGGCCTTCTCGCTTAGGCTTTCCGCGCGTGCCGTCCTCGCTACCTGTACGTGCTTCTTTCCAAAAGGCATCCAAGCAAGCATTTTCTAAGTTACCAGAAGATGTATATATGGAAAGAAAGCGCACAGGGAGAAACAATGCTTTTTTACAAACGGCTCAGCCAAGAGGCGGTCTGCAGACAGGCTTTCCCCGATTCAAGAAAGAATCCAAACAGCAATGTGTTCGTGGGGGAGGGCGGTCGTCCTCCTACCGCCCCAGTCTTTGCGCTAAAAGTAAGGAACTGTACCAAAAAGGGCACACTCTTGTATAGCATACCCTTGGAAAAATGTCAAGTGCGCTTGGCAGGAATCGGACCTGCGGCCTTCTGGACCGGAACCAGACGCTCTATCCACTGAGCTACAAGCGCGAATTCTGAAAGCTGAAACGCTCCTTATCCTAGCGAAAATACCCGATTTTTTCAATCATGACGCTTGTTTCGCTTAGGGGCATGATGGAAGCAATAGTGGTTCTTTACCAGGGAGGACAACATGTCGAAAGATTTTTCGCGCTGGCTGTTCACCAAATCCCGGTTTCTGGAGCGAGGCGGGCTTGCCATCATAGAACCCGAGCAAGAGTTCTACGGCCAGAATATTCTTGGCTATATCAGCGATCCGCATCTCCAACACTTGTACACACTTTTCCGTTTACGTATGGAGGAGTGCAACATGCTCACCTCCTTCGTCTCTTGCGCTGATGGGGAAGAGCCGCCTCTCGGGGACAATATGCGTCGTAAATATCGGGACCAGGGGATGGCGTCTCTACACGCAAGCTCAGGCGCTCAAGACTCTCTTGGACACCGAGGCTCATTCTCTTCGCTGGCCTGCAAGAAGTGTCGGAGCCGCCCTTCCTTTACCTTTACCGCGGCTGGATTGTGTCTCTCGATGAACCCCGGGATCCTCCAATCTGGGCTGCCCAAAAAACGGTGCTGCCCGGCCTTTACTCTCATTGAAGAACGCGAAAGCCCCTGCCACAAAGACAGGGGCTTTTTTCATAGGTGTCCTTGGCAGGAATCGAACCTGCGACCTCTTGGACCGCAACCAAACGCTCTATCCACCTGAGCTACAAGGACATGCTTTCTCTTGTTCCCCGTTGAAAAGAAAAAGCTTTCTCGGGGAGAAAAGCTTTCCTAATATGCAGCATTTTCTCGAGGGTGTCAACCAGTGCGGGCTCGTGGGTTTCCTCGGGGATAAAGGCAGTGAGCGTTTCATAGAAGCTCGCGGGTAGCTTTCCGGGAGAGGGGATATGCACGTGGCTGAAAAGCGTGCCGTTGGTCTTAAGGCTCAAGACATTTTCGAACGGGTGCTCGGGATAGATATTGAAAGGACTCGATCGTCTCGTAGCGATAGAAATCCCGGCCCGCCACAATTCCGCGGCTCGTCAGGCTGTAACTCAGAACTTCCGGCTCTTGATGCTGAAGCAAATATCCGACCACGCCCACCAGGATAAAGGTGATGGCCATGAGAGGGCTGTTGGTGATGAGCGCGTAGGCAATGACGGCAATGAGGACGACGGTGACGATGACGCGGGAGCGCGGACCAAGCTCGAAAGCTTCGTGTTCCGGAGAGGTCCCAGCTGAAAAGCGGGTCGCCGGCCGTGCTTTTGAGGTGCAGCGTCGGATTGACTTCGGGCATAGGTTTTGTATTGCTTCCACTCTAGCACTTTTTGCTTCAAAAATGAACCGCGTACCCTTTTCAGAACCGCTTTTTTTGCGCTAGAATGGGAGGGATTTTATTCGGAAGCGTGGCCGAGCGGTTTGAAGGCAGCAGTCTTGAAAACTGCAGTACCGGAAACGGTACCGAAGGTTCGAATCCTTCCGCTTCCGCCGAGAATCTCTCTTTTTGCAGAAAAAACAGAACATGAATATCCTGGAAATCAAAAATCTAACCAAGGACCTATCCCGAGGGTGCGGTGCAGGCGCTCAAGGGTGTGAGTCTCAACGTATCAGAAGGACAGTTCTTCGGACTGCTCGGACCCAATGGCGCTGGCAAAACAACGATCATCGGTATTCTGACGGGCCTGGTAAACAAGACCTCTGGCGAGGTAAGCGTTATGGGCCACGATTTGGATACCGAGACGGCACTTGCCAAGGCAACGATCGGCCTGGTGCCGCAGGAATTCAACTTCAATATTTTCGAAACGGTAGAGAATATTCTGGTGAACCAAGCCGGCTACTACGGGATTCCGCGTCGCGAGGCGATCCGGCGCTCCGAAGGCTACCTGCGGCAGCCTCGGTCTTTGGGACAAGCGCGACGCCCAAGCACGAACGCTTTCCGGGGGCATGAAGCGCAGACTTATGATCGCCCGCGGTCTCGTCCATCATCCGAAACTGCTTATTCTTGACGAACCCACGGCCGGCGTGGACATCGAGCTCCGACACAGCATGTGGGGATTTTTGCGCGAACTAAAACGAGAGCGGAACGACCATTATTCTGACGACTCATTATCTCGAAGAAGCCGAGCAGCTCTGCCGGGAAGTCGCCATTATTGATCGGGCAATATCGTGGAACAGGGTCTCGTCAAAGACCTGCTTGCCAAGCTGCATCGGGAAACCTTTATTCTGGACTTGTCAGCCCCGCTTTCTCCTGAAGCGCTGCAGGGCCCTGGAGCCGCGACGACGCGCGTGGTAGATCGAGACACTCTCGAGATTGACCTGGGCGACGGGCGAGACGCTGACTGATCGCATAGCTACGCTTGCCGAGAAGGGTATCCGAGTGAAAAGCATGCGCAACAAAGCCAACCGCCTAGAAGAACTGTTTGTCAGTTTGACCGAGAAAAAACTATGAACCAGAAACTGTGGATAGCGTATCTGACTATCGTGCGTGCCGAATTGGTGCGCCTCTTTCGTATTTGGAGCCAGACGTTTTTGCCGCCGGCCATTACGACAACGCTGTATTATGTGGTGTTCGGCCAGTTCATCGGGAGCCAGGTCTCCGACATCTCCGGCTATAGCTATATGCAGTTCATCGTACCGGGACTCGTCATGATGACGGTCATCACCGGCTCTTTCATGAATAGCTCTTTTGCCGTCTTTACCGCCAAATTCCAGCGCTCGCTGAGGAACTGTTGGTTTCTCCGGTTACCCCTTTTGTTATCGTGGCCGGATATGTGACAAGCGGGAGTGTTGCGCGGCCTCATCACGGGGACGCTGGTGCTCGGTATCTCACTCTTTTTCACCCACCTCTCAGTCCATAGCCTAGCGGTCATTTTCGGCTTTATCTTCCCTTTCCAGTACGCTCTTTTCGCTCTTGGGCCTCATGTCGGGTATCTATGCTAAGGGTTTTGACGCCATTTCTATCATCCCGACCTTTGTCTTGACCCCGCTTACCTATCTCGGCGGTGTCTTTTACTCCGTTGATATGCTGCCGTCCTTCTGGCAGAAGGTTTCGCTCTTCACCCGATCCTCTACCTGGTGGATGGTTTCCCGCTACGGGTTCCTAGGCATTGGGGATATCAGCATCGTATGGAACATAAGCGTCCTGGTGGGAGCCTGTCTCTTGGCACTCGGAGCGACCATGTGGCTGGTGCGTACCGGACAGGGCTTGAGGGGCATAGGGTAAAAAGGGCTTGCCAAAGGCTTTGTCCCTGCTAGGATGCAAGCGATGTAAGTTTCGCTCTGGAGTTCCACGAGTGAGTAAAGGTCGCCTTACAGGTAATTTGTGTAGTTAGCATGATATGGCAACAAAACTGTACGTTGGCGGTGTCGCATACGCGACGACCGACCAAAGTCTTCATGATGCTTTTGCCCAGGCTGGAAACGTTGTTTCCGCCAAGGTCATCATGGATCGCATGACTAACCGTTCCCGCGGTTTCGGCTTTGTCGAAATGGCGACAGACGAAGAGGCTCAAAAGGCTATCGAACTCTGGAACGGAAAGGAACTCGATGGTCGCACGCTGACCGTGAACGAGGCTCGCCCGATGGAGCCCCGCCAGGGTGGTGACGACCGGGGCGCTTCCCGCTGGTAAGCGTTTCCCAGAGACGAAAAGGACCCTCCTTCATGGAGGGTTTTTTCTTTTCATCTTGACAAGATATTGAAAGCCCTCTCTGAAAGGATTAGACTGAGAGCACAGTCAACCCGGCGTTTTTTCGGGATGATTGTCCAACAAAGTACATTCGAGGGCGGTTGGCCTTATAAAAAGCGGTCGATGCAGCTGTCCTAAATTATCCATTTTAACAATAATGTTATGGGCTAAGACAATTGTCACTATTCTCGGTGTCGTCTTTCTCGCTATAGGCGTTTTGGGATTTGTCAATAACCCGATTCTCGCATTTTTGCCGTCAACGGCCTGCACAATCTGGTCCCACATCCTTTCGGGTATCTTGGCGCTTGGGGCCGTTGCTATGGGAGCCAAAGCGACCGCACTTTTGCCAGGTGTTCGGTATCGTGTATGGCTTGGTAGCCGTGCTCGGCTTTATCCTCCCGAGCCCGATCCTCGGTCTCATCGAGGTGAACATGGCAGACAATCTGCTTCATGTGGTCCTTGCGCTCGTCTTCCTTTACATCGGTTTTGGTGTGAGCGAGGGCAGCTCGACTCCGTCTCCGGTAGTCTAAGACCCTCCGGTCTTACCTACATAAAAGCTCCGGTTTTCCCGGAGCTTTTTCTTTTCCAGCCTGTGGCTTCAAGCAGTCTTTTTCCATTCGGGATCGTTTTCCTGCAGCCATTTGGCAGCGGGATCATCTCCCATTTCATCTTCGTGGCTTTTCGGAAGCTCTTCTTCTTTGATAACCGTTAGCTCTGGTTCATCGGTAGCGAGAAAAGTAGAATTATCAAAAGGTTTGCCAGTCCCCAGGTCAATTTTCTCGCCATGGTTGTCCTCGTTTTGGTCGTAAAGATTTTCGTTGTGAAAGGCGCCACTTGCCACATCCTCGGCCTCACGGCCTGCCCGTTCGGTCGAAGAATCAAACGGCATGAACGGCTCTTTTCTCATAAATTCCGTTTAGGGGTAACAACAGAAGTGTAGCAAATTAAGAAACAGCAGTCATGCCCAATAAGTGAGGTTGATGGCGGAGAGGGAGGGATTCGAACCCTCGAAGGGTTTTACCCTTGCCACGTTAGCAGTGTGGGTGGTTTCAACCAACTCACCCACCTCTCCAGAAATACGATACGGTTGCCAGGATAGCATCCGTAAGCCCAAAATCAAGATTTTAGGGAAGGGTGTATACTGCGGCTATTCGGGTACGTCTCGGGAACACAAGGCTCTTTACCAAGGAGAAATCTCATGACCGTTGGGAGTCAGCCCCTCTCTTACCCATTAGAAGCACCTTTCTGCCTGAGCGCGGAGCGTTTGATCCGCGCGCCTTTGCGAAACTCTCAGGGCATTGCTTTGTGGGACTCGTTTAATCAGGTAGTGTTGCCCATGTTGCAGCCTCTCGTATCGGTGCCCGCGCGCCGCTATGCGGTTTCCGAACTGAGAGGGACTACGGGGATAATGCTGCCATAAACGCTGAGCTTGCCCGTCGGGAGCCTTACGCCCTTTGAAGACATTGCTTACTGGGTTGCATCGGCTTTGGCAGGTGAGTCTCATCCCATTGGCCATGCAAGAGAACCACGGTAATCTTTTTCCTTTCCAGGGTTTGGACGGCGGATGCATGCTTTTCGTGTACTTTGATACACCACGCACAGTCTGGGACTTGAGTGCCTGGAGTCACGAACACGGACGCTTTGATCCGGGCGATCAAGTTTTCCAATGCTTGGGAGCGGCCCCTTCTTCTTTTCAGCCTTGAAATCCCCGGAGACGCATGACGCTTCCGGGGGATTTTTACTTAGCGCGCCACGACAATGCCGTAGACCTTTTTAGCCCCGGCTACCTTGAGCGCGAGCGCAGCGTTTTCCAGAGTTGCGCCTGTCGTAGCGACGTCATCCACGAGCCAGATGCGTTTGCCTCGGATTTTTGCCCCTGCCTCGGGAGCGAGTGAAAAGCACCCCACCAGATTTCTGGTGCGCTCTGCTCGAGAAACGCGTGCGCATTTGTGGGAGCGTAAAAACGCGTGCGCACGAGCAGATGCTGCGGTTCCAAGAGAGTATTTCCCGGAACGATTTTTTCGGCGAGCAGATTGCAAGAAGAGAGCGACTGATTGAAGCCGCGAAAGCGCAAACGGCGCGGATGGAGCGGTACGGGAATGATAAGGTCTGGCAGGGGAAGCGAGCCTCTGAGTAAGGCTCCTGCCAGCAGAGTCGCCAGCGGTTCGGCTGCGTCCGTAAGAAAGCGATACTTTAGAGTGCGGATCAATTTTTCGATAATGGGCAGACGGTAATTGTCTAGCTGCCATCAGGCCATCGAGTGCTTTTAAGCCTGGTTCTTGGTAAAGTCCTCTGAAAAGAGAGTAAGAGAGGAATTCTGGCGAGGCAGTTGGGACACAGCCAAGCGTCAATCTGTCCGCAGCCGAAAACAGGTACGAGGGAAAAGACTGTCGGCCAGGAAGTCTTTGAGCGTCTGACTTGCTATTTTGAAGCGGGTAAGGGCAGGCACACGAGCGTGTCTTTTTTAGCACTCAGGATAAGAGGCTCTCCTTCAGAAGCGTCTTCATGCAGAAGAGCTTGAGCAATAGCACGCTCGGCTTTTTCCCTGGATTATTTTTCGTATCAGGCGCGCGCCCTGTTCCGGCGAAGTGCTCTTTTGAGAAACGAGGGCAATGGCAGAGGGGTCAATCGAAAGAGTTACTGAGCGTTCTTTGAGGCGGCGGGCCAGAGCCTCGAGTTCGAGTTTGGCAATCCGTCGGAGCGCAGCGAGGCTGAGGGGCTCAAACATGAGCACGTGTTCAATGCGGCCGAGAAGTTCGGGCCGGAGCATCTTCTTAAGTTCGGAAAGTACGGCTTGGCGCTTTTTTTCGCTCAGTCCGCGGGTCGCCTTTTCAAACCCCAGTCCCTGTTCGCGTCCGAAAATCTCCGAGCCGATATTGGAGGTCAGAATAATGAAGGTATTCTGAAAACTCACGCTCTCCCTTCGGCATCGGTCAATTTGCCTTCGTCGAGGATCTGCAGGAGGATGTTGAAAACATCCGGATGAGCCTTCTCGATTTCATCGAAGAGGATGACGCTGTGGGGCCGGCGGCGCACTTGTTCGGTCAGTTTGCCGCCCTCGCCATAGCCGACGTAGCCGGCTGGCGCGCCGATCATTTGGGCGGTGCTGTGGCGTTCCATAAATTCGCTCATATCCAAACGGATGAGGGCTTTCGGGTCGTTGAAAAATTCCTCGGCCAGTACTTTTGCGACGAGCGTTTTGCCCACGCCCGTAGGTCCGAGAAAGAGGAGCGAAGCCATGGGCCGGGCCGGATCATGGATGTTCGACAGCGAGCGCAACAAGACCTGTTCGAGCGCTTCCACTGCTTCTTTTTGTCCGATGATTCTTTTCCGGAGCGTACCCACGAGCTTTTTGAGGCGCACTTGGGGCTGCTCGTTCTGGAGCTTGCTTTCCGGGATGCCAGTCAGCCGAGAGAAGCGTCGTCAGAAGGTGATGTTCCCTCTACCTGTACGCTTGCTTCCGGAATATCGCCGCCTTGTTCCAGCTGATCCAGCAAACGGCCGATACGGTCGCCGGCTTCTTTGTAGCGCGCCGCATCATCATAGGCCTCCTCGTCAATCGAAGCCTCTTTGCTCGCATCCAGCTCCTTGAGCTGCCGGCGCAGCCGAATGCGTTTGAGGGCTGAGCTGGTTGGATTTGGCGGCACCCTGTTTGGCAAGGGCGGCTGCTTCGTCGAGGATATCAAAGGCCTTGTCGGGCAGAAAGCGTTCCGGCATGTGGCGCACCGCCAGATCAACGGCTTTGTCGGCCAGCGCGTCGTTAAAAATAACCCGATGATAATCTTACGTAATTCTTTTTGGCATGCCGCAGCATCGCTTTGGCCAGTTTGGGAGTCGGTTCATCTACGAAAATGCTCTGGAAACGGCGTTCCAGCGCGGGATCTTTTTCGATGTGGCGCTTGTATTCCGTGAGCGTAGTGGCACCGATGGTTTGGATGTCGCCGCGCGCCAGGGACGGCTTGAGGATATTGGCGGCATCCAGCCCGCCGGAGGTATTGCCGGCCCCGACCAGAGTATGGATTTCGTCTATAAAGAGGATGACATCGGGGTTGGCTTTGGCTTCGCGCAGGATTTCCTTGAGGCGCGCCTCGAATTCTCCGCGAAAGGTTCGTACCTGCTACGACGAGCGCCAGATCGAGGGAAAGATGCGCTTGCCGACCAGCTCTTCTGGTACATTGCCGCCGCGAATTTCTTCGGCCAGGCGGCTCACCAGCGCCGTTTTGCCGACGCCTGGTTCGCCCGATAAGCAGGGGATTGCTTTTTCTTTGCGGAGGAGGATTTGGATCATGCGGCCCAGTTCCGCATCCCTGCCCGAGAGGAGTTTGGCATGAGCGTGCCGGTCACCCGTCATTTCCTCGGCATATTGGGAGAGCGCTGCAAGCGGTGTCCGCTTCGTCTTGGTTTCGCTCTGGTTTTCTGGGGGAAAATCGAACATACGGGCGAGTTGGGGAAAGTGGTCGAATTGCATATTGGAAGCGAGGGCTGCCTCGATCTTCTTTTCGTCTATCTCGAGCGAGAGAAAGATATCATCCAAACGTTCATCTTCAATCTCGATGAGCGCATAGACGAGGTGCTCGGTGCCGACGTAGGGGAAGTGGAATTCTCGGGCGATCGCAAAGGCCCGCCGCAGGAGTGCGCGAACACCCTTGGAGGAGGGTGATGGGCGTGCTTTTGGGCAGAGCCTCGCCCTCGCTCTTCTTACTCAGGCACAGCGTCGCGAGTTTCTCTTTCTCGAAACCCATGCTCTGCAGGAGGTTGTTCCCCAAACTCCCGCCTTCCAGAAAGATGGCGAGGAGCAGGTGTTCCGGCTGAAGAATATCACTACGCGTGTAGCGCGCGATATCGCGCGCCTCTTTCATGCTGTGACGAGCATGGAAGGTCAGCTTTTGGATGAAGGATGAGTCTTTGGACATAGAGTGAAAAGCATACTCCAGTTTATTTTTTTTTCGACCTGATGTCAATCATCCTGGTGGCTACGCAGCATCCTCATTTTATGGTATTCGTCGGCCGGAAAATATGGTATTTTAAGAATAGCAAAAAAACAATACACAAGACACTCATGTTCGGTTTTTCCCAAAAGACCTTTCTCGGCATTGATTTCGGTACCTCCTCGATCAAGGCGGTAGAGCTCGGTTTGCGCAATGATCAGATTGAGCTCTTGAATTACGGCCAGATCGACCTCTCGCTTCTCGAAAAGAATGCTGCCAACTCCTCTCGTTCGTATGACGACGAGCTCACGCTGTATTTGCGGGCTCTTTTGACTCGTCTCCAGCCGCGGTCGGGACTCGGCATATGTTGCTATGCCTGCTTTTATGGTCTCCTCTCCTTATTGAATTGCCGGTGATGAGCGAGACGGAACTTGCCGAAGCCATTCAGTTTGAAGCGCACCGCTTTATCCCTTCTTCTCTCGATGATGTTTCCCTGAGCTGGCAGTGGTTGGTACGCGAGGCGAAGGAGAGAAGCAGAAGCTGGAAGTGCTAGCGGTAGCCGCCCTGAAAAAAGAAGTATTGCGTTATCAGCAGTATATCGAAGCTGTGCATCTGAAGCTTGATTTTCTGGAGCTGGAAACATTTTCCATGGTTCGTTCGCTGATCGGCCAGGAGTCGGGACTGGTACTCCTCATTGATATCGGATCGCGCGCGACCAATCTGGTACTGGCAGAAGAGGGCATTGTCAAAGTAAGCCGCAACGTCGATACCGGCGGCAAGGATTTGACGCGTACGATCATGGAAAGCCAGAGTATCGCTCAGGATCGGGCCGAGGCGCTCAAGAAGAGTACGAAAGACTTTCTCAATAGTCCCGAATCGGCCACCATTTTCCCTTCCCTGAATACTATTTTCGGTGAAGCCAGGGCGCATGCTCGACAGGTTACCGTGAAAAGCATCCCGAGGCGACCTGCAGGATCTGGTGCTTTCAGGCGGCACGGCAAGTCTGACGGGCTTGGTCCAGTATGCTCAAAACGAGATGGGGGTGCCCGCACGTATCGGTAACCCCTGGGAACACGTAGTGGTGCCGCCAAAATATGCCGCCGACATTCAGTCTCTCGGTACATCATTTTCCGTAGCCTTGGGTTTGGCTCTTTCGGTACCGAGAAACCGAAGGCTAACGCAGAAGTCGTAAAGCGCCATTCCCTCAAAGAACTCCTCAACAAAAAGATATAGGTGTATACTAAGGGTAACCTCTAAAAACAAAAAAATTCATGCCTGGTCTCAATCTTTCCCAGACTTTGGGAACTGAAAAACCGAAAGGGTCTCGCGGTTTCTTTGACCGCAGTTTTGTCTTTGTGGTGGGCTTGACCATTCTGGTAGTGGTTGTCTGGGGCGGAGGGATTCGCCTACTCCTTTATCGTGTAGATCAACAGATGACTGATCTTCAGGCCCAGGTTACAGCCTCTCAGTCAGTTCTTCAGGGAGAGGGAGTAGATCGAGTGGCGAGCATTGATACGCGTGCTCGTGCCATGGCTGATTATGAGGGTCAATCCGTAGTGATGAATGATGCATTCACGCGCTTAGAGCGTCTTACGCTGCCGAGCGTGCGTCTGACTGAGTACACGTTTGACTACTCAAAAAAAGAAGCCAAGATCTCGGGCATAACGGGACAATTATAAGAATCTGGCACAGCAAATTCTCAATTACAAGGCGGACAGCGCTCTTATGGATTTGCGAGTGGATAGTATTTCAAATACAGAAAGCAATACGATCCAATTTACGCTCATCGCCTCATTTGCAGAGGCATGGGACGGAACCTGCTGCCAACTAATACAAAAATATGAGTCTCAAGCTCCTCGTCGTTCCCCTCCTTATTGTCACGTGTGTCGTGATGGTTATAGGGCTTATCAAGCCCGATTACGATTCCCTACGGGCACAGTATGCTGCGCGTGACCCAGAAAGAAGAAGAGGGCTGCCAATATAGAGAGCGTCAAGCAAAACATCCAGTCGCTCAACAGCTTTCTCGATCAGAATCGCGACAAAGAAGACTTTATCAATCGTTACTATCCTACCGATCTCGACCAAGGACGCTGTGATTGATGCATTCAACTTTTTAGCTTCTCAATCCGGTGTGAGCGTCAAAGAAATGACGATCAATCTTGTCGAGGAGCAGCAAGAGGAGCTCTACTTGATCAGCCAGCGCCCGCTCACCTCGGTAGCAACTCAAGGTCCGCCGGTTGATCCGAGTGTTCAGATACCCTCAGTACTCCCCACCGCAGCCCCTTCTAAGCCCAAAATGTACCAGGCAAAAGTGACGGCTGTGGGCGATTACAACAATCTCAAGGCTTTCTTGGGGCGCTTGGGGACGATGGATCGTCTGCATGATCAAAAGACTTTCTCTATAGGGGAAAACATCCAGGTAGCTGAAGGAGAAACCGGGCCTCCTCGAAGCATCTTTCGATGCGGTGTTTGAATACCTCCCAAAACAAACAGGGGTATCAGCTCTCTCCTCACCGGTCTTTAACAGTTCAACCCTCGACCTCAGTTTCGCTGAAAGTCTGCTTGCGGGAGGCAATGTTTCTGCTGTCCCGGCCCTGGTTCCGGTGCAAGCGGGCAAACCGAATCCTTTTCAGTAAGAAGCTCTCTCCTGCTACCGTCGTTTCCAAACTTCATAGCGGGAAGGGCAGTAAATAGGCATCCAAGGACTTGAAAGAGAAGAAGAAATCATGGCTCGCGAAAAAAAAAACTTCTGTAGCTGCTGCACCCCAAAAGGTAGATCCGATCGTTCCAGACAAGGCATCTGTTGAAGCCAAAGCTAAACTGGCTCGGTTTTGGAATACTTAGGAAGCCTGCCTAAGGACTTCGACAAGGGACTCCTCGCCCTTGTTTCTTTTGATGCTGCCAAAAAATACAGCATGGCTCCTTACAAGCGGACTGGGGATACGCTCTATATCGCCATGCTAAATCCCCAGAACTTCGAGGCGCTCAATGTGCTCCGATTTCTGGCTGAGAAAGAGCAGATCGGCATTGAAATCACCCTGACGAACCAGGGGGTCCTCGATGAGATTTTCAAGCAGTACGGAGGTACGGATACTGCCCTGAAAGAAGCTATCCAATCCCTTCAAAAAGAAGAAGCAACAAATATTTCAGAAGCGGAGCGCAAAAAGGGAGGGGCGCTTCAAGTGGAGAATTATCAAGATGCGCCGATTGCCAAGCTCGTGGACGTCATCGTGCAACGCGCTTTGGACGGGCGAGCGAGCGATATTCATATTGAGCCGATAGAGAAGAACTATCGCGTGCGCTTCCGTATCGACGGTATTTTGCGCGCAGAGTTGGTTTTCCCGGAAGAGGTCGGGCGGGGCGGTGATTTCCCGCATCAAAATTCTCTCGAATCTCAAAATCGACGAAAAGCGGAAACCGCAAGACGGCCGCATCCGTTTTGAAACAGATAAGGGGGTAGCGGTTGACCTCCGTATTTCCAGTTTGCCGGTCATGGAAGGGGAAAAGATCGTTATGCGCGTGCTCGACAAAAGCGCCAAATATTTCCGACCTCACGAAGCTGGGCCTCTTCGGCCGGAGCCGCAAGATCTTGGAGCGCAAAATCCGCGAGCCTTTCGGCATTATCCTTATTACCGGTCCTACGGGAAGCGGTAAGTCCACGACCCTCTATGCTTTCCTGCAAATCCTCAATAAAGAAGAGCGCAACATCATTACTCTGGAAGATCCGGTGGAGTATTTCGTAGAAGGCATCAATCAAAGCCAGATCCGACCCGGAAATCGGATACACCTTTGCGAGCGGCTTGCGTTTCCATCCTCCGCCAGGACCCCGAACGTTATCATGGTGGGTGAAATCCGCGACGGCGAGACGGCAGAACTGGCTATCCATGCCGCGCTCACCGGCCACCTGGTGCTTTCGACACTCCATACAAACGATGCTATCGGGGCCGTACCGCGCCTTATTGATATGGGCATTGAACCTTTCCTACTCGCTTCTTCGCTAGAAGCAGTGGCCGGCCAGCGGCTCGTGCGCCGCATTTGCGAGCACTGCAAGGAGCCCGAAAATATTTCGGAAGAGCAGAAGCGCAGGATGCATGAAATTTTCGACGCCATTGCCCCAGAAGAAATAGAATCTTTCGGTCTCAAGCCCGGCCAGGAAATGGTAGCCTACCACGGCAAAGGCTGCGATGAATGCGGCAATACCGGGTATAAGGGCCGCGTCGCCATTTACGAAGTGCTTGATATTGATGATAAGATGCAGTCTATTATTTCCGATAAGAAGGGGAGTGAGAGCGAGGTGAGAGCCGCTGCGAAAGAGCAGGGCATGGCGCTTATGAAACAGGATGGTTTGATGAAAGTGCTTTTAGGAACCACTACGCTCTCTGAAGTGGAGCGCGTCACCGAGGGAAATATTCTCGAAGATGAGGAGTAGGCTGTGGTATGAACGCGTTCGTGAAGTCAAACCGCTTCTCGAAAAAGCAGCCCAAGGCACGCTTACTGTCAAGGAACGTCTGCTTCTCGTGCAGCTCTCGGAAGAGAGTGAAGAGCATGGCCTCTTTGGTGGCGTCGGTTATCAGAAGACGGTCTCCGTCCAAGTTAACCAGCTATCGACCCAGGTTATCTGTGACATTCGGCGCCCGGAGAATACTGGGTCGAGGTGCCGGAAGCCAATGCTGTTATCGATGGCGGCGCCTTCCCTATCAATAAATGGGTGAGGCTCAATGGCAGTTCGCCGACCAGGCAACGTGTGCGAGTGACTGAGGACGGCTGCGTGGTCCTTTCCTGGGCTTTTGGGCCCGAGGAGCAGGATCGCAAGATCGAGCCTCAGCGTATCGCGCTCAAATTTTCCTCCTAACACGGAGAAACTCCTAACGGCGTCAGTGGAAATCTTTCCATCGGCGCCGTTTTATTTACCCTTAGAATATATTTGACAAAAAGTCATTTTTATACTTCAATATCATGTTTCCTCTGATATCCTTGAGGAAAGTGGTATTTTAACAATCCTAGTTTGAAGGAGAAAAGCCATGCAGTTTGGTTCTCTCAGCAGGGAGCTCTGGCTGTCTCTCCAGACAGCTGTAGTCAAGGAATCTCCGGAAGCCCTCCCAATTCTCCAAGAAGTCTTTGATTCTCTCGACGCTGCCCAGCGAAAGGCCTGGCTCCGATTGCTTTCGAGAGTCGCGGTAGCCAAAACAGAAGCCTTTGGTCCTCGTGATTTGCGTCTGAAGCATTTGCTCTGGCTTACCAGCTATGCCAAAGAAAATGGCGTTGCAGCGGCCAGTAATTATCTGGAAAAGAATTTTCTGGCTCCTTATATCAACCTGTCTCAAATAGTCGAAAATGCCAAACAATTCGGCGTACGCGTCTCGCAAGATCTGGCAAGCAGCCTCGCTGCTCTCCAGCTTGGCGATGTCTATCGGGAGATCATAGAAAATCGAAATCTTTCTGACGAGGAAAGAGCGGCTATTCTTAGATCGGCTCTCAGGGCATCGCTTCGGGAAAAGAGATATAAGACGCATTTGCTCCGCGGGAGGCGGCCCTGGATTCTTTTCGGGGGAGCGCTTATGCTTTTTCTTATCTTTTCTATCGTCTCGCTCTTCTATTGAAGCTATTTGGGATTCGGAAAGGAAAACGCAAATGAAGGAATCATCGATAACGCTAGGTGAAAGCTTCGGCTTTCTGCTGCGTAGCATGGGACTGACAGCTGAGCAATGGCTCGTGCGTGTGAGTCGAGCTTATACCAGGGCCTTCCTCATCGCGCTTATAGTCTTATTCGGAACATTAGGCTTTGGTGTGTGGATCAACTCGATCGGCTACCCTGGTGCAAACTTCGCGATCGCGTTGGGGTATCTGGTAGTACTCGTTTATACAGCGGGACACCCTGTACTTCTGCTCCACTTTTTCGGTTTCGGTATGTTTATGGGACTACCTGACATTGAGCTTAATCGCATTCTGCGTATCGGCTCCAAGGAGTGGTACCTGCCCAATATCCGCAAGGAGAACGTGCTCGGTCAGGGACTCTACCATGTCGGATGGTTCGTGCGCGTGATGGCACATATCGCGCTTGTTACCATCGTCACTTTCGTCCTTCTGGGCATCTATCCGATTAAGCAGCCGGGAGCATTGCTGCCTCTCTTCGTCCTCTTGCCCGCGCTCGGCCTGTGGGCCTTTCTGTTTAGCAAGTCGGACTTCGTCTATCGCTGGCTGACGCGAGCAGTCATCGCATCCTCCCTTACGGGTTCATTGCTAGCGGCATACAAGGTGTTTCATCCGCAGGACGAGCTTCGAGCGGAAATCGGCGAAGCGATGCGCAAGCATCGTGATGCCGAACAAGTTCGCAAAGCTCGCCCGCTTCTCGAGAAAGCTGCCAATGGCACGCTTACCAACGAAGACCATCTCTTTCTTGCCAATCTTTCAGAAGAAAAAGATGAGCATGGTCTTCTCGGAGGTCTCGGATATCGCAAAACGGTTGAGAGACGCATCACGCATCTTCGACCAGACAAGCTTTGTGGTATCCGTCCTGGCGAATATTCTGTCGAAGTCCCTATAGCCTATGTCACCATCGACAAGGGAACTTTCGACCTCGCTCAATGGGCACGACTCAATGGACATCTGACAACCGAAAAGGTTCGGGTGGCGGAGGACGGTTGCGTAATCCTATCCTGGGCTTTCGGGCCTCGAGATCAGGGTCGCAAGATTGAGCCTCAGAAAATGGCCTTCAAATTCTCCTCCTAACACGGAGAAGGAACTCACGGCGTCGGTGGAAATCTTTCCATCGGCGCCGTTTTTGTTACCCAGACCATATTGACAAGGGGTCAAAAAGGCCCTATACTGTACCCGTACCGCTATGAGAGAGTATGCAAGTTCGCGCAAGCGGGCTTTTCTTTTACTCTCAGCCCATATTTAAGCCATTTTTAGAAAACTATGCCAAAGAAGAAGGTAGCACAGGAGAGCGAAAACCTGTCCGGGCGCCTAGGCGAATTCGGAAGCGCTGTCATGCAGCTGGCTGACGAAAAAGGCCTTTCCAAGGAGAACGTCTTGGAGGTGGTCGAGGCAGCCCTCGCTGCCGCGTACAAGAAAGACTACGGTAAGAAGGGCCAAGTGATTCGGGCTGAATTTGACGATGTCATCAAGACGGCTAAGTTCTTCCTCGTCAAGGAAGTGGTGGACGAGAGTACTCGCGAGTTCGTTGAAGAAAGCGAAGAAGAGGAAGGAATTGAGCCTGCTACTCCAGAAGTAAGCGAAGACGGCGAAGAACGCCTGCCGCGCTACAATGCTGAACGCGATATCACGCTCGAGGATGCCAAGGCCGTGCGCAAAGGCGCCAAACTGGGCGAAACGATTGAGACGGAACTTCCCGCTTACGAAGATTTCGGCCGCGTAGCGGCTCAGACTGCCAAACAAGTCATCATCCAGCGTATCCGAGAAGCGGAGCGCGAGACGATGTTCCAAGAATACAAGGAAAAAGAAGGCCAAGTCGTGAACGGCACGATTCAGCGCGTAGAAGGACGAAATGTCTTCATCGACCTGGGGAAATCAGTCGGGATACTCTTCCCTTCCGAGCAGATCGAGGGTGAGAACTACCGCATCGGCCAGCATATCAAGGTCTACCTGGTACGCGTTGAATCCGACACCAAGGGTCCCGGTCTCCTGCTTTCCCGCACGCACCCGGAGATGGTGCGTCACCTCTTTACGCTCGAAGTACCCGAGATTTTCGCCGGCACGGTCGAGATCAAAGAGATCGCCCGTGAGGCGGGTTCCCGCACCAAGATCGCCGTCTTTTCCGATGAGGAAGGGGTGGATCCGATCGGCTCGTGCGTCGGCCAGAAGGGTACGCGCGTTCAGGCTATTATCGATGAGCTCGGCGGCGAGAAGATCGATATTATCGAGTGGCAGAGCGATCCGGCCAAATTCATTTCGGCTGCTCTTTCGCCTGCCAAAGTACTTGGCGTCAAACTCTATGAAGACGAGAAGCGTGCTGAGGTAACGGTTCCAACAGACCAACTCTCTCTTGCTATCGGCAAACGCGGCCAGAACGTCCGGCTTGCAGCCAAACTTACCGGCTGGAAACTCGACGTCATGGGTCCGGCCAACGAAGAAGAAATACCTGCCGAAGAAGAAGTGGAGGCAGTTGATGAAGCAGTTCAAGCTATTACCGATGAATCCATCCAGGAGTCTCCGGCAGAAGCCGAAGGAGCTGTGACTGAAGAAGCAGTCGCTGAAGCCCCAGCCGAAGAGGCGGGAGAGACTGAACAAGAAACAGAGGAAAAATAAATCGTGTTGTATTAAAGTTCACACCTATGAATCTCTGGCATGACCTTTCTGCAGGGCACGACGCACCCGAAATCGTGCACACCATCATCGAATGTCCCAAGGGTACCAAGAACAAGTACGAGATCGACAAGGAGACGGGCCTCATCAAGCTCGACCGCGCCATGAAAACGGCGCAGGACTACCCCTTTGACTACGGTTTCGTACCGCAAACGCTTTGGGAAGACGGTGATGCTCTCGATATCGTGCTCTTGACCACATACCCGCTCGCTCCCGGCATCTTGGTGGAGGCTCGCCCGGTGGCAGTCATGCGCATGATTGACGGCGGCGAAGGCGATGACAAAGTTATTGCCGTACCCAAGAGCGACCCCCGCTTCGATGAGATCAAGGATCTCGCTGATATCAACAAGCACACGATCAAAGAAATCCAGCATTTCTTCGAGACCTATAAGACTATCGAAAACAAGACGGTAGAAGTGAATGGCTTTGAGGGGCGTGATGCTGCCATCGAGGCGGTCAAAAAGGGTATCGCTCTCTATTGTGAGAAGTATCCTGACGCCAAAGAAGGCGCTTAAATTCCTGTAAATCTGATTTCCGTTATGGATGTTTCTGTAAAGAACCTCTCGAATTCTCGTGTCGAACTCTCTATCTCTCTTCCCTGGGAAGAATGGAAGGGAGAGCTTCAGCACGCTGCCGAACACCTGGGGCAAGAGCTCAAGATCAGCGGCTTTCGGGCAGGCAAGGTGCCGGCAGAAGTGGTCGAGCAGCGCGTCGGCAAGGCAGCGTTGCTTGCCGAAGCGGCTGAGCATGCCGTAAGCCACGTGTACCCGAAGGCGCTTGCCGAGAGCAAGATCGATGCCCTGGGCCGTCCGCAGGTAGAGCTTGGTGCTGTCAAAGAGGGAGAAGCGCTTACGCTTACTGTTACGACTGACGTTATGCCCAAAGCCAAGCTTGCTTCCGGTTGGAAGAAAGCGGTACAGCGGGCCAACAAAGAAAATGCCTCAGAAAAGACAGAAGTAAAAGAGGAAGAAGTAGAGACAGAGCTCAAGCGTTTGGCCGACATGCGCGCGGCGCTCATTACGGTGAACCGTCCGGCACAGAACGGCGATACGGCGCTTGTTGATTTTGTCGTTCGCCAAGCGGGAGCCATCATCGAAGGCGGCAAGGCCGAGAATCACCCGCTCATTTTGGGGAGCGGCGCCTTCATTCCTGGTTTCGAAGAGCAGATTATCGGCATGCAGGCTGGCGAAGAAAAGACCTTTACCCTTGCCTTTCCGGCCGAATACCATGCCAAGCACCTTGCAGACAAGCCCGCTGAATTCACCGTGACGCTGCGCGCGGTTCAGGAAAAAGAAACGCCGGAGTTGAATGACGATTTTGCCAAGAGCGTGGGGCGCTTTGAAACCCTGGAAGCTCTGAAAGCCAATCTGAAAACCGGCATTCAGGAAGAAGCGCAGGTCCGCGACAAGGAAGCGCGACGCACCCGCATTCTGGATGCGCTGCTCGATGGCGCCGAGATTGAATACCCCGTGTCGCTTATCGAAGAAGAACTCGGGCGCATGCTGCGCGAATTCGATAGTCAGGCGCGCATGATGGGTATGGATCTTGCAACCATGCTCAATCAGATGAATAAAAGCGAAGAGGATCTGAAAAAAGAGTGGGAGCCGCAGGCCAAGAAGCGCCTAGGCGCTCACCTCGTCCTGGAAGCGGTCGCAGAGAGCCTAGAGCTCGAAGTCGATCAAGAGGCGGTTGAAGCTGAAATGAATAAGACCTTGGGTTACTATAAAACGACCAAGGAGGCCGAAAAGAAAATCGATCTGCCGCGCCTCTACACGGCCGTCAAGGGCCAACTGCTCAACCAGGAAGCTCTCGACACTCTAGAAAAAATGTAAAACGCTTATGGCAAAAGATATCCGCAACAACTACTTGGTCCCCATGGTGGTAGAGGGAACGCCGTACGGCGAGCGCGCCTACGACATCTACTCGCGCCTGCTCAAGGACCGCATCATTTTCCTGGGTTCGCCCATCGATGACGGCGTGGCGAACGCCATCATTGCACAGCTCCTCTTCCTGGCGTCGCAAAACGCCAAAGAGGATATCAAGCTCTATATCAACAGTCCCGGAGGATCGGTGTCGGCCGCACTCGCGATCTACGACACCATGCAGTACGTAGGCCCGGCTGTTGAAACCATCTGTATCGGCATGGCGGCTTCTGCTGCCGCGCTTCTGCTCTCCGCCGGAGCCAAAGGTAAGCGCTTCGTGCTCCCGAATTCCGAAGTGATGATTCATCAGGTCTTGGGCGGCGCCGAGGGCCAGGCGACGGAAATCGAGATTCATGCCCGCCACATCCTGAAGACCCGCGACCGCCTGAACCACATCCTGGCCAAGCATACCGGCCAAAAGCTTGCCAAGATCGAAAAGGATACCGAGCGCGACTACTTTATGGCAGCCGAAGAAGCCGTCAAATACGGCCTCGCCGATAAGATTATCAAGTAAGGGATATATTCCTTGAAACAAGCCAAAAACCGCCAAGAATGGCGGTTTTTGCTTTACCTAAAGCTTTCGGAGGCATTTTTCAGCTATTGACAAAATGAGAAAATAGGAGTATAATGGCAGGTTATTTAACAAATGGCATCCTCTGCATCGTTGGTACCCCACTATTCGGGAGAGTTCCTGAAAAGCGGAGTATCAACGAAGAGAAGGGAGACTGAAAATGAAGTTCAATTCCGCAAATTATCTGGAGAAGGCATCCCGGGACCTCGCATACATCCACAGCCTCAAGGTCGCGGCGCCGGAGCCGAACAGCACCGAACTGAGACGCATTCGCTGGCTCGCAGGCGACGTCATCGATTCAGATATCGCATTTCTGCACGATTATGAAGTGCCGGCCGAGGCGATCAATGTGATCGCAGAAAACCTCCTCGACCGTTTCCTGGTATTTCGCCAGGATCGCTTCGAGGATCTTCGCGCCGCTCTCTTGACCGCCTATGGCGCGGATGTGCCGTCTCAGACAATTCGGCATCGGCTCTCCGCCTGGTCGCGCTTCCTCAAATGCGAAGAGCCTGCCAAGTCGGACGCCGATCAATCTCTGACCATCCTTCCCGAACTGCCCCCGGTCAAGCTGCCCAAAGCGGTTCGCCCCGGCGGCAAGCGCGCTCGCAAGGCTGCTGAAACCGGTGACGTCAAGGATCGCCGGCGTCCGAGGGCTCGCAAACCCGCTTCCGACCAGGAGCTCCTCGCGGCCGAATAACTCGCGCAACGCGCAAAACCTAAAAGCCCGGAGCAACGTAACTGTTGCGCCGGGCTTTTTCTTTAATCTTGAACTTGCTCGCAAGGGGGTATCACTAGTTGCTCAACAAATAAGCTGTCTTTGCGGATTTTTCAAGCATCAATCCCTAAGACAAGCCGATCCCCGCTTGAAAAGGCACTTTTTGCTTTAATTAGGGCTTTTAATAGGCTTACCCTATTGCTATTGACAAAAACATAATTTAGGAGTATAATGTTAAGTTGTTTAAAAATTCGATATTCAGCCTTTGGCTCATTCGAAGAGTCCGAAAGGGTCGCTTGCGGACAACCTCTGGTTATACGCAAGCGTACCCCTTCGGAATACGGAGGGAAACTCTGTTTAATCTGCGCTTCAGCGCTCTATATGGGAGAATCGGTATGCTCACGCTCGTTTCACAGCCTCAGGAAGAAATTTCGCTCGGTGATCAGGCAGCGGCGCTCACTACGCAACACGCACAGCTCCAAGAGCAGCGTGATGAGGAGCGCCGGCGCCGCACGGCTCGCTCAAACAAGATTACGACCTTTTTCGACGGCATTGCGCATGCACGCGCCGCTCAGAACAAAGATGAGATCCACCGCATTGTCGACCAGGGTATCGAATATCTCGCGAGCGAGATCATCGGCCTTTCGGATCGCGACCAATTCTTCGTCGCCAAGGCGATGACCACGCTCGTCACCGCGGCGCTCTATCAGCCGCGTCTCGAGCGCCTGCTCGCGGTGCTTACCGAATCGTTCGGCGGCACGACGCGCAATATTCTCGGTGACGATCTCTACGGTCGTGTCGAGAAGCTCGTCGTGCGCCAGCGCGAATATCTCGACCAGATGGCCGCGCGGCGCAGGTTCTCGCCCGCCGATGACCACTCGGCCGAGGAGCGTCTGGAGCGCATGGGCGTGACGACCGACGGTCATCGTGGCCCGCGTCGCAAGCATCGTCCCTCGGCACGGGTGCAGGAAAATCGCCAGCGTCGGCTTGATACTCAGCCTGTGAAGGGTTCGAGCCACAAGACCGAACCGCGCAGCAAGGCAAAAGACAAGAAGTAATTTTCGCGCAACGCGCAAAACCTAAAAGCCCGGAGCAACGTAACTGTTGCGCCGGGCTTTTTCTTTTTCTCAGCAACAGACTATTCCAAGAGCGGCATAAGGCTGGTGCCGTTCATTTCAGTGGGACGCGGGATATTCATAATTTCCAAGATGGTGGGCGCGACGTCTGAGAGCAGTCCGTTTACTTCGTTTTCTTCGCGGTTCACTTCCTCTGCGGATTTTTCGCGCTGGTTGTCGGGTGTCAGATACCAGAGCGGGATAGGATTGGTGGAATGTTCCGTATCGACTTCGCCGGTAGCCGCCTTCTTGAGCTCCTCGACATTGCCGTGATCGGCCGTGATGATGGCGCAGCCGCCGGCCTTGAGGATTTCGGGAATGAGGATTGAGAGGCTCTTGTCGGTCGCCTCGACGGCATCAATGGAAGCCTCTTCATTGCCGGTGTGGCCCACCATGTCGGGATTGGCGTAGTTGACGAGGATAAAGTCGTACGCGCCTTCGCGGAGCTTTTCTACGAGCGTGCTGGTGATGGCGGGCGAACTCATCTCGGGCACCATGTCAAAGTGGGGCACGGAAGGCGACGGGATAAGCAGGCGGTCTTCGCCCGGCCAGGGGTTTTCTTTGCCTCCGTTAAAGAAGTAGGTGACGTGGGCGTATTTCTCCGTCTCTGCAAGGCGCAGCTGTTTTTTGCCGTGCTGGCTGAGAGTTTCTCCGAGTCCGTGATGAATGTCCTGGAGCGGGAAGGCGATGTGCACACCCCCGAGTCCCTGTTCGTATTCGGTCATCGTGACGAAAAAGAGATTCTTCTTCACACGCTGGAAGCCGTCGAAAGACTCCTGGACAAAGGCTTTGGTCAGTTCGCGCGCGCGATCCTCACGAAAGTTGAAGAAGATGACGGAATCGCCGTCTTGGATGAGGGCCGGCGCTTTGCCTTCTTCGGAAACGATATTGACCGGTTCGATGAATTCGTCGGTGACGTCCTTCGCGTACGAGCGTTCGAGGAGGAGAAGGGGGTCGCTTACGGGATTTACCGCACCTTCGGTCAGCATGCGGTATGTTTTTTCGATACGGTCCCAGTTGTTATTGCGATCCATGGAATAGTGGCGTCCCGAGAGACTGGCGAGCTCTCCCACCTCCAAGAGGCGCATCTGGCGTACCAGCTCCTTGATCTGCTGCAGGCCGGCCGTCGGCGCTGAGTCGCGGCCGTCGGTAAAGGCATGGACGAAAACTTTGGTGAAGTTCTGCTCCTTTGCCAGGCGCAAGAGAGCCGTGAGGTGGTCTTTGTAGGAATGCACCGATCCGGAACTTATGAGGCCCATCAGATGAAGGCTCTTCCCGTTCTTGCGCGCACTCTCGACTGCTTCCAGGAGGACCTCATTGCGGAAAAAGCTCTCGTCCTGGATGGCGAGCGAGATGCGCGGCATGTTCTGGTAGATGACGCGACCGGCGCCCATGGTCATATGGCCGACTTCGCTGTTGCCGGCAGTGTTCCATGGCAGGCCGACCGAGATACCGGAAGCCTGGAGGGCAGCCATGGGGTGTAGCGGTTGAGTTTCTGGAAAGTAGGCAGGACAGCCTCGCGGATCGGTTGCCGGAAACGCTGTTGCTCAACCCCCAGCCGTCGAGAACGACGAGTACGACGGGACGGTACATTTTTGGTTTTTACGAAACGAATACGCGCTTATGATAGCATTTTTGGCTTGTTTTTGACAGAAGCGGTCCTCTCGGCGTATCATGCAAGTACAGAATAAATTACCTTATCTCCTGCATGTTCCAGAATTTCCTTGAAAGCGAGATGGTTTCCCGGGACGCGCGCCGCGCCCTTTTTGAGCGTTTTTCTCTCTCTTCCCTGGCTCTGGATTCAGGCAGATTACACCTATGGATCTGCAAACACTTGGTTTCGCCCTTTTCAGCCTTATTGTCGGCCTCACGGTAGGATATTTCGTCCGTCAGAACATTGCCAAAAAAAAGCTCTCAACGGCTGAGGGTCAGGTAGCGAGCCTGCTCGAAGAGGCGAAAAAGAAAGCCGAAGACACTGAAAAAAAGGCCAAAGAAGAGGCAGCTCTTCTTCTTGAGAACGCCAAAAAAGAGGAAAAACTGCGCGAGGAAAAGCTCCACGTCAAAGAGGAGCGTATCGACAAGCGCGAAGAGCAGGCCGAGTCCCTTTACCAACAGAACGGAAAACGAGAAAAAACGGCTGCTTTCCAAAGCTGACCAGATTCGGGACGCTTGAAACCGAAACGGAGGCCTTGAAGCAGGAAGAGATGGAGAGGCTCGAGAAGCTCTCCAGTTTTTCGCGTGATGCTGCCCAGACCGAACTCTTCCGCTTGGTGGAGGATGAGAGCAAGGAAGCGCTGGTGAAGCGCATGACGAAACTCGAGCATGATGCCCATGAAACCCTGGAACGCCGCTCGCTCGATGTCATGGCAACGGTGATCCAGAAGTATTCGCGTTCGCATGTTTCGGAGTTTACTACGACTACGGTCGCTATTCCCTCGGACGAGGTGAAGGGGAAAATCATCGGCAAGGAAGGACGCAATATCCGCTCGCTCGAAAAAGAGACGGGCGTGGAGCTGATCGTCGACGATACGCCTGAGTCGGTCATTATCTCCGCCTTTGATCCGGTGCGCCGCGAGATTGCCAGGATCGCCCTTGAAAAGCTGATTTCGGACGGTCGCATCCATCCGGCCCGCATTGAGGAAGCCGTTGAAGAAGCGAAGAGAGAAATTGACCAGAAGATTAAAGAAGCTGGCGAAGCGGCCGCGTTTGATGCGGGGATTGCGGGCTTGCATCCCAAACTTCTCTACATCCTCGGGCGTCTGCGCTATCGCTATAGCTACAAGCAAAACGTCCTTCTTCACTCGCTCGAAGTCTCGTTTCTGGCTGGTGCTTTAGCAGCAGAACTCGGTGCCGACGTCGCTGTTGCCAAGAAGGCAGGGCTTCTGCACGACATCGGCAAGGCAGTTGATCATGAAATCGAGGGTACGCACGTGAAAATCGGCATGCGCATCCTGGAAAAATTCGGCGTGGGCCAGGCAGTGATTGACGGCATGAAGTGCCACCACGACGAATATCCCCACGAAACCATCGAAGCCTTTATCGTAACGGCAGCCGACGCGCTCTCGGCGGCTCGCCCCGGCGCACGCAAGGAAACGGCTGAGAAGTACATCAAGCGTTTGCAGGAGCTGGAAGCGCTTATCAATACCTTCCCCGAGGTGGAGAAGTCCTATGCCATCCAGGCCGGCCGCGAGGTGCGCATCTTCGTCAATCCCGAAAAGACGGACGACTACGGTGCCATGAAGCTTGCCCGCGAGGTGGCCAAGCGGATTGAAGAAGAATTGAAGTACCCGGGCGAAATCAAGGTGAATGTCTTTCGCGAGACCCGAGCCATCGAATATGCCCGCTAGCAAGGGATTCTGTCTTGCATTTCCGGATAAAATGGCTTAAAATGGCGCCCAGGAGGAATACCTTGCTTTCTGGCAAGAGCTAGGAAGGCTAAAACTAGAAAGGCAGGTGAGATGCATGCAAAACATCAATAAGGAAACGCTCGTCCACAATATCGTGGAAAAGACTGAGCTCTCGAAACGCGATATCGAGGCCGTCATTGAGTGCATGATCGACGAAGTAACCAACGAACTTCGCCGCGGGAACAAAGTGACTCTCACCGGCTTCGGAACCTTCAAGGTATCCAATCGCGCGGCTCGCGAGGGCATCAATCCTCAGACCAAAGCCAAAATCACCATTCCTGCTATGACCGTGCCGAAGTTTACGGCTGGCAAGACTCTTAAAGAAGCGGTAAAATAGTTTTTGGGGAAAACAAAGATAGGGGCGTAACCCGGGATAATCCCGGGTTCTGCCTTTCTCAGGGGGATCTGACCTGAGAATTGACCAGAAGCCCTCTTTTGGGTAGACTGCGGAAAGTTTGCCTCGAAATGGGTTTAGGCAGGCAGATTTTTTAGAAAAAGTACATCGGAGCATCGTAGAGGGGTAGTCCTGCGGGCGGCTCCGGAGAGACCATCTCGTCTTAAATGGAATGGTCGCACGAGAGGGAAAAAGTTCTTTGGAAGAAGTACATCGGAGCGTCGTATAGTGGTAGTACGGGTGGTTTGGGACCATCTAGTCTGGGTTCGATTCCCAGCGCTCCGACTGATGAAAAAGATTGTTACTATCGGCGGCGGGACAGGCAGCTTTACGCTCTTTCGGGCCTCAAGCAGTATCCAGTCCGAGCTCTCGGCTATTGTCTCTATGGCAGACGATGGCGGCAGTACCGGCATCTTGCGCGACGAGCTGGGCGTTCTGCCTCCGGGTGACGTGCGCCAGTGCCTGGTAGCCCTTTCCGATTCCTCGGAAACGCTTCGCGATCTCATGACATACCGATTTGAGCATGGCGGCCTCTCCGGCCACAGTTTCGGCAACCTCTTGCTTTCCGCTCTTGAAAAGATCACAGGTGATTTTCTTTCAGCCGTGCATGAGGCTGCCACTCTTCTGAACGTCCGCGGCGAAGTGCTGCCGGTGACGAGTTCGGATACGGAGCTCTGCGTGACGCTCAAAAATGGTACTAAGCTGCGCGGTGAACATGCTATTAATACCGATAAGAGGCTTGGCCGCACGGGTATCCGCCGCACTTTCCTGGAGCCAAAACCGGTAGCCAATCCGAATGCCCTGCAGAAGATCCGCGAGGCCGATTTGATTGTCATCGGGCCCGGCAATCATTATTGCAGCATTCTGCCCCAATCTCTTGGTGCCAGGCATTCCGGAAGCTATCCGACGCTCGCGAGCTACAGTAGTCTACAATTGTAACCTCGTGAACAAGCGGGGGCACACGGATGGGTTTGCACTTTGGGATTATGTAGCCGAGATTAATCGCTTCTTGGGAGGCGAACGCATCGATTTCGTCACATTCAATAAGCGCCGTCCCAGTGCGACACTTCTCGCCCGCTATCGAAAGGAAGACAGCGAACTTGTCCTCTCCGGAGAGCGTCCGAAAACGGCCAAGCGCGCCAAAGTCATTGCAACTGATCTGCTCTCCCGTAAGCAGGTGGTGAAAAGCAAGGTTGATGCGGTAGCCCCGCTACCGCTCTTTCATTCGCCATGACAGCGAAAAGCTGGCACGCCTCATTACCATGCTTCTGGAGTGGGAGGCGTTCGAAGATGTTTTCCAGGATGCTGAGAAACTTTGACAGTCTGAAAAGCGCTTTTTACAATAGACTAATAGCCCATTACTCTCTATGCAAAACATCCGCCTTGTTTGCCCGTGAAGAAATAGCCCGTGACACATCCGTGTTCTGGTTTGAAAAGCCGGCTGATTTTACGTTTAGGGCGGGTCAGTATACGGTGCTGCGTTTGCCCAATCTTTCCGAGCCCGATCCGCAGGGCCCGGTACGCTCGCTTTCGATTTGCTCTGCCCCGCATGAAGAACGATTGGGTTTCGCCCTGCGTAATACCCAAAGCCCGTTTAAGAAGGCTTTGTGGGCTATGCAGCCTGGCGAGGAAGCCTCTATCACTCCGGTTATCGGCAAATTCGTACTGGAAGCTACGGAGACCAGACCTCTTGTCTTTATCGTGGGTGGGATTGGTATTACTCCAGTGCGGAGCATCTTGAAGGAAGCGAACCCTTACCGGTAGTGCCGAGAGCTTCACGCTTCTCTATGCCAACCGGAGCCGTGAGGATATTTCTTTCGGAGCTGAGTTGCGAGGCCTCTCTTTAGCCAATTTTCACTATGTTGACGTTTTGGATCACGAGACGGCACCGAGCCAAGGAGAGCTTGATGAGCGCGGATTTATCGACGCTGCGCTTTTGGACCGCCACGTGGACAATCCCATCGGCAGCGTGTACTATGTCGTGGGCTCACCATCCTTTAATGAGGCCCATGAAAGCTTTGCTCCTCGGGCCTTGCTATTCCTGAGAGTCAGATCCACTTTGACGCCTTTACCGGCCTGGTCTCAAAGAGGGAGCAGAAGAAATAGAAACGCGGGTGTCGTACAATGGTAGTTGTTCGACAAAGCCCCTAAACAAGCCTTAAAACATCCCTCACCCATCAGAAATGATGGGTTTTTTCTTATCACAAAGCAACGAAAACCCGTCAAGAAACGGGTTTTTTTTCTTTGAAAAGGAGAGGCAAGTCGCTGTGTCTCCTCCTCAGAGCCAGAAACCCTCGGGCAATACGACCCGGCATGCAAAGTACGGCTTCAAAAAACTGGTTCCCTCCTTGTTGGTCAAAGATCAGGTAGCCCCCCTGTGCGTACACCGAAAGGCAGTAGCTGGAAGGGTGGCCAACAAAGAGGGAATCAAAACGCGAAAGAAGCGGCGTTTCACAGCTTCAGGAGTTACAGGTGATCGATGGCGGGTGGAGTGGTAACTCCCTCCTCCGTCGATCACCTCAACAAGCATATGTTGAGCCAACAAGAAGTCCAGACAGCGCTCACGGCGAACGCTTGTGTGGGCAAAAAACCTCTTTCGGGAGGTTATCACCTTCGGGCAACTGGAGGAGTCAGGAGCTTATTACGAGGGAAACGCTCTGCATCACTACCATGTGAGCAAAGCAAAAGACATCCTTTCCTCGAAAAAGAACGCAGCGATGGAAGAAGGTATCGGAGTATAAGCCTATGGAAGCTGTACCACGAAAAGTCATTGATCGGTTCTATGCACTCAATCCGGAGTTCAAAGATCGGGCGCACATGAACAAAACTATTGCCATTCTGGTAGGAATTACGCCCGAGCAAGCCTACCAGGCCAACTGCCTGAGACGGAGCCTTCAGCGGATTCTCCCAATCGATCAGAAAGGCGAGGAACTAGAGCAGAAATGGCGATCAGACAACGGCATGGCTTCCATATTTGAACTCGCACAAGGAAGAAGTAATCAATTATCACTTATCCATTAAAGACTGGGTTACGGGTGGCAGTCGGGGCTGAGATGTCCCACACCAAATGAAACAAAAACAAAAAGAAACAATAGGAATCCTGTGTCTCGCGATCCTCATGTTCTGGATAATCGTACTGGCACAGGTGAAGGAACTCCACGCAGAACTCTCTCAACCTCTCATTATCGAGGTGGCACACGCGTACGAGGACAACGGCCCGGAGCCAAGCGTCAGCTCCGAAAACCCTGTCTTGGTCGGAGAGCAGGGGGATGTTTCAAAGGCGGCAGGAGCAATCAATACTCATACCTCTGGCACCGCCTTTGAAATCATTAAACGAGTCTCCCAGGAAGAAAACATTGATTGGAAGCTGCTCTGGAGCGTCTGTCAGGTAGAAAGCGAATGCAATCTCAATCTCGACTGCGAGATTCAGCCCGGACATTGCGATGGCGGATATTCCTTCGGAGCCTTTCAGATCTATCTTCCGGCACATCCTGATATCACCGAAACGCAGGCAAATGACTTTGAGTGGAGCGCCCGGTGGGCAGCTGAATATGGCGCCAAGTACAAGTACAATCCTGAACTCTTCTGTAAGAATCACAATGGAATCGCCAAAGACAACGAATGGCTGGTATATCGAGCGGTGCATGAATGTGTATAAGTCACTCTAAAAATATGAAAGCAGAACTTACTCCCTACGCCATCATCCTCTTCGTTCTGTGCATGATTCCATTAGTATTCTTCGGCTTCAGGGAATATGTACAGTTTTCTTCTTGAAGTAATCGCAGCAGAAAAAAGCTTATGAATCAGGGACTAAAACTTATGAATTGACCGATGCCTACGCCAAGCTCGACGAAATGGCGGGTGATAACCCCCGCTCTCGTGGAGTATCTGGATGCGGTAGAAGGTCAAATGAGCGAGAAGGTGGACAACATCGTGCGCTTCGTCCGGAACCTGGAGGTCTCTTCTGAGGCCATAGGCTCTGAGATCGAGCGTCTACAAAAAGCTTCAGGCAAGCTTCAAAAACAAAGCTGAGAACCTAAGAAGTTACGTCTCGTACTCGATGCAACGGAACGGCATCAAGAAGGTCGAAACAGACATAGCTAAGCTCTCGTTCCGAGAATCAAAGACGGTAGAAATAGACAATATTGCGTTGCTTCCAGAACGTTTTGTCGTTACCAAGACCTCAAGAACGCCTGATAAAAAGGCCATAAAAGAGGCTTTGGAGAACGGAGAAGAGGTGAGTGGAGCACGCATTGAAGAACATCAAAATTTGCAAATCAAGTAATCCCTCGTAAGGAAAAAATATATGCTACCAAGCAACATCAGTTTCCCAGTCAAAGAAGGTAAGACCTTCGACCCATTGCCAGAAGACGTGTATCAGGTAGAACTCCTGGATATCGAAATGCAGGAGAAGCCTTCGTACAACGACAAAAGCGTGATGGAGAATGTCCTCTCATTCCAGTTCGTTGTTCTTGACGATGGCGAATTCCGCGGCCGCTCAATTTGGCGCAATTTCGTCCCAACCTTCCTCTATATCGGAAAGAATGGCAAGAACGCTCTCTATGAGATCACTGAGGCCATTATCAAGCGTGAGCTGACCCAGGAGGAGGAAGCCATGTTCGGATCGGACTTCATCAATAAGCTTATCGGCTACCAGTGCCGCGTAGTGGTGAAGAACAAGGAAGGTAAAGAGGGGAAGGTTTTCTCGAACATTGACTCCTTCATGCCGGCTAAATCCAAAGCAGATCCGCTCTCGGACGAAGCAAAGGGAGAAGGCGACTGTGAAGGAAAAGAAGGAAGCTTCTTTTGAGCAGCCAGCCAAAGCTCCCTCTGCTCATGTTCCGGATGAAGAGATCCCTACTATCAATCTCGATGATGAGGATGATATTCGGATCGAAGACGTCCCGTTTTAGTTCTTTCCGGTCTTGGGTCTTTATAGGCCTAAGCCGAAAAGAAGTAACTCATTAAAAGCGTTTATGAGAAACAGAACATCAAGCAAGAAGAGAGGATTTATGGATACAGGTATATGTTGCTTACGTTCAGGCATCAAATAGCACGAGTAAATTTGGTGGAGCGCGTTGGGCTGATGAAGCATTGAGAGAATTCGATGTCAGGTTTAAAGAAGAGAAAGAGGTTTTATAAGGAGGTATCCGAGAGTGAGGAGTCGCTTGCAATCGAGACGGGGAAGTCGGGCTAGGTCAGAAATATGGAGGTAAATGCAAGTAACATCCCATATCCAAAAGCTCTCGCAGGTCGCAGGAAACAGTTGCCCGGATAGTCTGTTGCGGGGTCAAAAGCTCTCAGCAAGAATCCTGCCTCCTCACTCTCGGATATTTCAGGAAGTGATCTAGTGATGGCTTGGCTGCTCGTACCCCCCCTGATGCTTATGCGGATGGAAATGGGAACGGATTTCTGAGGCTAGGAAATCTCCATACGACTATCGGTGCTAATTACACTGAGAAATCGTAAGAACAGCCACCACTAGTTCATTTCAGAAGTGAATTTAAGGGGGGCGAGGACGTGGGTGCAAATCCCATCACAGCTCTCGGGCTGTGTAGCTCAGTAGTTGAGCAAGCCCACGGGGAGGTCGTCGGTTCGAATCCGACTAGGAGCTTCGGCTCCTATAGCTCAGTGGCTAGAGCGTCCCCCTAAGTTCATTTCAATTTTAGAGATTGATAGGGGAGCTTGTACGTCCGAAGACTCTCTGGGGTATACACCGGAAATAAAAAGCGGCAAGGGCAACCTCTCATAACGACGTTGTCAACAAGCGTGAGTCTTCCCTATCAATCTCTAAAAAGAAGTTCCTGGGTCTGAATTGGCTTCGATCAGGGTAAAGGCCAACGTGCAACCCTGAGAACCCGGTTCGATTCCGGGCGGATCCACACAAAAAAAGAAATGGCAACAACAACTAAAAAAGTCACTCCGACAAAAAGAAGTCTCGATTACATGAGAAAGGCCGGCTACCACTGCCAGGTAGTCGAACATTGGAATCCTTTTGCAAGAATCCGGCAAGATCTCTTCGGCATCATTGACATTGTTTGTGTAAAAGACGGAGAAACGGTCGGTGTACAAACAACCTCTATTAAGGGGGTGCCGGCGCGGCGTACAAAGATCTTCGGGTCTCCATACTACCCGATCCTGAGAAGAGCCGGCTGGATCGTTGTTCTGCATGGTTGGTTGAAAAACGAAAAGAATCGTTGGGAGGTAAAAATAGAAAACCTATGAATATTCGCGGCCGCATTGTTGGGGGGAAATTCCAACCTTTCTCTAAGGAGGACATGCTGCCCTTGGCGAAGTTTGAGGGGAAAGATGTTGAACTCGAGGTGAAACCAGTACAACGCACACGGACATCTCAGCAAAATAAAGCTTTACACGTCTATCTCCAACTCGTAGCCGATGCTCTCAATGAAGCTGCGCTTTGACATGCGTAAAGTCATCCGACAGGAGATAGATATTCCCTGGAATGCACACACTGTAAAAGAGTATCTTTGGCGGCCAGTGCAAATGACGCAGCTTGGAAAGGAAAGTACGAAAGATCTCAATACAGGTGAGATCGATAAAATTTACGAGACTCTCAATAGGCACCTTAACGAAAGGACTGGCGTCCACATCGCATTTCCCAGCAACGAGCCTAATTTTCTGGATACTGATTATCAAGAGTATGCGATGGCTTAAGCACTATACTGACTCCCACATCAACCTCAAACTCCAGGTGATTATCCGGGAATTTGGACTCGAAGGATACGGGTTTTATTGGATCTGTTTGGAGATTGTAGGCGCTCAGGGACAGAAATATATCGTAAAAAAGGATAAAGAATGGAAATTTTTTCTGACAAATTTTTCCAATTTTGACCAAAAAAAGACAGACCTGATATTAGACCGGTTAGCTGATTTGAAACTTATAGACAAAAAAACAGCTTATTAGAGGGCATTTATACATCCCGAAGATAGAAGAGTACTCGGATGAATATGCGAGAAAACTCCGGACAAAATCCGAAAAAGTCCCACTAGAAGAGAAGAGAAGAGAAGAGAGTAGAACAGAAGAGAAGAGAGAAAAGAAACCGGAAGCCCTTCTCTCATTTTTGGAGAAGATACCGGAAGAGGTCTTGGAAAAGCTGAATGAAAAATATAATGCAACCCCAGGACAGATCCAGGGAAAGCTGACGATCTGGTGAACTACTGCAGATCACGCGGCAGGATATATAAAAATTATCTAGCCTTTCTGGAGAATGCTTTAAAAAAAGATTTTGGATTACTTACAGAAACATTAAAAAAAAGAAAGAGAAAGACAAAAAGAAAATCAGGCAGCGGCAGAGAAGTTGAGAAGAAAACCATCACCACCTCCCGTAGTCAGCGACGAGCAAGCGGAGGAAAACATAAAAAGATTGGAACTCATAAAAGCGGGCGGAATAAAAAAAATAAGTCGATAATCTATGCTCTATTTCATTCTCGCCGGCGTCGGAATTATTTATCTAATTGTTACAGCATCAAAAAACAACCATATGCCAGCTAAAAAGAAATCAGTAAAAGTTATCAAGGGATACAAGGGTTTTGAGAAGGGGCTAAAATGCCGCAGCTTTCAATACGAAGAGGGGAAAGAATACAAAAAAGAGAGTGATCCCGAGCTCTGCTCCACCGGTTTTCATTTCTGCGAGAATCCTTTAGATGTTCTAGGATTTTATCCTCTCAGAGATGGGAATGAGTTTACGGAAGTTGAAGCTCTGGGAAAGGTGGAGTCAGACGGAAGTAAATCAGTTACGAATCATATCAGGATCGGTGCGAAGCTTGATCTGAAAGCTTTCATCGATGCTTCTGTAGCTTTCATTTTTGAGAAAGCTACTAAAGTTTCAAAGAAAAACTCGGCTACGAGCGGAGACGACGCCCACTCGGCTACGAGGCGGAAACCGCGCCAACTCGGCTACCGAGCGGAAACCGCGCCAACTCGGCTACGAGCGGAACCTACGCCCACTCGGCTACGAGCGGAGACGACGCCCACTCGGCTACGAGCGGAGACGACGCCCACTCGGCTACGAGCGGAACCTACGCCCACTCGGCTACGAGCGGAGACGACGCCCACTCGGCTACGAGCGGAAACCGCGCCAACTCGGCTACGAGCGGAACCTACGCCCACTCGGCTACGAGCGGAAACCGCGCCAACTCGGCTACGAGCGGATACGGCGCCCACTCGGCTACGAGCGGAACCTACGCCCACTCGGCTACGAGCGGAAACCGCGCCAACTCGGCTACGAGCGGATACGGCGCCCACTCGGCTTACGAGCGGAGACGACGCCCACTCGGCTACGAGCGGAGACGACGCCCACTCGGCTACGAGCGGAGACGACGCCCACTCGGCTACGAGCGGAACCTACGCCCACTCGGCTACGAGCGGAAACCGCGCCAACTCGGCTACGAGCGGATACGGCGCCCACTCGGCTACGAGCGGCGATGATGCCATCGCCGTAGCAGTCGGACGGAAAGCCAAGGCCAAGGCCTCTAAAGGTTGCTTCCTTGTTCTTGCTGAATGGAAAGAAGGTGAGGCCTTCACTGACGCTAAGCCTCTTCGTGTCAAATCAGTCAAGGTAGATGGGAAGAAAGTGAAGGCAGATCAGTGGTACAAGCTGGTAGATGGAAAACTCGTGGAGACTGACGATAGCAACGAATAATATGACACGAGACGAAAACGGATTCATTACTGAATAGGCCGAAACGAGGTCTTCGTCTTTGGGTCAAATCTTGCTGGCGATCATGCTGGCGGAGCAGCAAGGACGGCTCTGAAAAAGTTTGGAGCTGTCCAAGGAAAGGCGAATGGCCCGAGCGGAAAGAGCTATGCGATTCCTACGCTTGATGAAAAATTCCAGAAATTACCTCTGGATACTATCAAGCTTTTCCTCCTTCACTTCGCGATGCATGCCGAATATTACCCAAAGAAGAAATTCTATCTCACGCCGATCGGAACGGGAATTGCCGGCTTCTCGGTTGAAGAAATAAAATCAATCCTTCCGAAGTTTCCTAAGAATGTAGTTGTTGATGAAGCATTAATATGATCGATTTCTTAATCCTATTATTTGTCGCTCTATTTTTCCTTAGCGTTGCAATTGTTATCTTTTGGGCTCAGCGATTCGAGTGTCCGAAATGCCGATGCCGGACTTATTCTCTACGAGAATACGGTTATTACGGATATCAAGCTCAAGTGTGCGATGGATGTGGATACAGCCATAGATAACCAAAAGCTTATGAAATATCTTATTGGGTTCCTTGTGGCAGTATTTCTGATGTATTTGACTGCAGGATTGAATGCCTATGAGAATGCTCCCCGAGGCTGGAAGGAATGCGGACAACACGGCTGGGAGTGGAGTTTTACAGCGGAGTAACCTGGTGGCAAGAATGCATAACCCTATGATCGAGAAAATCTTGGAAGAGTTTGATACCTTTCAGAAAAGAATGAGTGAGAGACACTTGGTAAGTCTGATTTTGAAATAGAGAGAGACGCTGGGAAAATGGCAAGAGATTACAACGAGGAAATCAGAGCCTTCCTCCGCTCCTCCTCCTTGCCTTTGGAGAGAGCTTGGTTCCTGAGGAGAAAGAAATTCATCTTACCGAAACCATTGAGGACACCACCTATCATTTCAAGGAAGGCTTTAATGAGGCTCGCCAAGAAATCCTCTCCCGTCTTGAATTAAACAGTAAGCAATAATTTTATGGAAGAAGAACTCGCAGTCCTGACGGTAAAAGAGTTCCCAAAGGGGAAGAAGGAAGTTAAGAGAATGGCTAAATGGCTTCGGGACAAGGCAGAGGAGATAGAGACCTGCCGACCCAGATGATTACGCCAAGAACTGGCGGTCAAGGTTAATGAAATAAATCTATGAACGAAGAGATATCATTCAGCATAAACGACACTACCCGAGCAATGATGGCGCAGATAGAGCACCTAGAAAAATGGCGGGAGAAAAACCCAAAGTGCAACCAGGGAACGACCGATTTGATTATCGACTACCTCCATATCGTGAAGCTCCTTTCGTTGGAATGATAGAGAGTGACGAGTATCCGAAATAACCAATCCCGTCTTGAAAATAGAAAAAGTATGAAAGGATACACTACGTTCTCTTGGCCTCGGTATCGGCAATCCTCATTGGAGCAGGATGCTTTGGGATAAAACCATTTGCAGTAACTCTAATTTCTCTGGGAGCATTTTTTCTCATAGTCGGGCCGTTCATGCAAGACATCCTCAACGACAAATACTAACCAATGAAATGAAGAAAATGAAAAAATCATATCTCAAAAAAATTCTTAAGAATCCTAACGACCAATTAGTAGCTGTTGATATGGATGGCACTCTCTGTCTGGGTGAATATTGGGGTCGCCCGGAAGACTCTGAACCAATTCCGAATGAGTCGATAGTGAAAATGATTACGGACCTCTATCAAAATGGCGCTCACATTGTTCTCTACAACGGCTAGGCAACCGAGAATGTACGCAGCTACACACGCTTGGCTTATTAAGCATCACATCCGTTCCATGGAATCTGTATGACTATGAAACCTGGTGCCGATCTCTATTTAGACGACAAAGCTTTACATATTGAAGATTTATGATCCCTCAAATATTGAAAGAATTTAGAGAGATATTCAAGCCTATCGTGGGAACGCCCACGGGGTACGAAGGCTCAACCATGCTTTATGTTCCCTATGAGGAAGCGGTGCATTTCCTAGAGGTGAAACTGAAAGAAGCCTACGCGGCTGGAAGGATATTCGAGTTGAAACTTCTCAACGAACACATCATGCGGCAAATCTATGAGCCAACAATTACCACTGAATCCCTTTTGGAATATATAGAAAAAGCAATCGAACATAATAAACCATAAAGAACAGAAAGAGTGTGCAGTGCAATCATTGCGGACAACAAGCTGAATGGGTAGAGAATAAGGAAGTCTATGGCAGAAACTACGGAACTTCTTACATGATCTGGCTTTGTCGCCCTTGCGATGCATATATTGGATGTCACCAAAATACAAAGAAGCCCAAGGGTCAGTTTCTTGCGAAAGCAGATTTACGGAAAGCAAGAAAAGAGGCACATGGCGTGATAGATCCTCTTTGGAAAAGCGGAAAATACAGTCGGAAGTCGGAAAAAAGTCTATCGAACCCTTGCCCATGATTTCGGTCGTCAGATCCACGTTGGAGAAACGAAAACGCCTCAAGAGTGCTACGAAATAATCAAAGCTACTAAGAGACTTTTTAATCTCACCCCTCAATAATAAAAGCTCTTTATGATCTCTACTTCTCAAGACGCGAATCCCAATTACTTAGCAAAAATTGTAGAGCTTAAAGCTCTTCGCAAGCACGATAACGCAGATCGTCTTCAGGTAGCGACTGTGGATTTCCAGGACGTTATTACCGGCCAGGATGCCAAGATTGGAGATCTCTATGTTTTCTTTCCTCTGGAGTGCCAGATCAATTACGAATTCCTAAAGGAGACCGACTCTTTCAGTTCTCAGCTTCTCAACAAAGACACAACGGTAAAAGGGTATTTTGACAAGAACGGTCGCGTCCGGGCCGTAAAGCTTCGCGGACAAAAATCAATGGGATATCTTGCTCCCCTCAGTACTGTAGAGGCGTTTGTTGGTGAGAGTCTCATAGACTATGTCGGGTGTGAATTCGACACTGTCGGAAAGATATTGCTCTGCAAAAAATACGTGATTCAGGCTCGTGAGCCACGAGCACTGCGTATGGGCCAGAAGCCCCGTATTTCTCGCCTTGTTGAGGGCCAGGTGCGCCTTCATGTCGATACTGAGCAACTTCGCAGGAACGCTTTTCTGATCAAGCCGGAAGACCATATTTCTATTAGTTACAAAACGCACGGTACGTCCTTTTGGGTGGCGCATGTATTGGTAAAGAAGAAGCTGAATATCTTCCTGAAATTTCTTAGGAAGCTCTTGCCTATCCAGGAAACCGAGTACGACTATGTTTATGGTTCCCGCCGCGTTGTCAAGAATGAATTCGAAACTGCTCAAAAAGCGCATTTCTACAATTACGATCTTTGGGAAGAGGCCAAAAACGAACTCCGCGAATTTCTCCCGAAGGGCTATACCATATACGGCGAGATTCTCGGATATACCAAGGACGGCGCTCCTATTCAGGTTGGCTACGACTACGGCTGTACTCAAGGAACTAAGCGCATCCAGGTCTACAGGATCACTGTCACGAATGCAGACGGCAATGTACTAGATCTCTCCTCTCACCAGATCAAGGAATTCTGCGAGCGCTTCGGTTTAGAGTACGTCCATCTTTTCTTTTCTGGAAAGCCAAGGATTTGTTCCCTGAGATTGATCCCGAAAATCACTGGCATGAGGAATTTATAAAGAAATTAGAGAAGAAATACACCGAAAAGGACTGCTTCATGTGCGCCGCGCAAGTGCCTGAGGAGGGTATTGTGCTTCGCAAAGAAACATTGTTTGCCTTCGAGTCCTACAAGCTCAAAAGTTTCCGCTTCCTCGAACGGGAGACAAAGCTCCTGGACGCAGGAACTGAAGACCTAGAAAGCGCCAACTGATATGGGACACACCAGAGAAAAGAAACCGATCGCCTACACAGTCGATGCTCAGAATGAAGCAAAATGTATCGTGGAATACTTTCCAGAGTTCGTGGAAGGCGTTCGCGTGATTATGCTTATCCATCGCTCCAAAGACGGGGCGAGTCATGCTTCACGACACTTACGGATGTTCTTCACCAATGGAAAGAAAGAATTCGAAGAAGCGCTTGGTTGCCTTCTTGAGGATCGGTCCCGGTCTTCCATTGAGGGACTCCGGATTTACAGTACGGTCAACTGCCGGGACATGAAAAAGGCTGTTAGGCAATTCAAGCACGATCTCCTCGATAACGACGATGCTGACTACGAGTCATGGCTCTATTTCTTCCTCGGTATTAAGAGTCGCATGAGTTCGGCAATGATGCGGCCGTCTAGTCGTGGAGAAACATTCTTCAAATTCGACGTGGATAATCCGCTGACTCTCGATAGAGCTCTTGCAATATTCGAAGAGAGCGGCGTATCGGATCAGATCGTTAAACAATACCCCACAAAGAACGGCTGGCACATCATCACTAAGCCGTTTAATTACACCACCATGACCGAGCAAATACCTATGGAGAAGGACGGATTACTCTTACTCAAATACTAATATGGCAAAGCTAATTATTCTCAAGGGACTGCCGGGATCAGGCAAAACAACCTGGGCCAGGGAGCAGAAAGGATACAAAAGGGTCAACAAGGACGACTTACGGGCCATGTTGGATAACAGCGTTCATACAAAGTCCAATGAGAAATTTCTTCTCAAGGTACGAGATTTCATTGTTCGTCTAGCTCTCCAGGAGAGAGTGAATATCATCTGCGACGACACCAACTTCAATCCCGTGCACGAGAAGACCCTTCGGGAAATAGCTAAGGCGAACGGGTCTCTCGTTGAAGTAAAAGAATTCGATACCTCGATTGAGGAATGCATCGAAAGGGACGCTAAGCGACTTAATCCTGTAGGCGAGGCAGTGATTCGTGGTATGGCAAATCAGTATTCTGTTCCGCAGAAGTATGATAATCCTGAGCATCTCCCTAGGGCGGTGATTTGTGATATTGACGGGACAATATCTGAAGGGAGACACCGGAGTCCCTATGACTGGGCAAAGGTTGGAGGGGATGAGCCGATTAAAAAGGTTATTGATGTCGTTACGACAGTCGCTAGGGGTAAGCACCTTATCTTTCTTAGCGGCCGAGACAGTGTGTGCGCCAATCAAACGGCTACATGGATTACGGAACATTTCCCTGATTTGAAACTCTTTGAATCAACACACTTGTATATGCGTCAAGAGGGAGATATGCGAAAGGACTACATCGTGAAAAATGAATTGTTCGATCAGTATGTCAGGGGAAAATATCATGTGGACTGCGTATTCGACGATCGAGACCAGGTGGTCAAGCTATGGCGGGACCTTGGTTTGCAATGCTTCCAATGTAATTACGGTAATTTTTAAATATGGATCCTCTGAATAAATTTAGGTATCAGATAGATGTTTGGGAGACTGAGGACGGCTGGTGGCTTGCAGAGATATTTGCAGGGAGAAACCACTGCTTTACCCAAGGCCGCAATGAGGAAGAAATATGGGATATGGTGGCTGATGCCATCCTCACCATGAATGAAGTCCCTTGTCACTGGTGGAATCGTCTCCTGCATAGACTCAGAAGGTACCCTACAAAATTATGAGAACTCCTCACTCTTCGGCCCCTCGAGGGAAGAGGATCTATGTAAGGCTCAGGGATGGAACGATCTTCGTAGATAAATTCATAAAGAACGAAAATCATTGGGTCTACTTCGAAAAACGGGGGAAGGTGCATGTAGGCGAGTTACGGACATTCAGTATTTATCGGCAAAAATAAGAGGTACTAGCCTTAACAAAAAGAAACATGGAACGGGATGAACGGATGAAGGATAAGATTCTTCAGGAGATACATGACGCACTTGACCAGGAATTGTGGGGAGAGGGGTACGATCAGGTGATATTGACGCTCGTATTCGAGGGGAGACTCGAGATGAAGCCGATTGAAGTGAAGCATAAGACAAAGCGCAAGCCGATTTTTTAGTGTAAGCGCTTGACAGAATGGCCTTTGGTATGCTATAATGGAGTGTAGAAAGTAAAAAGAGGTTGCAATACACCCAGCTGTCCAAACTGTAACGGACTAGGAACGATGCCACACGGCTAGTTTCTGGGCCGTTTTTTTATTTCTCTGGAGGCAAATATCTGTTGCACGCTTTACGCGTTGACAAAGGAGACACAAGCCTCAGTCCAATTGGTCGCATTGATAACCCCGGCCGAATAATTGTGTGTCTCCAGAGGAAAGAAATATGAAACAAGCGACAGAGGCAGAAGTTCTTAAAGGACTCAAGCGAGTGAAGAAATCCGTGGAAGATTTCCATCGGATGTTCAATGACCGCATGCCTCAGGATATGGGCTTCCACTTCCTGCTTGCTGTCGTCAAGAACAAGAGCATCGTAATCGAAAAGATACAGTTCGATGCCAATGAGATCTCTCTCAATGTGGAGAGTCTCGAAAAAGCTGTTGTCTATAAGCTCCTCGCCAAGAAATACAAAGAGCTTGACCGCAAGGAAATCAGCGAACACAAGAAGCGAACCAAGAAAGAGGTCAAGGAATTTTTGAAGAAAAAACAGACAGAGGAAAAGGAAAGCAAGAAACATGTCAGAAGCAGGAAAAAGTAACGATGAACTGACACCTCGGCAGATAGAGTTTCTTCGCTATTACAATGATCCAAAATCGGACACATTCGGCAATGCTCTCCAAAGCGCTTTAAGGGCTGGTTACAGCCAAGAATACGCCGAAAACATTACTCATCTCGCCCCCGAATGGCTATCGGAGTCTATCGGAAGGAGAAAGAGACTCCTCGAAAAGGCAGAACAGGCTCTTGAAGAGACTCTAGATATGCCTATCGATATCCTCAAGCTCGACGACGATGTAGAGATTGTGAGGACTGACCCCGCTCTCATTCGCATCAAGCAAGACACGGCAAAGTTTATCGCAAAGACCCAAGGAAAAGACCAGGGTTACAGCGAACGCCAAGAGGTATCTGGCCCGAACGGAACACCACTCGAGAAAGGATTGTCAAAGGAAGATCGAGAGAATTTGGATGCCCTGAAGGACATTTTGAACAATGGACAACGAACGACTACTGAAAGCGCTGAGCCTGCTGGAGAAGATGTCTCCGGAAGCAGGAAGGAAGCGTGCCGGAATAATCGTCTCTTGTTTACGGCTTGGTACTTTCCGAAATACATCAAGTATCAGTTTGCACCTTTTCATTTTGAGATGTTCGACGACCTAGAGGACTTATTCGCCCTCAGGATACGCGAACTCGGCTGGTTTATTTTCCGCGAATCAGCAAAGACGTCGATCGCTAAAATAGCTGGGCTGACACATACGATCTGTTACGGACTTCGCCGCTATCTCAATGTCGACTCATTCGACAAAGCAAACGCTGAGGCAATGCTCTTCGATGTCTCGTCTGCCCTCATGCAGAACAAGAAGCTCATCAAAGACTTCGGGCAACTGTTCTCAAAGAAGCGTGAGCAGGACGAAATGGCGATGAAGCGTATTTCTAAGTTCCTTACGTCGAACGGAATCATGGTTGAAGCCCATTCCACTCAGGAATCGGTTCGAGGACGTATCTTTCAGGATCAGCGTCCGGACTTCCTTCTCTAGATGATTTCGAGACAAATAAGACCAAGGTATCGAAGGCTTACACCCAGCAGGTGATCAGCCATATAGACGAATTCGCCTCAGGCCTCGCTCCTGACGCCCTTACGATCTATCTCGGAAACTACATTACGGAAATGGGATCCGTGCAGGCGCTCATTGACCGCTCCAAAACAGATCCGAACTTACGTGTCCGCATGATGGGAGCTGAGAGGAAGGGGAAGCCTACATGGCCTGCTAAGTACGTTATGACCGACCAAGAAGCGAAAGATACGAACAAGGTATCTCTTGAGACGAAGAAACGCCGGCTTGGCTCTACGACTTACTCAGCCGAGATGCTTAACCAGCCGATTGACGAAGCGACCCAGGAATTTCCCAAGAGGATATTCAAATATCGCACTCAACGTGAAGTCGACGGTCTGAGAACCAATAACTTTCTCACCATCGACACGGCTATCTCGCAGCGGGAAAACGCGGATAACACTGGTTTCTGCGACAACAGCGTCGATACAGAGAACTTCTGGAATCTCAAGGCTTGGGGCAAGAAACTGCTCCCTAAAGAGCTGATTGAGACCATCATTTTCATACTCCACGAGAAGCGTCATTACGTTGCCATTGGCATCGAGAAGACCATGTATCTTCAGGTGCTCAAGCAGTTCTTAGACGATGAAATGCGCCGACGCAAAGTCTTCCTCCCTATTGTTGAGCTTGACCACAAGCAAACGATGAAAGAGGCAAGGATACGCGGCGCCCTCCAACCGCGCTACGAATCCGGCAGCATTTATCACGTTGAATACGAGTGCGAGGAGCTAGAAGACGAATTGCTTCGCTTCCCGAACTCCATTCACGACGACATATCTGACGCTACCGCTTACCAAGACCAAATCGCCTTTCCTCCGGATGAGGAGGATGAGGAAAGAATCCAGAAGGCTACAGAAGCCAATTACGCATGAAAGAAAACAAAAAGGATGAGACTCGCGACCTAAGCGATCTCGAGCAATTTCTGCAGGATTACGATACCGGGGAACTCCAGATCACCTCAAAGATTTCCTATTCTCTCCGGAAAGTAATCGAAGACAACGAACGCCTCTATCACGGCCGCTTTGCAGCCCATGGACGGGACGTTCAAGAAGGTTTTCTACAACATCGGTTTCGTGTTGTTCCGAACCCTCTACCAGTACCTTGTCAACGCCGTCGACTCGAAGCATCTCCTGATGAAGAGCGAGAACGGCAAGTATCTGCCTATCGTGCAGGTTCTCAAGATGGCCGTCCGGGCGCATTTGAAGCGCACTGGATTTGCAACCTTCGTTAACGATCTAGCCTTCTTCGCCAAAGACGGCACGACCTACGTGAAGATGGTTGATGATCATCCTGAGATCGTTTCCAACCTCAACCTCGTTGCTCCAGAATACGAGCCAGACATTCAGAAGACCGGATGCGCTGAAAAGCTTCTGTACTCCTACGAGGAAATGCAAAGCCGTCGCTCCGAGTGGGGTGAGGAGATCTGGGCCAAGGTACAAGATATCTGGCAGGTCATGCGTGAGAAAGGCGAGAAGGATTTCGTAGTTTATGAGTTCTGGAATCTCTTCGACTTCGGCACTGAGGATAAGCCTGACTACCACAAAGGCTGCAAGCTCTTCCTCGACAATTCGCTCACTGAGCCGCAAGACCGCAAGCGCACTCCTCAGCCGACCGAATGGGAGCCGTACCTCCTGCTCGACAAATACAAGACCACACACAAGCGCCTCCGCAAGTCCAAGAGACTGGCGAAAAAGCTTGGCAAATGGGAGGAACTCTATCCCTACAAGCCCCTTACCTTTATCGATGTTCCTAAGCGGCGTATCGGCTTCTCGATCTTTGAGCTGATCTCGGGCATCCAAGAGGCCTACAATCGCAAGATGAATCTTCACGACAAGAAGGACATCCTGGACTTGATGGGTATTTTCAAACACAAGAGAGGGCGCAAGAACGCCTCAGTCACCCAGCAGTTGCTTCAAAACATTCAGTCCGGAACGGTCGTCGAGCTTGAGACGGACGAGGAACTCGAACGCCTTGTTATCGACACCAAGACGGGCGAACTCATTGCGAACATCGACAAGCTCTTTGAACTCGCCAAGCAGCTCACTGGTATCACCTCCCAGGGTATCGGCGAAGAAGAGCCGGCTAGTATGCCTGCCACGAACGCCGTCATCAACCGCCAGGCGCAGCAGACGACCTACGACTACGCAGTAGAGAAGATCGGTATCTTTCTCAAGGAGTTCTTCGAGGACTTCTACATGCCCGTCATTATCGATGAGCTGACCCAACAGGAGCTTATCGAGATCGTAGGCGACCCGGCCGAGCTAAATGAGCTGGACGAAATGTTCATTACCGAGCAGCTCAACCAAGACGCGGAGAAATACAAGGCGCAATTCGGACGTTACCCCTCTGAAGAGGAGTTCGAAGCTGAGCGCCAGCGCTTGATGTCTGAACAGAACAAGCTAGGCGACACCCGCTTTGCCGAACTGAAGAAGAAGCTCATTAGCAAGATTTCGACCTACCTTGAGTTCTACGTCAATAACGAATCATTCGACGCCAACGTCAAGATTAAGAACCTCATTGCGCTCAAGTCGAGCGAGACCTTCACCGGATCGCACGAGAAGGTGGACGACGCCATTTTCGACCTCTTAAACGAGAATCCGAAGCTCTTCAAGAAATCACCTGAAGAGGCGGCTCGCGAGATCGAGAACCTCCGGGCCAGGGCAATGGTAGACCAGGGCGTCATGCCCAATGCCGCGCCGATCGATAACGTGCAAATGGGACAGGATTTCGGACTCGCTAACCAAGCCTAAGTATGAGAGTCGTTCGACAGGATGATAGCCTCGTAAAAAAGGAAGAAAAGGCGCAGCGTGAGGCGAATGCCCGCGACCGCTACATCGATTCGTTGGTGAATAGCCCGCGCTTTCAGAAGTACGTAATCCAAGAGATCTTCGAGAAGAAACTTGAAGAAATCAAAGCAAGCGTCTTCGACGTCCAGTCCGATGACAATGCGGCCATGGCGAACGCCCTGAGGCTCGCACAGCTCAATGTAGTGAGCATACAGACGTTAATTGGGCCGCTTCGGAAGTAGATTCACAATTCAAACAACCACGCAATCGAGTTGAGGGATAAGGCCTTGCTCTGAACGCTTTTTCGTGGTTGTTGAAGCATTCGGACAAGACCCCATTCCTCAACGGAGTGGGGTTTTTCGTTCTACGGAAAGCCGTAACTACCTTATCAAAAAGTATGTCAGACGACTTACACCAAGATCAGGATGCAGCCGATAAAGACAAGGCTCCTACCCCTGAGAAAGGAAACGAGAATGACAACTCTTCGGACGAAAGTCTCGAATCGTTGTTTGAAGAAAAAATCGAAGGCGATGATGTCGAGAAACGCTTTGAGCGTATAGAAAAGGGCTTACAAAAGTTCTTTGCTGCTCAGGGACGTAAGAAGAAAGAGGAGCCAAAGGAGAAAGAGAAGGAAGAAGGAAAGGAAAGGACTGAGGGTTACACACCGAAAGTCGTAGAAACTCTCTACTTCCAGAACAATCCAGAGGCAAAAGAGATTTGGCCGAAGGTCCAGAAAATAGCCAAGGCTATGAAACGGGATCCTTTCGAGGTCTACGAGGACGATGATTTCACCTTCCTCAAGGCCGAAGCTAAAGCGCTTTACGAAGAGAAAGAAGAAAAGGAAGAAGACGGCAAAAAGGTCAAGCCGCCTACCAAGAAGGTCGCCGGTATCAAGAGTTCAGACTTGAATCTCTCGGATGCTGATCGGGCTCTCTTGAAGCGACGTGGTCTTTCCGAAAAGGACGTTCAGAACTCTTAAATTATCCCGCAGTTCCCGTTGAATCGGGGAATGCATAACTACAAATATGGCTAAAGGAAACATCAAAGTCCACAAGGCGGCTGGTTATCTCAACCTTCCGACCGAGAAGTGGCAAACCGAAGCAAACGCAACGGCTATCCTCGCCGGCGAACCCGTCAAGCTCAAAGCTGCTGGTTCTCCGTACGCGATCCCGCTTGCTGATGGCGAACCGGTTATCGGTACCACGACTCAGGTCTTAGGTATCGCTGCAACCGACTCGACACACACTGCTTCAGTTGACGGCTTCATCATGGTCTACCCCGACTAACCTGCCTGGCGTGATCTGGAAGGCGAAGGCAAAGACTGCTTCAGGCGTCGATACGCTCGCGGAACTCAACGCTCTTTGTGGCGACAACGTTGTACTCGACCTTACGTCGACTCAGTACACCGTAGACGCTGCAGCTGGCGATGGTGGAACGAAAGGCGTTCAGATTGTCGGTGGCAACCACCTTACGCAAGAAGTGTACTTCAAAATCCGCCCCGCGGCTGCTGAAGGCGCAATCGCTTAAGTATCAGTATCACTCTAAAAGAAAAGTATGAGCTTTAATTCAGCATTAAACCCCAACGTCGTCAAGACCGCTTTGGATGATGTTTTCTACCAGGAAACAGACGCCAAGAAGCAGCCTCACCTGGCGACCGCTGAGACTGGCGCTGTGTTCAATCAGGACACCGCTGACTCTTCAGCTGTCATCATGGAGCTCTTCGGCGGCTCAGGCGCTTGGGAACAAACGGCAGAAGAGGAGAACCTGCCCGAGGGACAGCCTCGAATCACGAACCAGAAGACTTTCTCGGTCGTGAAGTTCGCCAAAAAGATCGATATTCCAAAGGAATTCTTCGATGACAACAAACACGGTTCCTACGAGAAAATGGTGAAGAACTTCGCCCGACGTGCTCGCACGACTCGCGACAAGAACGCTTTCGCTATCTTCCGCAACGCCTTCACGACTGCTCTGACAGCCGATAGCGTGGCTTTGATCAGCGACTCGCACCTTTCGATCTCTGGAAACACCGTGGACAACAAGCTGACCGCAGCCCTCTCCGAATCGTCTCTTAACGATGCGATCGTGATGCTCGGTGAGCAATTAGCTCAGGACGCTGAGATCGACGGACACATGCCCGCAGTTCTCGTTGTTCCTATGAAGCTTTACAAGACCGCGACGGAAATCTGTGAATCAGAACTGCGTTCCGGTACCGCTGACAATGACCTCAACGTCTACTCAGCTAAGTACGGAATTACCATCTACACCTCGCCTTACCTTGGTGCAGCTGCTGGTGGTTCTGACACCGCTTGGTTCCTGCTCTCTGACAACCACTCAGTTACTCGCTGGGTGCGCGAAAGCATGAACACGAACCTTGTTGACTTCCAGTTCTCGGACAACGACGTGTACAAGTACAAGGGTCGTTTCCGCGAAGTCGTTGGTGCTATGAGCTACGAAGGTATCGTCGGCTCGGACGGATCGGTTTCCTAATCGATCTCTAACTTAGTGGGGCGAGATTGACCCGGCCTGAGAACCGGAGGAACCCGCAGGGGCTACAGACTCGCCCCTCTCACTCAAAACTATGCCAGGAACAACTCACTTCAAGGGAACGGTTGATGCAGGCGTTGGCTTCTCGATTGCAGGCGTACCGGTTGTCCGGACTGCTGCCAATTCGATGGCTACGGCGATTGCAACCACGACCCTGACCGCTGCTGACTCAGGCAAGACGTACGTTCTCTCCGCTTCGACGGAGTTTGTCACGACTCTTCCTGCTCTGGCTGCTGGTCTCAACTTCCGCTTCTACGTGGGTGCCGCTCCTTCAGGAGCTTCGTACACCATCGTAACGGCAGGATCTGCCAACAACATGATTGGCACTATCCACTCTTCAACGGGTGGAAACGCTGACTCAGAGGCTTCCGGCGGTGACACTTTCAGCTTCGCCGATGGCGCTGCTGTCAAAGGTGACCGTGCAGACTTCTTCTGTGACGGCACAAACTGGTACGTCACAGCGTTCACTGATGCGGACGCAGGCGCAACCATCACCACGGCTTCTTAATAGCTTCCTTAGCCCCTTTACGGGGGCTGGGATAAGCTCTTAAATCCTAAACTCTATGCCACAACTCAAAGGCGACAACAAGTGTGCCTATATCTCTACCGCGACCACCACGCAGGTAGCGACTGGTGCAGGGAACCTCGTGAGCATTGTCGTTGGAGAGACCGCGGCCGGCGCGATCAGTATCATCGACGAAATTAGCGGCTCAACGGTCAACATCGGCACTCTCAAGGCAAGCATCGTGGAAGGTACGTACCTTTTCAACGTCAAATTTGCCAAAGGCCTTCGCATCATAACGGCTGGCGCCTCAAAGATAACTGTCGTCTACAACACCTAGGCCATGCTCGTCTCAGCCATCCGCACTCTTGCTCGCAGGTTAGCTCAAACCAACAGCGTTACGTATTCGGACGCCGACGCTTTGATTGACTTCAATGTATGTTATTCGGGCCGTATCCTCGACATCCTGAAGATCGCGGTAGACCGGAATGCTAGTGAAACTGAGGTTACAACCCCTCTTCTCTCGTCTGTAGGGCTTGTTTCTCCACAGATCGGTTTCAATGGAGAGTATCCATTCCCTACCGACCTCATCCGTCCTCTTCGCATAGAGGTTTCTTACGACGGGCTGACCTGGCGGCCAGTGAATTTCTACGACATCTACGAAAATCCGCTTTCCGAGCATGAGGAGGGCGGTATCCAGGCGCAATTCTCAGAAGCGGCGCCTTTTGTGCGTTTTGAGCGAAATTCCTTCTTCATTCGGCCACTCAAGACCACCGCGGGGAATATCTCAGCTGGTATTCACATCTGGTATGAGATGCGACAGGCGGAACTCGATGAAAATGGAACGCCTGATATTGAAACGAACCTCCACACACTCCTCGCTTTCGATATGGCGGTCATGTTCGCAGTTGCAAACCCCTCCATTGTTGATACCACACACTTAAATCGTATTCTCGGCAATCGGACTGAATGGGAAGACCGTTTTGATGAGCATTACAAGAACCAGTTCAAGCGCAATTCCTACATAGTGCCTAACTATCCCAATTACAGCTAATGCCCATTTCCTACACCACCATAGGGAAACCATCAACCCCGACGTATACCAGGGTTTCTAAGCTGGAAAACATGACGGAATTTCTCTTCCAGGACGGGCAAGAGTATCTCTTCCAGGATGGGATACAGAAAATGTTTAGCGCTCCCATTGACGCGATTTTCACTGCCCTCTCGAAACCATCAACCCCGACGTATACCACCATAGCGAAACCCTCCTAAATATGCCTCAGAAGCTTACCGCACGAAATTCCCTAGCAGCACAGCCCGCCGATGGCGACCTTCTTCACGTTGTTGATGTTTCTGATTCTACCGACTCTCCTGAGGGGAGCTCAAAAAAGATTACCTACGCCAATCTCGTTCCAGACGCTTCTACTTCGGTGAAAGGGAAAGTGGAGCTTGCTACGAGTGGCGAAACTATCACGGGCACGGATACGACGCGAGCAGTAACGCCGGCCGGCGCCGCGGCCGCATTCCAGCCCTTGGATTCAGATCTGACAGCCTGGGCTGCTAAAACAGCTCCTAGCGGCACAGTGGTAGGGACAAGCGACTCCCAGACACTCACGAATAAAATCCTCACACTCCCGATTTTCACCAATGGAGCGATAAGTTTCAATACTCCGCGTGGATTCCTTATCAATGGAAAATTCACAGTTACCGACACAGGTTCGGGTATCACCGTTGCTCTCAAGACCTTTGCTGGGACTGACCCTTCAGCTTCTGACCCAATTTACGTTAATCATAACGGCACTATTCGTACCATCAGTGCCACTCTCTCTACCACCGTGGCGGATGGGACCAACTTCTTTAACGCTGGCTCCACTGAGCTAGCTACCAAAGAAATTGACTACTTCGTGTATCTTCTCTGGAACACGAATCTTGTTGGTGGGGCTGGATTTGAAATTGGCTGGTCAAGAATTCCGTATGGAAATGTGATTTCAGATTTCTCCCTTACTTCAACAAATGAGAAGTTCTTTCTTCAAGTTGGAGCTGCGCCTGCTTCAACTGACGCAGTAGAAAACATCGGACGATTCGCCGCGACTCTTTCTGCTGGAGCAGGCTACACATGGAGTGTGCCAACGTACACTGCACTGAACCTTATCCAGCGCCCTATTTTTGAAACGCGACCTCTAAGCTTCGCTCTTACGATAACTGGTTCAATGACAGTCGCCTCGCCCGTTATCGTCTTGTCTCAGTACATTATTTCCGGCCAGCGATGCAAAGTTGACTTCAGCTTCACCGTAACGACTTCAGCGGGGCCTGGGAATGAAATCAGATTTGTTCTTCCGTTTACTCCGCCAGCGGGATCAGTCTTCAACGGCTCGGCTGGAGACGCTACATCGGTCGCTGCTTGGGGTTATATGGGGACGTCTACTATCGTCTACTGGCGGCGTTATGACTCATCGAACTGGGGAACCGGCGTAGGACGTGGCCCTTCTGGGTTGATTGAATATGGAATATAGAAATCATGCCAGTCTACAACGCTTTTTTTCACGGAGAGGGCAGAAGCCAGTACGATCAAAACGGGTTTGATACTACCTCGAACCTGGATGTTCATTCACAATTAGGAACTTCGCAGGCGCAGCTTGCTCTTGCAGTCGATTCCAGTACTCCTAATGAGCCTAGCGTCCAAGCTACGGCAGCCGACGGGACAGTGTATTTCTTCTCAACCTCTACGGGCAAGACCTGGAAGCGTACGACTGGTGGAACGTACTCTCTCGTCAATACGAATGCGAATGGGGCGCACGTCAACGCCTTCTTCAGTCCGACCCTAAACAAGATTCTCTACGCGACTACTACGAAATTAGGGCATCTCGTGGCGGCGACCGACACTTTCAGTGATTCCTTCGCTACCTTCACGAATGGCTCGAGCTATCATCCGATGGCCGAAGTCAACCTGACGGTGGAGATCGGAGACGGGAAGTACGTCGCCTCAGTCAGTGCGTCACTCACATTCAGTGCCAATGCACTAGATATCCCGGCCCAATATTCGGTTACGGCTTTGAAAAACGAGCGGAACTGGCTTTTAATCGGTACGGTCATCGGAGCCAATGTCTCGCAGTGCGAGGCCTTTCTCTGGGACACATTTTCAAGCTCCTGGACAGAACAAGACACTATCTATGAAATCGGGGTCAACTGCTTTATTGAGGCCGATTCCTTCACTTATGCCCAGTGCGGCACGGAAGGAAACATTTATTACTGGACGGGCAACAGGATGCCCTTTTTCTACCAGATCAGGAACGTCACGACCAGTCACGGACATCAGAAGAGCGGCGTCTTGAATGGAAAGCCATTGCTTGCTATCGGAACTGACATTTACTCGGTTTACAAGCGCCAGGGAGAAATTGACATCGTGGTGCATGAATACACAACGACCACGGGCAGCGTTGTCTCGATTGGCGTCACGGGTACGCAACTTCTGGTATCGAACGGCTCGAATGTCAATAAGATCGGAACGAATCGTTCTACAGCAACCGCTACTACGCCCCGGACAGATGGAGCGGTCAAGACTGTCATCGTCCCGTATGAGTCGCTCAATGGCGGAACGCTTTCTCTTGAGACAAGCGTCAATGACAGCGGCTTCGTTCTTGAAAGCGGATTCATCAACGACGCCACGAACAGCCGATACATTCTCCAGAGGGGAGTTTCCTACGCGGGTAAGATCAACCACTCGAAGTCTCGCATCACTATCACTCCCAGTGGCGCGAATAGCCCGGTAATCCAAGGCATTAACGTCGTGACCGAATAATATGCGAAACGTGATTTGGAATCTTATTCCTGGCGGCAAACCCGATCAGGAAGAATATCAGGAAAAGCTAAGAGCTGGCTTGGAATACATTGAAAGATTGAGGCAAGACGAGACAGTTCTGAGTGTAGAAATAGAGGAGGGCAAGGAAATTCGTATTACTCTCGCAGATGTTATTTGAAGCCGAACCCATCATCCCTAAAGACAATGTGGCTCCGAGCGGTACGCAACGGGTCAACTTCCGCGAGCTGTCGGTAGGCGCCGGAGCGAATATCTTCAAGGCTAATAGCGAAGGGATATTCGTTGGAGCTGATAATTTCACTGATGCTCCTTTCAAAGTTGATTACGAAGGAAATTTGAGCGCTAGTTCCGCCATCATAACGGGCGAGATCCAAGGAGCGACGATCAAGAACGCAGCTGGGGACATCCTCATAGACTCCACAGGCCTGAACAGCTCGAATAACTTCTCGCAGTCCACGATAGCCTCCACTTCGACTCAGACAACAGGGAGTAGCTCCTATGTGAATGTCCCGGGCGGCTCAATGAATCCTTTTACGCTGACAAGATCAACTGTAGTGCTGATCTCCATCTTTCTCCGCGGGTGGAACGACAACTATGTTGATACCGATGGAACGGAAGGCTCATTTAGCTCTAACCATAGCGACTTCCAGCTCCTTGACTCTGTTAACGGCTCACTGACCAACCAAGCCTTCACCGGTATCCCGTATATCCGTCTTGATGATGACTTTTTTCCTGATGCGGTAGGAGTGACGGATCAGATTATTGCCCATACAGAGCCATTTCTCTTGAGCGCTGGATCCCACACTTTAACGCTTCAATTCAAGAGCCAGGACGGAAACGGCACAACCGTCATCAATGCTTTCGTTATCTCCCGTACCATTCTAGGAATTTAAGAGTATGCAAGAAGAAAAGGAAGTCCTAAAAGTGATTGAGGAGAGAATAGACGAAAATAACCACCTTCACTATGTCGTAAAGGGCGAGGATGGTCTGGAGAAAGTTATCGACTCGGAGAATGCGAATGTTATCGCGTTCCCAAAATCTCCCATTTCAATACTTAAACCAGTTGATCCGGAGAAGAAGGAAAGAATGTATCAAAAAATTGCAACGAGAGTTTTAGCAATACTGGAAGAGGAAAATAAAAAGAAGGAGAAATAATTTATGGCAACACAATACGAAACAGATTTAATCGGTCAAGGTGTCACGCCTGAATTTATCGAGACCGAACGGGCCAAAGGAAAGGGAGGCTTGTTAAAAGGTGTCAATGTCGATGAGCAGGACTTCCAGCCCATCCTCACAGCTTTCCGTTCGACTGGGAACCCTTATTCTGCTGGAAACATGCAGAACGCTCTCGCTAATCCGACAGCTCCGCCCAACCTGTCCGATCCGTACGGACTACAGTCTTCAATCTATGCCTCTGAAGGCGTGGACTCGGCTCAGAAGGAATATCTGGATGCCATTGCTTTCCTCAGAAATTACGATCAGGGGAGCCTTGAGCAACAAAACTTCCTGGAAGACCAAACGATAGCTATGCCAGTCATCACCGGCCAGCAAGCAAGCCAAGCTCGTCTCCGCAGCGCTGAGCGTCAAGGATTCGCCGCTAAAGCAGATACTTTTCGGGATGCATATCTTTCCAAGAAAGAAGCAGCTGATCGTCGCTACCAGGTGGCTACTACTGAGCGGGAACGACTGCTCGATTACATGGCAACTGCTCCGGGCGCCGGCATTACATTGACCGACACGCCGGAAATCGCACTGACCAAAATCAACAAATACAACGAGAAGCAAAAGAAGAAAGAGAAAGAAGAGGCTAAGAAGGCCGCTGACGATGCTTACAGCAAAGAGTTGAAGGCTACGGCCCGCGAACTCGGCATTTCTACCAAGACAAGCAAGGGCGGAACCATGAATACCAAACAGCTTGAGGCAGCGATTGCTAAAGAAAATAAGTCTCTGGTATCAGACGCCAAGCGAAAGTCTCAGCTTGAATTGAAAGCCTTAGAAGCGGATATCGAGAACACTTACAGCACCATCGCCAATCGAGGAAAGTCCGATGATGATGAGCTTGACAAGGAGTTCGAGAAAGAAGCCAAGAGTCTCGCTCAAGAAGTGAGAGACGATAAAATGACACGAGAAGACGCCAAGCGTTTACTCATGCTCTATTACCCTAATTACGACGAAAACGTTATTTACGATCTTGTTGCTGACAAATAGGTATGGCAAGTTTTGGCAGTAGATATAGAAAGAGTGAGAGTAGCGATTCGGGATCATTAGGATCACGATACAGAAAGGACGAAAGCGGTAATTCGCCCATGTCAGCCATTCGGGAGCGATTGCGAGAAGAGAGTGAGCGCAAGAAGCGCCGAGAAGAGATAGCAACGCAAGCCGCCGACAATCAGGAACAGTATCGAGTTACTCAAACTAAAGGTCTCACGGGATTCGCAAACAGAGTCCTGAATCGTTTTGGTATTGGAGCGCCAGCGCCCTCAGTACCCTCCGCACCTGAGGAGTTTCGCACTTTCACGAGCGATATCAATGGAGCGAATAGCGAGAACCTTAACAAATCAGTCGGACAGAATCTCGCCGAAACCTTCGGAGCAGTTTCCAGGATGGCAAAAACGGCAGGTAAAAAGACTCGCGACTTTCTCACAGAAAGCTCTACCGAGACTGCTTATGACGTTGTGGAGCAGGGCAAGCTTGATCAATCTATCCAGGAGAAAATCAAGACGAACGCCGAAATTCTTCAAACTTTGCGTGACAAAAACAAAAGCGAAAAGGATTCGGCAGCAAAAGAACGTCGAAACCGCGCCATGCTCGAGGTCATTCGTTCCATCGAAGAGCTTTCTTCACAGGCTGGTGGAGAACTAAAGAATAAGACGAATGAGCAACTACTTGGGCAATCGCTCGGCACAGCTATTGATCTTACCCCCTTCTTAGGATTTTCATCCTTAGGGACACGTGCAGCTGTTGAGGTTGCGGGAAAAGCAGCGGGCCGTAGGCTACTAGGAAAAGCAGCTACTCGGAGCGTGGTTAAGGATGCTACGGCAGAAGGCGCCCTTTTCGGCGGTGCTTCTGGAGCTTCACAATCACTCGAAGAAGGGGACTCACTAAAGGACGTCGCCAAGGAAACCGCTATCGGTGCAGGTATTGGTGCGGCCGCAGGATTCGGTCTCTCGTCCATCCTGAGTCGTTTGAGCCGTCCGCTCGCTGACGAAGTCTCCAAGCGAGCAGAGGAGGGATCTCTTTCCGAGGAAGAGGTTTCATTTGTATACGAAAAACAAGGTGAGGAAGGCGTTCAAAAGCTCCTGGCGCGTTCTGAAGACGGAGAATTCCGTCCTAAGGTAGAACTTCGCCGAGACTATAGCGATGTCGCTAAGGACGTTGATTCTGCGAAAAGCAAGATTGTCAAAATGGAAGCAGATGCTTTCCTAGAGTCATTACCTGCTCGATATTCCTATGCCACAGATTGGAAACAGCAGTTTCGACAGGAATTTGGAGAAGCCATTACTCGCTCAAAGGCTATCCAAAAGGCTGAGGAAGCCTTGGAATCTGGCGAGGGACAGTTCCAGGAACTCTATGACTCTACTATTGCCACTTCAAAGTCTATTCGGCGCAAGGCAGAAAGCGAAGCTAGTGAACCTGTCGCTCGCCTCAGTTTCAAGGAGGAAGCGCCAAAACAGGCCGCTAAGGCGTCTGAAGAGGTAACACCTGCAGTACCAGCTGAAAAGCCAGTAGAGACGGCTCCTGCGTCCGAAAAAGCCCCTATCAAGACGAAAGAAGAGCAAGCGCAAATGCCTCCGAAAACTGAGGAAGCGCCGAAGTCACCAGATATCGGTGAGGCGAAGGTTGAACCAATCAAGGGCACCGGAGAAAAGAAAACGCGTGGATTGTCGGCCGGCGTAGAAGCCAAAGCTGTTGAAAAGAAACTCATCGATCGTTTTAGTGACCTGCCGGAATACGAGACAGTCAACAAGAAGGATCAGGCTGAAAGAGTGAGTAAGTTGATGAACGACGAATACGACCGGGCCGAGCGTATTGCTCTGGGAGACGAGCGTCCGCCGAATGATATTCTTCCCGAGAGCGTATTCGTGGCCGTGGAAGACAAAGCTATTAAGGATCGCAACATTTCTCTTTTGAGACGACTTGCCACTTCTTCCAATCTCACTTCCGAGGCCACCACGATGGGTCAGAGGATCAGCATGTTGGCTGAACGAGATTCCAATTCTGCCGTCAAGAAAATGCAAGAGGTCTTCAAAGAACGCAAGAAACGCTTCGAAGAAAAGGGTGGAAAAAGGCTTGATGAAGCCAAAAAAAAGGAAGTATCAGAAATCAAGAAACGCACACGGCAACCAGTGCCGGACAAGCAAGATTGGGAAAGTTTTGTTGAATCAATAAAGTGCTAATATGGCGCAATTTTGTCTCATCGGCAGCATGGCAGCGGAATTCAAGAAGCGTCTTGCAAGTGGCGAGATTAATCCTGAGAAGCTCGCTAAAATGTCGAGCAAGGAACGTAGGGAATACTTCAAGAGCTTTCTTGGAGAAGAGAATGCCCGCAATGTCAACACTCTTTTCGAGCGTAAGCTTCTGGCTGCTCGGCAATGGGACGCGATGATTAAGTGGGCTAAGGAAGTTACTGGTATCAAGCCGCCGGTTCGTCGTGATTTGATTGCCAAAATTGAGAAGATGCGAAAAGAAAAAAAGGGTGATCTCTTGCGACCATCTGAAGAGAAAGCATTTCTCGAAGATCTAGCCGCTTCAAAGATTGGCGTTGATGTGAGTGTTGATGAAGCTGAGAAAATTGCGGATCTCTCTGAAGCTGTTGAGAGAGCGCGAGAAGTGGCTGGTGATTTTACAGACGAAACCGAGCGTATCGCCTATGGCGAGAAAGTGCTTGATCTATACGACTATGTAGCTTCTCTCAAGCCTGGCATGAAAGCTATCGATCAAATAGCGAATATCGCAAACCTTCCTCGAGCTCTTATGGCAACTCTCGATCTTTCAGCGCCTTTTCGTCAGGGCTTTGGTATGGTCACCAGAAAGGAATTCTGGAAGAACCTCAAGCCGATGGTTGAAGCTGCTTTCAGTGAGAAAGCTTATCGAAAAATCCAAGCCGACATTATCTCTCGCCCTTCGTACCAGGCTATGAAAAAGTCTGGCCTCAGAATTACTGGCCTGGGCGACAAGCTCTCTGAGCGGGAAGAAGCGTACATGACCAACATTCTAGAAAAGCTTCCCGGCTTGCGTGGTTCGGAACGGGCTTATGTAGGGTTTCTGACCAAACTGAGAGCGGATGTTTTTGACAGTCTCATTCAGAAGGCTGATATCTCCGGAGAAGACGTAAGGCCGGGTTCAAAAGCTTCACGCGATATTGCCAGCACGGTGAACAATTTTACCGGCGCAGGCAAGCTTATTAATAGCGCTGTTGATACGGCAACCCCAATTGCTAACGCAGTCTTCTTCTCGCCGAGGAAAATAGCGGCGAGCCTTCAGATTTTAAATCCGCTCAACTATACCGATCCGCGAATCAGTAAAACGGCTCGTATTGAGGCTATTAAACGGCTTATTGGTATGGTGGGCGCATCAATGACGCTTATCTATCTTGGAAAACTGGCTGGCGGAGAAGCAGAGGTTGACCAGAGAAGTTCAGACTTTGGCAAAATAAAATTCGGTGACACTCGATTCGACGTAACCGGTGGAAATGCTGGCTACGTTACTTTGCTTGCTCGGTTAATTACGAACGAAACCAAAAGCACCACGAGTGATATCGTGAGGACACTTGGCGAAGACTACGGAGCGCCTTCTCGAGGGGATACAGTCGTTAAATTCTTTCGAAACAAACTCTCTCCCGCAGCCTCATTTGTTGGTGACTGGCTCTATGGGGAAAATGCCGTTGGAGAGCCTTTTTCAGCAAAAGACGCAACGCTGGATCGCCTCTTCCCGCTTATCGTAAAGGATACCTACGACATGTATCAAGATGATCCGAAAATGGCTATCCCGCTTTTTATAGGCAGCCTTTTCGGTTTCGGTGCCACGACTTACAGCAACGATGTTAACTGGAATGACAGTCCCGGAAAAGAATTACAACAGTTCCGAGACAAGAAGGGTGAAGCGAAATTCCAGCAGGCGAACGAAGATTATAATAAGGTGATCAACGAAAAGCTCGAGAAGCTCATTGATGATTCTCGTTACCAGGCTCTCTCCGAAGAAGATAAATTTAAGACGATCACTAAGCTTAAGAAGCAAGAGAAGGAAAAGATTTTCAGAGAATACGATTTCAACTACAAGCAAGAGAAAGCCAAAAAGTCTGACACCAAGAAAATAGACGAGCTAGTTAAGAACTAGCTACCTCCAAAAGAACGTCGATTACAAAATAGGCAATGGTTCCCCAGAAAAAAATGATGAACAAAGTTCGAAGAAACCATTTTAGATTTTCCGGTAACTGAAAGTCCAATTTATTCAGCCACTCGAATAGTACTTTGACTGATTGATAAGAAAAGAAGGCGAGTATTCCGGTTGCCATTAGACCAACAATGAAAGCGTCTGATGTACGAGTATAGTTTTCCTCTCTCATTATCTCGTAAAAAATCTTGATGCCCAAAAGAGGCATGGCAACGAGAAAGAAATAGTAAAGCACCTTCTCTAAAACGGCCCAGATTTTTTTCATAGAAAGCCTATCCTATTGACTGCATCGATCGAGGTATTGAACATAACCCTCTTCCCAGTCTTTGAATTCCTCTTTTTTATCGTCATAGACCTTGTCGCAGTCCGCCTGAAGAGCTTTCATCACGCTTGAGCAACGACCATTCTCGCTATCACAGTTCTTGTTTCCCTCCTCAGCCTTTTCCTTTCGTTTCTGATTCTTTTCCTTGCACTCCTTCTTTACATCATTCGGAACCTGGCTACGCTTCCTATACTCTTCTTTTGAATACTTGTCCTCGTATTTTACACAGTAAAGGTCAGGAGCCGGTTCTGGAGGCTCGGGTACATTCTCCGGAACTTCTTCAGTTGCCACGGTTTGTGGTTCCGAAGCTTGCTCTGGAATGGCCTCAGCGGCCACAGAGACCTGTTCAATGATTGGCTGAGGAACTGGCTGGGGAGGAGTACCAGAAAAAGGAGCAGTCACTGCTGCTGCGATACTGACGAAGAATGAAGCAATAGAATGCCACATAATAACGTATTTTAATAGTACATTATAGCGTACGTTGGAAAGCCTTGTCAAATTTCCGAAAGTATGCTAAACTGTACGCACAACTGAATACCTTTTCGCGGGGTTATCAATGCGACCAAGCTCTTCAGAGCAAGGTTTTTTGGTAACCCCGTTTTGTTATGCCAGATCCGGCGCCCAATGAGGGCCATATGGACGAGCTTCTCCGAGAGGCTAAAAAGTCCAACTTTCCCGAAATAAAAAAATACATAAACAATCTTGTCTCCAAGAGCTTCTTTTGGGCTGTTCTTAAGAACCGAAAAGGCCAGGCTGTCAACCCTGCTACTGAAGAGGGGCAGAAAGAAATGACGAAGGAGATCGTAAAAGCAGTCGAAGAGAAGGGCATCAAAGAAGAAGTAGTCAGCGAGAAGATTGACGACATTTTCAGTCGTATCCAGATGCTTAGGGGCGACAAGCCGAAGCACCAATGGAAGGGTACGAAATTGCAGATCGAGAATCCCGATGGGTCATTTGACGGCGGAACCGATTTAAAGGGTGACCCTGGAGAAAATGCGGTTACTCCCGTGAAGGGAAAGGATTATTTTACTAAAGACGAGCAAGAAGATTTTCTTAAAAAAGCTACACCCGTTAAGGGAAAGCATTATCGTGATGGCATAGACGGCAACACCCCAGTCAAAGGAATTGACTATTTTGATGGAGAGGATGGAAAGACTCCAATTAAAGGCGTGGATTACGAGGATGGTAAAGATGGATCTCCTGATACTCCGACACAGATCCGTGAGAAGCTCGAAACCCTCACTGGCGAAGATCGTCTAGACGCCAAGGCCATTAAAAACCTTCCAGAATTTATAAAGGAAAAAGGGCCTCTTTTCTTTAACAAAGCCGTCAAACGCCTTGCTAGTCTGCTTGATGTAAATATTTCCTCACCATCAAACGGTCAGGTTCTCAAATACAACTCTACTACCGGAAAATGGGAAAACGGAGTCGGCGGAGGCGGAGCTTCAGCCTTTACAGACCTTACTGATGTTCCTAGTGACTATACTGGAGACGGAGAAAAGTTTGTCAAAGTAAAAGCGACAGAAGACGGACTGGAGTTCGTGGCTGGAACTGGCAGTGCAGTTGCTTGGGGAGATATTACTGGAGACCTCTCCGATCAGACTGATCTGCAGGATGAGCTTGACGACAAAGCCGATGATAGCGCGGTAGTGCATATTTCTGGGAATGAAACGATCACCGGCCAAAAGACGTTTAGCGATACGGCCTATATCAATAACGATATCTCGCTCAATTTCAAAGCGAATTCCGGCAATGCCAATTCCTTCAAGACCGGGACAGACAATACCTTCCTCTTCGATATCGGAGCCGGGAACTCAGTCAAAATAAAAGGTGGTGACGACGCCGGCGCTGAATTCTTTGGCTATACCGATACGTCTTTCAATTATGTTTGGAAAACCGACACTCTCGGTAATGCTACAGCGAAAAGCCAAATACTTTCTGACTTGACGGCATCCGAGCTTGTCGCTTCTGATGGTAGTAAAAAGCTCGTTTCTCTTCCGGTATCTACCTATCCCTCCCTTACGGAATTAAGTTATATCAAGGGACTGACTTCTGCCATTCAAACCCAAATTGATGGCAAGGTCTCCGATACAGGAGATACCATGACCGGACTGCTCACTATCGGACTGGCAGGCAATGCCCTCATCGCGAGAAACTCGAGTGACTCTGCTTCGGTCCAGGTCGCCATTTTCGAAGGAGACCGCGCGACGATGGCAGCCAATGACCAGGCATACATTACGATGCGCCTTTCAGATAGTGCTGGCAATCAAGACGAATTTGCCCGTATGACATGGCGCGGTACAGACGTTACTTCTGGAACCGAAGATGCTCGTCTTGCATGGTCGCTCATTGAGAATGCCGTATTGACTGATGAGCTTTTCCTGACAGCTTCAGAGCTCTCACCGGCATCAAGCGCAGGATTAAATCTCGGATCTACAACGCTCCCTTGGAGCAACGCCTTTTTCGCATCCGGTGCTGGCCTGAACTGGGCCAATGGAGATGTGACTGTTACCCATACAACCAACCTTCTTTCCTGGGCCGGTGCGTCTAATGGATATTCATTCGATGCTTTGCTTCGGCCGTCCACAAACGATGTCGCAGCGCTTGGCTCGGGAACTCTAGCGTGGTCTGATCTCTTTCTAGCCTCTGGTGGGATCATGAATTTCGGAAACGGTGATCTGACCCTGACTCATACAAGCGGGGGCATATTGAGTCTGGTAGGAACGCTGGGAATCAGCAATGGAAATTATATCCGGCCTTCCGCATCGGCCGGCGTAGTTATGTATATCGGAGCTCGAGATGTGGATGGAGCAACCAATGTTCCTTTTATCACTCTCACTTCTGATAATACGCCAACCTGCGATCTCTCGACCGCTGTGACTATAGAGGGGAATCCTCTTGTCTCCACGACTAGAACTCAGACGCTCACGAATAAGCGCATCACGAAGCGCACTGGAACCACGACCTCATCTGCCACGCCGACCATCAACACTGATAACGTTGACTTTTACTCATTGACAGCACAGGCAGCGGACATTACTTCCTTCACGAGCAATCTCTCCGGGACCCCGACCGAGGGACAAACGTTATGGATTGCTATTACTGGTACTGCGGCACGGGCTATTACTTGGGGAGCCTCTTTTGAGGCTTCAACCGTAGCCCTTCCGACTACGACTGTCACGACTGCACGTCTGGATGTTGGATTTATCTGGAATACCGTTACCTCTAAATGGCGCTGTGTCGCCGTAGCTTAATATGGCCGCCCCTTCACCTGGCACTCAAGTAGACACAGACTTTGCAAGCTCAGTCACTAGCATGTCTGTCAACATGCCCGCCGCTGTAAATTCAGGTGATCGTTTGATTGCATGGGTATCTGTTCGTAACGCTGGTACTTGGTCTACCGTCCCGTCTGGATGGCTGGAAAAGGGCGCTCAAACTGGTGGAGGCGGAGGCGTCGGAAGATTGACGGTATTTGAAAAATTCGCAGCTGGTACAGAGGCTGGCACTACGCCTCAATGGATACACTCAACCGGTACCACTGCAGCTTGGCAGGTTATGAGGGTGACAGGAGCGCATGCTTCTAGCGCCCTGGAAATGACTACCGCTTCAGGAGATTCTAGTGCGGCTAATTCTCCATCACTCACTCCTTCGTGGGGAGCAGAGGAAAATCTGTATCTCTCTGTGGCTGGACATGCCGCCATTTCAGCAGCCGCATTTACAGCAGCACCGACAAGCTATACAGGATTCGTAAACAATGGGGCGTCAAGTGGTGGCTCAGCCGTTTCTGTCGCTAGTGCCAGCCAAGCACTGACTGCCTCACCGGAAGATCCTGGCGCTTTTACTGCAGGAGGGAGCAATCGATTTTGGGCAGCAGCAACCATTGCTATAAGACCAGCCGCAGGAGGGCCGCCTCCAACTGTCAACTCCAACTTTTTAGGAATGATGTGATATGGCCTATCTACGAAATTTCGATGGTGAGTCAAACGGCGCTGTGGCTAATTATGCAAACGGCAATGCCGGTAGTGGTTCCCCAACTTTCACTATAGACGATACGGTCTTTTTTGGAGGGAGCGGAAAGTCTCTCAAGCTTTCTAATAATTCCACAAACAACCAGCATTCCTGGAAATACGATAGTGCTTCTGAGCTTGATAGCGGAGATGGGACATATGAATGCGTGATGCGGTTAGGGACTGTTAATGACGCCGGCCGCTGTCGTACAGGATTTGTTTTTCGAGGAAATTCTGGTGGGACAACGTGCTATGTGGCAATGATTCGTCCAACAAATACCGGGACAAACACAACTATTCGACTCTCTCGTTATTCGGGTGGAACGGAAACTGCTGTAGCGACATTCGACTACGGGTCAGTAATTTTAACAAACACTTGGTATCACCTGAAGGTCTTTGCGAGTGGATCAGCTCTCAAAGCAAGAGCTTGGAAAGACGGAGACTCAGAACCCTCTACCTGGCAGATAGATACAACAGATGCCACTTACGACAATACGAATAAAAAGACTGGCTTCTTTTTCTTTAATTCTGTCACCTCTCTCGGCGAATCATATATAGATTCAATCTCTGAAACTGCGGGGGGGGGTATAACGCCTAATAGTGGTTTTTTTGCATTAATTTAATTTTTTCAAACATATGAATGATTTCTACAGAGAGTACGGGGAGTTAATGATTAAGCAGGAAATTCTTAGTTCTCGCATCAATGATGTAAAGAAACGTATTTCCGAAGAACTCCAAAAGGAGCCTAAACAAATGGATAAGGAAGAATCTCAGTAATATGCCGTCGGAAGAAATGACTTACCGCCAGAGCGTTCAAGAAAAACTCGATAGTATTCTTGCCCAGACCAAAAAAACAAATGGCCGGGTTACTTCGCTCGAAAAACAAATGCTAGTCCTCAGTACCGCTCTCGGTGTCTTATGCGTTATCAAGTTTCCAGAGATTACGAAAGTGTTCATTGCCCTTGTCGGCTGACCTCTGCACAAGAGGCTAGCTGAAAAGCTAGGTGGTTCTTTCAAAAAGGAGAATGACGATGAGAACGAGCTATTTTCTTATGTGGTCAATCTTTGTGATTGGCAGCACGATCCTCGGGATCGGCATCGTGACAGGAGGGTAGGATGCGTTTCTACCGCTGCGTCAAGTGTGGTGGTAGGGGTATCAAACCTAAGTGCGGATGTGGTGGATATGCCTACCGTATCCCCTTCGACGAACCGATGAGGAAAGAGCATGCAGTGTCCGATGTGTCGAGCGCCCATGTCGAAGAAAATGTCATGGGACATCTTCGAGAGGGACGGCTGCGATTATGCCTGTGTCTGCGGTTTCGAGCTAAAGCTGCCGCCGCAGGCCAAGGAGATCCAAGCCGACCCTTACCCTGAAACCCTCGTGGAGAAACTCAATGGAAACCTGCCTCTTACGGAAGACAGCCAAGACGACCTTTACCTTGGCAGCCTCGCGTATCAACAACTTCATCCAGAGGCAAGTCGAACGTCCCCTCCGGAGGCATAAATGGCAAAGATAAGAGCCTCCGATCCGGGAACATCTGGCTTCGGGTTTCTCTTTTGGATGATCTCAAAAGGAGCCTTCAAATGTTCACCCTTGCCATCATCATCTTCCAAATCACGCCAATCGCGCTGAACTTTCAGCCGATCTATGCGTAAAGGTGTAGGGGACTTGCAACGTCAAGCCCCCTCGCCCCTCTCAAAGAGAAACCCGTTAGAAATCACAAGCTTCACTACGGTGGGCAACGGGTTCTCTTTAAGGGGAATACCAAAACAAAAACAAAAATTGCTCTTTAAAATCTGCCGTCAAGTCGAGTCAAGAAGTCTATGTCTAGAGTCAAGTTAGATCAGCCTCAAAAAAGAGAGCTGACAGTCCAAGAAACAAGGAAAAGTCTGTATAGCTATTTTGAATATACAGATAAAAAGCTCCTCGGGAAGGTTCTTACCTTCATTGATGCAGCTATTCCTGAAAGTAAGCAGAATAAAGCCGTTAAAGACGTTATTAAAGATAGTTTTAGAAGCGCGATGTATGACTTCCAGAGGTTTGCCTTTGAAAATGAAGTCGGACACGTTGAATCACGCTCCATTCAGCTAGACGATGTTCAAGAAGAAACAAAGCATTTTTAGTCAATTAATCTAATCATCCGATTAGACGGCAGGTTTCAGAGAGTAAAGACCTATCCAAGGATAGGCAATCAATCAGTAATAAATGCTTATAAAACGCAACTATGCGGAGGGAAACTATGGGCAAAGCACTTACGGCAAGAAAGTCCTTAGAAAATGGAATCGTATTTTTCTTAGCACTCTTGCTTTCGCTCTGGCTCTGGCTATCGCCTTTCTATCCTTTGTGGGTGATGCGATGGCTGACCTAGAGATCCGTCAAAAACCTAATCCATTTGAAAAAGTGAGATGAAAAAAGAAGTGAAACGGGTTCTTAAGTTCCTTGACGAGATCCAATGGCTCTTTGCTCTTCAGAACTATGAGCGAACGGTTACTCCTAAGAATCAGGATATCCAGAATGGAGAAGAAGTGAGGTTGGCAGACGTCACTCTCGATGAGAAGTACCAAACCATCCACATCAACCTCTACCCGAGCTTCTTCAAGCGTGATCTCAAGGATCAGAGAAAAACCCTTATTCACGAATTGTGTCATACCATCACACTCCCTCTTTGTGAGTCGGCCGAAAGTCTTCTTGAGGGGAAGCTTATTACTTCGGAGCAGATCGCACAGATAAGTGAAACGGCCACTTCAAAGATCGAGAACATTCTAGACGGTTTCCTGAAGGGAAATTATTCGCACTTCCAAAAGCAATACAAAGAATACCTGCAATGAAAATAGCCTATTTCGATATCGAGTCAACGGCTCTCTACGCGAGAACCTGGGACGCCTTCTCTGAAGGAATCATCAAGTGGGATAGGGACTGGCAGCTGCTTTGTTTCTCCTACAAGGAACCCGGAAAGAAGGAGATGTTTGTCCGGCGCAAGAACAAGAAGGGCGAGAGGGAACTCGTCAAGAAGCTCTGGAAATTCTTGGATGAGTACGACGTCATCATCGCTCACAACGGCAGGAAGTTCGATGTCAGAAAATCAAACGCTAAATTTCTCGAATATGGACTCAAACCACCCAGCTTCTACCAAATCATCGACACCTACACCGAGGCGAAAAAATATTTTGCGCTCACTTCCTACAAACTCGACTCTCTGGCAAGGCTACTCGGTCTTCCAGGCAAGGCACATCATAACGGCTTTGATACGTGGGAGGGTTGCGAGAGGGATGATCCGAAGGCCTGGAAAGTCATGGAAAGATATAGCCGGTACGATTGTGTTGTCTTAGAGAAGGTTTACGAAAAGATGGAGCAGTGGATCCATCAGAAAAAGCCACTGGTTACTCAGAGCCCCATCTGTCCCGACTGCGGAGGAGTAGCGCAAAGAAGGGGGGTGGCTCGGAGCAAAGAAGGTTTATTCCAAAGATATCAGTGTAAAGACTGCGCCAGCTGGTTCCAGGGAAAACAAATCGTCCAAAAATATGACCAAGAAGGAGATAAATCAGAGAAAAAAAGAGGCTGAGAAGGGATTAGCCGATGTAGCCAAGCTCCTTTCCCACGGAGTGGAGAGGCTCGGCAAGAAGAATTTCGAGTATTTGAGTAAGAAAAGAGATCAGTATTTTAAAATTCTTTTCGGATAATTATGAAGATCATCGCATTTGCAGGGAAAAAGGGGAGTGGTAAGACGACAGCGGCCGAGTACATCAAAAACAAGACTCTTGAATACGAGACCGGATCGCTCCAGATAGAGCGCATCAACATGAAAGACGCTCTCATACAGGAAATGAAAGAAAGGTTGCCTGGAAGCCTAGCTTTCCTTTCCGCTATATATGAAATGCCCATCGAGCAGCTTTTCAGGGAGAAGCCGGCCGGGATGCGGAAACTGATGCAGGACTGGGGATGTTCCCGAAGGGAGGATTGGGAAGATTACTGGGTTGATCAGTACAAAGAGCGGGTCAAGAAATCTTCAGCCAATATTGTCGTTACTGACGATGTACGTTTCCCGAATGAACTAGAGGCAGTACAGGGTCTGAACGGAACGGTCTATCGCATCATCCGGAAAGAACACGAGACGGGCGACAATCATACGTCAGAAACAAGCCTGGATGACATAAAACTGCCGACTATAGAAGTCAAGACTTTGGACGAACTTTATGACCAGATAGACAGGATCCTCCTATGAAAAAAGAACTTGAAGAAAAAATGAAAGCCCTTATAGATCAGGGCAAAGAGGATGAGGCTTATGACCTTTATAGAGACGAGATGAAGAAAGAGACTAATTCTTTACTAAACGAAGATGTCTGCGAAAGCTGTTCCGGGTAAGTTAAGCGAACAAGAAAGAGAAAGACGTATAGAATTTCTTTCTCAGAATCTCCTTCACCCTCTCTTAACCGATGAGGAAAAGGAGGAAATTCAAGCAGAAATCGACGCATTGCAATAAAATATGTATCCACTCAGTAATTATGTACGAATAAGAAGGGCGTATCGCTTTGGCGATAAAACCTTCTATAACGACTTCCACATCGGGACGGATTTTATGGTGGCGATAGGAACGCCTCTCTATGCCCCACTTGATCTACAAGTCATCAAAACACAGGTGGGCAAAGAAGGCGGAAATACTGCTTTCGTAAAACTTGATGGACGCAAAGAGCTTGTGCGTTCATTACACCTTCGAGAGCTTCCGAAGGTCGGGAAGTATAAGAGGGGGGAAGTCTTTGCCTTTACAGGTAATACAGGGCTATCCACAGGCCCTCACTGGCATGTAGACGTCTCTAAAAATGGGAATCTAGAGCTGACAAATCGCTCCAATTTCATTGATCCAGAGAAATTCTTTGATGAAATAGACAGAATAGAGCCAAAGCCAGAACCAAAGGAAGAAGTTCCTGAGGTGACGATTACGACAACGGGCGGAGGCCCCGTAGTAGTAGAAGCCCCGGAATTCAAAGAACCAGTCATTATTCATTCTCCTGGAGTAATCGTAGAACCGCCAAAGGTCGAGGAAGCGGAGAAAGCACAGAAATTAGTTGAAATAATCAAAAGAATATGGCATTTCTTGAAGGATACCGCACATACCTTGGTATCGCGACATTAGCACTTTCCTATCTCTTGGAAGGGTATGCTACAAAGACGGAAATTGAGAGTGTACTGACTGCCCTCTTGGCAGTAGCTGGTACGGTCTTAGCGATTTATGGTCGGTATAAAGCAGACAAGCGTTAGTATTGACATACAGCTTGTCAAGCTGTATACTGCTCTGTACTCACACTGACAAAAAACTGCTATAATTTTGGTACCAAAACAGCCCCGAGGGGCTGCAATGGCTGACAACGAATCGTTAGTTTGAAGCGACCCCAGCAAGGGTCGTCTTCTTTTTCTTACCCTTACGAGAAGGGAAGAAGCAGAAGGCCTTCAAACCGTAATCCTTCGCATAACGTCTCGTCCCATCTGGGAGCGTGATCCATGCTCGGCAAATCATGCCGAAGGGCAGGCGCTTGGCCATAACCTTTGGATTTCGTGTGACCGAAATTACCGCAGAGGAGGTCACCTTTAACCCCTGCCATTGCTCATCAACGGATTCTGAGCAATTGGCAATTATTAAAGGAAAAACTCGTACCCTCTTCCAGCGTAAGGCGCAACACCCTTTCGGGGAATGCGCTTTTGGCGCAATGGTCTTTTTTTGAAAACCTTACGCCGGAAGACGACACGAGTTCGTGTCGGTGTTGCATAAACGGCGACCAACCGTTATTTGGTAAGGAGATTGAAATTCATTATACAACCCCTTTTTAGATCACGCAAGTGCTTCTACTCAACATCTTGTGCCTCGCTGGACTTTTTTGACCAAGAGAAGGCCTCCCGTTTATTCTTTGTGTGCATTGAGTAAACGGTAAAAGGATGACCAGCGACCTCCTTTTTGAAGATTTCGTTTCCATTCCGATACTTCGCAATACTCGGGAGGCTTTGGAGTTCCTTGACAGAATAAGCCGGGCGGTGGTATACCATCCCGTTAGTTCAATCAGCGACACTGACACTGCCATCATTGTCTTCGCTGATATGAATCCTCTCGAACGCTACCTTTCGTGGAAGGCGCCTCAAACCCCTCGAGCCGCTGTCTCCTACGGCATTTGGCTACGTAAGCTTTACCAATTCCACAATAGGCCTCAAGGGGAGATCCTCAGTTACGACGATATGCAGGCGTTCGCCGACTGGATGGCGACCAAGTATCGTCCCGGTACTCGGCGGATTGCTATCGCTGCCATGCGAGACTATGCGGCCTGGTGCCGGCAAATGGGGTTCTTTGACGCTCCCTTTGAGTTGCTCAAAAAGCCTCGTGGTGAGGCGCAACACTTCCGAGCCATCAAGCGGGAAGATTACCTACGTATCATCGCCCAGGTGGACAGAAATGCTTCTGTGGGGATGCGTGATCTCATGGTGCTGCATCTTTTCTTTGATAGTGGTATTCGTGTCTGCGAAATGGCAAGTTTGAAGATCAGTCAGATGGATACGGAGAAATGCGAGGCCGTGATTCTTTCAGCAAAATCGAGGGGTAAGAAGCTTCGTAAGATCTTCTGGAGCGAAACCACGAATGTCTACCTTAAGAGGCATATAGAAGCCCGTAGAGCCTCTCAGGACGGCCTGGACTGGCTTTTTGTGACCACCCACTGGCAGGCTAAGCAGAAAGTCCACGAACGCTCTATTCAGCGTATCATCAAGAAATACAGTGAACGGGCCGGCGTGAAAATGACCTGCCACGACATCCGCACCACCTTTGCCACGGACAAGTACTATTCCGGTCTCGACATCAACTCCATTCGCTGGGCGCTCGGTCACAGTAGTATTTCTACCACGCAGACATACATACAGGCGGCTGACAAAACGATCGAAGAACGGATACGCTCGGTGCTTTTTAGCCTCTAGGCTTGCTTTTTTCTTGGGGTTGTAGTAAAATGGAGGAAACAGAATGATTCCTGACTATGTCCCACAAGCTTACAGAGAGAAATGAGGAGATTTACCGCCGTTCCCTAATACTCCACAAGACAGGCAAAAAGAAGGGGAGAAGGGTTTGGCCTCTCCTGAAACTAGCAGAAATTTACGGCCGGGATAAATCAACCATTGCACAGATTATCCGCAACGAGAAGAAAAAGGCTGAGGAAAGCCAAGAAATGACAAAAGCTTGACAATCTGGTAGGGAGCGAGTATAATTAGGGTTGTAGTGAGCTTCTTTCCCAACTAAATAGCGAGTCAACCTGATGGGAACGCGGGTGTCGTACAATGGTAGTACATCAGCCTTCCAAGCTGAGGACGTGGGTTCGATTCCCATCACTCGCTCCAGAAAAAAAGTTGTTTGAAAAGGGCTGGAACCGTATTACGGAACCAGCTCTTTTTCCTTGTCTTTATACGCAAAGGGAATGTAAACTAAGAGAAAGTCTGCCCTTATCTCTCCCTTCATGCCCCGCCTTCCCACCCCAGGCGCCGATGGCGGCGCCTGGGGCTCCATCTTGAATGAATACCTCGCAGTTGCCCACGATGCAGATGGCCGCAACCTCTTTCCGGCTACCCCCAAGGTAGTCAGTGCTACCACCTACACCCTCCTTTCAACAGACAACGGCCTCTTCCTGGAATTCACGAATAGCTCAGGCACTACCCTCACTCTGCCCAACAACCTGCCTGCAGGCTTCTCCTGCGCCGTAACCCAGGCAGGCACAGGCCAAGTGACCCTTGCTCCAGCCTCCGGCGCTACCTTAGAACAGGCAGACGCTTCCCTCAAGACTCTCAAGCAGTGGTCAGAAGTCTCCCTCAGAGTGAGAGGGAACAGTGGAGGCACCTCAGCCGACTACCTGGCCTCAGGCAGCCTGGAAATCCCCGAAGAGTTCCTCATCACCTCAAGCGCTACCCAAAGCGTCTCAGAAGGCGCTTCCTTCTCGCTTACCATCACCACTAACCGAGAGAACGTCTCCTTTGCCAAGACCGGAGGAGCAGATCAAGCCCTCTTTACCCTAAACACCAGTACCGGCCTCCTCACCATGAGTGCCAAGAACTACGAAGCTCCCTCCGATGCCGATACCAACAACACCTACGTCGTACAAGTGACGGCCACCGATACGGCAAGCAATGCTACCAATCAGACCATTACGGTGACGGTGACCAACATCGCAGAACTCCCCGTAAACACCGCTCTCCCCCTCATCACCGGCACCCCTCTGGTCGGAGAAACCCTCTCCGTCTCCAATGGCACCTGGACCAACACGCCTACCAGCTACACCTACCAGTGGAAGCGTGACGGAGAAGACATCGACGGAGAGACAGAGAATACCTATGTACTGACAGAGGATGACTTCAACGCCATGATCTCCTGCGTGGTAACAGCAACCAATGCAGAGGGGTCAGGGGAGGCGGAGAGCGAAGAAACAGGGCCGATTAGCGAGCAGGAAGTCCTTTCTTCTACTGAGGCGACACGCACCACGCCTGACGGAGAAAGTCCCGAAGTCGATATTACCTTCGGGGATGATATATATGCGGGTTTCTATTTGCGCGTACAGCGCTCTGCTGACGGCATTACAGATGGTAATGGTGAATATGTGACGCCGACAATGGACATCATGCACCTCCTTACTCCATCGGAGGTAGCAATAGAATCCATTCCAAGCGTGAATCTGGAATCGGATGGTTACAGCGATCCGACCGGTCTCTACTATCAGCAATATCGCTGGGAACGCGAGGATAACGTGTATGGTCCGTGGTCTGAGATCACCGATACGGTTCTTGTATCCACGGTTACCTGGACCTCTACAACCGGGGCTGGCAAGAGTCAGTATATAGATGTCCTTTCTCCAGAGTATCTTTCGACAAGCCTTAACAACAATATCAACGCCGCTTGCGGAACGAAAGCGAGTCAAGCAGCCTCAGGTCAGAGGCATTTTGAAATAACACTGGATGGAGGAATGACCTCTCTGGGCCTCATAGACGATGCCTCTGTAGTAGGACCCTCCTCATTTATTGTTCCTGGCTCCGGAGGCACCCCTGGTTGTTCCGTAGCCCTCTTCATCGGTTACAATGGATCGACTACCTACCTGAACGGTTCTGCTGGGGCCGGCCCAACTCTTAGCAGAGCTCCCATCGCCGGAGACACGGCAGTGATAGAATTCGATACGGCAACGAATGTTGTGAATTTCTGGCTGAAGCTCAGCGGCGCGCCCGAACTGGTGGCGACGGTGACGGTCGCCGGAGCCTATATTCCGGCTCAGTATCGAGCTTGGGTCGCCGGAGCTAATATGGGAGATGAAGCCACAGCGAACTTCGGGGCTTCCGCTTTTGTGGTCACCCCAAGCATGGGATATCTGATGTACGGCTAAAACGCGTTAAAACTATGTGGAAAAAGTTGATCGTTATTGCATTCCTGACACTCCCTGTGGTGGCTTTGGCCCAAAGCGGTGTTTTTCAGCAAAATTTTGAAAACTTCTTTTCAGAACCGCCAGAGGAAGAATTGGGTGGCGGCATGATGATGGATTTGATGGAAGGGGACTTTGTAAAACCACCGGATGTTCCGGATTACGTGCCCGTCGAACCGACATATGCAGCTGGCACTACGCTCAATGTAATTGGCGACGGCTCGCCGCGCGGAGGTACGCCTCCCGCAGCTGCCTATGAGCTTGAGAATATTCCCACGCCCAACCGGTTGGACTGGACGGTTCCTGCCGAAGGACTTCCCTGTGAAACGACGCTTACCGGAGGCGGATGCACTGAGGCCAAGGCACGTTTTCTTGCGGAAAGCACTCATATCTTGTTTGATGATCCCATTCGCAATTACGGACAACCCGGTACCTCCCACTGCCATCAGTTCTTCGGTAACGGAAGCACGAACGCCTATTCCACCTATGCTTCTCTCCGCGAACATGGAAATACGGCCTTGTTTTCTGGCGGGGCCAATAACGCTACGGGTTACTGGGAACCTTGCCTCATCAAGAAAAATGCTTTCGGCGACGGCAAGGACTATGTCGTGAGGCCTAACGGTTTCATTGTCTATTATTCCGACAGTCCCCAGGCATCCTTAGATAACACATATCTGCCGATCGGCCTCCGCTATGTGGGCGGTTACAATATGGACGACGGAGATGAGTGGCTGCAAAGCAAAATTGATGCCGCAAACTCTCAGCCCGGCACAGCATTTAATCGTTATAGTCTTGACAATGGTGGTAATCGGGCCGTTGTTTCGAAATGGATATGTTCCTCAAACGGTTCCCAGTCAGCGACCCTTACCGACGACGAGGGCAATGACCTCATGGGGAATTGTGCTCCGGGTCCGAACCTGCGCGTTGAGTTTCTTGGTCCGCGCTGCTGGGACGGCGTCAATCTTTGGTCTCCGGGCGGCTACCATCATGTTATCCCGGGCGTTTATGACAGTTTTGCAGAGGGATTTGTTTGTCCGAACGGCTGGTGGAAGCTTCCCGCACTCTCGTTTCAAGCGCATTTCAGCAGTCAGGGAGCAGCCGATTATACAACCTGGCAGTTCTCGTCAGATATGACGGTGCAAGAAAACACGCCGGAAGACGACTATGTGCCTGCCGGTGCCACGTTCCATACCGACTGGATGTTCGGCTGGGACGGTGAATCCATTGGTGGGTGGCAGTTTCCAACAACAGGCTGGCTCAACTTTTGCCTCGGTATCGGCAACGATACACCGCGCGAGTGTGATGGCTCTATTATCTCAGCTACAGAAATACTGAAAACCAGCCAACCCTCTCCAAATGGGCGGGCAAATACCGTCAATCCCTATCACGATTGGGGTACGTCAGATCCTGCGAATATGTTTCTCCTTCCGAGCGATCCGCGGCCCGAGACACTTCATGTGCACGGGACTAATTAAGGCTCTCGCGTGAGTGAGAGGTGTGCCTCAGAGAATATGCGTTTCTCCCAGGAGAGTCCTCCAGGCTTTTTCGGAGGGCCAAAATGCGCTATACTGGAGGTCCTATGAACTCTTTTTCGGGAAATCTGCCAACTCAGAGATTCTCCCGCCGTCAGAAGGTTTGGTCGGGAGTGGCCCTTCTCATATTCCTTACGGGCATTGGGGGATTTTGGTTTCAGCGTGTGCAGGAAGAAAAAATGCGCGACGCTCATATTGCCCTCTTACGCGAGGAGGATCGGGCAATTAGCGAGTGGACGGCCCGTCAGGTGCACGAGAGTATCACCCTAGAAACGATGCCGAAAAGCGAGGATCCGGATGAATTACCCCTTCTCCCGCCTCCGCCTCCACCGTCACTAGAGCGCATGAAAGGCCAAGGCTGCGTAGCTGACGGCCTGCTTTCCGGCTACGGAGGGGACACTGCCGAATCAGTAGCGCTTATCAACCGCTCCAATTGCTACTATCTGCACCGAGCTCTCGAGACGTGGCGCAAACCGCCGGATTTCGAAGAAGCGCGCGAGATCAAGGAAAAGATTACCAAGCCAAATACCCTCTACGGCATGTTTATTGCCGAAGCGCTCGGCACGGACGAGGAATACGAATTTCCGCCGGAAAATCGGGAGTTCAACTTTAACGACATGTGCGGACCAGGGAGTGATAACTTCTGGGGCGAGCACACCTGCAAACCTTCGCTTGCACGCGAGGAATATCGCAAGTATGTGCAGTATATTACCGAACAGGCAATGGACATGGGCATCCAGAGTTTCCTCTTCGGGCAGGTTTTCTATCAGGACGATCCTGACATCCAAAAGAGTGAAATGCCCAAAGTCATCGAGCGCATGCGGGAGTATGCTGCCTTTCGGGGCATGAAGATTGTCATCGGCGCTCAGACGAACGACATTACGGATTCTCAATATTTGGGCCTTTTCGACTATATTGAAGGTGGGGTAGGCTTAGGGGAAGATGGTCGGGTAGAAGACGGCGCCTGCTTTTCCCGCTGGTGGAAGAAACCCGGGGATTGGTGCTGGGCACTTCTGTGGCATGATACCTACCGGAGCAAAGCCAAGAATGTCCTGGTGCATCTGGACTGGAGCGGACGCCAGGGTGATGACATGAGTGTCTTTACCCGTCTGTCGCCAGAAGCCCGAAGCGAGGCACTCAGGCGTTTGCAGAGGTACTTCCGCTCCCAAGATGTCGGTTTCCTTATGCCGCTTATGGCCACCCTTCCGCAATCGAATGGCGGCTGCAGCGGCCCGAGCCCCGGTTTTTACTCGGCGAGTCTGGTCTACGGCTGCGCTGATGAACGCGTTATTAATAACCTCCTTCGCAATCCTCTCTAAATTTCTTCCCTATGCGTGTTTTATCCGAGCCTTCCAAAAAATTCCAGAAGCGGATTGAGGATTTCGTCTGCGAGCATTGCGGAGCGTCTGTTTCGGGCACCGGCTTTACCAATCACTGTCCTGAGTGTCTCTACAGTCTGCACGTAGACGTGTATCCAGGTGACCGCAAGGCCAAATGCCGCGGACTGATGGCACCCGTACGTGTTGAATCAAAGGGCGCCCAGGAGCGCTTGGTTCACCAATGCTTGGTCTGTGGCTACCAAAAGGTGAATAAGGTGGAAAAAGAAGATAGCAGGGAAACTCTCCTCATCATTGCGCGCGAAAGCGCCTCGCGTTTTTGACCCACTTCATATACTTGTTAAAAAACGGACTGGGAGATTGTCTCTTCCAGTCCGTTTTTCTTTTTAGGTAACGAATACTTACTTTCCAGCCTCTTCTTTAGGCTTGAGGGTGAAATGCAGTTCGCTTTTCAGTTCGGCTTCCTGATCGATCTTTCCGTCCTTGGTGATGAGGTGCACTTTGACGGGGATGGTACCGACCCCCGACTGCTTTTGGAGGAGGAGTTCGTAGTCGTCGGCTTTGATGGTGTCTGGCAGTTCATACTTAAGCGTGGTAGTGACATCTTTCTGTCCAATCTCGACATCTACGAAGCCGCCGAAATAGGTATGCCCCAGATCCTCATTGGTAAGGACGGAGTTAATCATGAAGCGTTCCAGGAAGACGGAACCCTTCGGGACAAAGGCGCGCAGATACGTATGGTAGTCGCTGGTGCGCCAGTCTCCGTAGGGAGCGTTGTTCTGATAGGTGTAAACGGCTGTTGCAAGCGGTTTGTCGCCCGTAAAGTCTACGGTGTAATCCAAGGCGCGTTTGACGTGGTAGTCCGTCTTGAGCGCTCCCATATTGGCATCGACGAGCATAAGATAATCTTTGCTCCAATCCTGGTTTACGCTCCCGTCCCAGTGAACGCTCTGGACCAGGGCTTCGAGCTCCGCATCGTTGAAGTGGAGCATGACGTTCTTCTCCCGGAGTTCGCGGAGGCCGAGTTCTGCGAATTTAGAAATATTATTAATACTCGCCAGGCGATCCAGGATGTCTTTGGCAAGCTGCTTCATGATGTTCTTGCGCGCCTGCTTGGACTCGGCCGGGACATTGTCTCCCAAGTAAGCCTTCTCCACGACTTCCTCCAGGACAAGGGCTGCGTCTTCAGAACGGAACTCGGTCGAGTAGCCCTGAGGCGTGATCGGACCGGTGATTTCTAGGACATGATTCAGTACCTCGGCATTGATGGCGATGGCGCCGTCAAATTTCTCGTGTCCTCCGGCCAGACGATAGAAATATTCAGCCTTTTCAATATTCGTAGGGAAATCCGGCGAGAAGTTGGAATCTCGGAATTTCCAGCTCTTGATCTGTAGTTTGCGCGTAAGGGGGTAGGGCGGGGTGACTTTTGCCTGGATGCGCTGATCAAGCAGGTTGGCATCTTCAACATACTGACTCACGACCGCCCCGTCTTTGATCTTCAGTACCGCGTACTGACCCAAGAAACCGCCCCCGGTCGGAGCTCGTAGTTATTCTGAAGAAGGATGAGATAGGTACGGGTCACGCCGTCTTTGCGGGTGAGGGCTTCTACCAGCTTGTTGATGACCTCGATTTCCTTTTTTGTATCCGGCTGAATAGGCAGAAGCTCGGCTACCTTTTGGAAAAGGTTCAGGCCGCCTACGGCAAATTCGGTTTTATGTCCCCGCGCATACCAGAACAGGCCTCCTGCTAATACGATAAAGACGGCCAAAGCGCCCAAAACGATGCGCCGCCGGCGAGAAGAAAGCGATTTCATCTGTAGAGATAAAGAGAAAATTAAGCTTCCCCAGTTTACCAGAGGCCGAAATACTTGGGAAGCTTGGCGGAAGGTCGAGGGGCGGCTATAATCGCCAGAGCAAGGAACGGCGGGATTAGTACAATGGTAGTACACTAGCTTCCCAAGCTAGGGACGCGAGTTCGATTCTCGTATCCCGCTCTCATAGATTCAGAGGCTCGCTTCCCCAGAGGGATTTGCTATACTGGCAGTATGGAAGGAAACCTCAAAACAGCGGTATTTGCCAACGGGTGCTTCTGGTGTACAGAAGCGGTGTTTAAGATGCTTAAAGGGGTAGTTTCCGTTGTGCCGGGCTATACGGGCGGCCGGACGGAGGACCCGACGTACGAAGCGGTGAGTACCGGCAATACCGTCATGCTGAAGCCATCCGAATCGAATATGATCCGAGTGTCATCTCTTACGATGATCTCCTGGCTGTTTTCTTCAACACCCACGATCCGACGACCCTCGACCGCCAGGGCAATGACGTTGGTACTCAGTACCGCTCGGCTATTTTCTACGGCAATGAAGAAGAGAAGGCAAAAGCGCAGGCTCTGATCCAAGAACTGAACGATACGAAGGCTTACGCTGATCCGGTGGTGACCAAGCTCGCGCCCCTCGGAGATTTTTATGAGGCCGAAGATTACCATCATGACTATTATGCCAATCATGCTGATAAAGCCTATTGCCAGCTGGTCATCAAGCCAAAACTCGAGCATCTCCATGAACGTTTCCAAACTCTTTTAAAAGAAGAAAGCAATGGATGAACAGGAAATCAAAAAGAAGCTGACACCCGAGGAGTATCATGTCCTGCGGGAGAAGGGGACAGAAGCCCCATTTTCCGGCAAACTGCTCTACGAAAAGAGCCAGGGTACGTATAATTGCAAGGTGTGCGGCCAGGCGCTTTTCTCTTCGGATGCCAAGTTTGACTCTGGAACGGGCTGGCCCTCCTTTGACCAGGCGCTTCCCGGCTCGGTGCGCGAAATCTCGGACGATAGTCTAGGAATGCGCCGCGTCGAGATCGTTTGTTCCAACTGCGGATCGCATCTCGGACATGTCTTTGATGACGGCCCCACAGATACCGGCAAGCGCTACTGCACGAACTCCGTTTCCTTGATGTTGGATCCGGCGGCTGAAAAGAAAGATAGTACAGGGGAATAGCGCAATTATTTTTTAAATTTCTCAACGTTTATGCATGTCACCGGAAGTGTATTGGTACAGCGCGGATGGGAGACCTTTCGCAAGCACATCCTCTATGTTTGGGCGCTTTTCGCGATCCTGATAGGCAGCTCGGTCTTTTTCGGGCTCTTAGAAAAGTCTGTCGGAGAAAAGAGCTTTGCGGGTCTGTGTGTCCGGGTCGCTTCCCTCCTCTTCCTCTTTCTCCTGCAGCTGGGCTTCCTGCGCATGCTGCTCCACCTGGTACGTAAAGACGAAGAGCTGGGCGTCGAGGAGCTTTTCTCGCAGCGCCACATTTACACGAGAGCTTTTTTCGCTCACCTGTGCTACATGCTCCTCGTATTCGCGGGACTTATCTTCCTTATCGTGCCCGGGATTTACTTTGCCATCCGCTACTACTTCCTCTCGTATATCTTTATCGACACCCAAGCTTCTTTTGAAGAGGCCTTTCGCAAGGCAGCAGATATGACGCGTGGCAAGACGTGGGATTTTTTCCTCTTCTTCCTCTTGCTCATCGGATTTAATCTGCTCGGACTCCTCCTCTTGGGAGTAGGACTCACCGTTACGCTACCGGTAAGTGCGCTCGCTATTGCCCATGCCTATGCGGCCATGGGTCCGAAGGATGAAAAAGAAGAGACGATAAAGAGTCTCTCAGAGGAAAAGCCGACACTTCTGGCCGAGAAACCATTACCACTCTCAGAAACGTCAGAGGGTCTGAAGCCCAGCAAGCCAGAGGTTGATCCGAGTGTTTAGGACACGTACTCCCGGCCATTCCAGAGCCTCTCCGGACGAGAGGCTCTTTTGATATTGCTGGATCGGTATGTAAGGCATGTCTACGGGAAGAGATAGACGCGTGCCCAGGGCAAGCGAACCGAGACTTTGTTTCTTTGCGAGTGAAGTATCTTTCTCTTGACGCAGGCCCTGAAAGATCGGCCAGGGAGTCGTTAATGGTGTAAGCGGTCCCTTGGCGATTGTATCTTTCACGGTATTGAGAGGTATGCTCGTTGCGGAGACAAACTTCCAGACCCATGCACCACTTGTATCGCGCTGATAGAGAGCCTCTTGGGGAATACTCTTGCCTGTAGGCGTCGCGTAGCGTACCTCGTCTACTTTCTTCTTGTCAGGGGCGAGCAGCTGCACGATACCGATACTATTGGTGAGGGTTATGCTCGCGTGCTTGCGGGTGAGGCGGAGGAGGGCACCTTTTTTAAGTTTCAGACTTTCCCGGAGGGGGTGGTTGACGAGTTTCTCCTTGCTGCTTCCCGTAGCAATAACCCAGTTTTTAAGATCAATTGTTTTTCCAGAAGCATTCTTAATCTCGATCCATTCCTGCCCCGTATCATTGCCTTTCGGGTTTGGGAAAAGGGGCAACGAGCGCAATATCCGGGGCTTTGTAGGCTTTGATCGTGACGGTAAAGGTTTCGATCTTGTCATCCTGTGCGTCCGTTGTCTTCAAGGTGACGGTATACTTGCCTTTTTTCTTGTAGATATGAGAGGTCTTTTCTAGATAGCTCTTGTGGCCGTCTCCGAAGTCCCAAGTGAACTTAAGCTTCTTCGTTTCTTTGTCTTTACCGCCTGCCTCGAAAGAAATGGGAAAGCCGACGAAGCCTTCCTTGGGCACTTTTTCGGAAGTGCGGGGAAGGTTGTTGGACTGGTTAGGTTTCCCTGGAGTGGGAGTCCCACCCTGGAATTTCCCGTTCACATTATTGAGCGATACGCCCTGTTTGCTTGTGCTCCAAGCGGCATCGTGTATTTTGCGGCCAGCCGCATCCGAGAGAGTGAGTGTCTCTCTGGAATCGTTTAAGGCGAAACGGAAGTCGCTTTTGAAAAGGGCAAAGAGCGACCCGGCCGCAAGCACGCTACTTTTCGGAAACGTGTAGATGCCGGTCTTCGAACTATCCCGCAGGGTCCAGCCGCCGAGGGGAACATTCGCGCCGCTCTGATTGCCGAGCTCAATGAATTCTTCATTCCCTTTGCTGGGATGGGGCAGGATTTCGGAGAGAAAAAACGCCCTCAACAGGCTGGCTCGGTTCCTCTTCTGGTTCGCTCTCTTTCTGACAGGCGCCTTCTTTCTTCGTAGGAGAAAGATCGGTGCTCTTCTTCAATTTTTTATCATCCAAGTCATAGACAAAGGCCTCGCCATCTTCCGGATTGTCCTCAAAATGAGCTGCGTCTTCATCAAACGGATAGCCCTTGCCCCAGGAGAGGCTGTCTATGAGGTCCGCATCATCCTTGCTACTTGTATAGAGTGCCAGGCCATTGTCTTTGGCAAGAGAGAAAGATTTGGTTGTTTCATCGGCCAACTCTGCATATTTACCCTCACTGTTAGCCCAGAGATAGTGTCCGTGGCCTGGAAGGCAGGCATCTTTCGAAAAAGTTTTAGAATCAGGATTCGTACTTTGCCTGGTGGTGTAGCGGCGCAGTTGCCAGCTGCCAATATCGGCCGGTTCGTCGTCGAGATTGATGAGCTCGACGTATTCGTTGCGGCTGTTCCCGTCTTCGACAAGGACTTCTGACAGTCGCACATGAGGCCGTTCTTTCGCATGCGCGAGTCCGGCCGTGGCAAGTGCTATGGTAATAGTGCAACTTAGTTGCAAAAAGGCTTGCCCTTTCATATTTCCATCATACACCCGAAAACGGGGAGAAGTGGTATACTGAAGGCGTCATCTGTAGCTCTACTCTCATGGCTATCTTCAACAAAAGGAAACAAGATTCAGAAGAGGGCTTTTTTGCGAAACTGATCGGCAGTTTTGTCTCGATACTTTTTATCGGAAAGCTGAACACGTTCTTTGTCGAGCTGCTGCTTTCGGCTCGGGAAATAACGGATGATTACATCCGCACGCTTATCCGGCGCTTCTCCATACTGCTTTCGGCAGTCGTGGGCGTTATCTTCCTCCTAACGGGCCTCGCTCAATACCTCAGCCACACTTTTCCGCAAGTAGCGGGTTCCGGCTCACTTCTCGTTGGAGGAACACTCGTTCTCCTTTCGTTCGTGTGGTATTTTATCCCTGGAAAAAAGTAAGTATAACCCATTAACATAAAGCTATGGCTGCGAAAAACGCGAATCAGGCCGGCAAGGCAATCCTCGAAGGAGCGAAAAAAGAGATCTCCGAAATCGTGGACAAGAATAAGGCGAACGCACAAAAAGAAATTACCAAGGTGCGCAAGCAGGTAGAGGCGAATATGAAAAAGGTAGACGCCTATATCAAGAAGAATCCCGAAAAGTCAGCCCTGATTTCAGCTGGCATCGGCGCTGCCCTGGGCGCTGTAACCGCTATGTTCCTCTCCGGCGGAGAGAGCAAGAAAAAGCGCAAATAGGCTTTTTTCCAAGAACGCTCGAAAAGTCTCTCTGATCTTTTGAAGAGAGACTTTTTGCTATCCTGCTATAATAGGGGACATGACTGCCAAACAGCGAAAAATTTCTTTCCTCTCAGTATCTCTCCTTCTTGTTGTAGGAGCTGTTTCTTTTGGATTCTGGTACTCTGCGGGTTCTAAACAAACGGAATTTACCCAAGAGGCTCCTGAAACCAAAGATCTCGCGGATCAGTCCGAAGAACAGACATCCGCCCCTGAACCGGTAACCGAAGCTCAGCCTGAGCCACAGGCCGAATCCGGGCAGGCGACTGACGACGTCCTCTTGCCGCCCCTTCCGAAATCAGGGGAGAAACCTGACGCACAGCCGAAAGCGAGTAGCCTTTCTATCACCAATCGACTGATGTCTTCTGGCTTCGCTGCCAAAACGAGCCGTACCATTGATACCATCATCCTGCATTCCACCTACAATTCTCTAGGTGGTGATCAATACTCGGTTTCGAAAATCATCGACATTTACAAGAGCTACGGAGTGTCGGCTCACTATCTCATCGGCCGCGACGGGACTATCTATCGGCTGGTAGAGGAAAAGAACGTCTCGTATCATGCAGGCGAAAGCCGCGTGCCAGACGGGCGCACGAATGTGAATGATTTTTCCATCGGTATCGAGCTCATCAACAACGATAAGGGAGACGAGTATACTGACGCCCAGTACGCGGCGGTCAGGGCACTCGTTGCCGATATTAAGAAGCGCTATTCTATCAAATACGTCCTCGGCCACGACGACATCGCGCCGGACCGCAAAAGCGACCCCTGGAATTTTGATTGGAAAAAACTGTAAGGCGTATGTACCGATTTGATCTGCATGTTGGAGAAAAAGAAGCGACGCTTGTGCTGTCGCGAGAAGGGGCGGAGCGGGGCCGCGCGACCTGGCCAGAAAAGCGCGACATGAGCGAGCGCCTTCTGGAAGCCACCGAAAAGCTTCTTTCGGATGTGGGCATTGAAGCAAGCGAGGTAGGGGATTTTCAGGTGGAAAGTACCATGCCGGAGACCTTTACTTCACGGCGTATTGCCGAAACCGTAGCGCGGGTATATACTTTTGGAGCGAAGGCACAGTCCGATGAAAAGTGAGGGCTTGGCCGACGCCATTTTGATACCGAAAAGACCGCAAAGAAGCCGCCACGCTTTGTTTTTGGCGTTTGGCTTGACAGGTTAAAACACACCTGCTACAATCCCACACTTGTTTTGAGAAAACCCGCCGACTTTTTGAGTCCAGAGTCTGCGCGAAACCACAGAGTAAACGAGCCACCCCGATGGAGCGAAGCCTCGCCCTCCATACAACTGAATAATTTCCTGATAATCTCACGACCCTCTTGTCCCCGCCGGCCAAGGAGACTCCCGTGAGCGCCTTTTTATGTCTTACAGCTGCCAAAAGAGAGTTGCGCGTTAAGGATTCCTTTGGAAAGGAGTCTTCGCTTGCCAAGCGTCGTTTTTTCAATAATCGCATTACCGTCTCACTGCCTGATCTGATCGAGGTGCAGACAGACTCCTATGCCTGGTTCTGGGAGAAGGGCCTCAAGGAGCTCTTAAACGAAATCAACCCCATCGCTGACTTTACCGGCAAGGACTTGGAGCTCCGACTCTCCGATTACTATCTGGACGAGCCGAAATATACGGCTCTCCAGGCCAAGAATAAGAATATCTCGTACGAGGCACCGCTTCGGCCAAGGCGACTCTCGTCATGAAGAAGACTGGCGAAGTCAAAGAGCAGGAAATTTACCTCGGTGAATTCCCGCTCATGACCGAGCGCGGCACCTTTATCATCAATGGCGTTGAGCGCGTCGTCGTTTCCCAGCTCATCCGCTCTCCCGGCGTCTTCTTTACTATGGACTACCAGAAGGGCAAGAAGCTCTTCGGCGCCAAAATCATTCCGAATCGCGGTGCCTGGCTCGAGATCGAGACCGACCTCGACGGTGTCATTTCCGTAAAAATCGACCGGAAGCGCAAACTGCCGATCACGGCGCTCTTTAAGGCGTTTGGTTTTGACGAGAAGCGCCTGCACAAGGAGTTTGCTGATACTGATACGGGCAGCACCAAGTTCATCGATACCACGCTTCTTAAGGACCCGTCCGCCAACCAGGGCGAAGCATATCGTGAGGTCTACAAGCGTCTCCGTCCGGGTGATCTGGCAACCGAAGAAAACGCCAAGCAGATGATCGACGCTATGTTCTTCAACTTTGAGCGCTACGACTTTGGCGCCGTCGGCCGTTATCGCCTGAACCAGCGCCTCTCCGTTGAGCGTGCAGACACTGAAGAGAACCGCATTTTAAACGTAGACGACTTGGTACTCATCGTGAAAGAAGTCATTCGCCTCAATAATGATCCGGAAGGCCGCGCAGACGATATCGACCACCTCGGCAATCGCCGCGTGCGTGCTGTAGGCGAACTCATTCAGAACAAACTGCGCGTCGGTTTGTATCGCATGGTGCGCAATATCAAAGACCGCATGTCGACCTGTGACCCGGACACGGTTGTGCCCGGCCAGCTTATCAATCCGCGTCCCGTGGCAGCATCCGTGAAGGAATTCTTCTCGAGCTCGCAGCTCTCGCAGTTCATGGACCAGGTCAACCCGCTCGCCGAGCTCGAGCACAAGCGCCGCTTGTCGGCTATGGGTCCCGGCGGTCTTACCCGCGAACGGGCTGGTTTCGAGGTGCGCGACGTGCACCATTCCCACTACGGCCGCATCTGCCCGATTGAAACGCCGGAAGGCCGAACATCGGCCTTGTCGGCCACCTGGCTTCGTATGCCCGCGTCAATGAGTACGGTTTTCCTCGAGACCCCGTACCTCATCGTCAAGCAGGAAGTCGAGGCCACGGTAGAAGCGCTGGAGAATCGTATTCTGGCTGAGTCCATCGCCGGCGTCGCGAAGAGTGGCGAGCAGCTTTCAGCAGAACTTGCCAAGAAAGTGGCGAGCAAGAAGAAGGGCGAGACCGTAAAGGTGAGGCCATTCGTGACGCTTGATATCGAATACTTGAATGCCCTGGTAGAAGATCGCAAAATCATCGCTCATGCCGGTTATATCGCTCGACGAGCACCGGAATGTCCTGGAAAGCCTTGTGGAAGCCCGCGTAAAAGGTCATCCAGAAACGATCGATGCCGAGCGCCTCGATTACATCGATGTTTCCGTGAAGCAGTGTATTTCCATTGCCACTTCACTCATCCCGTTTATCGAAAACGACGACGCCAACCGCGCCCTCATGGGTTCAAACATGCAGCGCCAGGCCGTATCCTGCGTTATTCCGGAAGCTCCGATTGTTGGCACCGGTATTGAAGACAAAGCAGCCCGCGACTCGGGCCAGGTGGTCTTGGCGCTTGAAGCTGGTGAAGTGATTGCTGTTGACGGCGAGCACATCGTCGTACGCTCCAAGGCGCCAGCAGGAAGTAAGAAGCCTCACGTTTGACCGTGAGTACGGTTTGCAGAGCTTTGAAAAATCCAATGCCTTTACTTCGATGAACCAAGTGCCGCGCGTCCACCTGGGGCCAGAAGATTGCTAAGGATGACTTATTGGCTGACGGTGCCTCGACCGATCATGGCGAATTGGCGCTCGGTCAGAATATGGTCGTCGCTTTCGTGCCGTGGGACGGTTACAACTATGAAGACGCTATTATTATTTCCGAACGCGTGGTCCAAGGCGATCGCTGGAGCTCGATCCATATCGAAGACTTCTCTATCGACGTACGCGACACCAAGCTCGGACCGGAAGTCGTCACCCGCGATATCCCCAATATCGGTGAAGACCGCCTTAAGAACCTCGATGAAGAGGGTATCGTGCGCATCGGCGCCGAAGTTTCATCCGGCGATATCCTCGTCGGCAAGATCACGCCGAAAGGCGAGGGCGATCTGACAGCGGAAGAGCGTTTGCTGCGCGTCATCTTCGGTGGAAGTCGCGCGACGTGAAGGACTCTTCGCTCTATCTGCCCCACGGCGAACGTGGCAAGGTGGTGGACGTCAAGATCTTTTCGCGTGAACGCGGAGACAAGTTGCCGATGGGCGTCTTTCAGCAGATCCAGGTGTCTATCGCCCAGATGCGCAAGATCAGCGTCGGCGACAAGCTCGCAGGCCGTCACGGTAACAAGGGCGTTATTTCCCATATTGCTCCAGCTGAAGACATGCCGTATCTGCCAGATGGCACTCCGGTTGACGTCATCCTCAATCCTTTGGGTGTTGCTTCCCGCATGAACCTGGGCCAGATCTTTGAGACGCACCTCGGATGGGCAGCCAAGACTCTCGGCTATAAGGTAGCGAGCTCCGCACTCGACGGCGTGCGTGAAGACCAAATCAAAGAAGAACTGAAAAAGGCTGGCCTCCCTGAGAACGGCAAGATCCGCCTCGTGAACGGCAAGACCGGCGAAGCCTACGACAATGATTCAACGGTCGGCGTCATGTACATCATGAAGCTCAATCACTTGATCGAAGACAAGCTGCACATGCGCTCTATCGGACCCCTACTCCCTCATTACCCAGCAGCCGCTCGGTGGTAAGGCGCAGTTCGGCGGACAGCGTTTCGGCGAAATGGAAGTGTGGGCGCTTGAAGGCTATGGCGCTGCCTACACCCTCCAGGAAATGCTTACCATCAAGTCCGACGACGTCTTGGGCCGTTCCAAAGCGTATGAGTCGATTATCAAGGGCGAACCGATCAAGAGTCCGAACCTTCCTGCTTCCTTCCACGTGCTCGTCAATGAATTGAAGGGCCTGTGTCTGAACGTCGAACTGAAGGGTGCTACCACCGAAGCGCTGGATCCGGACGTCGATCTGGAAACCGTTTAAGCCACCGAATCTTATGCAAAATCTTATGGAGAACAACATTACCAAAGTGAGCGACTTCGATTCGGTGCGCCTCACCCTTGCCAGCCCTGAGAATATTCTCGAATGGGGCCATGGCGAGGTGACCAAGCCGGAGACGATCAACTACCGTACCCAGCGTTATGAACCGGATGGACTCTTCTGCGAGGAAGATCTTCGGCCCTTCCAAGGACTGGGAATGTTACTGCGGCAAATATAAGCGCATCCGCTACAACGGCATCGTATGCGACAAGTGCGGCGTCGAAGTGACGCGCGCTATCGTGCGCCGCGAGCGCATGGGCTATATCAAGCTTGCAACGCCCGTTTCTCATATCTGGTTCCTGCGCGGCGTGCCTTCGAAAATCGGTCTCGTGCTCGGCATCAGTCCTCAGGATCTCGAGAAAGTCATCTATTTCTCTTCTTACATCATCATGGATGTGAATGAGGATCTGAAGACCCAGGCGCTTGATGCCCTGGAAAAGGAGTACAAGTCCAAAACCAAAGAACTGAAAAGCGGGGAAAAGGATGCTGCCGCTCTTGAAGCGCGCCTGGAAGACCTGAAAGACCAGTACAAAACCACCAAGGATGAGATCCGCAACCTGCGTCCCTTCCAGATCCTCTCAGAAGTCGAATACTTTAATCTTTCCAGCCGCTTCGGCCAGATCTTCACAGCCGGTATCGGCGCGGAGCTATCCGCAAGATCCTAGAGGACCATCGACATTGATGCCCAGCTGGAAATCCTCAAGGAAGACTTATCCAAGAACGAAAGTGCGGATCAAAAGAAACTCCTCCAGCGACTCAAGATCTACCAGGGCTTCCAAAAGGCTGATCTGCAGTTCGAGTGGATGCTACCGACCGTTATCCCCGTTATTCCGCCGGACTTGCGTCCGATGGTCGCTCTTGATGGTGGGCGTTTTGCAACCTCTGACCTAAACGACCTCTACCGCCGCATTATCAACCGTAACAACCGCCTCAAGAAGTTGATGGGTATCGGTGCTCCCGAAGTTATCACCCGAAATGAGAAGCGCATGCTGCAAGAGGCCGTAGATGCCCTCTTTGACAACAGTGCCCGCCGCGGCCAGGCTTCAACGGCCGCTTCGACCGGCCAGCGCCGCGCGCTGCGTTCGCTCGCTGACGCTCTCAAGGGGAAGCAGGGCCGTTTCCGCCAGAACCTCCTTGGAAAGCGCGTCGACTATTCCGGACGCTCCGTGATCGTCGTCGGTCCGAAGCTCAAGCTGCACCAGTGCGGTCTGCCGAAGAAAATGGCACTCGAGCTCTTCAAGCCGTTTATCATCAACAAGCTGATTGAAAAGGAATACGCTCACAACGTGCGGACCGCCGGCCGCATGGTCGACGCGGAAGCCGAAGAGGCGTACGAAATCCTCGACGAGATTATCCCGCATCACTATGTGCTCTTAAACCGCGCACCTACCCTTCACCCGCCTCTCCATCCAGGCATTCCAGCCAGTCCTTATCGAGGGCAAGGCTATCCGCCTGCACCCGCTCGTATGCGAAGCCTTTAACGCCGACTTTGACGGTGACCAGATGGCTGTCCATGTGCCGCTGACCGACCAGGCACGCCACGAGAGCGCGAACATCATGCTCTCTTCGAAGAACCTCCTCAAACCGGCAAGCGGCGAACCGATCGTGTCTGCCCGCTTGGATATGGTGCTCGGTGCTTACTATCTGACCCACATCAAGCCCGACGGCCGCGGAAGGGCAAGCTCTTCTCCTCTATGGAAGAAGCCATGCTCTCCTACCAGAACGGTGCTGTCGATGTGAACGTCGCGATCAAACTGCTCTTCCGGGGACAGGTGATCGAGACCTCCGTCGGACGCGTGATGTTAAATGACATCCTTCCCGAGGAACTGCAGTTTATGAACGAAGAGATGATCAAGAAGAACCTCAAGACCCTGATGTCGCGCATTCTCGAAACGCGCGGCCAGGACGAAGCGGCGCGCTTCGCTGATCGTCTCAAGGACCTTTCCTTCCATGCGGTCTCCAAGTCCGGCATGAGCTGGGCATGGATGACCTCCAAGTACCAAAGGAGAAGCCGGAACTGATCGGCGCAGCTGAACGCGAAGTGAAAGAAGTGCACAACCAGTTCAATATGGGACTTCTCACCAACGAAGAGCGCAAGGCCCGCGTCATCGAAATTTGGAACGAAACCAAGAACAAGATTACCGACGCCGTACGCGCTTCTATCGACAAGGAAGGCCCGGTATATGCAATGATCTACTCCAAAGCCCGCGGTTCCGAATCCGTGGTTGTTCAGATGACCGGTATGAAGGGTCTGATGGCGGGTCCGACTGGTGAGACTATTGAGCTGCCCGTGAAGAGCTCGTTCAAAGAAGGTTTCAATGTGCTTGAATATTTCATTTCGACCCACGGCGCCCGCAAGGGTATGGCTGACACCGCGCTCCGTACCGCGACAGCCGGATTATCTGACGCGCCGTCTCGTCGACGTGGCTCAGGATATCATCGTGCGCGATGAAGATTGCGGCGATACTCATGGCACCTACCTCTACCGCGAGGATTCCGATCCCATCGGTATCAGCTTTGCGAGCCGTGTCGAGGGGTCGTACGCTTGCCGAAGGCGTCAAGGATCCGAAAGAAGGCAAGGTAATGGTGAAGAAGGGGACGCTCGTGACCAAAGAGCATGCGGCACTTATCGAAAAGAGCGGCATTCCACAGGTGAAGATCCGCAGCTTGATTAGCTGTCAGTCGCGCCGCGGCGTCTGTCGTGTCTGCTACGGTATTGATCTTGGCCGCAACGAGCTTGTGAAGCTCGGCGCCTCTGTCGGTGTGGTAGCGGCCCAAGCCATTGGTGAACCGGGAACCCAGTTGACCATGCGTACCTTCCATATCGGCGGTGTGGCGGGATCCGACATTACCCAGGGTCTGCCGCGCGTGGAAGAAATCTTTGAAGCGCGTACTCCGAAGACCGAAGCCATCCTTTCTGAAGTTGATGGCCAGGTAAAGAAGATTACCAAGGATCAGAAAGTAGCGAAGATTGAGGTCCAGGGCAATGACAAGGAACTCTATGAGTACCAGGTACCTGCCAACGTAGCGCTTAAGGTAAAGGAAAACGACCTGATCGGCGTCGGTACCGTGCTCTCCGAGGGCCACATCGATTTGCGCAAACTCTTCAGCGTCATGGGTCAGGAGGCGGTACACCGCTACATCATCCAGCAGATCGAGGAGATCTACGCTACGCAGGGTGAAGCCATTCATGACAAGCACATCGAAGTGATCATCCGCCAGATGCTTTCACGCATCCGCGTCGTTGATCCGGGCGATACCATTCTCCTTCCGGGCGATGTCGTCGAACGGGATCAGTTTGAGGAGGCAAATGAAGAGACGACCACAGCGAAGGGGTCAGTCCGCCACCGGCGAATCGATGGTCTTGGGTATCACTAAGGTAGCGCTCTCAACAGAGTCTTTCCTCTCAGCTGCCTCGTTTATGGAAACGGCGCGCGTTCTCATCAATGCTGCCGTCCAGGGCAAAGAAGATCGTCTGCGCGGCTTGAAAGAAAACGTCATTATCGGACGTCTCATCCCGGCCGGAACGGGATATCGAGGACTCTCAGGCCAAGAAACGCCGTCCTTTGAAGCTTCTCTTCCTCCCGTCGCGGTGACGGAGGCGGAAATTGAAGCCTAATCAAAAGAGCCCCTTGTAAGGGGCTCTTTTTTATGCTATAATGGAGAAAAGAAACGGGTGCAAGCCCGTTTTTCTTTGTTTCAAAACAAAAAGACATGTACCGTTTTGAACAACCGTTGTTCTCTGAAGATCCAGCCGGGAACGCCCCTGAGCGTTCTTTAGAGCAGCCCCGAGCATCTCAGCATTCCCTTGACCAGGAGGTACGGGCGCTTTTTAATGAAAAAAAAGAACGCGCCTCTGCGGACAGCCAGAAGGCAGGAGCTATCTTAGAGCGCCTTAAAATGCCGGTGGCAGAATCTGCCGAGAGCGTCTCCAGCCAGAAAGAAGGGGTCGCGCTTGAGAGCATTCACTTAAAGCCTGCGGATACGAGTGGTTAGCTGAACGCTATCATTTGGATCCAAAGCAAGAAATGACATTTGAAGACATCCAGGGGCTAGAGCGCAAAATTGATCAGGACTGGCTACTGCTTGGGGAGAAAGTATTCATGGCCGGAGCGGTCTTATCGGCCGTTTCCGCCGCCCCTTCGATCGTGACCGGCTCATGCGTATCGAAGAGCGCTTAGTGGAAGTGAAGAGTCTACTGCGCCGTTCGGACCGTTCTTTTGCTGATTCAAGCCCAATAGGGGCTTTTTGAGACGCGTAAAGCGCCTGTGCTATACTGCGTGCATACGCTTTTTTGTATGGGCCGCAAAAAGAAAGAAAAAAACGAGCCGGAAGCCTCTGATCCGGCCTTTCAGCTCGATCACATCCTTGGGAGCGATGCAAAGCGCAGTCTGCTAGCGCTCTTTTTGGCCACGCTCGCGCTTATCGTGCTGCTGGGCTTTTTCGACGTAGCCGGGCCGCTTGGCCATGGACTCGATGATGCGTTTGGGAGCATATTCGGCTTTGGGAAGTGGCTGCTTCCCATCGTACTTCAGTGAGCGCCTTTTTTCTCCTGAAGAGACGGACGACGAGGCTGGCAGACATTGTGAAATTCAGCGGCCTCCTGATCGCCTTTCTCGCTCTTCTCGGGCTTATCCATCTCTTTTCTGGAGACAGCGCTCAAGAGTATTTGCAAATGGCCCATGCCGGCAGCGGCGGCGGATATGCGGGCTATTTTCTCGCTGCTCTCTTTCTGAAACTGGCGGGCAAAGGGGCCGGAGCCCTGCTTTTGCTCGCGCTTTTTGCGGCCGGCCTCATTGCTTCCTTCAACCTTTCCTTCCAGCGCCTCATTGACCGTTTGAAGGCTCTGACGGAAGCAGTGCTGCATCGTAAGGTACCCGAAGAAGAGGTGTTAGAAGATGCTGTTGAGGAAGCGATTGATGATCCTGCCCTTTCTTTGGATCTCCGCGAAGAGGGGTTTGCGCCGGCCAGCGTATCGGGAGACGATCTCGCGGGTGCCAATATCCAGAACCTTAATTTTCATGATGAAGAGCTTCAAGCTGCTCCTCAGGAGCTGGAGTCCGAAGAGGGTGACGAAGAGGAAGGCGATGGCGAAGGCGCACCCAAAAAGCGTCGGCGAAGGCGCACCCATTGGGTCCTGCCGGAGCGGACCTTCTTTCGGATAGCTCTACTCGTGGTGTCGGTGGCGATATTGAACGCAATAAGGAAATTATCCAGAATACCCTTAAGTATTTCGGGGATTGAAGTCGAGGCAGGCGAGGTAAAGGAAGGGCCGACCGTGACCCAGTATACGTTTCGGCCCGGCATCGGGGTCAAACTTTCACGTATCACGAATCTCTCCAATGATCTCGCACTGGCACTCGCCAAACACCCGATCCGTATTGAGGCCCCCATTCCCAACCAGCCTCTCATCGGTATCGAAGTACCGAATATCGAAGTTGCGCGCGTCCGCTTGCGCAGTGTTTTGGAGACACCTGAATTCAAAAAAGCCAAAAGCGAGTCCAAACTCTCGCTTATTCTCGGGTGATGATGTTTCCGGCAAGCCTATCATCGCTGATCTGCGCCGCATGCCGCATCTTTTGATTGCCGGCCGCACCGGCAGCGGCAAGAGCGTTTGCGTGAACACCCTCCTACTCTCGCTTCTCTACCAGAATACGCCCGAGGAACTGAAGCTGATGCTGGTTGATCCGAAACGCGTCGAACTCTCCGTCTACAACGGTATTCCCCACCTGAAGACGGATGTCATTGTCGATAACAAGAAAGTCATGGGCTTGCTGCGTTGGACGTAGGCGAGATGGAACGCCGCTACAAAGTGTTGCAGGATGCCGGTGCCCGCGATCTGGCAAGCTATCGCGAGAAATGTGAGAGCGGCGAACAGCGCACAGTGTTTGACCGCGACACGAATAAGAGCCACAAGGAGGCATGGGAGAATCTGCCGTACATGGTGCTAGTTATTGATGAAATGGCAGACCTCATGGTAGCGCATGGCAAGGACGTAGAGTCGCTCGTTATCCGTCTGGCCCAAATGTCGCGCGCCGTCGGTATTCATCTCATTCTTGCCACGCAGCGTCCGAGCGTTGAAGTGCTGACCGGCCTCATTAAGGCCAATATTCCAACCCGTATTTCTTTCCAGGTAGCCAATCAAATCGATTCGCGCACGGTACTCGACGGCTCAGGGGCGGAGAAGCTTTTGGGCAATGGCGATATGCTGTACGCGTCCTCTGACGGCAAAGAGATTAAGCGCATCCAAGGCGTCTTCGTTGAAGATCGTGGAAGTGCGCAAGGTGACGCAGTTTTGGCGGGATCAAAAAGAAGATGATGAAGATGAGGAGGAAGATATTACCGGTGGAGATGAGACGCGGAATGAGCTTCTGGATGCACTGAACGCCGTGGATGACGGCTCTAAGGAGGAGAGCCTCTACGAGGATGCCAAGAGGGTTGTAGTCGACACGGGACGCGCTTCGACGACTTACCTTCAGACCGCACTCGGTATCGGTTATCCGAGAGCCGCGCCGTCTTATGAGCTTATTGGAAAAGAACAGCATCGTGGGCATGGTCGATGGGAAAAAGAAGGTACTCGTTTCAACTGCAGCTGCATCTGAAGAAGGGGAACAGGCGGAAGAGACAGGAAATGCTGAACCGGACGTTTTGGCCGAGCAGCAGAACGGGATCGGTGGGAGGCGTAAGATATGGCCAAACTTGAATTTACTCGGAAAAAGATTGGAACCCTGACGCTTGGCGAGAAGCTGCGTAAATTGCGCAATGATTTTCGTATCAGTATCACCGATGTTTCCAAAGTCACCAAGATTAAGCCACAGTATCTGGAGGCGCTCGAAGCGGGGAATTATAAAAGCCTGCCTGCCGACGTCTACGTGCGCGGCTTTCTGCGCAGCTATGCTCGTTATCTGAACGTGGATGAGGAAGCGCTCATGCGACTCTATGAGCGCGAGCGGCACGTTCGCAAGAATCTCGGGGAGGAATCAGAAGAGGGCTTTACACACAAAAAGGTCATCTCGACCAACTTTTTTACCATTACGCCGCGCACCGTCGTGCTCTCGCTTTCCATCCTGATTGCTGCGGGAGTTTTTTTCTATCTTTACCAGGAATTTTACCGTTTTGCAGCCGATCCGCGGCTCGTGATCAGGGAGCCGGAGCCGGGCGCAAGCGTTGAACAGAGTGAAATCACGCTGCGGGGCGAGACTGATAAGGGCAGTCAGGTGAGCGTCAATGGCGAAGCCGTGTTTGTCGACCAGACAGGTATTTTCAGTGATCAAATCACACTGAAACCAGGACTGAATACAGTCGTGGTCAAAACAGTGAACCGTTTCGATAGAGAGAAGAGCGAAACGCTTCAGATTGAGGGTCGTTTTGAACAGCCAATATCTGAAGGTTCGGGCGCTCTCCGTCAAGCGGTCGAAAACCAAGCCAAAGTTATTCTTAAAGTTATTCTTGATGTACGTCTGGGAGAGGCAACGCGAGTTCTGATTACCGTAGATGGCAAAGAAGTAGAGAACGGGCCGCTCCCGAAGGACGCGACTCGTCACTTCGAAGGAGCCCGAGAGAATCGTGTTTTCTGCTGATCGTGGTGACCAGGTCTTTGTGAAGCGACCCGAAGGCAAAGAAGAGCCGCTCTCCACAAAGCCGGACCGGTCAAGGAAGTCACTTTTATACCCCAAGCCGTTGAATCGGAAACGGCTGGAACAGAGGGTCAAAAACCGCTACAATAGGGGATGATCGTTAATTTCTTGTAATGCAAGCGCTATGGCCAAAGCGAAGAAGACGGAAGCGAAAGAGGTGGGCAAACAGAGCAAAGTAGACACCGTTCTCGATACTATCCAGGAAAAATTCGGAGAGGGATGATGATGAAACTTGGCGACGTGCGCAAGGTGGATATCGAAGCTATTCCAACTGGTTCCATTTCCCTCGATATGGCCCTTGGTATCGGCGGTGTCCCGCGCGGGCGCGTGGTGGAAGTCTATGGGCCGGAATCTTCCGGGAAGACGACACTCTCGCTCCATATTGTCGCCAATGCCCAGAAGGCGGGCGGCGTGGCAGCGTTTGTAGACGCCGAGCATGCTCTGGATCCCGAGTATGCTAAACGTATCGGCGTTAATACGAGCAACCTTCTCATTTCCCAGCCCGATGCCGGCGAACAGGCGCTCGATATCGTTGAGACCCTAGTGCGTTCCAATATGGTGGACGTCATCGTGGTCGACTCCGTAGCAGCGCTCGTACCGAGGGCCGAAATCGAAGGTGAGATGGGGGATCATCATGTTGGACGCCAGGCGCGTCTCATGTCTCAGGCGCTGCGCAAGTTGACGGCGATTATTGCCCGTTCCAACGTGGTCGTCATTTTCATCAATCAGATCCGTATGAAAATCGGCGTTATGTTCGGCAATCCCGAAACGACGACCGGCGGACAGGCTCTCAAATTCTATTCTTCCGTGCGTATCGAAGTACGCCGGAGCGCTCAGATAAAGCGCGGCGAGGAAGTAGTCGGGAACCGTGTCAAAGCAAAAGTCGTCAAGAACAAAGTGGCGGCTCCGTTCCGCACCGCTGAATTCGACATCATGTACAATGAGGGCATTTCGCTTGCGGGGGATGTCTTGGATACGGCCATCCAGTTCGGCGTTATCAAGAAGTCCGGAAACTCGTACGCTTTCGGTGAAACCAAACTCGGCGTAGGGCGCGAAAACGCCAAGACCTTTCTTCGCGAAAACCAAAAAATGCTCAAAGAAATTGAGAAGGCTATCTATCAGGCTGCTAAAGACCACGAGCGTGCTGAAAGCTCGGAAGAGGAGGAGTAGGTTGTCTTCAAACACTGTTCCGAAGCCAGGAGGTGTATCCTCTTGGCTTTTCGTTTTGATTGGAGTAGGATGGCCGTATTCCTAATTCTTCAATTCTCGTCCGAAACAGGGAGACCGCTCCCGGTTCTTCTTTGTTGTTTTGGCCCACTTGTATACATATGCAGTTCACGCGCGAAAATCTTAAGTCAGGTATCACTGTATCCCTCATCTCTATTCCGCTCTCGGTTTCGCTCGCGGTTGCCTCTAATGCAACGCCAACGCTTGGTATCCTTACTGCTGTCTGGGCAGGTCTGGTAGCGGCCATTTTTGGTGGCAGCAAATTCAATATCGTAGGACCGACTGGTGCACTCTCCGGAGTGATTGCCGTTTTCGTCATCACCCACGGAATTACTGCCTCCCGACGCTCACGCTGGTCGTGGGAGGGGTTATCTTTCTCTCGTACCTCTTGAAGCTAGAGCGTTACCTGGTTTTGGTGCCGGCAAGCGTTATCCATGGCTTTACCCTCGGTGTGGCTCTTACTATCGCTCTGGGACAGTTTAATTTTGCTTTTGGATTACCTGATTTACCCCGCCATGAGAAGTTTTTGGAAAACATGGGCGAATCACTGGGACATCTTGGAGAGTTTTCCGGTTCAGCCTTTGTGGTTTTTCTCCTCTTTTTCGTCGCCCTTTTTGTTTTCAAAAGTATTCACCCAAACTGCCTGGAGCCATCATTTTGGCTCCCATCGGTATCGTTCTCGGATACTTGGGGAGTGCCGACATCCTACCGCTGCGTCTGCTAACGCTTGGTGATAAGTACGGTGAGATCAAATTTCTTCTCTTTCAGCCGTTCCACTTCCAATTCTCTCTAGCTATTCTGTGCAGGCCTCACTCGTGATCGCGCTCATTGCTATCCTCGAAACCATGCTCTCGGCGCGTATTGCGGATGGTATGACGAAAACGCGCCATAACGAGCGCAAGGAGATGCTTGGCCTGTCGCTTGCCAATATTGCCTCAGGATTTTTCGGCGGTATGCCTGCAACGGCCGCACTTGCCCGTACCTCGCTTAACATCAAGACCGGCGCTACCCACCAGACTTCAGCTGGTATCAACGCGGTAGCGGTAGCTCTGATATCGCTTTTTTTCTGGGGACGTTCAAATATATCCGCTGGCGGTGATTGCCGCCATACTGGTTTTTGTGGCTATCAGCATGGTAGGGGCACAGCATTTCCAGAAATTGCTCCAGTACGATCGTCCCGGATTCCTTATTGCTTTAGGAGTGGCAGCCCTCACTCTCATTGTTGATCCGATGATCGGTATCCTTGCTGGGACAGCTGTAGCGCTCCTCTTTTTTGTGAACCGCCTTTCGCACGGTCCGTTCGATCTCAAGGTCAATTCGCTTGAAAAAGGCATGGTAGATTGGGTTTCCGGTGAAAGCTTACCGATTTGCATGGAGACCAGGGCGATGTCTTGCTGTACTCTTTCGGGGCAAGCTCTGTTATATCAATGCTCGTGCCCATTTGTCGCGCTTTGAGGCCAATCTGAAGAAGTATCGTTATATCGTACTCCGTTTACGCGAGGTCTATTTCATGGATATCGACGGCATCGAAACGCTTGACGAGATTATCGCTATCATCGAAAAACGTGGCCAAAAAGTAATCCTCACGAGTATCGACGATAATATCGAACGCCTTTGGAGCAGACTTCTGATTGTTACCGGCGACTCAAAGAGGAAGGCTTGGTGTTCGAAAAAGCGGCCCAAGCGCTCGCTTCGGTGGGAATACCGCTTGAAAAGAGTGAAGAATAGAGCGTTTCTTGTCGAAATGAAAAGGCGGTTCCGGGAAGTTTCCCGGAACCGCCTTTTTTGTTGAGGGCTGGAACTGCCTCAGGCCGCATGCTTGCTAAGCATGTGGGAGAGCATCTCCTCTGCCTCTTCGAGACTCGTGATGCGTTTTTCTTCGGTCAAGATGATATTAACCTCGAGCTTGATGCCGCGTCCTGGATACTTGAAATCCAAATGCCCCTGGCCATTTTCCGCATCTTCTTGAGTGTCTCGATTTGGAAGGAGAGATCGGAGAAAGGCGTTTCGCTAATCTTCTTCCATTGTTTGAGTCGGTTGAATTGACACTCCGTATGCGGGAAAGCGTGAATGTGTGTTGCGCCGCCAATTTCTACCAGTCCCTCCAGCTGGCTGTAGAAGAAGTCTCTGCACGCGGCGCGAGTCATGGCGTGTATTCCGCCGATCGGCCGTACAGATGGTATGACTTGGCGGCCTTGGAGCCTCAGCAGACTCTCAAAGTGCTGAATGACCGCATCCAAGCGATTGTCGTAGCAGGTGATAACTACATGGCGTTCGCGGTTTCCAACCCCTGAGACAGCATAGAAGAATTCCCCCTTTTGCAAATTGGTAAAAAACAAAAAACGAAGCAGCTCAAGATGAGCCTACGGCAGAAAGCTTTGATTTTCGGAAAAAACACTGCGAAATCTGCTGACCAAACGATTCTATGCCGGCGTCTTTTGCCTGTCAATCATCTCACTATTCTTACATGAGGAGAGAGCTCTTGGAGAAAATGAAAAAATCTGCTATAATAAAACGTATGGCAAAAACGAGGAAATCTACAGCACTACCCTATTCATGGCTTTCATAAGCCTTTTCTTTGCATTTTCGCCTCTCTTTACGTATTCGGTGTCGGCGCAGGAACTCTCGGCTGAAGACCAGAAAAAGGCCAAAGAAGCGGAGGAAGAAAAAGAGCGCCAAGCTGATTTGAAGGGCGATATTAAGGATGTTGAAAGTGACCTCGATAAAGAGCAGAAAAAACTGGATTCGCTCCAGGCCCAGCTTCAGAGTATCACCTCTTCTCTCAATTCTACCCAATCGCAAATCGCGCAGATTCAGAAATTAATCCAGGAAACGGAAGCTAATATCAAGGGCAAGGAAGAAACCATCCGGGTGCTCGAGGGCCAGCTGGATCTTAATCGCGAGGTGCTTTCGGGGCTGGTACAGCAGCTTTACTATTCTAAGAATCTGCCCTGGTAGAGGTGCTCCTTTCCGGAAGCGATATCCAGGCGGCTTGGAATACGAATGATCATCTGTTCTCGACCCAGGAGAAGATCCAAGCGCTTCTTGGCCAAATGCATGAGAACCGAGAGCGGATCTCTCAGGAAAAATTCTCTCTTGAAAATGCCCAGGAAGATCGCGAGATGCTTTTGGCTGCCAAGAACGCCCAAAAGCAAACGCTGGCTGCCAACCAGGCTGACGTGGCTGACGATGTCGAAGACCAGGAAGCCACGGTAGACGAGCTTCAGGAGAAGCTGCGCGAAATGCAAAGCGACCTGACCGTCATTACCGGCAAAAGCTTTAATGCCAAAGATATTCGGGAAGCGGTGGAGTTTGCGAGCAAGCAAACCGGTGTGCCGAAGGGCGTTCTTTACGGCTTTCTTAAGATGGAGACCAATCTCGGCGCCAATACCGGTCAGTGTACCTATGACCAGGTGAAAAAAGATGCCCTGAGCCGTTACTACAATAAGAATAAAAAGAAATATAAAAACTCGATCGCCCTTCTTGAGAAGCGCTACAATCTCTTTGTGACGCTCACGAAAAAACTCGACTACAGCAAGAACAAGAAGGTCTCTTGTACGCCTTCCGGATATGTGGGCCAAGGCGGCGCTATGGGAGTGCCCCAGTTTATGTCCGACACTTGGCAAGGCTATGCTTCCCAGGTAGCTTCGAAAACGGGGCATGCAACGCCTGACCCTTGGGATCTGGGCGACGGAGTCATGGCCATGGCCCTGAAGCTTCGCGCTGCTGGAGCGACTCTGACAGTCCAGCTGCTATCAAGAAGCTTCTATTAATTATTTAGGTACCTACTATGCCAACTACTACAACGGCATTGTCTATTGGTCCAAGAATTACAAGAAGCTCTTTGATTGACAATAGGGAAGAAGGATGCTAGAGTGAAGCCGCAATTGAGAAAGTCCGAAGATCCTCCCGCCCTCTCAATAAGGGACCAGGAGGCTCACTCATCCGTCCGGATGCTGCTTTCTCCGGTTGCGGATTTTTCTTTAATCAGATGCGTTTTCTATGATCGAATACGAACTGTTTTATTTGGTAGGCGAGTCCAAGGAGCCTCGCAAGGCTGAAATCGCCCAAGCGGTTGAGGAGGCCGTCCAGAAAGTTGGCGGCACATTTCTCGCTGAAGCGCAAGTTGGCCTACGAGATAAAGGGGGAAACTCGCGGCACGTATGTGGCGCGCCGTTTTACGTTGCCCGATCGCGACGAACTCGAAGAGCAAGGCGTTTCCGAAGAGGAGGCTCACCCGCTGGCAACCCTCAATCGCGAACTCGGCCTTTCCCCAGATGTGTTGCGCTTTTTGCTTCTGCGCGCTGAGGATTTGCCCGAGCTCAACCGATTGAGCGCGTCGAAAAGAGGCCGCCGACCGGCCGGGGGAATCGCTATGAGAAGCGCGGCACGACCAAAGTGCTTCCGGAAGCCCCCGTCACGAATATTGCTGATGAGAAGAAGGCAACGAGTGCCGAAATCGACCAGCAGCTCAAGGAGAAGTTGGATATTTAAAAGCATAAATAACCATTCATACGTAGCACTATGAACGTTAATAAAGTCATTTTGGTGGGTCGGCTGACTCGTGATCCAGAGATCCGCAGTACGCCGAGCGGTCAGTCGGTAGCTACCATTTCGCTCGCGACCAACAGTTTCTGGACCGACAAAGGTGGTCAGCGCCAGGAACGCACCGAATTCCATACCGTGGTGCTCTGGGGGAGGCTTGCTGAAATTGCCGGCCAGTACCTGACTCGGGGCCAGGAGTGCTTTATTGAAGGCCGTCTCCAGACCAGAACCTATACTGCCAAAGACGGTGCGGAGCGCAAGACGACCGAAATTGTGGCTGATAACATGCAGCTCGGGAACCGTGCTCAAGGGTCAGGAGCTCCCCAGCGTCCGGCTCAGAACGAAGGAGGCTACAGCCAGCCCGCTAATAAGCGTCCAGCAACCGAATCTTCCCAGCCGACGCCTGATGATGAAATTCCGACCATCAATCTCGATGACGAGAAGGATGATATCCGGATCGAAGATGTCCCATTCTAAATTATTTCCCTATATATCGCTTCAGCTTATGGAACAGTCCATGCAGAAAAAACTTCAGATCTTGATTACAAGGATGCGTATTTCTTGCGCCGCTTTCTCAACTCCCAGGGAAGATGTACCCGCCCAAGCGCTATGGCCTTTCGGCTAAGGAACAGCGCCACCTCGCCCTCGCTATCAAGCGGGCCCGCTTTATGGCTCTGGTGCCCTACGTTATCAAATAATCCGGGCATTTCAGGCTCGGCTTCGCTATGCTCGGCATTACCGAAATAAAAAGCGGAAAAAAAATCCTGCTCGGCGACGAACCCTATGTGGTCTTGGAATATCAACATTCCAAGATTGGCCGGGCCGGCGCTGTTTTGCGTACCAAGCTGCGGAATCTGGTAACGGGCGCAACGCTTGAGCATACGTTTCAGGGTGCCGACAAAGTAGAAGAAGTAGAAATTGCGAAGTCTCGTGCCCAGTACCTGTACCAGGAAGGGGAAAACTTTGTTTTCATGGATAACGCGAGCTATGAGCAATTCGAGCTTAATACTGGGGCACTCGGACCTGCATCTGAGTATTTGGTGGAAGGAACCGAAGTCACCGTTCTCAATGGAAGGAACGTGCACTGAGCATTGAACTGCCGACGAAAGTGACGCTTGCCGTAACCGATGCTCCTCCTGGACTCAAAGGCGACACCGCCTCCGGCGGCGATAAGGTGGTGACCGTAGAAACGGGTCTCAAGATAACCACGCCGCTCTTCGTCAAGACAGGGGATCGCATCATTATTAATACCGAGCGCGGAACCTATGTTTCTCGCGAATAGAGCCTCTTTTAAGCCAAAAAAGAGGCTTTTTGTTGTCTTGAAAAGGAGAGAAAAGTAGGCTATACTAAAGAAGACGAGGACTCCTCTTCTTGGACACGTATGACCCCTTTCTGTCTACCGCCTTGGCATTCGCCTTTTTACCTTTTTTGCGCTTTCGGCTTGGCTTGCAGTCCTGTTTACGGTTGATCCGGAGGCGATGGGTACTTCGGCTATTGCTCTTTTTTTCGGAACCCTTTTCGTAACGCTCCTCGGCCTCATGACGCTCTTTGTAACGTGGAGTTATTGCCGGGGTTTAGGTGAAGTGAGCGCGGCCCATCATTTAGGCAGTGCCTTCCGTCAGGCTTTCCTTCTCACCCTCTTTCTCGTCGGCAATGCGACTCTCCAATACTTCCAGGTACTGACCTGGTGGGGGAGCCTCTTTCTCCTTGTTTTCGTTCTGCTGGTAGAGCTGTCCTTGCGCCGTCCCGTACAATCCGAAGTCTAACCCAATTTCCTTACCGTTTACTCTCTATATGGCTGAGAAAAAATCCGTTTCAAAAACGGTGAAAAAAGCTATGGCGCCAAGTCTATCCAGGTGCTTGAGGGTTTGGATCCCGTACGCAAGCGCCCAGGCATGTATATCGGCGGTACGTCGCTTGAGGGTTGCATCATCTGATCTGGGAAGTAGTCAATAACTCGATTGACGAGGCGATGGCTGGCTACTGCACGGAGATTACCCTGCGTCTCAAGCCGGATCATTGGGTTGAAGTGGAAGATAATGGCCGTGGCATCCCCGTCGAGATCCATCCCCAGACGAAGAAATCGACGCTGGAAACCGTCATGACCGTTTTGCACGCCGGCGGAAAATTCGGCGGCGAGGGCGGGTATAAGATCTCCGGCGGACTCCACGGCGTCGGTGTCTCCGTCGTGAATGCGCTCTCGGCCCATACCTCTGTCACGGTGCTACGTGAGGGGAAGATGTGGCGCCAAGAGTATGAGCGCGGCAAGCCGAAAGGCGCAGTGAAAGCCGTTGGCAAGGCATCGGGACATGGGACCACGGTTGCCTTTCAAGCCGATCCGCAAATTTTTCCAGAGATCGAATATTCCTGGAGCAAGATCCTCGAGTATCTGCGCTACCAAGCCTTCCTGACCAAGGGTGTGCGCATCAAGATTGAAGACGCTCGAGAAGCGACTGACCCGGCGCTTGCCCGGGAAACATGCTTTCTACTTTGATTCGGTATCATTTCCTTCGTACGCTTTCTGAACCGCAAGAAGGCGCTCAAAAACGAGACTCCTTTTTATACCGAAAAGAATGTCGATGGCATACAGGTAGAAGTGTCGCTCCAGTTTACCGACAGCTACAAGGAACACCTTTTCTCTTTTGCCATAATATCTTGAATCCCGGAGGCGGCACGCACGTTACCGGTTTCAAGATGGCGCTTACCCGCGTCTTAAACGATTACGCCAAGAAGAACAACTTGATCAAGGACAAAGAGGGCTCATTCACTTCCGACGACCTGCGTGAAGGGCTGACCGCTGTCATCTCCGTCAAGCTTGCCAATCCTCAATTCGAGGGGCAGACCAAAGACAAGCTCAACAACCAGGAAGTGCGTGGCGCCGTTTCCTCCGCGGTTTCCGAAGGCCTTTCCGAGTTTCTCGAAACCCACCCGGCCGATGCCAAGGCTATTATTGAAAAGTGTCTGCTGACCGTCCGGGCGCGCATTGCGGCGCGTGCGGCGAAAGACGCCGTGTTGCGCAAGGGAGCGCTCGAAGGCATGACGCTTCCCGGCAAACTGGCCGACTGCACCAGTCGCGATGCCAGCCGTTCCGAACTCTATATCGTGGAAGGCGATTCGGCTGGCGGGAGCGCCAAGCAGGGCCGTAACCGTATGTTCCAGGCTATTCTGCCGTTGCGCGGAAAGCTGGTAAACGTTGAGAAGACGAGCCTCGATAAGGTGGTCAAGTCCGATACCCTCAAGCCTATTATTATCGCGCTCGGGGCCGGTATTGGCGAATCGCTTGATCTCAACCGCTTGCGTTACCATAAGATCATCATCATGGCCGATGCCGATGTGGATGGCTCGCACATCCGCACCCCTGCTTCTCACCTTCTTCTACCGCTATTACGAGGACTTGGTCCAAGGCGGCTACGTATATATCGCCCAGCCGCCTCTCTACCAGCTCAAGAAGGGCAAAGACGTGCGTTATGTCTACACCGACGAGGAAAAGACCAGAGTGATGGAAGAGATGCTCGCGGCCGCCGCCCTTAAAAAAGGCAACGCCAAGAAGAAAGGGGAAGAAGTAGAGGAAGAACTGGTTGAAGAGGGTGAGCCCGATGAAGCCGAGGCTCTTACGGCCTTGGGAGCGGCTGGAAAAGTGGCGAGGACGCCGCAGCTGGAGGCATCAATATCCAGCGCTACAAAGGTTTGGGCGAGATGAATCCCGAGCAGCTCTGGGAAACGACCATGAATCCCGAGCACCGCATCATGCTCCAGGTAACTATCGAAGATGCCGAAGCAGCTGACGAGCTTTTTGATGTCCTTATGGGCAACGAAGTTGAACCGCGCCGGCGCTTCATCCAAGCGCACGCTAAGACCGTCAAGAATCTGGATGTGTAAGAGGGCTTTTGGGTGAAGATCTTCACGACGTCCTGCGCCCGAACTCGTGAAAACAAAAACATGGACACGTTTCGGAATCATTTCAAGAAGAATAAAGGGGTTATAATCAGTCTTGCTCTCATTCTTCTGGCGGGAGTATTTTTGCGTACGTATGCATTTCATGACTGGTTGCGCTTTAGCGGCGATCAAGCGAGAGATGCTGCCATCATACGCGCGGCTATAGAGCATGAAGCTCCGTTACCGCTTCTCGGTCCGCTGGCTGGCGGGACCAACTTCTTTATTGGGTCCGATGCATTACTACCTGTCCTTTGTTTCGGCCAAAGTATTCGGGAGCTATCCGGATAAGATAGCCTATCCAAGCCTCTTTTTTTCCATTTTGGCCATCCCTCTCTTTTTCTTCTTTTTGCGGGAGTATTTCGGGAAAAAGACCTCTCTCATGCTTACGGCACTCTTCAGCGTGTCGTACATATTGGTGAATGCCTCTCGCTTTTCTTCAAATCAAAATCTGGTTCCTTTCTTTGTACTCATCTTTCTGTGGGGACTTTTGAAAATCATGAACCAGCCCGAAAAATTTCGCCCGGGCTGGAGTATCATTCTCGGCATCGGTCTCGGCGTCGGCATCCAAATGCACACAACATGCTTGGTCGCGATGCCTCTGGTGGCCCTCCTGGTTTTTCTCTCTCTTTTGAAAAAAAAGGGCCAAGGGAATCTGGAAAAGCTTCGCTCTCGTCCTCGTTATCACAATTGTCTTAAATGCCAGTCAATCGTTTCGGAGCTCAGAACGAATTTTCAAAATACCGCTTCTTTTTTCCAGGGAGTTGAACGCGACACGGATCACAATCCTGCTAAAAGCCTGCTGTACATAACCGCGTGCCAAGTGGAAGCGAATGCCCATCTGGTGGCTTCGCTCTACGATGATGATGATTGTGATGACATTGCCGATTTTTCTGATGATCGGTGGGCAACGTGGGGCGCCATTATTCTCGGGATAGCCAGCCTGGCGTTTTCTCTGTTGGGGTATTATTTTTTGGTTTCTCGTTTCCGTCAGGAAACAAGTCGCGAGCGCAGAAATTTTCTGGGCTTAGTGATTGTTTTTCATGCTATCGCTTTCCTTGTCCTCGCAAGTGTGGCCAACTATGTCCACGTAGTGTATTTTCTGATCTTATTTTTCGTACCCTTCGTTCTTCTTGGTATCCTGTTCGAATTCCTGGAAAAAAGATACGGTTTCTTGGGGAAGAAAATAGTGGTAGCAGTATTTATTCTTCTTCTGGCCTGCTCCATAGGGCGGGATACTGCCAAAGCGATAAGTTATAGCAGAGGGATGGAAGATAACGACGAAAATAGCACTCTTGCTCAAGTGGAAGCCATGTCCGAGTATCTCCTCGCCAATGTTCCTTCCGGAACAAAGGAGATTTATTTTTCCGGCGGAAAAGACCTTGCCCAGAGATTCTCTAAACCGATTAAATATTTTTTGAATCAGGAGGGGATTGGCATGACTTCGATCACCACAATAAGTCGCTCCCAGCTTTCGCCGGACACTCCGCTTTTTTACATCTCTGACGATCTGGATAAAATTGACAAGACAGAAGGAGAGATTATTTCTGGTCATGAAATTCTTTCTAAGAAAAGATTCTCCAACCAAACCATTTTTACTCTGAAAAATTAACATTTTTGACTCAGGTACCACGTTTATCTGTCCGGTTCTTGGGAATTGTAAAAAGGAGACTAAAATGAGGCGTTGCCTTGACGTTCGGCCCTCTTTCCTGCTATGCTGGCCGAACTTGTAACGCCTCATCCGAGAGGGATACAGGCGCTCTTTATAAGAATTTTCTATCGCTACTGCCGCATGAAAGTGCCGCTCGAAAGCCTTCAGTCGATGGTCCGTTGCATGATTTGCAACAAGAAACACCGTCCTGCCAAAATGGTTGTTTTGGAAGAGGATGAAAAGCGCACGGCACTCTATCTCTCTTGTGACGGTTGCGGTACCGCTTCCCTCGTTTTCTTTCGCTCGGCCAGATGGGCGTTATGAGTGTCGGAGTGCTGACTGATTTGGATCAGACAGAAGCTCGCGAACGCTATCAGGGGACGCCGGTAACAAGCGATGATGTAATAACCGCACATCGTTTTCTGGAGCAGTATCAGGGCGATGTCAATCTTTTGGTCAATAATCGATATGCAAGAATTTCAACTGAGTGCGACGGCACGCGAAAAAACAGGAACAAAAGCGCTTGATGCGAACGTCATGCGGGCTTTGTGCCGGGCATTGTGTATGGTCATGGCAGTAAAAATGCTCCGGTATGGGTAGAGACGCTCCCGTTTAGCAAGATTTTCCGTGAAGCAGGTCAGAGTAGCATTCTCTCCCTCAAGGTGGATGATCAGACTCTCAATGTTCTCGTGCACGATGTCCAAAAAAACCCGCTTTCCGGACGTTTTTCTCACATCGATTTCTTTCAGGTAAAGATGAATGAGGCTCTCGAGACCCACGTGTCTTTGGAATTCATAGGTGAGGCGCCGACCGTTCGTGAACAGGGCGGCGTGTTGGTCAAAACGATCGAAGAAGTGCTGGTTTCTTGTCTGCCGAAGGACTTGCCGCACAGCCTCGAGGTAGATATCACCAAGCTTGCTGCTTTTGAGGATCGTATTAAGGTAAGCGATCTTGATCTGCCAGCAGGAGTCACCATTCTTACCGATCCCGATACGACCGTCGCCCTCGTTGAGCCGCCGCGCACGGATGCCGAAATGGCCGCTCTCGACGAAGCTGTTGATACTGATGTTTCCAAGGTCGGTGATGCCGAAGTGGCTCCGGCTGAAGAAGCTCCGGCTGAAGAAGCAGCCGCCTAAGGAACTCTCATTCTTTTTTCACAAAGGGCCGCAAGGCCTTTTGTGCTTTTCCGAGGTGATCTTGACAGCTCTTCTCGGCCCTGATAGCCTGAAGCGTTCCCAAGAGATTTGCCTTTTGGGGCTTCTACCGGTTCTGGAAGAAGGCATCCCTCCTAAGCCTTCTTCCTCTCACTGCTTTCTTCGGGAAAGCTCTGGGTGCAGCCGGTAGAAGCCCGAAGGGGGAAATGCCTCGAAAAAATCCCCTCCCTGTTGTTTACAAGGAAGGGGATTTTTCTTGATCACCTTTTTAATTTTCCTGCGAAAGCTTGATCCAGCTTTCTATTTCTCCCTGTATTTGAGGGAAAAGGGAGGCAAGTGCCAGACGTTCTTTTTCTGAGAGGATGCCAAGCACATAGGTGTGCGATGGCTGACAGGCGCCGAGTGTTGCTTCGGGCCGGCCAATGCCGAGCCGCAGTCGCGCAAAGTCCTGGGTGCCGAGCGCTTCAATCAAGCTCTCTACGCCGTTGTGTCCGGCTGACCGGGAGCTCTCAGTAAAGCGCCACTGGCCCGAGGGGATGTCCATGTCATCGTGTACTACGAGCAGATCTTCTGGTCCGATTTTGTAGTATTGGAGCGCTTTTCGCACGGCAGTGCCGGAATCGTTCATGAAGGTCTCAGGCTTAAGGAGAAGAAGCTTCTCTGTTCCGAAGCGCGCAACACTTTGGCTGGAGACGAGTTTTTGTTCCGAGAGAAAGGCAGGGCTTTCCCAGGCAGTCTGGAGAAAGTCGAGTGCTAAAAAACCGGCATTGTGGCGCGTGTCCTGGTATTCGGTCCCTGGATTGCCGAGGCCAACGATAAGTTTCATAGGGATGGGGTCTTAGGGGGTAACAAGCGGGAAGGTCTCAGGCGAAAGATCGTCGGACTGGCTTCCGTATTCTTCTTCTGGCAGGGCTTTGGCGAAATCGCTGCCGACCGCAATGATCAGATCAGCTTTTGTCCTTGATTGGACCGGCAATTTCTCAAGCCAAGCTACCTGTCCTTCCGTCTGTTTTTCAAGGGGGAATTTTTTCAGGAGAGCGTCAAGGGTGAACGGTTTTTTAAGTCCGCTCCTGTCTACGATGATACTCTCTTTCGGTGCCTCTTCAAATGAAGCACTGCTTACCTCGATCTGCGCAATCCCCATTTCCTCCAGCGCGGCCCGCAGGCTTTGAAGGGAAGTCGTTTCTTGCGGAGCAGCGACGAGCAGCACGCGCGGGGCTTCCTCGGCAAGAGCGGTTTTTTGGCGAGCGAGGACATCCTGATCGAAAATGTAGGCGCTGCGTTCCTGGATTTCGCTCCAGTTGCCGGCGCGCGGCAGCAGGATAAACGCCGAAACGCCGCCTAAGGGGATGTGCGAAACACGGAGCAGGCTTTCTTTCTGCCAGGCGTCTACGACGAGGGTTTTGACGTTTTGAGTGTCTATGGAATGCGCCAGTTTGAAGAAGGCCTCAAGTTCCGTGAGGCTTGCATCGGTCTCGACATTCTGGCCGAGCGTATCGAGGAGATCTGAAGCGTCTCAGGATTAACGAGGGTGGGAAGCGAGAAGGCTTTGCTCTTCAGGGCCTGAAGCACCTGTTGCTGGCGTTTGGCGCGTCCGAAATCACCTTCTGGATCAGCGTGCCGCTCGCGTACGTACTTGAGCGCGGTGGGGCCGTCTAGTGTCTGCCAGCCCTTTTGGATGGAAAAGGTTTCGTAGCTGTAGTTCTTGCCGGGATAGCGAGTGTCGGTGAAATCACGCGGGACGTCGACGCGGATGCCTCCCAGAGTGTCTACGAGCTCCTCAAATCCGTCGAAGTCAATGAGGAAGGTATAGTGGATCGATTGGTCGGTAACGGTGGAAACGGCCTCCCTGATCGTATCCGGGCCTTTACCGGAACTTAAGCCGTATTGGTAGAGCGCGTTTAACTTGGTGGCAGGCTGGCTGCCGGGAAGCGCGACAAGAAGATCGCGCGGAAGGGAAAGCAGGGCTACCTGGCGCGTTTTGGTTTGGATACTGAGCAGGATAACGGTGTCAGTCAGATTTTTGCCGGGATAGTGTTCGCCAGCCCGTCCCAAGAGGAGGACATTGATACGTCCATCCTCATCTTTTTTGAGGATATCTTCCCCGGGAGTAATGAGGCCTTTGGCGAACGTTCCTAGGTCTCCAAGTGTTCCTGTTTCTTGCGTATCGTTTAACTGAATTTCACGACTGACAGCTAGCCCCTTTTTGAAAAGGAAGCCGGCTGCTATCACGAATCCTAGGAAAAGGAGAATGCTTCCGATAATAAGAAAGCGTCCCAAAAAGTGCCGCCGAGTGAGCGGTGCTTTTGGGGCGGAGGAGGCTCCTTGTGGTACATTGTCGCGCGACGCCGGGCGTGCAACGGCCGAACGAGATGACGGAGGCGTGCTTGATCGTGGCCGGAGGATATCCATAGAAAAAAGGCTTAGAAAAGGGAAGAGTTTCTCTTTACGGAGGGGGTAAAAATGTGCTATCATGGTCTTGTTTATTTACGTTTGCAGGGATAGATAACGAAGCACATTGCCGCTATGTCGGAAATCACCCCGGAAGCTCCAGTCGAAGGATACACTAGTCTGCGCGAGCTGTTTTTTGAAATGGCGAAAGTGTTCTTTCTGGCACTCGTCATCATTATACCGATTCGCATTTTTTTGTTCCAACCGTTCTTTGTCCAGGGTTCGAGTATGGAGCCCAATTTCAAGGACGGAGAGTACCTGGTGATAAGCGAATTCGGGTATAAAGAGACCAAGCTGCTCGCCGGACTCCGCTTCGGTGGGTTCCGGGAGTTGCATCGTCAGGATACCTTTGTCTTTCGCTATCCTGGTAATGAGTCGCAATTCTTCATCAAGCGCTTGATCGCGTTTCCGGGCGAGAGTGTTGCTATCAAAAATAATCGCGTTTTTCTCTATAATGCCGAATACCCGAACGGTTTCGTCCTTGATGAGAGCGCCTATCTTCCCTCGACCGTTTCCATGCCTGACATGGAGAGGTAACCTTAGGCGAAGACGAGTATTTCGCTATGGGAGACAACCGCCTTTTCAGTTTCGATTCGCGCAGCTTCGGACCCCTGCCCAAGCGTGACATTATCGGTCGCGTTTTGGTGCGCGCTTGGCCGCCCAAGCACCTCGCGCTTTTTTAAATATTCCGTAATCCGCTCCTCATATAACTCTATGCCAGCAAAGAAAACGGCTAAACCAGCTGCTGCCAAAAAGAAGGCTGATCCCAAAAAGGAAGTCAAGAAGGAAAAGCGTGTCGTACCTCAGGAGGAGCTCCTCATGCAGGCACTGCGCGGTATGCGCGACATTCTGCCTGCCGAGCAGCCCTACTGGGAGCGGGCTCGCAAGATTTTGACAGCCGCAGCGCACGAATACGGTTTTCAGCGCATCGATCTGCCGACGGTCGAGTATGCACATATTTATCTCCGCACCATTGGTGAGGGTACCGATATCGTTGACAAGGAAATCTATCTCTTCAATACGCGCGGCGGCGATCGCGTGGCGCTGCGTCCCGAGATGACTGCTGGGCTCTGTCGCGCCTACATTGAGCACGGTATGGGCGTTCTCTCCAAGCCGGTCAAACTCTTTTCCATGGGTCCCCCTTTTCCGCTACGACCGTCCCCAGGAGGGGCCGCTACCGCGAGCACTGGCAGGCCAACTTCGATATGTTCGGGGAAAGCGACCCGATTCTCGATGCTCAAGTGATCCAGCTGGCGTATCGTGTGATCCAGCAGCTCGGGCTCAAGAATATCGAATTCCAGGTGAATTCGATCGGGACGCCCGAAACTCGCAAAGATTACGAGAAGGCGCTGGTGCGCTACCTGGAGAGCCAGAAGCAGAAGCTGTGTCAGAAGTGCCGTGAACGCCTGCTCGCCAACCCTCTGCGCATCTTGGACTGCAAGGAAGACAAGTGCGTCCAGCTGACCTCGCACGCTCCCCAGTCCCTTGATTACTTGGATCCGGAAAGCCGTGAACACTTCAAGAAATTCCTCGAGTACCTCGATGAACTGGAGCTGCCTTACAGCATTAACACCCGTCTAGTACGCGGCCTTGATTATTACACCCGCACCGTGTTCGAAATTCGTTCGACCGATGAAGAAGGTAAAAACTACTCGCTCGGCGGCGGCGGCCGTTATGACCGCTTGATAGAAAGCCTCGGAGGAGAAGCGACGCCCGCCATCGGTTTTGCCCTCGGCCTCGACCGCATCGTGCTGGAGATGAAGCGTACCCAGGTCAAACCCTATCATCTGCCACAACCGAAAGTGTTTTTGGCGCAGCTGGGTGAAATGGCGAAGAAGAAGAGTCTTCGGCTTTTCGCGGAGCTTGAAAAGAACGGCATCTTGCTCGGGGAGAGTTTTGGCCGCGGCAGTCTGAAGTCCCAGATGCGCGTGGCCAATCGCCTGGGTGCGGAAGTGACGATCATATCGGTCAGAAAGAAGCACTCGATGAAACGGCGATCGTCAAAGACATGCTCTCCGGGACGCAGGAAACGGTCACCCAGATAAAGCTTGTCGATGCGGTCAAAAAAGTGCTCAAAGCCAATCAGTCGCTCAATGCCTAGACCCTATGGAGGAAACGGTCTTTCAGAAGATCATCCGCAAAGAGATTCCGGCCGATATCGTCTACGAAGATGACGAGATGTTAGCCTTCAAGGACATCCGGCCGATTGCTCCGGTACACATCCTTATCATCCCAAAGAAGCGCATTGGAGGCATCCAGACGCTCGAGGAGGAGGATGCGCCCTTGGTGGGCCACATGCTCTATCGGGCGCGCCGTTTGGCCGAGGACTTGAATATTTCAGAAAAAGGATATAAACTCCTCATTCGGGTAGCCGAGGCGGTGGCCAGGAGGTAGACCACCTGCACGTGCACCTGCTCGGCGGAGCTCGTCTGAGCGAGAATATCCATCCCGTTTCGGAAGAATAACTCCATACCCAAGAGAAAGGAGGTCGCTATGATCCAAGTCAAGAAAAAAGAAAAAGAGAGCGCGGAAAGCCTGATTCGGCGTTTTTTCGCGGCGCGTCCAGCAGTCCGGCGTTTTGCGCCAGGTACGCAAGCGGCGTTTCCACCAGCCTGAAAAGAGCCGTACGGAACGACGCCAGGAAGCGCTCTATAAAGTCGATATCCGCAAGGAAATCAACCGTCTCAAAAAGCTCGGCAAGTTCGACGATGAGGCACTCCGTGATATCAAGAAGAAAATGAACCGTTAGAGGAGGATCCCCCGCAAGGGGGATTTTTTCTCGGCTTTCTGGTAAAATGAAAGAAATATTTCTTTTCTCCCGTATGCAGCTCTACGATCAAATACTGGGCCAGCTGAAAGAGGCTATGAAGTCCAAGGAGGAACAGCGCCGTGATACCCTGCGCCTGCTTCAGAGTGCCATCAAAAACGAAGCCATTGAGAAGCGTCAGCCGCCGGAAGAACTGTCTGATGAACAGGTAGTAGCGGTGGTAAAGCGTATGGTGAAACAGCGTAAGGATAGCATCGAACAGTATCGTGCCGGTGGCCGGAAGATTTGGCACTCAAAGAGGTGGCGGAACTCGATCTCCTCTCCGAATACTTGCCGGAAAGCCTGCCTCCGGAGGAGCTAGCCAAAATCGTCAAGGAAGCTTTGGCTGCCCAGGGCATTACCGAGAAGGCTAAAATGGGTCTTGCTATGGGACTAGCCATGAAAGCGGTGGCTGGCCGAGCATCGGGAGAAGAAGTGAAGGCGTTGGTAGAAGGGCTGCTTCAATAACCATTCTCTTTTTTTACTATGCAAGAGATCTTCAAAAGTTTCCGCAATGCTTTCTCAGGCATTTTCTTTACGTTCAGGCAGGAACGCAATTTTCAGATAGAGTCTCTTCTGGGGATAGCGGCGCTTCTTGGTGCTTGGTATTTTGATTTTTCACGCCTTGAGCTGGGTCTGGTCGTGATCATGACGGCCTTGGTCCTTGCACTCGAGCTTTTCAATACGGCGATTGAACGTACCATGGATATCCTCAAGCCTACCGTTCACCCGTATGTCAAAGCCGTCAAAGATATTGTAGCCGGAGCGGTTCTCATCGTGGCGCTTGCGGCTATCGCTTTAGGCATCCTGCTATACGCGCCACATCTTTTCACATAATCTTTTTGCCTTTTGTTTGAAGCAAAAAGTTTTGCAGGGGACACAAATCGGGGTATAATAGACGGCACTGAAGCTCGGCTTCCGCGCCGAGGATTGGTTTTTAGTTGAGTAGACCCTGTTTTATGGCCAAAGGGCATTACTACGTCGGTCTGGATATAGGCTCTTCCTACGTACGCGCGGTTATTGCTGAAGAACTTTCCGGAGAAGAAATGTTACGCGTCGTGGGTGTGGGGAGCACTCAGGCTTTGGGTATGCGCCGAGGCGCGGTTTTGGATACCGAGGCCGTAGCCCGTTCCGTGAACGGTGCGCTTGAGCGCGCCGAACGCATGGCGGGACATGCTGCAGAAGAAGTGGCAGTAGGCGTTTCGGGCGCCGAACTCGCCTGTCAGGTAGCTCTCGGCGTCGTGGCAGTCGGCCGTGCGGATGGCGAAGTGACCGAGGATGATACTGCTCGGGCCCTGGCCGAGGTGCAGGCGCGTCTTACCATGCCTCTAAATCGCGAGATTATCCACGTCATCCCTAAGGATTATCGTCTCGACGATCAAAAGAATATCCGCGATCCGCATGGTATGCGCGGAGTGCGCCTGGAACTCAATGCGCTGGTCGTGAGCGGCAGCGGTTCGCACCTCAAAAGCCTCGACCGTGCCTTGGAACAGGCTGGTACTGCGGCAAGCGAACGCGTGGCAGAACCGCTTGCGGCTGCCGAAGCGGTCCTCACTGCGAAGCAGAAGGAACTGGGTACCGTTTTGGTCAATATGGGCGGGAGCACCACCTCGCTTGCTATTTTTGAAGACGGAGATTTGCTCCACCTCGCTGTCTTGCCGGTAGGCGCAAGCCACATTACCAACGACATCGCAATCGGCCTGCGTTCTTCCATCGAGGTGGCCGAGGCCGTCAAACTCCAGTACGGCAGCGCCCAAGCCAAAGATGTTTCTCCGAAGGAAGACATCGACCTCTCCCTTTTTGATTCCCAGGAAGAAGGTCTGGTGTCGCGCCATCACATTGCCGAAATCATTGAAGCGCGCCTTGAAGAAATATACGGGCTCATAAACAACGAATTGAAAAACGTCGGACGCGAAGGTTTGCTGCCGGGCGGTGCGGTCTTGACCGGCGGCGGCGCGCTTTTGCCGGGTGCCGTTGAACTCGGCAAACAGGTACTGCGTCTGCCTGTCCATGTGGGGTATCCGCATTCGCTGGGCGGCATTCTCGATGAAGTAGACAGTCCGCAGCTGGCTACCGCTATCGGCCTCGTCCTTTTTGCCCCGCGAAGCCGGTCCCCGGAGTCGTACTTTTTCAGCCGGCCGCATGCTGAGTATCCTGCCGGGAGGCATGCAGGGCATGGCCGACAAGCTCAAACGCTGGTCAGAGAAGTTTCTGCCTCAGTAAAAGCCTGAAAAAGGCTCAAATACAGGGGGAACGGGTTCGCAGACGTCCTTGACGCCCCGCCTTTTTTTATGCTAGGTTTCCTCTTCAAGCCGAGAGCGGCTTGCACGGGGTTTTGAAAGCAGAGTATGATGGGGGAGAAACTCAGAAAAGATTGGAATCAGGAGGGCTAAGCACTAAGGCGCTCTCGAGAGGGGGACACGATGCATTATTCTATGGCAGAAATTAAGGCGGATATCGAAACATTTGCGAAAATTAAGGTAGTTGGAGTAGGAGGATCCGGAAATAATGCTATTTCTCGGATGATCGATGCCAAAATTCGCGGAGTAGAATTTGTGGCCATCAATACGGATGCCCAAGCTTTGCATCACTCCAAGGCACAGGAAAAGGTGCACATTGGAAAGAACCTGACCAAAGGTCTCGGTGCCGGCATGAATCCGGAAATCGGACGACAAGCAGCTGAAGAGAATCGCGACGAAATCCAAGAAGTGCTGAAAGGCGCCGACATGGTATTCGTAGCCTGCGGTTTGGGCGGCGGAACGGGTTCGGGCGCCGCGCCTATCGTAGCGGAGACCGCCAAAGAGCTCGGAGCGCTGACGGTCGGCGTGGTTACTAAGCCGTTTGCTTTCGAAGGTTCCCAGCGCCGTGCCATCGCCGAAGAGGCGCTTGAGAATCTCAAGGACCGTGTCGATACGCTCATCACCATTCCCAACGACAAGCTGCTCTCCATTATTGATCGCCAGACCTCGCTCGTGAATGCCTTCCGCATCGTAGACGACGTGCTACGCCAGGGCGTCCAAGGAATTTCTGACCTTATCACCAAGCCAGGTATTGTAAACGTCGACTTTGCCGACGTACGGGCCATCATGGAGGAAAGCGGCAGCGCCCTTATGGGTATTGGTATCGCCTCTGGCGAAAACCGGGCAACTGAAGCAGCCAAGGCAGCCATCAATAGTCCGCTTCTTGAACTTTCCATCGACGGTGCCAAAGGCGTACTCTTCAATATTTCCGGTTCCTCAGATCTCTCAATGCTCGAAGTCAATGAGGCAGCCAATGTCATTACGGAAAATATCGATCCGAATGCCAAGGTTATCTTCGGCGCTGTTTCCGATGATCAGATCCGCAAGGGCGAGATTCAGATCACAGTGGTCGCTACCGGCTTTGACATCGACGAAAAGCCTGAAATGCCCGGCCTCGTGACCCGTGTGGGGAGCGGCTATCGGCCCGAAAGGCCTCAAGCAGCCAAGCAGCCTACCAGGCGCGAGACTGTGGTGACCGCACCGGAAATGACCGAAGACGAACTCATAAACGAAGAGCTCTTGTCATTTACGTCGCGTAAGATGGAGCAACCCGTTATGATCCTTGATGAGAAGGTGCAGCCACGGCCGATCGGTTCGCGGGTTGAACCCAAAGAATTTTCAGAAGAAGAGGATCTTGAAATCCCGGCCTTTATCCGACGGAAGATGAAAAAGTAAAAGACGCGAGTCATTCCTTCCCTCCGGAGACGGAGGGCTTTTCTTTTCAGGAGAAGTTCCTTAGAGTGAAAGAAGAACGCTTATGCGCTGTCCGTACTGCAACACTGATAATACGAAAGTCATCGATTCCCGGGATGCCCAGGAAGGCCGTGCGGTGCGCCGCAGGCGCTGCTGTAGTGCGTGCGGCAAACGCTTCAGCACCTATGAAGCGCGTGAGATCTCACGCATTCTGGTGGTCAAGCGCGATGGCACCAAAGAAGAATACGATCGCACCAAAGTCGAGCGCGGCTTGCGTCGGGCCTTTGAGAAGCGGCCGGGCGCCGAAGAAAAGATCGAGGCGATTTTGAGCGAACTCGATATCCGTCTCCAAGAGCAGCGCGAGAACGAGATTCCGAGCCGCGAGATCGGCAACCTGATTTTGAAAAGTCTCAAGGCAAAAGATGAAGTCGCTTACATTCGCTTCGCGAGCGTGTACAAGTCTTTCGGGAGCGTGAAAAGCTTCCGTCGCATCCTTGAGAGTATGGGAGAGTAGCTATGCATCCATTCGAAGGCGCGCTTCTTCTGGCGAGCGGCTTTCTTCTCGGGAATATTCTCGCTTCTTTTTTCAGTTTTGCGCCGTCACTCCTTCTGGGACTGACGGCTTTGTTTTTGCCTTTCGGCTGGTTCTTTTGTTCCCGAAGCATGCTTCTTTACGGAACACTGCTCCTCTCTGGTCTTCTAGCCGGAGCATTCCTGACAAATAGTGCCTATCAGGATTTGCGCGGATTTACATTGCCGCCCGAGCCTTTCCAGGGCAGCGTGCGTATTGTTACCTATCCCGAGCCGCATCTCTTTTTCCAGGAAGTCATCCTCGAGCCGCTTGCGTGCGCCCCGGAGTCCGCGTGCGCCGAAGGCCGCATTCTTTGGCAGGCGCCGCTTTCCTTCAAGGGGCATTTGGGCGAACGTTTCGCCTTTACCTGTCCGCTTGCAAAACCTGAGAACTTCTCCTCCGATTTTGATTACGTGTCTTTTCTCGGGACGCACGGCATCCGGAGCGTCTGCAAAGAGGGTAACCCAGGTGAACAGCTTCCCTTGGATGTTAGAGGGACATTCTGGGCAGCACTCGGGAGAGCACATCAGGTATTGGAGGATTCTCTTACGAATGTCATTCCGGAACCCGAAGCGGGACTCGCCAAGGGTCTCGTACTCGGGGGAAGCGATTATCTGCCCGAAGAACAGAAAATCGCCTTTCAGCGTATCGGTATGACACATATCGTCGCGGTATCCGGCTACAATATCATGCTGGTGGCCGAAGGAGTCTTGTTCGTAGCGCTCGCGTCGGGCTTCTGGCGGAGACAGGCGCTCTTGGTTGCGGCACTGGGGATTTTTGTCTTCATCTTTTTCGTGGGCGCTCCGGCCTCGGCGGTGCGGGCAGGCGTCATGGCGCTCCTGACCTTTCTCGCGCTCCATCAGGGCCGTTTGAGCCGTCCTTTTCCGCTCCTTCTTTTTGCCGCTGTGCTCATGCTTGTCTTCAATCCGCTCCTTCTGCGCTACGATGTCGGTTTCCAACTCTCGTTTCTCGCGCTGGTCGGTATTTTCTTCGCTGTGGATTGGTATCGGCTGCCCGGGCCTGAGCAGCAGTTTGCTTTCTGGCAGGAAGCAGCCAAAGTAACGCTCTTCGTCGAATTCTTCGTGCTGCCCGCCATCTTCTATCATTTCCATCTCTTTTCCTGGTTTTCCTTCTTTGCCAACCTCATCCTGCTTCCGGTCGTACCGGTAGCTATGCTTACCAGTTGCGCGGTAGCCATCCTCGGACTCCTCTTTCCCGGAGCTGCAGCACTCTACGCTTTTATAGCCTATCTCCCGCTCACCTTTCTTCTGCGCTTTGCGGAATTCTTCGCGAGTCTCTCGTTTATCGCACTCCCGCTTCCGCCTGTTTCGCTCTTTTGGCTGGCATTCTGGTATACTCTCCTTGTTTTGTACTGTCTCTTTCTTGCTCTCCGCCGCAAACGCCGCTGGTATGCGTACGCCTTCACTCTTCCTGACATCCCTGTGTCTCGGCCTCGTGACTCTTTGGGGCGCCTTCTTTCTTTCCTGGCGCTACGTCGCCGGGAGCAGACCGAGATCGTCTTTCTTGATGTCGGCCAGGGGGATGCCATCCTGATCCAGCAGGGAGAGCATCAGATCGTGATCGACGGCGGGCGGGACCCCAAGCTTTTGCTCGCGCGCGTCGGGCGCTTCATTCCCTTTTGGGACCGGAATATTGATACCGTCATCGCCACGCATCCGGATAGCGATCATATCGGCGGGTTGCCCGGTTTGTTTACGGCCTACCGCGTAGAAACCGTCCTCACGAACGGCCAGACTTCCAATACCGAGACGTCACAAAACTTCGAGACGCTGGCGCGGGAGCGCGCCGGCCAAGTGCTCTCAGTAGCAAAAGGTACCGAGATTGAATTGCCTGAAGGAGGCAAGCTCACCCTCGAATATCCAGGCAAGCCGCTCGCACCCGACAGCCAAAGCGAAACGAACGAGGGGAGTATTGTAGCGCGCTTCACTTTTGGCGAAACGAGCTTTCTCTTGACCGGCGACCTGCCGCACGAGGAAACAGTGCTGCGAGTGAACCGCAGGTGGCCGTCCTCAAGGTGGCGCATCACGGTTCCAAGTATTCCTCAAGCGATGCTTTCCTGGACCTGGTGCGGCCGGAGGAGGCCGTTGTTTCAGTAGGTGAGAACAGTTACGGCCATCCGGACCCAGGCGTTTTGGAGCGCCTGACGCGCCGGGGCATCACCGTGCGCCGCACCGACCAAGAGGGGAGTATCCGCTATTCCTGCGCGCAGCGAGAGAATCACTGCCGGGCTGAACGCTGACGAAGCCCTTGCCTAAAGGCTTTTTTCGTGCTTTACTGCTCGTGATATCGTCTCTTTTATCTTTTGCAAATATTCTTTATGGCGGAAGTCCAACAGAAACCTCACCCCAAACAAGAACGCAGCCTGGTCCTTATCAAGCCCGATGGCGTCCAACGTGCCCTGGTGGGTGAGATCATTTCCCCGCTTCGAGCATGTAGGGCTCAAAATGACGGCCCTCAAGATGGTGCTCGCAACCGAGCAGCAGTGCTGGGACCATTACAACAAGGATGATGAGTGGTTCCTCCGCAAGGGTACGATGGTCGCGGACAACCGCAAGAGCGCCGGCCTTTCTGCCGATAAGGAGCCGATCGAATACGGCCGCGACATCATCGGCATCGGTACACTACATCACAGCGAGCCCCGTCATCGTCATGAATTCTCGAGGGTAATGCGGCTACGGCCGTTATCACGAAGCTCGTCGGAGGCACGGAGCCCACAACAGCTGATATCGGAACCGATCCGAGGCGACTACGCTATAGACTTCGTATCAGATTGCCAACCAGGATGAGCGCGGCGTGCGTAATCTGATCCACTGCAGCGAGAATCCGGAGGAAGCCGAGCGCGAGATCAAGATCTGGTTTACGGAAGCCGAGATCATCAAATACCGACTCATCCAGGAGCAGATGCTCTATGATGTTAACCTCGACGGCATTCTGGAGTAACCCCAGAGTGGTTTTCGGGATGTAGTATACCGGTAGTACGCGCCCATGGGGTGGTGTAGACCGGGTCCGATTCCCGGCATCCCGACAAATGAAAATCGACTAAGAAGCCCTCTATGAAGAGGGCTTCTTATGTATTGACAGAATGAGTAAAAAGGAGTATAATTAAGAACTAGTATCTTAATAAATTTATACGGCTTTGCTGTAGCAGAAAGAGGCTTTTATCTCAGTCTTTTTGGGCCTTTGCCTGCTATGGCAAATCCGGAAATGTTCGGAAGCCCGCTAGCGTATCCGAAAGGAACTGACCATGGCAAACCATGCTCAGCTGACGGCCCGCGACATCAGCGGCCCGTATATGCAGCTCCTCACCAATCTGCAGGGTGATGACGGTCCTGAAGTACTCGAAGCGCTCAAGCGCTTCAACCGCAAGGAGAATCCCTGGCCCCTCACTTCTTTCTTCCATCGGAACCGAAATGGTCACTGGGTCATTGAAATGACCGGTCTGGATTTGACCGGCGCTCAGGAAATTGAACGCCTTGAAGCTCAAGGTATCTTGGTGGACTATCTTGCTAAGCAGATGCTCCTCTCTAACGCTTCCGATTCCTACGACGGTAACCATCGATTGGAAAAGGGCGGGATCTATAGAATCGCTCTGATTCCGTGGTACAAGGTGAAGCAGATGAGAAGTATAGGGGCCTACGCATGAATTATTCGGCTATGAAAAACCTCTTGCCGGCCTTGTCCCTCGTATTCTCGAAGCGGTTACTGGCAGTCAGTTGCGGCAGATGGGCTATAGGGACAATCTCTATCCTCCATGCCCCTATTCAAGATTCTTCTCAGGATTTTGTTGACTCGATGTTCTTTCTATTTTCGTCCGATGATGGGGAGGAGAAACAACTAGAGCTTTGTGCACGCCCTGATTGGCCGGGCGGTGGTGATGAAGGGGCGGGTTATGCCTTCCTAGATCCTGGGCTGATCTAAAACCGACATTCTTTCAAAAAACTTTCCCCGCGTTGGCTAACAGCCGCGCGGGGATATTTTTTATTCAAAAGAAAAACTCCTCATCATAACAGTGAGGAGCTTTTTCACATCTGGCCTACCGGATTTACTTCGCGGCTTTGGCGGCTTTTTCGGCGCGCTTCAAGGTTTTGATAGCCTTGGTCGAAAGGCGGACCTTCACGCCGTTAATGCGCTTGGTCTGCAGGTTGACCTTGAAAGTCCTGCGGGTAGCGATGTTGGAGTGGCTGCGGGAGTTCCCAGTCTGGGTTCCGCGACCGGTCAGTTCACAAACGCGGCTCATATGAAGTCTTGAGGAATTAGCCAAGACAAGGTACCATGGAGGAACTCTTTTGCAATACCCCAAAATATCTTATGACTCAAGAACTGGTCCTCGGCGCATTCTACTTCGGCACGCTCATCTACGCGGTCATCATCCACGAAGTGTCGCACGGCTGGGTAGCGCTCTGGCTCGGCGACCTGACCGCCAAATATGCCGGCCGCCTCAAACCTCAATCCCATCAAGCACATCGATCCCTTTGGCTCGATCATTCTGCCGGCGCTTCTGGTGCTGACGACTGGCTTTGCCTTCGGCTGGGCCAAGCCCGTGCCCTACAATCCTATAACCTGCGCGATCAGAAGTGGGGACCTGTCTTGGTAGCGCTTGCCGGTCCCGGCTCCAATTTCCTCTTGGCTTTTATCGCGGCGCTTATTGCTAAGGCACTGCCGCTCGGACTTCTCTCCAAGCAGGATATCCTACTCCGTTTCCAGGAAGTCCTGGGCGGGCAGGGAGGATTCCTCCAGAGTTTTGGCTTGCTCGCAGATTCCATGAGCGGGTCTTTCCCTACTATTCTCTTCGGGCTGCTCCTCATGGTGCTCTTCTGGAACGTGGTGTTGGCTGCTTTAACCTTCTGCCTTTCCCGCCGCTCGACGGCTCCAAGCTCCTCTATGCCCTTGTCCCCATTCCCGAGCGCACCCAGATGCTCCTCGAGCAGTACGGCATCCTCCTTATTTTTGCGGTCATTTTCCTCTTTTCGTACCCGATCAACCTCTTTATCGGCACGATACTCCAGTTCTTTTTGGGACTGGCGTTCTGAGACTTGACAAAAAGGCTTGGCTTCCTTAGGATAAAGCGTACAGTAAAGCCAAAGCCTTCGCAGAGCGGCTTTTTCTTTATCCCGTATTTTTCGCTTTTTACCTGTTTCTTTTTTCCAAACCCGTGGCTACCATTAACCAGCTCATCAAGCGCCCGCGTACGCTTTCCAAGAAGAAGTCCAAGTCGCCTGCCATTGGCGTATTCTTTGAATACCATCAAGAACCGCAACACCCGCCACGAGAGCCCCTTTAAGCGCGGCGTGTGTCTCAAGGTTTCTACCACTACTCCCAAGAAACCGAACTCAGCGCTCCGCAAGATCGCCCGCGTGCGTCTGACCAACGGTCTGGAAGTGACCGCCTACATCCCGGGTGAGGGCCACAACCTCCAAGAACACTCCATCGTCATGATCCGCGGGGGCCGCGTCAAGGATCTTCCAGGCGTGCGCTACCATGTGGTGCGCGGCGTGTTCGACTCGGCCGGTGTGCAGCGCAAGCAGAGCCGTTCCAAATACGGCACCAAGAAAGACAAGAAGAAGGACTAAGGTTTACCTACTATGCCACGCAGAAAGAGAAATTTTCATCGCGAATGGAAGCCCGATACGCTCTACGCCAACCCTCTGGTCGGCCATTTTATCGGTATGATCATGTGGAAATGGCAAGAAGAGCGTCGCTGAGAAAATCGTTTACGATGCTTTCGAGATCATCAACGAGCGCACGAAGAAGGCTGGGCTCAACACATTTGAGCAGGCCATCAAGAACGTCTCGCCCCTCTTGCAACTCAAGAGCCGCCGCGTGGGTGGTGCCAACTAACCAGGTACCGGTACCGGTATCCGGAGAGCGCCGCCAGGTGCTTGCCATGCGCTGGGTGCGCGACGCCTGCCGTAGCCGCAAGGGCAAGGACATGGCTGTCCGCCTCGCCGACGAGCTCCTCGATGCCGCCAACAAGACGGGCGCTGCTATGAAGAAGCGCGACGAGACTCACGTATGGCCGAGGCCAACAAGGCCTTTGCTCACTTCGCTTAAAACCATTTTTCAGACGGATCCATTGCTTCGGATTCCGTCCGCTCTTTCTTTCTTAAAAAATATGGACCGCAAAATTCCCATCGAAAACTACCGCAACATCGGTATCATCGCCCACATCGACGCCGGTAAGACGACGACGACGGAGCGTGTTTTGTTTTACACCGGCATCACGCACAAGATCGGCGAGGTGCACGAGGGCGAAGCGACCATGGACTGGATGGACCAGAGCGCGAGCGCGGCATCACCATTACGTCGGCTGCAACGACTGCTTTTGGAAAGATAATCAAATCAACATCATCGACACGCCTGGCCACGTGGACTTTACCGTGGAAGTGGAGCGCAGCCTCCGCGTGCTGGATGGCGGCGTTTGTTGTTTTTGACGGCAAGGAAGGCGTCGAGCCGCAGTCGGAAACCGTGTGGCGCCAGGCCGACAAGTACAACGTGCCCCGTATCTGCTTTATCAATAAAATCGACAAGGAAGGCGCCGTTTTCGAAGATGCCCTTGCTTCTATTTGGAACCGCCTGACTCCGAACGCGGTCGCCGTGCAATTGCCTTTGGGCGAGCGCGGTGATTTCTACGGCGTCATCGACCTCATTAAGATGAAGGCCTATACCTTTGACGGTGAGATGGGAGAGAAAGTGATCGAAGGCGAGATTCCCGAGGGAGACAAAGCCAAGGCTACTGAGTGGCGCGAAAAAATGGTGGAGAAGATTTCCGAAACAGACGATGCGCTCACAGAAAAATATCTTTCGGGCGAAGAGATTTCCCAGGCCGAACTGAAAGCCGCTTTGCGCCAGGCGGTTATCAGCGTGCGCCTCATCCCGGTCTTTACCGGTACGGCCCTGCGTAACAAGGGCGTGCAGTTGGTGCTCGACGGTGTCGTAGACTATCTACCTTCTCCGCTCGATGTGCCGCCTATCAAGGCTCTTGATCCTAAGACTGATGCGGAAATAGTCAGGAACACTGCCGATGATGAGAAGTTTAGCGCTCTGGCTTTCAAGGTGGCGACTGACCCTTTGTCGGACAGCTCACTTTTTTCCGCGTCTACTCCGGTACCGTGAAAGCGGGTTCCTACGTCCTCAATGCCACCAAAGGTGAGAAGGAGCGTATCGGCCGCATCCTCCGCATGCATTCCAACAGCCGCGAAGAAATCCAAGAGCTCGGCGCGGGTGATATCGGCGCGCTCGTCGGCATGAAAGTGACAACTACCGGCGATACGCTCTGCGATCCGGATGCTCCAGTATTGCTCGAATCCATTACCTTCCCCGAGCCGGTTATCGATATCGCTATCGAGCCAAGACTAAATCCGACCAGGAAAAGATGGGCGTTGCTTTGAAGAAACTCATGGAAGAGGACCCGACTTTCCGCGTGCGGAGCGATGCCGAAACTGGACAGACCATCCTTTCGGCATGGGCGAACTGCACCTCGATATTCTTGTTGATCGCATGAAGCGCGAGTTCAAGGTAGAGGTGAATGTCGGCCGTCCGCAGGTGGCTTATCGTGAAACGATCCGCGAGAAGGGCAGAAGCCGAAGGCAAGTACATCCGCCAGTCCGGCGGCCGCGGCCAGTACGGCATGCGTGGGTGCGCCTCGAGCCGCAAGAAGCAGGCGTCGGCTACGAGTTCGTGGATGAGATCAAGGGCGGAGCGATTCCTCAAGAATTCATCAAGCCGGTTGATAAGGGTATCCAAGAAGCCATGGAGACCGGCGTGCTGGCCGGCTATCCGGTGGTAGATATCAAAGCCACCCTCTATGATGGTTCCTACCACGACGTTGACTCATCCGAAGCGGCTTTCCGCATCGCAGGCTCGCTTGCGTTCAAGGAAGCGGCTCGCAAAGCCAAGCCCATCATCCTTGAGCCTATTATGCGCGTCGTCGTAACCACTCCTGAGCAATTCATGGGTGATATCGTTGGCGATTTGTCCTCGAAGCGCGGTATCATCAAAGAGATGAATACCCGCGGCGAGGGGGCTTCGGCCGTCAAAGAGATTGAGTCGGAAGTGCCGCTTTCCTCGATGTTCGGCTACGCGACCGAAATGCGTTCCATGTCCCAGGGGCGCGCCAGCTATTCGATGGAGTTCGGCCATTACGCCGAAGTACCTGCAAATGTCGCCCAAGAGATTATCGGCGCCCGCCGCCCCGAAGCCCGAGGGTAAATAAGGCTCTTGCTCCTTGGGGCGAGACTTGACAATATCGGTCTTCATTGATACCATTTGGAACGACGCTTTTTGAAAGCCTTTTTTCGTTTAGAGCGTGAAAAGCCTTCAGAAAATTAAGAAGAAAATTTCGTAAATCCTAATCATTTTTAGCGGAGGTGCGTGGTTCTTTTTCCCCGAAAAAGGGAAAAACATCCGCGAGAATCCACAGTTAAAGGAAATAAGATTATGGCAGAGCAATTTGACCGCAGCAAACCCCACGTCAACGTCGGCACCATCGGCCATGTTGACCATGGCAAAACGACGCTGACCGCCGCCCATCCTGCATGTTTTGAGCATGAAGGGTCTGGCCAAGGAACGCCCGATTTCCGAAATCGACAAAGCTCCCGAAGAGCGCGAGCGCGGTATTACCATCGCGACGGCTCACTGTGAGTACGAAAGCGAGAAGCGCCACTATGCACACGTCGACTGTCCGGGCCACGCTGACTATATCAAGAACATGATCACGGGTGCCGCCCAGATGGACGGCTCCATCCTCGTCGTGTCTGCGACTGACGGTCCGATGCCTCAGACCCGCGAGCACATCCTTTTGGCGCGCCAGGTCGGTGTGCCGGAAATCGTTGTCTTCCTCAACAAGGTAGACATGGTGGACGATGCCGAACTGATCGAGCTCGTCGAAGCCGAAGTGCGCGAACTCCTTTCCAAGTACGAATTCGATGGCGATAACGCCGCTGTCATCAAGGGTAGCGCTCTCAAGGCACTCGAGTGCAAGTCAGTCGATGACGAGGCTGCCAAGCCTATCCTTGACCTGATCACCGCTCTCGACGAGAAAGTGCCCGATCCCGTACGCGACACCGATAAGGCATTCCTTATGCCCATCGAAGATATCTTCTCGATCGAAGGTCGTGGCACTGTTGTGACCGGCCGTATCGAGACTGGAGTCATCAACCTTAACGATGAAGTCGAAATCATCGGTATCCGCGACACCCAGAAGACTGTGGTTACCGGTATCGAGATGTTCAATAAGCAATTGGGTAAAGGTCTGGCTGGCGACAATGCCGGTATCCTCATCCGCGGTATCAAGAAAGAAGACGTCGAGCGCGGCCAGGTACTGGCTAAGCCCGGCTCTATCACTCCTCACACTGAATTCGAAGGCGAAGTCTACGTCCTGTCCAAGGAAGAAGGCGGACGCCATACACCGTTCTTCAAGGGCTACAAGCCGCAGTTCTATGTCCGGACCACGGACGTGACCGGCGAAGTGGAACTTCCTGAAGGCTCGGAAATGGTCATGCCAGGCGACACCGTGAACCTCAAGATCAAGCTTCTGGCTCCGATCGCTATGGAGGACGGTATGCGCTTCACCATCCGCGAAGGCGGCCGCACTGTCGGCGCCGGCGTGGTGACCAAGATCCTCAAGTAAGACATTCGTCTCGAGTGTTGAAAGGGGGAAACAGGCCGAAAGGCCTCTTTCCTCCGAATCTTCCCTAGAGACAAGAGGTGGAAGACTCAGGTAAATTACAAGAATGAAGAAGACAGAAACACCGCCAACCGGTGCCCGCGTCAGGATCAAGATCAAGGCCTACGACCACAAGATCATCGACCAGTCAGCGCGCAAAATTGTCGAAACGGCTGAACGTTCCGGAGCCACTATTACCGGACCCGTGCCGCTTCCGACCGAAGTGCACAAAGTGACCGTCAACAAGTCGACCTTTGTCCACAAGAACGCCCGCGACCAATTCGAAATGCGGGTCCACAAGCGTCTGATCGATATCTTGAATCCGACTCCCAAGACGATCGATAACCTGACGAATCTCGATCTGCCGGCCGGTGTCGACATCGAAATCAAAATGTAGGCCCCTTTTGGGAAACCGCATACTTTCGTTCCAGTCCGCCCCTAAGTCCTTTTCGAGCGGGGACGGATACTCAGCGAAACCATTGTTTTTCATCGCAGTATGAAGAACTGGCTCACCTGAGAAGCCAGTTTTCTTTTTTCTCAACGCTAAAAATTCCTGTCGGTAATGAAATTTCTCATCGGCAAAAAACTGGGAATGACCACGCTCTTCGACGCCGAGAAGGGCGCTTTGAACATGACGCTCATTACTTGTGAGAAGAATACGGTGACGCTGAAGCGTACGCCTGAAAAAAACGGCTACAGCGCTCTTCAGGTAGAAGCTCCGAAGAACAAAAAGAAAAGCGTACGCCGCGAATTCCGCCTCGACAAGGACAGCACGTCCACAGATGATACCGTTACCCTGCTGGAAGGTTTTACTGAAGGAAGTGAGCTCTCAGTCGACCAGTTTGAAGTCGGTGACAAAGTACATGTTTCCGGTATCACCAAGGCCAAAGGCTTCCAAGGTGTTGTGAAGCGCCACGGTTTTCCGCGGTGCTCCCGCAAGCCATGGTCGCAAGCATGATATGCGCAAGCCTGGTTCCATCGGCGCAACATTCCCTGAGCACGTGATTAAGGGTCCTGCGCATGGCTGGCCGCATGGGCGGCAAGAATATGACGACCCGCAATCTCTCGGTCGTATACGTCAACAAAGAAGAAGGCCTCATCGGCGTTCAGGGAGCGGTTCCCGGCGTGAGTGGCCGTATCGTAACCCTCGTGAGCGCCCGCTAATCCTATGCCAAAAGTGACTGTCAAAAATCTGAGCGGCAAGGAAGTCAAAGAGCTTACCCTCTCCGACGCCTGTTTCGGGCTGCCATCCAATGATGTACTGGTCCATCAGGTATACGTAGCCCTTTCCGGCAATCGTCGCCAGGCCATCGCCCACACGAAAGATCGCAGCGAACGCGCCGGTTCCGGCAGGAAGCCGTGGCGCCAAAAGGGTACGGGCCGCGCCCGCGTGGGCGAGGTGCGTACGCCGGTGTGGCGCAAGGGTGGCGTCGTGTTCGGTCCGCTTTCGACCCGCAATTTTTCCAAGGCCGCCAATCGCAAGATGCGTCAGAAGGCGTCATGGTGGCTCTCTCGGATAAGCTCCGGAGCGGTAAATGCGTTCTTTTGGAAGATATGAACTTCGCTGAGCCCAAAACCAAGCTGTTCGTGGGCGCGCTTCAGGCCCTGGGCATTAGCGGCCGCAGCCTGCTTGCCGGACTGACCCGTGAAGAATTCGGAACAGTGCGTCTGATGCGCAATGTGCCCAAGACTGCCACGACCCTTTCTGAAAACATGAATGTCTTTGATTTGCTCAATCACGAATACGTCGTCCTGACTGAAGCCGGAGTCAAAGATCTCGAGCAGCGTTTTGCCAAGTGGGCAGCCTAACCGTATATACTATGGAACTCTTTTCCGACAAGAAAACCAAGAAGCCGGCTGCCAAGAAGGCTCCTGCGAAAAAGAAAAGCGCTCCAGCTGCTCAGGAGAGCATGCTTGCACATACCCTACTGCGTCGCCCGCGCGTGACGGAGAAGAGTTACGCCCTCGGCGCCCTTTCCCAGTACGTGTTTGAAGTCTCTCCGCGCGCGAACAAGAAAAGCATCGCTCAGGCGGTTGCGGAAGCGTACGGCGTCTCGGTGGTTTCGGTCAATATCATTCGTATTCCCGGCAAACGCAAGGCGTTTGGAGCGGCTCAGATCCAAGGCAAGCGCCGTGACCTCAAAAAGGCCATCGTAACGCTCACCAAGGGTCAGACCATCGAAACTTTTAACGCCGGTTTGTAAAGCTATGGCCATCAAGATCTACAAACGCAATACGGCTGGCCGACGCAACATGTCGGTAGTCAAACCCGACGCGGTGACTGAAGGTACGCCGCACAAGCCGCTGCTTGCGCCCCTATAAGAAGCGCGCCGGCCGTTCGGCGGGAAAAATCTCCGTGCGTCATCAGGGCGGAGGACACAAGCGCCGCTACCGGGTTGTGGATTTTCGCCAAGACAAATGGGTATATTCCCGGCAAGATCGTTTCTATTGAAAAAGACCCGAACCGTTCTGGACTTATTGCCCTTAATCGCCTATGCGGATGGTGAGAAGCGCTATATCCTGGCTACGGAAAACCTGCGCAAGGACGATACGATCATGTCTGGCGAAAAAGCGCCAGTACGCGACGGAAACCGTTTGCCACTCCGTAATATTCCGCCAGGCACTATTATCTGCAATATTGAGCTCAAAATCGGCAAAGGCGGACAGATCGTTCGCAGCGCCGGCGCCCAAGCGACGCTTATGGCGCTCGACGGCGCTATGGCCCAGGTAAAGCTTACTTCCGGAGAGATCCGTCTGATCAGCAAGGATTGTTTCGCAACCTTGGGCCAGGTGAGTAATTTCGAGCACGGCTCTGAGACTATCGGGCAAGGCTGGCCGCAGCCGCTGGAAGAACAAACGTCGGCAGTGCGCGGTTCGGCTATGAATCCAGTGGATCATCCGCACGGTGGCGGTGAAGGCCGGCAGCCGATCGGTATGCCTCCCAAGACCCCTTGGGGCAAGCCAGCACTCGGTAAGAAGACCCGCCGTAAGAAGAATCAGAGCAATAAATACATTATCCGCCGCAAGTCCAAGAAACGTTAAACCCCCTATGTCACGCAGCCTCAAAAAAGGACTTTACGTTGACCAGCGCCTTCTCAAGAAGTTGGAAGGCAAGAAGCTGGGCGATCGCACGGTTATCAAGACCTGGTCGCGCGCCTCAGTCATTTCGCCTGAAATGGTCGGTTTTACGTTCGGGGTGCATAACGGCAGGGATTTTATCTCCGTGTTCGTGACGGAAGAAATGGTAGGCCACCGTCTGGGGGAATTTTCACCCACCCGCAAGTTCTACCGTCATGGTGGCAAGATGCAGAAAGAGATCGAAGCGGCTAACAAGCAGCGCGAACTCGATGCTGCTCGCGCTGCCAAGGCTCAGTCTCCCGCTAAGAAATAAGTATGAAAGCGATCGCCTCCCTCTCCAATCTGCGCATTTCCCCCCGCAAGGTGCGTCTCGTGACGCGAGCCCTGGTTGGTATTGATGTGCGAGAAGCACTGACGCAACTCTCGCGCCAGCCGAAGAAGGCAGCCGATCCACTGGCAGCGCTTATTGCGAGCGCCGAGGCCAATGCGGTCAATAACTTTGGATTGGATGCGGAGAACCTCTTTATCGAAGATATCCGTGTCGGTGATGGACTGACGCTCGCGCGCTGGCTGCCTCGTGCCCATGGTCAGGCTACGCCGCTCAAGCGCCGGGGTTCCAAAGTGGTGGTCATCGTAGCTGAAAAAGTTGAGGGCCAGAACCGCCGTAAGGTGCAAAAGGTATCTAAGGCAATTTCCGTTCCGGCACCGGAGACTTCCGCTGAAGAAGTAGCAGCTGAAAAGCCCTCTGAGTCAGTAAGCCCGAAGGCGGACGGTGGCCGTTCCCAAGAAGCAGGGCTCGAAAAGGCAAAGCACCTGCTGCTCCCAAGAAAGTTTTCCAACGTAAAGCCGTCTAAAATACTATGGGACATAAAGTAAATCCAACAGGCATCAGAATCGGTATCACGACTGGCTGGCAGTCGCGCTGGTTCGGTGTGAAGAAAGATTATCGCGAACAGCTGCGCAAGGATGTTGAGATCCGGAGCTTTGTGACGAAGAGTTGGAAGCAGGCGGCGATTGCTTCCGTCCAGATTGAGCGCTCAAGGAACGTGATCCGTCTGATCATCGAGACGTCTCGTCCGGTGTGCTCATCGGCCGAGGCGGCACCGGGATTGAAGACCTGACCCGTGCGGTCAAGAAGCGCTTTTTTGCCGGCAAGAAGATCGATCTCAAGATTGAAGTCCAGGAGGTCAAGAACGCCGACGCGAATGCAGAGCTTGTTGGTCAGCAGGTCGCTGAACAGCTGGAGCGCCGTATGCCGTTCCGCCGCGTGCTGAAAGGTATGCTTGATCAGGTCGAAGGCAGCAAAGAAGTCCAGGGGCGTCAAGATCGAAATCAGCGGCCGTCTAGGAGGTGCTGAAATGTCGCGTCGTGAATGGCTGTCCCGCGGCAAAAATCCCGCTCCATACCCTGCGTGCCGACATCGATTTCGCTCGGGTTGAAGCCCGGACCACCTACGGCGTTATCGGCATTAAAGTGTGGATTTACAAGGGCGAGAAGTTCGAGGAAGCCCCGGAAGAACCGAACGCCTAATCTATTTATTCGAGAGTTACTGCATCCCTATGCTGCTCATGCCCCGCAAAATCAAGCACCGCAAGCACCATCGAGGCGGCTGGTCCGGCATTGCGACCAACCGTGGCGATAAGGTGAGTTTCGGCAGCTTCGGCCTTAAGACGCTCGAAGAAGGCCTACTTTCGGCCCGCCAGATCGAGGCAGCCCGCCGTGCCATGACCCGTTCCCCTCCAGCGCGGAGGCAAGGTATGGATTCGCGTGTTCCCTGACAAGCCGATGACGAAAAAGGGGGAGCAGACCCCGATGGGTAAGGGAAAAGGCAGCGTTGATCACTATGTTGCCAAGGTCGCGCCGCGCCGCGTTCTCTTTGAACTCGAAGGCATCCCGCGTGAAGCGGCGACGGAAGCTATGCGGCTTGCTTCCCACAAGCTCTCGCTCAAGACCAAATTTGTTGAAAAGGACTAAAGAAGTATGAAATTCCAAGCCTGGAAGGAAAAAACAAAGGAAGAGCGCGAGAAAGCGCTTACCGAGATGGCTGACAAGGCTCGCAAGCTTCGCTTTGACTTGGCAACCCGTCAAGCGAAAGGTCATCGTCAATACCGAACGCTCCGCAAAGATATCGCGCGCCTCAAAACGCTCGGGCAGAGGCCGAGAGCCTAGGCCTTGACGAAGAGGCTAATTAATTTTATCCTGATATTTTCATAAAGTATGCAAAAGGTCGAAAACAAGACAACCAACAAGGCTCCAAAGCTGCAAGGCACGGTGGTGAGCGATAAGATGGACAAGACCATCGTGGTCAAGGTGGATACCCTGAAGACGCACTCCAAGTATCTGAAGCAGTACCGCTCGAGCAAACGCTACAAAGTGCATGACGAGCACAATGCCTTCGCAGTGGGTGATAAGGTGGTATTTCAGGAGTGCCGCCCGCTTTCCCGCGATAAGCGTTACACTGTTATTTCCGAGAAAGGAGAAAAGTAAACCTATGATTCAAGCGCAAAGCCGACTCAGAATGCCGACAACAGCGGAGCCAAGGAAATCCAGTGCTTCAAGGTGCTCGGAGGTACCCGCCGCCGTTATGCTGCGCTTGGCGACATTATCGTTGCCTCAGTCAAATCGGCTGAGCCCCGCGGTATGGTCAAAAAAGGTGACAAAGTCAAAGCAGTGATTGTTCGCCAGAGCCAGGCCTACCGCCGCAAGGACAATTCCTATATTCGTTTCGACGAAAACGCGGCCGTCATTCTTGAGGCCAACAACCAGGACCCAAAAGGTACGCGCATCTTTGGTCCGGTGGCTCGCGAACTGCGCGAACGCGGTTTTACCAAGATTATTTCCCTTGCCCCTGAAGTCCTCTAAGCGTATGAAGATGAAGATCAAAAAAGGGCGACCAGGTCGCTGTCATCGCTGGCAAAAGACCGCGGCAAGCGCGGGGAAGTTATCCGCGTCGAGCCCGGCGTGGGCCGCGTGGTAGTCAAGGGCCTCAACCTCATGAAGCGTCACCTGAAAGCGAAGGTTGCTGGCCAGCCAGGCGAGCGCATTTCTATCGAAGCTTCGATGGATGTCTCCAATGTGATAGCTGATCGATCCCGAAACCAATACACCGACACGCGTGCGCTTCGAAGTGCGGGGCAC